>JBJKSB010000042.1:0-28750 GCA_046704385.1 Bacteroidales bacterium | reverse complement strand
CTTCCAGACTGAAAAACAATTAAAAGAATTTGGAGATAAAATTCCGGCCGATAAAAAATCAACGATTGAATCTGCTCTTAGCAGTCTGAAAGAAGCTCATAAAAACCAGGATATTGAAGCAATTGACAAAGCTTCGGCTGAATTAAATACTGTATGGCAAGCTGCTTCACAGGATTTATACAATGCCGGACAACAAGCACAACAACCTGGCCCTGATGCTCAAGCTAACGCTGGCAGTAGCGAAAGTAGCAATGGCGGAAACGATCAGGAAGTTACCGATGTTGATTTCGAAGAAGTAAAGTAAAAGCCAAAAACAAGGATTTAAATCCATATACAAACCGTTGTAAATACTTGATTTACAGCGGTTTTTTATTTTCTTTTCTCTCGATATTTATTGATTTATATCGTTATTTTTCTTATATTTGCTACATATTTGTTACGCGACTTAATTAACCATAAGGTGCAACTAATAAATACTTATCACTACTTATTAATTATAAAAGTGATTGATATGCCAGGTAGCAAATTTATACTTCCGAAGACTTGCGAAATCTGTGGTACACAGTTTAACGCTAAAACAGTGACCTCCAAATATTGCTCTGAAAAATGTTCTCAGGCTGCTTACCGTAAAAAGAAAGCACAAGGCAAAAAAGAAGAAAAGCGCAAAAGTCTTGTTGAGCAAATCCCAGCCGACCGCCCTTATATTTCAATTGCTGAAGCGGTAGCCTTATTTGGCATTTCAAGAGATACCATTTACCGCCAAATCAAAAAAGGAAATATACCCGCTTTAAATTTAGGAGAGCGTTTAACCCGCATTAGCAGGATTCATATTGAAGCAATGTTCCCAAAGGTTGAAACCGTTTCTAATATCCAACCCGAAGCAATAAACAAAAAGCTCGACTATAATCAGAATGAATGCTACACCATTGGAGAGATAACCGAAAAGTTTGGCATATCAGCCTCCACAGTTAATAAAACCATTCGCAAAAATGGCATACCAAGAAAGCAGATTGGAAAATTCGTTTATGTTCCTAAAGTCGAAATAGACCGGATATTCGCTCACAGATAAATCGCCTGACTATGAAAAAGAAACTCGCAAAAACCAAATGTACTGTTAAGCTCCGCAAATCCGAATATCACAACGAATGGTATTTAATACTTGAATGCTATCCGCTTTTCAATGGAACTGACAAACCTCAACGTTTAATTGAAGCACTAAACAGGACAATTACAACCCCGGTATGGGATAAATCAAGAACCGCCCGAACTGCAGTTGATGGAAAGAAAACATTTAAGCCCAAAAGAGATGTTAATGGGATAATCCAATGTAAAAGCACCATTGACCAGGAGGCGTGCATTTTTGCTGATGGTGTTCGCAATATTCGACAGAAAGAATATGACAACGCAGATTTGTACACAGAGAAAGAAGCTGAACTTGCAGTTCAGAACCAACGCCAGCAAATAGATTTTATAGAATATTTTTCAAAGGTTTCAAAAGACCGTCACCGCAATAGCTCGCAATCCATTATTGTAAATTGGAACCGTGTTGGAGAATTACTAAAACTTTTCACAAACAACCAACCGCTTCCATTCTCTCAAATCAGCATGGGGAAAACCGAAGAAATTCGCCGCTTTATGCTTTCAGCTCCATGCGGTGGTAATAAAAAGGGCACAGTTTCCCATAATACCGCTGCCACTTATTTCAGCATTTTTAAGGCTGGATTAAAACAAGCCTTTGTTGATGGATATTTAACTGTAGATATTTCAGCTAAAATAAAAGGTATACAGGATAAAGAAAGCAGAAGAGAACACCTCACAGTTGATGAATTAAATATATTGGCAGAAACACCATGCGACCGCCCAATATTAAAGCGTGCCGCTTTATTCTCTGCCTTAACAGGCATTCGCCATTGTGATATTCAAAAACTTAAATGGAAGGAAATACAAGTTGTCGGCGAACAAATTCGCCTCAACTTTACCCAGCAAAAAACAAAAGGTGTTGAATATATGCCAATATCAGAACAAGCCTATCAACTTTGCGGAGAACCCGGCAAGCCTGAGCAATTAATTTTTGAAGATTTACCAGACCCCTCTTGGATTTCGGGGCCATTAAAACGCTGGATTAAATCTGCTGGTATTACCCGAAATATAACTTTCCATTGTTTTCGCCACACGTACGCCACCTTACAATTGGCTGGTGGAACAGATATTTATACTGTGTCAAAAATGCTTGGTCATACCAATGTAAGAACTACACAGATTTATGCAAAAGTGGTAGATGAGAAGAAACAAAAAGCTACCAATGCAATCAAGTTAAATATTAAACCTGAATGATACCGGCATGAAAACAATTGAATCAATAATATTAAATGACCTACGCCCCTGGCTTGATAAAAACATCAAAGCAGATGATTTTTACGCCCCTGCATTAAGAAGCAATCCAATAGTTCAGGAACAATTTTTAGCAAACTACATCCTTGATTTTTCCATACCTGCATTTTCCAACAAAATCCGGTATTATCAAAGATTGGTCAGTAATGATATTACCACATATCTAAATCAATTAGTTGAAGGTGTATCAAATGACAGTGAAAATATTATTCTTTTCAAGCTAAAAAAGACTAATGGTGAGCTAAATTCGATACTTGCCAGTACAAATGATTTGATTATGCGCAGGGGTTATGATTTGAGCTTAATCACTTCAAAACATGCTGATTTTAATACCGACCGAGAACATAAAGAATCTACATTTATTACCAATTACACACTCATTTCATTGGTTAAATGTTTTTTAGAAGTTCAAAGTCATTTTGCAGAGTTTATTCATGCGGACAACAAAATGAATATCGCTGATATATATAGTAGGATTCTAAACAAACCTGCACCGGAAAATACTTATTTAAAAGAAGTCCAGGTAATCAATGTTGTTCCTGCAGAACAAAAAGAAAATAAACCAAAGTCTGACATTCTTTCATTCAACTATAAACATATTCAGACAAAAAGCAGCAATATTCCAGACTTGATGGACTCTTTAAAAAAGAATGCTTTTATAGCACAGGAAACTAGCATAACAGATTTCAGGCATGTGTTTTCTGGTGAGTTTGTTGCAAATCCTATCAGATGGACAGGCGGTAAAAGCACTTTATCATATTTCATAAAGCTGTTAAGCAATGAACTTAAAGTTATTACCTATCCGGGCAACAGTATTTGGAAAATTGTTTGTGCATGCTTTGTTGATGATGACGGTAGCCAATTTAATGAATCGAATTTACGTGACCAGAAAAAACCAAAATTGAAATTATCTGAAATAGAAAGAGCTGCAAATCTTATGAAATAGAACTCCGCACTCCGTTTCTCGATAAAAAATAATAAGAAAATAGATATAAGACTGACGCTAAAGCGTTGGTCTTTTTCTTTTTATTGATGCCACTCCGTACTCCGTACCCACTCCGTGCGGAGTGTAAATATCTGATTTACTGCACCTATTGAATGTAAATTCGTGTAAGTCAATGCTCAAAGAAGAGGCTCTTGGGCATTGATGGAGCCTCAAATTTTTTATGATTAAAAATTTGAAAAATGCAAGTAAATCATTTTCAAACGGAGATTTCATTTAACGATATGCCACAAGCATTGGCGTATTTAATCGGCAAGGTGGAAAGATTAGAAACCCTGCTTAGTGCAACAAGGTCAGAATTGCCCGAATCTGACAAGTGGTTTAATTTACAAGAGTTGTGTAACTATTTGCCTGACAAGCCAGCCCGTCAAACAGTTTATGGTTGGATTGGACAAAAACTCATTCCTTACCACAAGAAAGGTAAAAAGCTCCAATTTCTTAAAAGCGAAATTGATGCATGGTTAATTGGTGACAAACACAAATCAGTTGTAGAAATACAGGCAGATGCAGCCGCATTTGTCGCCAACAGGAAGGGAGGTTTAAAATGAGCGAACCTAAAACCATTGGCGAAATACTATCAGACTACTTTTTAAACAGTCAGGAACCTTTTGCAGTCGCTTTCCGCAATCATTTTAAAACAAGTAAACAGCAAACTAATCAGGATGAAAATTCCTGTTCTGTATGCCCTGCAAATGCAAATAGTCCTTTAGCTGACAGGTTAGAGGATTGGCTCGACAATCAGGATGTAATGCAAATTCTGCATATCAGTCCACGGACATTGCAAACCTTGCGTTCAAATGGCACATTGCCATTTTCCCGCATTGGCAATAAAATCTACTATCGCCGCTCTGATATTTCCCGAATCCTCAACAATCATTACACAATGATGAAAATCAAGTATTATGGAGGCAATAAGTAAAGAGGCGGTATTATCAAAAACTCAATATGGCATTGGTATCTATGCATATATTTTGAGATTGTATTATCCAGATGAAACAGTCCTCTCCCTTTCGGGGAGGACTTGTTCCCCTGCCAAAAATCCATTCAATGCCGATAAATCGACATTGAATATTTTCATTTTTAAAGAAAACATCTTGGGGAATGCTATGGATAAAGAGTTTGCACAGCATACCGATTGTGATAATTCTATCCCTGCCGGTGATGCATTCGACTTCGCCGAACTGCATTACAAACAGTCAGGAGATGATTTATTGCAAATCCTGAACAAAGAGATGAACCTGCGTATCGGGGAGAATTGGAGTTTCTATAAGCAAAATAAATCCGGCAAGCCAGCATTTAATAAAAAACCAGTAAACACAGAAAATGAAAAAGGCTTTGCCTTTTCATTTTTTAAAGCACCTATACGGAATGTTTTTCCACACAAAACAGTTTCCTTGGCTCAGGTCTATAATGCAATTAAGGGAGATTATTACAAACAGCAAACAGAAGAACTCAGGAACATTGCGGATAGTGCCAAAGCTCGCAAATACAAGGCTTCAAACTTCGACTATTGCACCTTTTCAGGTGTATTTAATTCCCGGAGCGACAAATCACTTGCAAAACATTCCGAGCTTTTGTGCATCGATTTTGACCATGTTCAGGATTTAGATACTCTACGACAAGCCTTGCTTGCCGATGAGTATTTTGATACTCAGCTATTGTTTGTAAGTCCTTCCAGTGATGGTTTGAAATGGATTATTGAAATAGATACACAAGAATCTCCCCACGGTGAATACTTCACCTCGGTAGCCAATTACATTTTACAAACCTATTCGATCGAGGTTGACAAGTCAGGAAAAGATATTTCCCGGGCTTGCTTTCTACCTTATGACCCTGACGTTTTTATTAATCCTTTATTATTGAAGAAGTATGAGCAAGAAGAAATTTAAACCCACAGATTGGGCAACAAATAATGTCACAGAAAAAAACACAGTTTCAACAACCGTAATACCTCAATCGAATATTGATACTTCAAATGAGATTGAAACAATAACACAACGGATTGAAGCTGCATCCATTGATATTGCCCCCAACTATGCCGATTGGAGAGACCTTGGCTTTGCCCTCGCTGACGCTCTGGGCGAAAGCGGTCGGTCTTATTATCATCGTTTAAGCAGTTTTTATCCTGGTTACAACCAGTCTGAAACTGATAAGCAATACAACGCCTGCCTTGCTTCGCACGGCCACGGCGTTACTATCAAAACACTCTACCACCTTGCAAAGTCAGCCGGTGTGAGTGTATCTGTACCTCATCCATCCAATAAACCAATAGTAGAAACAAATCTGGTAACACCTATAAAAGAAGAAACAGGAGATTTGGAGGAATTGCAGGAAACAAACCTTCCGACATTTCCCGATGAAGTCTATTCCGACCTTCCAGAACTTCTGCAAAAGGTAGTTGCAAAATCCAACTCCAACGAAGACAGAGACCTTCTTTTGCTTGGTTCATTGGTTGCAATATCCTCATGCTTGCCAAATATTTATGGCATTTATGCTGAGAGGGAAGTTTATCCGAATTTATTTCTTTTCGTCACGGCTCAGGCTTCGGCTGGTAAAGGCCGTTTAACGTTGTGCCGTAAACTGGTTGAGCCGATACACAAATCGTTACGGGAAATTTCAAAGCTCGAATTTGAAGAGTATCAAAGAAAGCTGGCAGAATATGCCTCAACAAAGAACAAATCAGAAGTTGAACGCCCCAAAGAACCACCTGTAAAAATGCTGATTATTCCGGCCAACAATAGTGCAACCGGATTATTCCAGATATTAAACGACAACAATGGTTCAGGTCTTATTTTTGAAACCGAAGGCGACACGCTTGCACTTACATTTAAAAGCGAGCATGGAAATTATTCAGATGGTTTTCGCAAAGCGTTCCATCACGAAACAATTTCATACAACAGACGAAAAGACAGGGAGTATGTTGAAATCAACAATCCCCGTTTATCTGCTCTTTTATCAGGAACGCCAAAACAGGTTTCAGCACTTATTCCAAGTGCCGAAAACGGATTATTCAGTCGCTTTATGTTCTATTTTATGAATGTTCGCCCGGTTTGGAACGATGTATTTGCCAATTCATCCGACCAAACACTCGACAGCTTTTTTAATCGCTTAGGGCATGAATTTTATGATTTATACAAACACTTGCAATACCAATCGGAACCAACACGTTTTTGCTTAACCTCTGGACAGCAACAGGCATTTAATGCCTATTTTGCCCAAACGCAAAATCAATATTTATGTTTGTATGGTGCTGATTACCTCGCCACCGTTCGGCGGCTCGGTCTCATTACTTTTCGCATTGCAATGACACTCACTACCCTGCGTATTATGGATACCGGTGATATTCATTCTCCATTGGTTTGTATGGATAGCGATTTTAACACTGCATTATCGATGGTTAAAATACTTGTGCAGCACGCGGCCAATGTATTTCAACAGCTACCTGCTGAAACAATCATAGAGGCCCCTAAAAATCAAAAACAACAGTTTTTAGACGAACTCCCACAGGAGTTCTGCCGGAAAGATTATTTGACAGTGGCACAAAAATTAGGCATCCCGGACAAGACAGCCGAGAAGCATATAAAACGCTTCACAGACAATGGATTAATTAACCATTACGCCCACGATAAATATCAGAAGCCCTGATAGAAAAGCGAGCAGAGATGTTCGCTTTTTTGTTGACAATTCCCTGTCATTATTTTTCGATACTTATGCTTATTTATTTATATTTGTTCAAATTCTGACAATTCAAAAATTGAAAAGTCAAATATATAAAATTATAGCCGATGTTATTTGCCGATAAAATTCGACAGTTGAGAGAAGAAAAGCAATTGCTTCAAAGACAATTAGCCTCAGCACTGGAAATTGATACTCCAATGTATAGCAAAATTGAGCGAGGCGACCGCCCTGCAAAACGTGAACAGGTTGTTTCCATAGCTAAACTTCTTGGAATTGATGAAAAGGAGTTATTGACTCTTTGGCTTACCGACCAGATAATTTCAATATTGGCTAATGAAAGGAAAGTTGCGGACATGGTATTGGATATGGCAAAAAAACATATAAAGGAAAACTAAAATGGAAATATTCTTTTATAAGGGTAAGGAGAATGTAATTTCTTCTGATAAAGTTCAAGGTCTTGATTTAGGCGATGATTCGAATCTTAAGAAAATCAAAGATTCCTTTTTAAAAGTTCTTGATAACAAAAACTTATCATTTCTTTTAGGTAGCGGATGTTCTTCATGTGAGATTGAACAAAAAAACGACGAATCAGGAGAATCTGAATTTATACAAATCGGGATACCTGTTATGGTACCTTTGGCTAAAGAATTTTATGGATTAGAAAACTTTCAGGAAGATAAAGATTGGCTAAAAGATAATCTGCAAATAGATGTAGAAAATGAAACATTTAACACCAACCTTGAAACATTTCTATCAACACTACATAGCTTGTCATATTATTATGAAAAGAGAACTATAGCAGTCCAAACTTCGGATGAAGATGGTGATGAAAAGGAAACATCAGAAGATGAAAGAATTAATAATATAATTCAGAAAGCAAGAAATTTTTTACTAAAAAAGATTCTTAATGAAGAAAACGCTCATAACAAAGTAGATACTCCTTTAATGGATATCTATAAACAATTTTACAGGAAATTATTATCAAGAAATTCCACGCTCCCTCGATTAAACATATTTACAACCAACTATGATTTGTATTCCGAAAAGGCAATGGATTTAATGGGAATACATTATGCAAATGGTTTTACGGGTGGTATCAGTAAGTTTTTTAATCCAACAATCTTTAATTATGCCCTTGCTGAAAAAATGGATTTATCGCAATCAAAATGGAGTGTAATTGATAACTTCTTTTATCTGTATAAGATACATGGGTCTGTTAATTGGATTGAAGCGGAAGGTGAAAACAAGTTATTCAAAGTTCAGGAAATACAAAACCCACAGTTTAGGAGCTTGAAAAAGAAGGAAATAATGATTTATCCTACACCTTTAAAATATAATGCAAGCTTTGGTAGTCCTTATTCTGACTTATTTCGAGAGTTTCAACGAAAACTAATGATGAATAATAATATCCTCGTTACTATTGGATATAGCTTTAACGATGAACATATTAACAATCTTATATTTCAGGCATTTACAATACCTTCATTCAGATTAATAATTATCGGTAAACCGACTGAATACAACAAGATTGGAGAATTATTAAAATTAGATGATTCAAGAATTTGGATAATAGGTGAGAAATTTCCCGGCGATAATGTCCATTATATACCCTTACATTTTTTTAAAAGATTTGTTGATGATATTCTTCCAGACTTAACAAATGAAGATTTAGATAAAAAAATGGAAACAACAATCAATAACTTAAAAGATTTGCTGAAATGACCAAAGAAGACAAACAACGAGTTATTGGGAAGATTGTTGCAATCAATTCCGACCGTTTCACGGTAGAATTATTAAGCGGGTTAGAAAACTTTAATGTTAGCGGATTTGATGACATTCACTATTTTGCTCAATTAAATAGCTATGTTATTGTACCTTATCAAAACTACTATTTGGTTGCTGAGGTTTCTGGGGTACGTGAAAAAGATTTGAATGTACCTTTTTCAAATCCCACGGAACAAATATTAAGTAAAATTCAAACAGGTAAATTTTTAGAAGTTATTCCAATAGGTACAATAAATAATAAAAGTTTCGATTTTGGAGTTAGTGTTTATCCTACCTTATATTCTGATGTTCTTTATATTAAAGAGGAAGAACTGGATATAATTTTCAAAACTAATAAAACGATAGTACAAAGCTGTCAAAACAAGGAAGAGTGTAAAGCGGATAACTGCCATTGCAAAAATAGATATATCTCTCTGCCAATTGGGAGGTCAAGTATATTCCCTGACTATGAAGTTAAAATTGACATAGATAAATTTTTTGGAAGCCATTCTGCTGTTTTAGGTAACACCGGGAGCGGAAAATCTTGCACCATTGCTTCTATGCTGCAAACACTTTATAAGTATTTTGATTATAGCGCTGCGGGTAGTTCATTTATCTTTTTCGATGTGAATGGAGAATATCGTCAGGCTTTCAGTAAGATTACAGAGAATAACGAAAATATTGAGATAAAAAATTTTACAATAGACGAAATCCCAGAGGCAGATAAAGACCAATTAAAAAAATTTGTATTACCACATTGGTTTCTGAATATTGATGAGTGGGCATTATTATTACAAGCAAGCGAACGGACTCAACTGCCAATTTTGAGAAATGCACTTGGGTTTACTCAAAATTTATCGATTGATGCACTACAACATATTTATGCATGTAGCATAATGTATGTTTTTGAACATTGGGAAAGCCCTGTAGCAAAGCGACAAAGGATAATTTCTCTTTTAGAAAACGCGAAATTCAATCCGAATGTCGATTTTTCCAAATTTGATGCGAAATTCGGCAACTTTCCAAGCAAAGATGAAGAAGATAAATTTAAGAATGCTGTTCGTAAATTTATTAAAGAAGATATTATTATAGACCCTATTTATAATTCTGAAAAATTCAATTTTGAAGATTTAGGAAAAGCCCTTGAAACATCATTATTGTATGAGGAATACCATGGAAATAAACAAATTAGAGATTATTGTTCCTCTTTAATTACAAGGTATAAGAGTATACAAAATCGTGACGATTTTAAGTTTCTAACTCAAAATCGTAAAAACATCAAGCAAAATGATTTTTTAATGCAATTTATTGGTGTAGAAAATCTTACAAAGAAATCACAAATTATAATAATAGACTTAAATTCAGCAAATGATGAAATGGTTGAAGTTATTTCTTGTGTTTTATCAAGGATGATTTTTGAAAAATTACGACAAGCAAAAGACCGGAATATATTTCCTGTAAATCTTGTTTTAGAAGAAGCTCACAGATATATATCAATAGATTCGGGTAAAGTATTTGGTGATGCAAACCGAATTTTTGAAAGAATAGCAAAAGAAGGTCGTAAATATGGTATGTTTTTGCTAATATCCTCGCAAAGACCAAGTGAATTATCAAGAACCGTATTGTCTCAATGTAGCAATTTTATTGTACATAGAATTCAAAACCCAGAGGACTTGTCCCACATAAGACAGATTACACCTCACATTTCCGAAACGATATTAAAGCGATTACCATCAATTCCGACCCAACATGCTTTAATATTCGGGCATGCAGTCAATTTACCAACAACATTTAAAGTAAACACCGCAGACCCAAAACCCAAAAGCGACAATAATGAAATCAGTAGAAATTGGTTTAGAGAGAAAGAGTTTAACGTAGAATTATAAAACTGAATTTAAAACAAGATATTATAAATGGCAAAAGAGCAAGAACGCGACGAACTACACCGCGCAATATGGCAGATAGCAAACGACCTTCGCGGAAGTGTAGATGGTTGGGACTTTAAATCGTATGTACTGGGCTTGTTATTTTACAGGTTCATTTCCGAGAACCTGACTTCATTCATCAATAAGGAAGAACAACGCACCGGAAATACAAATTTTGACTACGCCAAAATTTCAGATAAAGATGCAGAATTTGGTCGGGCTGATACAGTAAAAGAAAAAGGCTTTTTCATACTGCCCTCCGAGTTATTTATAAATGTTCAGAAGAAAGCGAAGAACGATGAGAACCTGAACGAAACATTAAGCAAGGTTTTTAAGAATATCGAAAATTCAGCCAAAGGAACCGACAGCGAAGATGACTTAAAAGGGTTGTTCGATGACATTGATGTGAACAGCAACAAACTGGGAGGAACAGTTCAGAAAAGAAATGAGAAATTAGTTAAAATACTCGAATCAATAGGAGCATTAAAGTTAGGAGAATACCAGGACAACACCATTGATACCTTTGGCGATGCCTACGAGTTTTTAATGACCATGTATGCCAGCAATGCCGGAAAATCTGGAGGTGAATTTTTCACACCGCAGGAAGTTTCCGAGTTGCTTGCCGAAATGACTGTAGTAGGTAAAAAACAAGTAAACAAGGTTTATGACCCGGCTTGTGGTTCAGGTTCTCTGTTATTAAAATTTGCCAAAGTATTGGGTAAAGAAAACGTAAGGCAGGGATTTTACGGACAGGAAGTAAATATTACTACCTACAACCTTTGCCGTATCAATATGTTTTTGCACGATATAAACTACGAGAAATTCGATATTGCTCACGGCGATACCCTTACCGAACCCAAACATTGGGATGATGAGCCTTTCGATGCAATAGTTTCAAATCCACCCTATTCCATTAAATGGGATGGCGATGCCAACCCTCTTTTAATAAACGACCCTCGTTTTTCACCTGCCGGAGTGCTGGCACCAAAAAGCAAAGCCGATTTGGCATTTACCATGCACATGCTTTCGTGGCTTTCTACTTCGGGTACGGCTGCCATTGTTGAGTTTCCGGGCGTATTGTATCGTGGAGGTGCCGAACAAAAAATCAGGAAATACTTAGTGGATAACAACTATATTGATACCGTTATTCAGCTTCCTCCCGATTTATTTTTTGGTACAACCATAGCCACCTGCATTATTGTAATTAAAAAAAGTAAAAAAGATAATGCTACACTGTTTATCGATGCTTCGGCAGAATTTGAGCGTGGTGGCAATAAAAACAAGTTATCTGATGATAACCGCAAACGAATATTAAAGGCATTTATCGACCGGAAAAATGAAGACCATTTTTGCCAATTGGTAAAAAATGAAGACATAGCCGAAAACGATTATAATATTGCAGTAAGCAGCTATGTTGAGCAAGAGAGTATTGTTGAAGAAGTGGATATTGAAAAACTCAATGCTCATATTGCCGAAATTGTAATCCGCCAAAATAAACTCCGTATAGCTATTGACGAAATAGTTGCCGATTTGGAAGGAGGAATCTATGAGTAAAATAGAAGAACTTATCCTACAACATTGTCCTGATGGAGTCGATTTTAAGGAGATACAAGATATTTGTAAGAATATTTCTTCTGGAGGAACTCCATTAACTTCTAAAAATGAATACTATGGCGGAACAATTCCTTGGCTCAGAACACAAGAAGTTGATTGGAAAGATATCTTTGATACAAGTATTAAGATAACTGAGGAAGGCCTGAAAAATTCTTCAGCTAAATTAATTCCCGTAAACTGTGTAATTGTTGCAATGTATGGAGCAACTGCCGCAAAAGTTGCAATTAATAAAATACCATTAAGTACAAATCAAGCTTGTTGTAATTTGGAAATTGATGAAGAGCAAGCTCTATACAAATATGTTTTTTATTGGCTTTGTAATGAATACTTAAGCTTAAAAGCTTTAGGAGAAGGTTCTCAATCAAATATAAATGGACAAAAAGTAAAAAAGTTTAAAATCCCTATTCCTCCATTAACTATTCAGGAAGAAATCGTAAGAATTTTAGACAGCTTCACTACGCTGGAGGCGGAGCTGGAGGCGGAGCTGGAGGCGCGTCGTGTCCAATATAAATACTACCGCGACCAACTGTTGTGTTTTGAGGGTAAAGAAGTGGAATGGAAAATGCTTGGAGAAGTTGGTAAGTTTATCAGGGGAAGTGGTATGCAAAAAAGTGATTTTACTGAAAGTGGTATAGGGTGCATTCATTATGGACAAATTTATACTTACTATGGTTTTTCTGCCAATAAAACTAAAACCTTTGTTTCTCCTGAATTGGCGAAGAAATTAAGAAAGGCAAAAAAAGGTGATTTAGTGATTGCAACAACAAGTGAAAATGTTGAAGATGTTTGTAAGACTGTTGTATGGCTTGGAGATGAAGAAATTGCCATAAGTGGTGAGACTTATATTTTCAATCATAATCAAAATGCCAAGTTTATAGCTTATTACTTACAAACCCCATCATTTTTAGACTTTAAAAGTCAAAATAGAACAGGGACAAAAGTAATCCGTGTACATGGTGATAAATTAAAACAATTCAAAATTCCAATTCCTCCAATGGAAGAGCAGGAACGCATTGTAGGTATATTAGATAAATTCGACGCTTTAGTGAATGATATATCGGTGGGTTTGCCTGCCGAGATTGAGGCAAGGAGAAAGCAGTATGAATATTACAGAGAAAAATTATTGAATTTCAAGAATTAAGCAATGGATAAATACGCTCTTGTTGCCGAAAATCCCGAAAGTACAGTTGTTGCAGAATATCAACCACTATACCGTAAAGACACCTCTTTTCAAACTGAGACAGAGCTTGAAAAGGCTTTTATTGAACAACTTCAAATACAGGCTTACGATTATTTGTCAATTACATCGGAAGAGGAATTAATTGCGAACTTGCGTTCACAATTAGAGTCATTAAACGATTACAAATTTTCAAATTCGGAATGGGAGCAATTTTTCAAAAGCAAAATTGCCAATCAAAATAATGGTATCGAAGAAAAAACTACCATTATTCAGGAAGACCATATACAACTATTAACCCGCGAAAATGGCACAGTAAAAAATATTTACCTGCTCGATAAAGCCAATATTCACAACAACAAACTACAGGTTATCAATCAATATACCGTTGATTGCGGACAACGTTCAAACAGGTACGATGTTACCGTTTTAGTAAACGGTTTGCCATTGGTACATATCGAACTTAAAAAACGTGGTGTAGATATAAAAGAAGCATTCAACCAGATTAATCGTTACAATCGTGAATCTTTCTGGGCTGGAAGTGGATTGTTTGAATATGTACAGCTTTTCGTTATAACGAATGGGACATACTCCAAGTATTACAGTAACACCACCCGTTTTACACATATCAAAGAGTTAAGCGACGGTTCAATAAAAAAAGGAAAACGCACCAGCAACAGTTTTGAATTTACTTCATGGTGGGCAGATGCCAACAATCGCCCAATTACCGATTTAATGGACTTTTGCCGAACTTTTTTTGCTAAACATACTTTGCTCAACCTGCTTACTAAATATTGTGTTTTTACTACCGATAAGTTATTGTTGGCAATGCGTCCTTATCAGATTGTTGCTACCGAACGAATACTCAGTCAAATTACAGTTTCCAACAATTACAAAACCTTCGGTTCTGTAAAAGGTGGCGGTTATATTTGGCATACAACCGGTAGTGGAAAAACACTTACCTCATTTAAAACAGCACAATTAGCAAGCAAATTACCGTTTATCGAAAAGGTCTTATTCGTGGTTGACAGGAAAGACCTCGACTATCAAACCATGAAGGAATACGATAAGTTTGAAAAAGGGGCTGCCAACAGCAATACCAATACGGCTATTCTTAAAAAGCAACTCGAAGACCCCAATGCCCGGATTATAATAACTACCATTCAAAAGTTATCGGTTCATATCAAGAAAAACAAAAGCCATTCATCATTTGGTCAGCATACAGTTATCATTTTCGATGAGTGCCACCGCTCGCAGTTCGGTGATATGCACACAGCTATTACAAAAGCATTCAAAAAATATCACCTGTTTGGGTTTACAGGCACACCAATTTTTGCAGTAAACTCAAGCAGTAACAGCAAACCCAATTTACGCACTACCGAACAGGCATTTGGCACTAAACTGCATACTTATACTATTGTCGATGCCATTACCGATAAAAACGTGCTCCCGTTTCGTATCGATTACATCAGTACCATGAAGGAACAGGAAAACATTGCCGATGCAAAAGTTTGGGATATTGACAGGGAAAGGGCTTTAGCCGCCCCCGAGCGCATTAGTAATGTAGTAAAATATATTCGGGAGCATTTCGACCAAAAAACAAAGCGAAACAGTTTTTACCAGTTAAAAGACCGCCGCTTAGCCGGTTTTAATGCAATATTTGCCGTTGCATCTATTGATGTAGCTAAAAAGTATTACACCGAGTTTCAAAGCCAAATGGCCGGCTTACCAAGCGATAAACAACTGAAAGTAGCTACCATTTACAGCTTTGGTGTAAACGAAGCCGACGATGAAGAAAACGGTATTATAGAAGATGAAAACCTTGAAGATACAAGCCGTTTAGACCAGAGTTCAAGGGACTTTCTGGAAGCTGCCATTCAGGATTACAACAAAATATTTAAAACCAATTGGGATACTTCAAGCGACAAATTCCAGAACTATTATAAAGACTTATCGCAACGGGTTAAAGACCGCGAAATTGATTTACTTATTGTAGTAAATATGTTTCTTACCGGTTTCGATGCTACAACCTTAAATACACTTTGGGTTGATAAAAACCTGCGCTTGCATGGGCTTTTACAAGCCTATTCGCGCACAAACCGTATTCTTAATTCAGTTAAGACATTCGGTAATATTATTTGCTTCCGAAACCTCGAAAAAGCAACAAACGAAAGTATTGCCCTGTTTGGCGATAAAGAAGCTGGTGGAGTTGTATTACTCAAAACATACAACGAATACTACAATGGTTATAAAGATGGCAAAAAGGATATTCCCGGATATATTGATTTGGTAAGCGATTTACAGGATAAGTTTCCGGTTGGAGAACAAATTATTGGAGAACAAAACCAAAAGGATTTTATCAAACTGTATGGCGCCATTCTGAAAGTAAAAAATATCCTTACCACTTTCGATGAGTTTGCTGGTAACGAAATATTGACCGAACGCGATGTGCAGGATTATCATAGCATGTATATCAACCTGTACAACGAATTTCGTGGTAAAAACAAAGGCGACAGCGAAAATGTAAACGACGATATTGTCTTTGAAATGGAATTGATAAAACAGGTTGAAATCAATATCGACTACATTTTAACACTGATTAAAAAGTATCACGAAGGCCATTTGAAAGACAAAGAAATTGTAATCAGTATCCGTAAAGCAATCGATTCAAGTGTTGAACTCCGAAACAAAAAAGACCTTATCGAACGCTTTATCGAATCGTTGAACCCTTCTTCAAATGTTGATGACGATTGGCATTCATTTGTTGATGCTAAAAAGGTTGAGGAACTGGACAAGATTATAGAAGAAGAAAGTCTGAATAAAGAAGAAACCTATCACTTTATAAACAACGCTTTCCGCGATGGTTATGTGCAAACAACAGGAACAGCAATCACAAAAGTTCTGCCTCCTGTTTCAAGGTTTACACCAACCGGCGACCGTACCAAAAAACGAGAAACAGTAATTGAAAAATTCACTGCCTTTTTCAATAAGTTTTGGGATATATCGGGAGGCAGATTATTAAAGAATTAAATTATGCCCTATGCCTGAATCCCTATTTATTAACACATTAGCTTTTGAGTTTCCAAAGAAACCCAAAACATTCTATTTTTCAAAAGAAGATAAAGAAGGTGTTTCAATTACAAAGTTGAGTCACCAGGTATTCCCGAGTAATATTAAAGAGATTTTCCCGGATATTACCAATGCAGATACAATCTACACTTCGTTTGATAGAAAATTAGAGGGATTCCAACCTTTATCCATTGAATTTAATAAAGAAAATTTCTCGTTTGTAAAACGATATTACAACAGAGAAATAAAGTACTATTTCACTTCAAGGAAAATTCTGGTTGAACCAACATTCATAAAAGACAATCAAATATGGCTCAGGTCAAAAGATACAACTGCAAAAAATATAAAAGACTGTGTTGTTTATGATAGGTTTACTCTTAAAGTAAATTATAATCACTTTCTCAACAAGCCTGAAATAGTCCTTTCTTACGACCGGCAGGCAAAAGTATACAAGAAGTCGGTAGCGGCTTTTTTATCCGAAAACGATGATAATAACAACAATCCATTTGAAAATACTTCACCCATTGCAATAAATCCGGCAGACTTACTTATTAGGGTTGTTTACATTACCTATTATGGAGATGAAAACGAACACCAAAACATGCAGGTGACTAAAATGGAACGTTTAAAAGAATGGATAGAAAAAGGCGAACAGGTTGATTACAATAATGTTTATCCAATTATAAACAACCGTTTAGGTATATTTTTGGGTTACGATGATGAGGAAGAAGAAAACGACAATCCTTTCCAAAAGAAAAATCGTTACACCAAGTATTTATCTAAAATATTTGGCTTTAAAAAACATTTTCTGTCACCCAAAGTATTTAAGACTATTATTACAATTTCAGATGATTTTACCATAGTTCAACCGGGTAAAACAAGCCCCGATAGTAAACAGTTAATTTTCGGGAAAAATATAAAAGATATGATTCCGCAACGAGGTGTAAACAATGGCCCGTTTAAACAACCTCGTCACAATAATATTCAAATGTTTTTTATTGTCCCCCAGGAGCATATTGGTAGTACAAACGATTTAAACATTCACTTGCGTAAAGGATATAAAGCATTTGGCGGATTATCTAAATACACCAATGTTCCAATATCATTAGCTCCTAAAAACTATAACCTTGCTTTCAAGAATACCGAAAATCCATTAACTGAAATAGAGGAAAAACTCGATAGCGAGGATTTTAGTTCAGGTAAATATTTAGCCATTTACCTTACACCAATAGGCAAATATGCAAAAGACAAAGAGCAGAGAAATGTTTATTACAAAGTAAAAGAGGCTTTGTTAAAGAGAAATATTTCGTCTCAATGTATCGAAACCGATAAAATGTTGGCAGTGTTAAAATCCGATGCAGAGAAAAACAAAGATGCATTTGCCTACACTTTACAAAATATTGCCATTGCAGTAAACGCCAAATTGGGAGGAACTCCCTGGCGCATTGCCGTTCCCGAATATCGCGAACTTATTATTGGAGTAGGAGCTTTCAAACATACCGACACAAACATTCAATATATAGGCTCTGCGTTTTCATTCGATAATACAGGAGCATTTAACTCATTTGAATATTTCCACAAAGACGAATTAAAAGAATTGGTTGGTTCCATTGAATCGGCAATCATTGCTTACCGCAATACGATTGCAAATCTCGAAAGACTGGTAATTCACTACTACAAAGACATGCGCGAAGATGAAGTTGAAATCATCGAAAACATGCTTTATAATATCGGTGTCGATGTTCCTGTATTCGTGGTAACAATCAATAAGACAGAATCGGAAGACATCGTTGTATTCGATGATGATTTTAAAGAAAAGATGCCTTACAGCGGTCGTTACATTAATTTAGGCAATAGCACCTATCTACTTTGTAACAATACCCGTTATTCCGACAACAACACCCGAAATATTGACGGCTATCCGTTTCCGGTAAAACTGAAAATAAAATGTCACTCCGATAGTTCATTATTGACAACAGCCACCATAAAAGGTTTAATTGACCAGGTATATCAATTTAGCCGTATATATTGGAAGTCAGTAAAACAGCAGAATTTACCTGTAACAATCAAATATCCCGAAATGGTTGCTCAAATCGCACCCCATTTCACAACAGGCACAATTCCAACCAACATTGGAAAAGATAATTTGTGGTTTTTATAAAAAATCATTATGGTAGATTTTAGAAAGGAATATCAATTATAATTGGCTTTAGAATACATAATATAAACACAGGATATGTCACCTAATCAACGCAAAAACCCTCGTGAATACATGGAATTAGCCATTAAAGTTATGAAAGATTCCATCCACGAAAACAGAACAGATAAATCAAGTCCATTGGTCGGAGCAGTCTTGGTTTTTCCTGATGGAACAACCGATACTGCATATCGTGGTGAGTTCCGACATGGCGACCATGCTGAATACACCCTGCTTGATAAAAAGAATAGAACAAAAGATTTATCCGGGTGCTGGCTTTTTGCAACACTTGAACCCTGTGCTCCTGGTGCAAGAAATGCCCCTAAAATACCTTGCTCCGAAAGAATTGTTAATGCCCGTATTGCAGAGGTCTGGTTTGGAATTGAAGACCCCGACCCAAAAGTTGACCATGGTGGCATCACTCACATGAAAGATAATGGAGTTATTGTTCATCAATTCGATAAAGACCTCCACAAAGAAATTGAAAAATTTAATGAAGAATTTCTTAAAGGGGCTCATAAACGTAGGCAAGAAGCACAAATTGCCAAACAAAAACCTATGAACAAACTAAACCAGATTGCCCCCTCTACAAACTTTAGCAACCTTTCAACTGAGGCTTTGCAGTTTTTCTTAGACAAATCTGGAAATAAACTTGATGCAAATTCTCAAGAATTTATAAATGAGCTTTTACAAATGGAGCTTTTGGAAACCAATAATAAAACTGGTGAAAATATTCCAACAGGCAATGCAATACTTTTATTTGGCAAAAATCCCCGTTTAAAATTCCCACAGGCTGCTGTTAAAGCAAAAGTTACTTATGGTGATGGCAATACCGATGTTCAAAGTTTCGATGATGCATTGGTATTGATTCCCAACCAGGTTGAGGCATGGGCAAGGAAAGTAATTCCTGAAAGTTTCGACCGCTCAAAATTTATTCGTGAAAAAGTACCAGCTTTCCCTATCGAAGTAATTGATGAAGCGGTTATAAATGCCATAATACACAGGGATTATAGTATTGAGGGTGCTAAAGTACAATTGGAAATTTCTCCTGATAAAATTATTGTTAAAAGCCCAGGTAAACCTATTCCCCCAATTGAATTAAAAAATCTGCAAAACTTTACGGCAACATCAATCAGCCGGAATAAAACACTTGCGTTAATTTTTAATTTAATGCGTTATATGGAGGAAAGTGGTGTTGGTATGGATACATACAGGGAAATGAGAGATAAATACAAACTTCCATTGCCTATAATAACTTACGAAGACCCTAATCTGGTTGTCACATTCCCACGTAATGCTGATGCAGTAAGAAATTTGGATTATAAAGACCAACTTTCTCAATTAAATGATGAAGAACTTGCAGGTTTTGACTTTGTAAAAACTCAAGGCTCAGTTACCAAAAAGGAATATTCAGAACATTTTCAATTTTCAGAAAAGAAAGCACAAAGACATTTGATGAAATTTAAAGAACTTGGTCTGGTAGCATTGGAAGGGAAAGGCCCATCATCGGTTTATAAGTACATTAACAATGAAAGTTGATTGTCGGGACAAAAACATAGTACAAATGTCCAGATTGAGTGAAATACACTTAATAAGGTTATTAATCAGGACATAAATAAGGTTATTATGTCCTGATATTAAATAAAGAATTGATTTACTTGATATTATAATTTAAAACATCATGTCCTGATTTTGAAAAGTATGTTTTATGAAGAAACAAACACATTTAACCAGACGCCTTATTTTTCACCTTATAAATAACCTTATTTTGGAAATATTAAAATATTCATTTTAAAAAATCAACAATATAAAATGCAGTATATTAGATTATTATCTTTTTTATTGATTACTTCCTTAAATAAAGAGTATGATTTTTGCAATTGTGCTAATGTCATTACTTCTGGTAGTGATTATTTTGTATTTGTATAAACTTAAAATTGTCAAGATATGAAAACTTTAAAGAATCTCGCTATTATTCTGTTGGCTGTCTTTTTGATAAGTAGCTGCAATCAAAAAACAGACCAGATAAGAATTGGTATAATTCAGTATGCAAATCAGTCAATACTTGATTCAGTATATGCGGGCATTCAAAAGAAATTTAATGAATACGGAGAAAAGTACTCAATCAACTACCAGGTTGCACATGGTGATCCCATAATGAATACAACTATTAGCAAACAATTAGTAAAAGATTCTGTAAACTTAATAATAGCTCTCGGCACACCTTCAGCGCAAGCTGTTACTAATGATACCAAAACTATTCCTGTAGTGTTTTCTGCAATTACAGACCCAGTGGGAGCCAAACTGGCTACAACAATGGATAGTCCGGGAGGTAATAAAACCGGGATTACAAACATGCAGCCTTTCGATAAACAAATTGAACTTATCAAATTAATTAAGCCCAATGTGAAAAAGGTTGGAATAATAATTAATTCTTCAGAAGCAAATTGTGTAGCTGGCATGGTATACGTCAGAAAAGCACTTGAATCATTTCAAATACCTTATGAAGAAATGAATGCCTCAACTTCTGCAGAAATAATTACAAGTGCACAATCATTGGCGACACGTTGTGATGTGTTTTTTATTAGTCCCTCAAATACTATTTATGAGAATCTTGGTGCAATAAAAAGAGAAGCAGAAAAGAATGGAATTATGGTAATTGGTGGTGACCGGTCTGCTGTACAGAAATATGGTTCAGTTGGCACTTATTCTTACGATTTTGTTGAGATGGGTATAAACACAGCAGAATTGGCAATTAAAATTCTTGACCAAAAACTCAACCCTGGTAATATTCCTGTTTCCAGACCAATTAATACATATTTATTTTTTAACATGGAATCTGCAAAAGAATTAGGGCTAACAATACCAGATTCGCTTATCAACGAGGCTGTTAAATAATGGATTACCTTGGAATACTTGAACTGGGTATTATCCTAAGCCTGTTCGTTCTTGGAATGATATTATCTTTTCGTCTGCTTGGTTTTGCCGACTTAACCATTGAAGGGAGTTTTACTACAGGCGGTGCAATCTTTGCGATATTGTTAAGTAATGGAATAAATCCTTTTTTATCTATTCTTATTTCAGTTATCGGTGGAGGTATAGCTGGCCTGTTAACGGCATCCTTACATTGTTTTGCGGGTATAAATAAATTGCTTTCCGGAATTATTACCTTAACGATGCTTTATACTGCCAATCTTAGAATAATGGGGCGGTCAAACATCTACTTAGAACAAACCACTATTTTAAATTACATTAAAGACCCTTGGTATGAATTTTTTGTTTTACTAGTTATAGGCATAGTAATCTTTACTTTAATTAAACTCTTCCTTTCAACTAATTTCGGTTTATATTTAAGAGCAACAGGTGAAAATGAATCATTCATAAAAAATTTAAAAAGTAATCCTAAAAAGTTTATAATAGTTGGATTAATTATGTCTAATTCTCTGATTGCATTATCTGGCTGTCTTTTTGCTCAATATGTTGGATACAGTGATATAGGGAACGGAAATGGCATGCTTGTTTCAATGCTCACTGCAATGATAATTGGAGAGAATATAGTTAGGCCAACTACAATAAACAGGCAAATATTTTCTGCTATAGCCGGTGCAATAATATTTCAGTTTTTATATTCCCTTGCTTTGCAACTGGGTGTAAAACCCATCGACCTGAAAATAATGATTGGTCTATTATTAATTATATTCTTAGTCTTAACGAAATACGGGTACAAAGGCAAACAAAGCAAAAATATTGGTACAAATTTCATATAGAAGTATGCTGGAATTAAAAAACATAAATATCTCATTTAATAAAAATACAGAAAATGAAATTGATGCTCTAAGTAACGTCAATTTAGAATTTCACGAACACGAATGGTCTTATATCATTGGCGGGAATGGTTCTGGAAAATCTACATTATTGAAGATCATCAACAAAGAATTGATTCCTGACAATGGAGAATTAAAATTCAACAGTTACAAGCCTTCTGATGTATTATTTATTGACCAGACTACAATTAGAAATCTTGTTCCTTCAATGACTGTATATGAAAATCTGATTTTTGCCTTAAAAAGTAATGGGATGCATCCCAATTTCAGATTGTTTAAAAATAAAAATTATAAGGAAACTGTTATCGAAAAATTAAAAGAGTTCAATATTCGTCTGGAAAAGAGGATAAATGAACAAGTTAAATTTTTGTCTGGTGGAGAACAACAGATAATAGTTGCTTCGAGGATAATGTTGAGCAACCCCAGAATTTTATTAATGGATGAATTTACCTCATCGCTTGACCAAAAATGGGCTCCCTTCATCCTCGAAAAACTAAAAAAATATGTTAAGGAGAATAATATTATGGTTTTAGCTGTAACTCACGATTATTCTCAAATACACAACATTGGCGACCGGCTTATCATGTTAAAAAATGGAAAAGTTTTTGCTGATAAGAATAAAGACAGCTTTGATTTCACTACTCAATCAGTATTAAATTTGTTTTATGAATACTAATAGTTCAATATTATCACTCCAGCATAGCAATCAAATAAGTATAGATTCATATAAAGACGGGAAAAAACTAAAATCACTTTGGTTATCAATTCCCGCATATTGTCATTTAAGTTGCCCTTATTGTTTCGCATCAACTAATGCTCCCGGAAGAAAAATTGAGATTTTATCAAATGAGCAGTATGAAAAAATAATAAGAGATTTTGCTGCTTTAGGTGGTGAATTTATCGGAATACCTGGTGATGGTGAACCTTTTCACCCTTCAAATTGGAATTTAATTCAATTTATTTTGACCCTGTGCGATGAACTTAAAATTAAAGTTGCATTATTTACAACAGGTGATTTGATATTTTTTGGTGTTAATGGCAAGGAAAATGAACCTGATTATAAAAAAATTGAATTTATAAAGGATAAAGATGTTGTATTGCTTATTAAATATAACCATAGTAACGAGTTAATTCAGAACAAGCTTGTTGGTGGAAAACACGCTAATTATACAAGACTCAGGGAAAAGGCATTGGATATTCTAATTGACCAATACCATTTAAATGATGTAAATAAACTTGGCTTGGTTACTTCAGTAATGCGTGAAAATGCTGAAAAAGAAGAGCCAAATGGTAAGTTGGAAATAATTAATATATACGAGCGTACCAAACGTCAAAATCTGATTTTTGACTGTGATACGATATTAGAATTAGGACGGGGAAAAACCTTTACAGCATGCGACAATGGGGTTCTTCCACAAGTCGATTTGGAAAAAGTCTTTAAAAAACTAACTGATGCCGGAGCAATTGGTTTGAATCAGGGCGGAACCTATGTTGGTAATACATGTTGTGATAGAATATTACACCATTTATATATTAAATCCAACGGTGATGTATTTCCTTGCATTGGATGTTCTCGTGAGGATTTATGCGAGAAAATGAAATTAGGAAACATAGAAAAAATAACACTTGATAAACTTTGGCAAAAACCATTACGACGAAAATTAGCAGAGAAAAGGCATGAAACTTTAATTGGAGTATGTGCTAATTGTGAAAATTTTAAAACTGAGAAATGTTATTCTTGTTTAGGCCGGTGTATAATATCAGAAGAATGTGGTAATCCTATTGACAGTGAAGGAACCATTACTACTATTGGATGCCTTCATCATAAACCATCAACCACCACATGGCTTGCAAACCTGGTAGATTATATTCGCACTACATTATCATATAAAATTACCACCGATAGTTTGAAAGACATCAATGTAGGTCTAGAACAATTGTGGCGTCCCAATAAAAACATTGCTTTCACCTTGTGTCAATTAACATTGGATGAAAGAATTAAGGAAATCAAAAATCTTATAGACTTTGTTGGGAATCCTCATGATGATAATAATTATAGGCCTTACTACAGTATCCAAAATTCAAAAATTGCCGATTTTTCCCAAAAGAAACATTTCCGTTTTTCTGACTTACAATTTCCGATGAACAAAGTTTGGGATTTTGTGAAAGATCCGGAAGAACATTTTATACCCAAAGAGAAGTTTGGTGATATTTCGGATGAAAACAAACAAAAAGTTATAAAAACAATATCCCAAAGTTTCTTGTCGAATGTTTTTCTTTCATCGTTTAAAATACTGTTTGACAAATACGATTCAAAGGAAGAGAACATTGTTTACTGTAACTTTATCTTATACGATAATATCAAAGAAAAATATTTTTACCGGTCTATTGCAAAAGGATCTGAAAATATTAATGAAAAATTTGAAATTGTTATTTCGAGATGGTACGAAGATTTACTGATTAATAGTAGCACTGAAAATCCGTGGAAAGAGAAATGTCATAATTTAAGCGCATCATTACGTCATGAACTTTATGGCGATTATGAACTAAAGTTAAAAAGAAAAAATAATGGCATTGAGGATGACCCTGATTTACTTCAACGTACAATTGATTTGTCTGATATTTTAAATATTAGTGAAATAAAATTAAAAGTTAATGAGTTCAGAAAATTTCTCAATAGTCCTGAATTTGATGAAAGTTATTCTATTGTAGGAGATTTTATTAATACAAAAATATTCAAGGAACTTAATGCAGAGGATAGCAATAAAATAAAGGACTTTTATACTGTCGTAAATAATGTTGCCTATTTTAATTATTCAGAAGAAAACTCAATTGCAGATAAGTTACTTATTGAAATACTTCACATTTTTAATAATCTTGAGAAGAAGCTATTAAAACAAAAAAGAGATGTTGTAATAATTCAGAAACTGAAAGAAGAATTATATAGGGTAAAAGCCGAAGGTAATGGCTGGAAGTTTGTAAATTATTTCGTTTATCTTGGAATAATGCACGATATCCTTAATGTTAATTACTACTATTTATTGCACTCAACAAATTTTGCTACTATTAATCCGGAGCAAAAAGAATTATTGGCTGATAAATCAGTTAAGGATATAATTAAATCAAGCGGAATACTTATTTGTACCAAAAGACCAATACGGCACGACTTCAGAGCAGAATTGAAACTCTTTTTATCAAACCTTATGGCTCCATTTGACGAATTTTATTTTTATCAAATATGGGCTCAGGGGAAAGCAGGTAAAGAATTTAATGAGAAAGTCAAAGCTCACCGTCACTCAATACTTAATATTCGAAAAGCTTTCAACTACGTTTTAAAAGAAATTTCTAGTTCAAAATATGATGACATCGATAAGGAAAATTTCCAATTAAGTCTCGATAAACTTCAAGTTGTTTATGAAGTATATAATATAGCTGTTTTATCTGGCATAACAGAAAAAAGCGAGATGCCATCTTATTTTGGGAAAACAATTCCTAACCTTTTGGATAAGGTCTGCTTATATTGCAAAATTGCATACACAAGTTTGGAATTGAAATATTTTAAAGCAGAAAATTCACCGAATTTGCCAAGTACTATTGATGCATTTACAGTAATTTTTAATTTATTTATAAATGCTGCACAAACAATGGCATACTCTTCCCGGATTAAAGAAATTGACTTCTATGAGATTAAAACATATTTAAAAAACGATTTCTATTATATAGAAGTTCGTAACCCTGCTATTATTGATAATCGTTGTAGAAATTTTATAAATGAAACATCAATTGATTTGGAAAAATTCCCATATAATGAGTTAATAAAAGAATGGGGTGGCCTATCTATTTCAAAGCGCCTGTGTAAAAAGTTGGGTTGGTTTTTATCTGTAAAAATCGAAAATAATTGGACTGTTTTTATAATTGAAATAAACATCGCAAAATATGGAAAATAGAATTTTGTTTTTAGATGATGAAGAACCTGCTCATAATTCTTTTAGAGCTGAAATCAGTAAATTGTATCCAAGCAGTCAAGTTAAGTACTGTTTCAATAAACAAGATGTTGAAGATGCAATTAAGAATGAATATTTCGATGTTTTTTTTCTTGATCAGCGATTAAAAGAAGGTCAATTAGGTACAGAAATAGCAAAAACAATAAAAAACAAACAGCCTAATTCATATATTGTAATGGCGACTGCTTTCGGTCTAGAATCAGCTGAAGAAGCTATCAGGGCACAAGTGTTTTCCGATTTTGTTTCAAAATCAGAAAATGATGAATTTAAGGCATTAGAATTAGTTTTTAATCGTTTTGAAGCATTCAGGAAACAGCAGATAGAGATTTCAAATTTAAAAAATGAAAATACTCAATTAAAAAATGAACTTAAACATAAGAACAAACTACTTCAAGATTTTGACAAAAAGGCACAAAGTTCTGTATCTGCCGACACAAGATTTGAGTCATTGGAGCGTAATATTATCGGGCAATCTGCCGAAATCAATCGGGTTAAATATTTTATCAAAAAATATGCAGAAACAGATGATAATGTACTTATTATAGGTGAAACCGGTACGGGAAAAGATTTGGTTGCAGAGGCAATTCACAAATTGAGCCGAAGAAGAAATAAACCTTTTATACCAATTAATTGTGCATCAATCCCAGAGGAGTTGATGGAAAGCGAGCTATTTGGACACACGAGAGATGCTTTTACCGGGGCAAGTGTGGCGAGAGTTGGTAAATTTGAAGAAGCGAATGGGGGTACAGTCTTTCTTGACGAAATTGATAGGATGAGTTTAAAGGCTCAGGCTAAAATTCTTAGATTTTTGGAGGATAAAAGAGTTATCAGATTGGGCCAACAGGATAATCAGGGAACAATAGTAGATATAAGAGTCATAGCAGCAATAAAACCCAAAGCCATTAATACAATTGGTGAGAAATTTCTTGAAGATTTATACGGTCGATTACAATCGTTATTTCCAGTTGTACCTCCACTAAATGAAAGAAAAAATGACATCCCTTTGCTGGTGGATTATTTTATAGATTTGATTGGTTACAATAGTGTTCTTACTTATAAAGGAGGTGAAAAAGGGAAACTTAATGAAAAACAGTATCCTTTTTCAAAATACATCTCTGATTATAATGAAAAGAAACTATTTTGTTTTGATAAGGACGGAATACGGCTGATTACGAATTATGAATGGAAAAGAAATGTTAGGGAACTTCGAAAATTCATCGAAAATATTTACTCTGTTTTCATCGAGAACAAAAAATATTGGGGTAACCAAATTGTACCTGTTGATGATGTTAAACGTGCATTTATATTCCATAATATTGAAATACCCATAACAGAGGATGGCAAAAAGATATTAGATGAAAAATATTCAAATAAGACTATCATCAAAATAAACCAAGATGATAATTCTCCCAAAGAATACAATGATATACCAGATGCAAAAAGAAAAGCTATTGAAAATAGGCTTGGGATATTCTTATTGGCTGCTAGTCAATGCAAAGAGAATTCAGAGGAAATTAGTGCAATAAATATGATTAAATATTTTGAGCCGATTAATAATGATAACACTTTACTTTCAGAAAATGGAATATTTAAAATAGAAGACCTAACAAAGAATTCAAACCAAATAGGTACTTTTATGAAAGCTAATGCAGTTTTTATTGCATCAATAATGGATAATAGCTCAATGAAATATCAAATTTTAGAGCAGCTTCTACCTTATAAAAATAATGTTGCAAAATACCGTACAAAGCTATAAATAAGGTTATTATTTACTTCGCTTCGTTAAATAAATTTCACATACCACTGATAATCAAGCTTAAGGACAATTCTTAATACTGTTGGTTTTATAATTGCTTTTATCCTTTTAGTATTCACTAAAAGGCATAGCAATGAAAAACGTAACTACCCACTTTAGCAACACCGGCAATGGTTTTCTGTATTATTGTTCGGGTTACCCCAAATACAAAAATGTTAAGTTAACCTGTTGTGCATTTAGGCAATATTGATTTTGATATTATTCATATTCCTGTGAGAAACAAACTTATTGATAGCCTGAATAACAGTCAGGGCAGTTATTTTAGTTAATATGCGTGTTTTAAAACCT
>JBJKSB010000041.1:0-306063 GCA_046704385.1 Bacteroidales bacterium | reverse complement strand
TCCATGAACATCCTGTTGTAGAAGTAAATGATAAATGGTAATCCTCGGGTTGGTACGGTTCAAGGCAAAAAATTTCGATACGGGCACCTGTTTTTTTATAGAATTCAAGACGAGCCCGGATTACCTTAGTGTTATTAGCCACTAAAAGGCTGTTGGCAGGTAAATAATCTGCCAGGTTTTTAAACATATTCTGCAAAATATTCCCGTTTTCGTATACCAGTAACTTCGATTCATCGCGGTTTTGTAACGGATATTTGGCTATCTTTTCATCGGTCAACGGATACGAATAATCTTCAATATGTATTTTTTTTACTTCCACTTTGAATGTAACTTACATAAAATCAATAATATGACACAAAACAACTAATAGGTGTTAAGTTGTAAACTCCGGGCAAAAATAGTTAACTTTGCCGTTTGTTTTAATTATTTTTTAGATAAGAAATGGGTATGGATATCAGAGTGGGCGATAAAGTGAGATTTTTAAATGATGTAGGTGGAGGCACTGTTTCACGGATAATGGACCGTATGAGAGTAATGGTGATGAATGAATATGGATTTGAGGTTCCTTCGCAAATTAATGAATTGGTAGTAATTGAATCGGGTAATGATTATACAGATGTAAATACTGAATCTGAAGTAAAAGTTGCTCAGAAACAAAATGAAACCGGGCAGGAAATAGTAGTAGATACTGATGATATTTTTTATCCGGATGTGGCAATTGATGATTCTCTTGGAAATAATATCAATCTTTTATTGGCATTTGTGCCAAAAGGCAGACCTGGCAATTCCGACCTTGATGTATTTTTTATTAATGACAGCAATTATAATTTATTATATAGTATTATAAATGTTGATAAGGAAGGCAAAGCTTTTTCAAATGCTGCCGGTGTACTCGAAGCTAATACTAAAGAGCAGATTGAAACCCTGGCTCTTCAATCGGTAAACGATTTACCTGCTTTTGTTTTTCATATTCTATTTTACCGAAAAGGTGAATTTTCTTTAAAACAGCCTATGGTAAAAGAAATTACTATTAATCCGGTAAGATTTTATAAGGAAAAAGCCTATACTGAAAATGACTTTTTTAATGAAGATTCTTTAATGGTTCCCGTTTATACTGATAGCGTTCTTGTTAAGGAAGTGGATAACCTATCAGAATCGGATATAAAGAAAATGATTAAGGAAAAGGAAAAACCGGAAATAAAACAAGAATATTCATCGCGCAAAGAAAAAGAGAAAGTTTTGCTTGAAGTTGATTTACATATTCACGAGTTGCTTGACGATTTCAGGGGATTGACTAATAGTGAAATTCTTGAAGTACAGATGGATCATTTTAAATCGAAATTATTGGAGGCACAACATAAGAATATCAAGAAAGTGGTTTTTATCCACGGGGTTGGAAATGGTACATTAAAATCCGAAATCAGGAAAGAGCTCGAAAGTAAAAAAAAGATGCTGACTTTTCAGGATGCTTCATTTAAAGAATATGGTTATGGGGCCACTTTAGTTCATTTTAAATAAATCGTTCATTAAAAATCTTAAAATATGTATCAGTCACAAAACCCATTCACACAAGTTATTGCAAAAAAATACCGTAATATTACCAACGATTCATTAAATCGTAAAATTGATTTATCGGTTAATGCCTTTAAAAACTGGAAAACGCAGAGTTTTCAGTTTAGAGGAAATCTTATGAAAAAAGTGGCTGATTTGCTTGATGAAAAAAAAGAATTTTATGGTAGCTTAATAACTCTTGAAATGGGTAAACCGATTACCCAGTCGGTGGCTGAAGTTGAAAAATGTGCCTGGGTTTGCAGGTATTACGCTGAAAATGCGCTCGATTTTTTGAAAACCCAAAGGATGAATTCAACGGCATCGATGAGCCAGGTTAATTTTGAACCCCTGGGAACTATTCTTGCAGTAATGCCCTGGAATTTTCCATTTTGGCAGGTATTTCGTTTTTTGGCCCCGACACTTATGGCAGGCAACACCGGATTATTAAAGCATGCATCGAATGTACCACAGTGCGCTGAGGCTATTGAATTGCTTTTGTCAGAAGCTGGTGTGCCCAAAGGTGTTTTTCAGAACTTGTTTATAAGTTATGATCAGGTTGAACAGGTGATTGCATCGCGGCATGTTAAAGCCGTGACTTTTACCGGTAGCAATTATGCCGGTAGCAAAATTGCTGAATTATCGGGGAAGTACACCAAAAAGTCGGTTCTTGAGTTGGGAGGCAGCGATCCCTTTATCGTTTTTGATGATGCTGACCTGAATCTTGCCCTGGAACAGGCAGTGCTGGCAAAATTTCTTAATACGGGTCAAAGTTGTATTGCAGCTAAACGCTTTATAATTCATCATGATATTGCTGATGAATTTATCGATAATCTTCAATCGTTAACTGAAAACCTTGTTATGGGTAATCCTATGGATGAAGAAAGTTTTATTGGTCCGATGGTAAATAGCAGGGCATTAAAGGAATTGCACACGCAGGTAACTCAAAGCATAAAGTCGGGTGCTGTTTGTATTACCGGAGGTGATGTAAATAGTGAGATGTCAAGTATTTATCAACCAACTATATTGGTTGATGTGCCTTCAGAGGCAGCGGTGTGGAATCAGGAAGTTTTTGGACCGGTGGTATCCATCAGGATTTTTAATAGTGACGAAGAAGCTATTCAAATGGCAAATGATACTATTTTTGGACTGGGGGCATCGGTTTGGACGCAGGATATGGACCGCGCGGCCTGGGCTTGTAAAAACATTAATGCCGGAACGGTTATTGTTAACGGTATGGTGAAATCAGAACCCGGTTTGCCTTTTGGAGGTATTAATGAATCGGGATATGGCCGTGAGCTAAGTTCATTCGGAATTTTGGAATTTATGAATATTAAAACCATAAGTTATTCAGCTTAGGTTAATAATTCAATTGGTAAAATAAAAACAAACATCTAATTTTGCAGCTAAGCAGACTGTTCTATCGCGTCGAGCCTAAGGCTTGATGAGGAAAGTCCGGGCAACGCAGAGCACTGTGCTTCTGAAATGGAAGATATCTGTGAGGGTATTGAAGGGCAGAAGAAAATAACAGCCCGCTTACGCAAAAGCTTAGGTGGGTGATGGTGAGAAGGTGAGGTAAGAGCTCACCAGTGCAGCGGGCGACCGTTGTAGCTGTGTCCCACACAGGTTGAAAGGCCATGTATATTCCGATCCCGCCGTGGCGGGGCAAAGTGGCTCGCTTTGTATGTTCGCTGAACATTCGGGAGGGGTAGGCCGATAGAGGTTTCGGGTGACCGGAATCCCAGATAAATGATAGAACTCCCGGGTTTCCGGGATGACAGAATCCGGCTTATAGGTTTGCTTTTTTTAACAGGGGGGTTGCCCCTGTTTTTTAATGGTATCTAATCAATTTTAACGTGACCCCAGTTTTCACCTGATCGGATGCGATTTAATTGGGTATGGGTTATGCCAAATTCCCGGGCAATTTTATAGAGTGGATTTTTTCCGCGAAGCAGCTTCTTTTTTAATCGTATCACATCGGTTTCAGTTAGCTTCGAATACCGGATAATACCCTTTTTGTAGTTTGGGTTTTTTAGCTGATGCAAATGTAGCTCCTGACTATCAACCCATTTTAAGTTCCTGGTTTGATTGTTTTCCTTATTAAAGTCAAGATGAATTACAAATTTTTGCTTATCATCTTGTTTGGTCAGAAAAGCTTCGGCAACAAGTTTATGCAAATAACGGGTAGTGCGTTTGTTCGTGTTCAACCTGATATTTACAATAGGATACCCTTTTATCTGTGAGGGTTTTATCAATACAAGCTCACCGCTTTTTTTTCTGCTTCGTAAGCGTCCTAAATTTGAGATTAAATGCATTTCATCCATAGCCATATTTTCAATGGAGATTTCTCTCCATTGCTCGGCCGCAAAGTTGTTGTTCATACACCCTTATTTTATCGTAAATGTACGATTATAAATTTCATATCCAAATCAACACACAACCGTGAGTTGTCTTTTTTAAAGGATTATCGAGAGGTATGTACTATAAAAAGCTGATAAATAAGCAAATATAAATATCAATATTTCCTATAAATTTATATGAATTCGTAATGACCCTGAAATTGATTCAAATGATAAAGGAGTGCGATTTTTATTAAAAAAATCAAATAAAGTACATATGTATCCCTTTTTATGGTTATCTGTCCCCTATGAATTAGCCAGGCTTACCTTAATTTTGAAAATGAAATTACAAAAAGCTGATGAAAATTCTCAAAGGGTATAGAGCTGATCGTATATAAAAATTATTGCAGCTGTTGAATTTTCTGACCTATATTTATTTAATAAAAGGAATTAAAATGAGAGTATATTTTTTACTGATCTTGTTTTTTGGTGCGTTCTGGGCCCGAGCTGGTGAAGCATTAAATTGTGACATTGTTGTTGCCAAGGATGGAACAGGACAGTTTACCAGTATTCAAAAGGCTCTTGAATCGGTGCCCGATTATAATTATGAACGGGTGGTGATTTATATAAAGAATGGTACCTACAACGAAAAATTGAGGATACAGTCTGATTTTATAACGCTTGTTGGTGAAAGTCGCGACAGTACTATTATCAGTTTTAGCCAGCCACGACCTGAATGGCAGGCCAATCCTGACGCAATTGGACCAGCAGTAGTTAATATTTTTGCCGATGACATCATCCTAAAAAACCTTACAATTATAAACACCCAGCCTGAAAAGCATATTCATGCTTTTTCGGTTTATGGAGAGGGAACCCGAACTATTATATTGAATTGTAATGTGTTGAGTGATGGTGGCGACACAGTTTCATTATGGAATTATAAAGAGGGGATGTATTATCATTCAAACTGCTATTTTAAGGGCGCGGTTGATTTTGTTTGTCCCCGTGGTTGGTGTTATATAGACAATTCTAAATTTTTTGAAGTAAGGAATACTGCTGCAGTTTGGCATGCAGCTGTTGAGAATCCCAATCAAAAATTTGTGCTAAAAAATTGTGAATTCCAGGGAGCAGATAGTTTTTATTTGGGCAGGCATCATTATGAAGCCCAGTTTTATTTTCTGAATTGTCATTTTCCTGATATTTTATTGAACAAACCTATTGCACAGGTTCATTATAAAGATCATCCCGAAAAGGATATGCCTTATTTTTATGGCGACAGGCATTATTTTTATAACTGCCTCCGCGATGCAGGAAATTATACCTGGTTTAATGATAACACCGATCAATGGCCAAATGCAGCTACACCTGACAGTATCACACCTGTATGGACTTTCGATTATAAATGGGATCCAACTGACACTGGCAAACTTGCACCTGTAATGTATACGTTTGACGGAAACCTGATTTTACTATATTTTAATGAACCTGTGATGGAAAGAAACTGCTTTACACTAAAGTCATCTGATGGTGAAGAATTTAGTTACGAATCGGGTAGCGGGAGAAAAATAATAAGGTTAAAAGGTGCCGAACCATTTAAAAATAAAGCATTTAGTGAACCGTTGGTGGTTACCAAAGGTTTTTTACAGGCTACTACAGCACGAGTAAATGATAAAGTGATCCGGCAGGGACAAAAAGTTAATCTAAAGAAATAAATTATAAAATTATTTGTTGAACTTATAAACCAGTTAAAATGAGAAAAGTAATTCATACAATAACACTTTATTCTTGTCTGTTTTTTTTGCCAGGGCTTTTAAAACCCTTATCAGTGACAGGGCAAAATACCGATGAAATTAATAACTATTTGAGTGATCTTCCATTTGCAAAACCGGAAATATCGTTGCCTCAAATACCTGATAAAGAATTTAATATAAAGGATTTTGGAGCCGTTGGTGACGGACAAACTTTAAACAGCAAAGCTTTTAAAAAAGTGTTTGAGACCTGTGCCGAAAACGGAGGAGGAAAAATTATTGTTCCGCCGGGAATATGGTTAACCGGCCCAATTGAATTTAAAAGCAATGTAAACCTGGTTTTGGAAAAAGGAGCTATTATTTTACTTAGTAAAAATCATGATGATTATCCCATTATTGAAAATCCTATAAATAAATCATTTATGGTAGCTTCACCGGTTTATGGATTTGGGTTAAAGAATATTGCTATAACAGGTCAGGGAGTTATTGACGGTTCAGGAGAAACATGGAGGCCTGTTAAGAAATACAAAAGAACCGAGGAACAGTGGAATGCCTTAATAAAATCAGGGGGTGTTGTAAGTCCTGATGGAAACATGTACTGGCCTACTCAACAGGCAATGGATGGTGCAGAAAATTTAAAGAAGTTAAAAGACCTTAGAAAAGAGAGAAAGGATTTAACAGCTGCCGATTACTTACCTGTTAGGGATTATCTTAGACCTTATATGATTCTGTTTTACCGATGTAATACGGTTTTATTTGACGGGCCAACTTTTCAGAATTCTCCAAAGTTTGTACTATATCCGCAATATTGCGAAAATATGGTTGTGCGAAATATTAAAGTGTTGAATGAATGGTGGTATCAAAATGGTGATGGAATTGATATTGCCGGAGGTAAAAATGTATTAATCTATAATTGTACGGTTAGTGTTGGCGATGATGGTATTTGTATGAAATCGACCGGAACTAAAAATTATGATGTAAACCCAACGCTTCAAAATGTGGTTATTGCTGATTGTAAAGTATACCACGGACATGGCGGGTTTGTGATAGGCAGCAACACGAATGGCGGAATTAGTAATGTATCGGTAAAGAACTGTGATTTTATGGGTACTGACATTGGACTAAGGTTTAAAAGTGCACGAAACAGGGGAGGTTTGGTCGAAAATATTTTTATTGATGGTATTTGCATGAAAAACATTGTTAGCGAGGCTATTTTATTCAATACCTATTATGAAAATATGGGAAAAGATGAAGATAATAAGCCTGTGGAGGTTAATGACAGGACACCCCGGTTTCAAAAATTCAATATAAATAATGTTTATTGTAATGGAGCTGCCCGGGCTATAAAAATGGTAGGTTTACCTGAAATGCCAATTCAGCAAATTGATTTATCAAATATTGTAATATCGGCTAAACAGGGTGTTTTAATGGATTATTCCAAAGATATTCAAATGGATAGTGTTAATATAATTCCTTTATCAGGAGATATGTTTCAACTGATAAATAGTAGTAAGGTTCATCTGAAAAACGTTTCTGGTGCTACTTCAGATGTATTTCTGAAAGTAGAGGGGGAGAATTCAACCGGGATAACTTTAAAAAATTGCGATTTATCCAAAAGTAAAACACAGGTTAACCTGGGTGATAAGGTTGATAAAAAAGCCGTAACTATTGAGTGATAGAACCGGGATTTGGTAGGAGAGCATAGTATTGTTAATTGCAACCTGTTTGATTAAGTTTGGACGGGTTGTTTTTTCCTCCACAGCGGTTTATTTATTCTCGTCAATTTCTTTTCTGAATTCACTGGGAGTTTTGTCAAATACCTGTTTAAAGCAATCACGAAAGTATTTAACGTCATTAAAGCCAGTCATATAAGCCACTTCTGAAACAGAATAATCAGCCTCTTTCAGGAAGCGTGCTGCAATTTGTAATCGTGAGTTTCTTAAGAAGTGGACAGGAGTTAATCCGGTTAAGCTCTTTATTTTATTATAAAAAACGGTTCGCCCCAGGTTGCTTTGTTCCACTAATTTATCGACATTAAAACTTGATTCCTGGTAGTTATTTTCAATAATTTCAAGTGTCTTTTTAAGAAACTGCTCATCTTTTGTGGTGATTTTAATCCCTGAGAAGTCGACATTCCCGGTTTTCAACAAATTATTTTGAACATTTTCACGTTGTTTCAATAAATTGACCGCAAGTACGCGTAAATAGGTGGCATTAAATGGTTTTAACAAATAGGCTTCAGCTCCTGATTCAATACCCTCTATCTGATCATCAATAGTTGATTTAGCTGTGAGCATAATCACCGGAATATGGCTGATGGTAAAATCGTTTTTAATTTGTCGCGTCATAGCCATTCCATCCATTACGGGCATCATTAAATCAGTAATAATTAAATCGGGGTTATGTTTATAAACCAAATTAAGTCCTTTTTCACCATTACCGGCAAAAACAAATCTGAAATTATTTGACAAAACATCACTTATATAGCGACTTATTTCCGTATTATCCTCAACTAAAAGCACCAATTGTTTTTTAGTTTCCTGATCTAACTCTTCAACAGTTTCTAGGGTAAAACTATCATTAATCTCTTTAAACTCTATCTCGTCGGGTTTGTGCTTGGGAGCTTCTACAACAATTTCATCCGAAACTATTTCGTCCGGTTCATAATTGTTTTTATCTAAAGGCAACTTAATTAAAAATGTACTTCCTTTTTCAGTATCACTTTCAACTACAATTTCACCTTTGTGTAGAGTTACCATCTCAAGCGCAAATGAAAGGCCTATGCCGGTACTCGATAAATTGATCTGATCTGTTGATAGAGAGGTATATCGTTGGAAAAGAAGTGCCTGTTTACTTTCCGGGATTCCTTTCCCCTGGTCAGTTACCTTTATCTCAATGGAATCTTCAGCTTTGTTAACTGAGGCTTCAACCTTTATTTGTTTCCCATCCGGGGTAAACTTAAATGCATTTGAAAGTATATTAAATAAAACGGCATCAATTTTATTTGGATCGATCCAGATTTCCGTTTCAGGATTTTGTTGTATATATAGAAAATCTATATTTTTTTGCCTGGCAAGGTAATTAAAATTACTGCAAACCGATTTAATAAATTGGTTCATTTCAGTCTTTGTAATTTTAAGCTTCATTTTTTTGTTCTGGATTTTTCTAAAATCAAGAAGTTGATTTACAAGGCGTAACATCCTTTGCCCGTTCTGGGTTATAATTTCGATTGCATGTTGAAGTGATGGAGGCAGGTTTTGCAATTTTCTTAAATCCTCAGCTGGTCCTAATATCAGCGTAAGCGGAGTCCTGATTTCGTGCGATATATTTGTGAAAAACTGAAGCTTTATTTCATTTACCCGTTTTTCAACCTTTAGGTCGTTGCTTAATCGGTTGTACTTAAGAAAAATACGCCGTGCAATTTCCAAAAGCATAAATACCAGTAAGTAGTAAATTATGTACGAAAGTCGGGTACGCCACCATGGAGGAGAGATTTTTATATGCAAAATCCGAGGTGTATTGTTCCAGCTATTATCCCAGTTTGCAGCTTTAACTTTAAAAATGTATTCTCCAGGTGCAATGTTTGTATAAGTGGCTTTACGTTCGTTATGCACATACTGCCAATCCTTATCAAAATTTTCGAGCATATATGCGTACTGGTTTTTTTCGGGATCGAAAAAGCTGAGTGCACTATATTCAATGCTAAAACTCGATTGATTGTATTTTAGGTAAAGTGTGTCGTAGTAATCAATATTTTTTGTAATTGGCGATTTAGGATCATCAATCAGCATCTCTTCATTCGACAGAAAAAACTTTGATAAAACTACTTTTGGTGCATAGGAACTTTTTTTAATTTGATTGGGATTGATAATTAGTGCGCCTTCAGTGGCTCCAAAAATTATTTGTCCCGATTTTAACACAGTGCAGGAGTTTTCGCAAAAATTATCAAAGTACAACCCATTATTTTGATTAAAATTTTCGATTTGTGTCAACGTGGGTGATATCCGCGATAAGCCGTTATCGGTACTTACCCACAAGTAGCCCCGGTTATCTTCCACAATGCCAAATACGGCATCGTTCACCAGACCCTTTTCTTCATTATAATGGTCAAAGCCGGCCTTTTTTAAATCAGGGTTAACCAGGCAGTCGAGCCCGGCACCAAAGGTTGTGAACCATAACCGTTTTTTAGAATCTTCATATATATATATTACATCATTGTAACTAATGCTAGTCGAAATATTGGGCTCATATTTAAAAATCCTAAATACAGGGTGTGTATACAATTTATCAGAAGTTAATAAATTTACTCCGAAGGTAGTTGCAATCCATAAATTTGAATCGCTGTCCTGAAATAGTTTTCTTATCTCATTGCTCGATAAATTGGAATTTTTGCGCGTTATCCGGTCACAAAATATTTTTTCGCTGGTACGTTTTGCTACACGGTTAATTCCTCCACCATAAGTACCTATCCAAATGTTCGATTTTTTATCTTCAAGAATTGAATAAATGTTATTGCTGCTTAAGCCTGTGGTATCGGTGACGTTATATTGGTAAAGATTAAATTTGAGATTGTCGTAGTTTGAATGAAAAGCAGCTAAAGGTTTGGTGCTTACGGCTATACCACCTCCTTTTGAGCCCAGCCAGATAAATCCTTTCGAATCCTGTAAAATGGAGTAAATATTAAACCCCGGAATGTTGCGGTCGGTGAGGGGTATGGTACTAAATGTATTAAGCAGGTTAAAATTTGAATCGTAAATATACAGTTCGCCTGATTTGGTGGCCACCCAAACATGGCTAAGCTGGTCTTCATAAAGATACCTTATTACATTTTCAGATAAATCAGTGACCTTTTTTTTTAGATTCAACTTACGAAAAGTAGGATTTTCAGGAATAGCTTTGTTTAAACCCCCGTTAAACTGACCGGTGCCTACCCACAATAACCCGGATTGATCCTCATTGATACTTAAAACAAAATTTGAACTAAGTGAATTGGGATCATCAGGATCATTCCTGTAAAATATCAATTTTTGAGTATTCCGGTCGAACATAGCCAGGCCTCCACCATGTACACCAATCCATAAATTATGTTCATGGTCTTCATAAAAAAACGGACGTTCCGCGTCAATTAATGATTGAATGTCGTTGGGAGTCAGGTCGTAATGATTGCTGGTCTGTTTGCTTAAATCAATGCGTGTTACTCCAAACTGTTCGGTAACCACCCAAATCATACCGTAATAATCTTCATAAACCTCTTTTATTTCAGATCCATGGATAGAGTAATGTTTTAATTTTGATTTTACAACATCATAAACGAATAAACCGTTAGCATAGGTTCCGATAACCATCGATTCTTTATCGCGTGTAGTGTGTAGCACTGAAATTCCCAGACTGGCATATGCTTCGTCAGGTTTAAATGCTGAAAACTTATGGTTTTTTTGGTTGTACTTTATAATTCCATTTTTGCGGGTGCCAAACCAAAAGTAATCGTCCAAACCGTCTGATGAAGTAAAATTAATTCCTTTATAATAGGTTTTAATCTCTTGTACGTCGTTAGCCTGGTTAATAGTTTTCAGTTTGTTTAATCCATCTGCAGTACCAATCCAGATAGAATTATCAAGTCCTCCGTCAATAAAATTGACCTGATTATCACTCAATGATGGTTCAATATTCGATTTAAATTGTTTATGATCGTAATAACCCTTTGGATTGTAGCGTAAACGATAAGCTCCTGAGGAACTTGAGCCCAGCCAGATTTCATTGTCATTTAATTGGGTAAAACACTGTATTTTACTGTTTCGTTCATCATCGGAATCCTGATATCGCGGATAAGTAAAGAATTTATCAGAGGAACAGTCGAGGTAGTGGTAATAACCATCGTGGGTTTCAACCCAGATAAAACCCTTCTTATCTTCCCATATAAATATTACGCGATTATTAGTTAATGAGTAATAATCGTTTTGATGCGATTTGTAAATCTTAAAATTGTATCCATCGTAACGGTTTAATCCATCCATAGTGCCGACCCAAATGTACCCACGTGAATCGCTATAAATACTTAAAGCTGCATTTTGTGAAAGGCCATTGTTGGTATTTAAAAGCTCAAAATGATCGATAACACCAGCAATTATTGATGTTTTTACTAATAAAATAAATACTAAACTTAAGATAAACCTCATTTTTATTTTTCTATCACTCACTATCTCAAAGTTAGAAAAAAGCTTAAGTTTATAACAGAATTTGAATGATTATCCCCGACCCTAAACCTGATTTCTTTATAAGTGGAGTTAATTTCATGATGGGTGGAGTTAATTTCACTTTAAATTTTACCGAAACACCATCCAATTTTTACTAAGCCTTTACAACTTTTAAAAATAAAAAAACACAAACCTGCTCTACAAAAGGCTTTTCGGCAATTTACCCCCTTATTTATAACAATTTGCCCCCGAAGGCTGGCTATGTTGTTTCATAACTTTGTAGTGCAACAACAAAATAGGGTTCACTTTTTTAATTATCTAATTTTTATATGACGATAAAAAATATGACAAGAATTGTACTTAAATCTACTTTTTTGCTATCTCTTATATTTTTATTAGGCGGAAAATTATTTGCCCAACAAATTACAGGGGTAGTTAATGATGAAAACAACAATCCTTTACCCGGGGTTAATGTAGTTATTGAGGGAACAACTTTTGGTACCATCACAAATGTTGATGGCAAGTTTTCGCTACAAGCCCAAAAGGGTGATGTTTTAATTTTTTCATTTATTGGATATAACACTGAGAAGTTACCTCTTAATGGGGAAACAAACCTTACAATGAATCTTCTGCCCGATTTAAAGAATCTTGAGGAAGTGGTTGTTATTGGTTACGGTACGGTTAAAAAACGTGATTTAACAGGTTCGGTAGCCTCAGTTAGTGCTAAACAGTTAAAAGATATTCCGGTTATTTCAACGGAATCGGCCCTTACGGGACGTTTGGCCGGAGTTCAGATTACCACTTCGGAAGGATCGCCCGATGCACAGGCCAAAATCAGAATTCGTGGTGGGGGTTCCATCACGCAGGATAACTCTCCTTTATATATTGTAGATGGTTTACCCGTTAATTCTATTAGCGATGTGGCTCCATCAGATATTGCATCAATTGATGTACTTAAAGATGCCTCATCGACTGCCATTTATGGTGCCCGGGGTGCTAACGGGGTTTTGATTATTACCACAAAAAAAGGTAAAAAAGGTAAGATGGAAATTAACTATGATTTCTATTACGGTGTAAAGAAACTGGCAAAAAAGCTGGATGTTCTTGATCCGTACCAATATGTATTATATCAATACGAAAGAACCAGAAGCAATTATCAGGATCGTACATCCTTTGAAACCAATTATGGTACCTGGGATTCTATTCCGATAAATTATCAAGGTTTAGCAGGTACCGACTGGCAAAATGAGGTTTTTGGACAAACCGCTTCAACTAAATATAATAACCTGAGTTTACGTGGAGGCTCTGAAAAATCAACTTATAGTCTTAGTCTTTCACGGAACGATGATCAGGGTATTATGTTGAATTCGGGGTTTGTCAGGAATACACTCAATTTCAGGTTTGAAAATAAAGCTACGGATAAATTAAAGCTGACTTTTGATACCCGAATGGCCGATGTGGATGTGGATGGTGCCGGTACATCCGATCCCGGAACCTCATCTTCAAATACACTAAGGCATAGTGTAATGTATCGCCCAACCAGTGGATTGAACGAATTTATCTCTGATCCAACGCTTTCATCGAATGATGATTATGCCAGTACAAACCTTACCAATCCGGTTGACCTGATTAATGATGACTATAAAAATAAGAAGCGTACCGATGTAAGTTTTAATGGAGGCTTAACCTATAAAATATTTGATGCACTTTCATTTGAATCGCAATTAGGTTTGAATTTGCGCAATCAGCGTACCAACCGTTTTTACGGACCAACCACATCAACGGCCCGCAGATATGGTGAACAACCGGTAGCCGACATCAATCAAACCAATAATAGCTCGTTACGTTGGGTGAATACTTTGAATTTTAGCAAGACGAAAATTGCTGATAAGCATGATATAAATATATTAATTGGCCAGGAGATGATTAATGGGTTGAATAAGGTTTTTGAAGAAGAAAGCCGGTATTTTCCTAAAAGCACTCCGCCACTAATTGCCATAGGTTCAATGGGGTTAGGCGAAGAGCCACAGAAACCCTATACTTATGAATCGCAGGACCGGTTGCTTTCATTTTTCGGACGTGTAAATTACGGATTAAGTGATAAGTATCTTGCTTCATTTACTCTACGTGGTGATGGATCAACTAAATTTGGAAAAGATAACCGCTGGGGAGTATTTCCATCAGGATCGTTAGCCTGGAGAATATCAAAGGAAGATTTTATGAGATCGGTACCGGTAATTTCCAGCATGAAAGCCCGCGTTAGCTATGGTACTGCTGGTAATAACCGAATTGACGATTACCTTTTTTCAACCGTTTATAGTGTAGGTACCAGCAAACCTTATTTTATAAATGAGTCACCCTATACTTATTTGTATCCTGATGCTTTGGCTAACCCCGAGTTAAAATGGGAAACTACAGTTACCCGCAATGCTGGATTAGATTTGGGTATTCTTGATGATAGATTGACTCTGACTACTGATGTATATAGTAACAAAGGGAAAGACCTTTTGCTTCAGACTGCAATCGATCCATCATCAGGATATTCATATCAAATGCAAAATATAGGAAAAACCACCAACTACGGAATTGAATTTGTATTGGATGCTTATATTATTGAAAAACAGGATTTTACTTTAAGTGCTAATTTTAATATTTCGTTCAATAAAAACCGGGTTGATTACCTGGGTGGACCCGATGAAATGTTATGGGGATCAGGCTGGAATAATGATGTTGGGTATGATTACCTGGTAAAAGTGGGTCAGCCGGTTGGCGAAATGTACGGTTTTGTAACTGACGGGTTTTATAAAGTGGATGATTTTAATTATGATGCCCCAACTCAAACCTATACTATTAAAGATGGTGTAGCAAATAACGAAGGAATTGTTTTTGCTGGTTTTGGTCCCGGATCAGTTAAGTTTAAAAATTTAGCAGACCCGGTTGACGAAAATGGAAATCCGGTTCCTGATGGAAACCAGGTTACATTTGCCGACGACCGCACGGTAATCGGGCATGCCATTCCGAAGCATACAGGTGGATTAAACCTTATGGCTAATTATAAGGGTATCGATTTGAGTATTTTCATGAACTGGGTATATGGAAATGACATATATAATGCCAATAAAATAGAATTTACCAGCGCCTATTATCCATACAATAATTTATTAACAGATATGAATACCGACCACCGGTGGATGACTGTTAACAGTGCAGGAGAGGTGGTTACCGATCCGGTTGAACTTGCTGAACTGAATAAAAATGCAACCATTTGGACCCCGCAAACCGGAAGGTATCTTTTCCACAGTTGGGCAGTTGAGGATGGTTCGTTTTTGCGGATCAATAATATAACTTTAGGCTATAATTTACCAAAGAGTCTTCTGTCGCATGTGCGTTTATCAGGTTTAAGAGTATACGCAACCGTTAATAATGTATTCACCTTTACCAATTATTCCGGTTACGATCCTGAGGTAGATACCAGGCATAAAACACCCTTAACCCCGGGAGTTGATTATTCAGCTTATCCCAGGAGCCGCAGTGTTCTTTTTGGCATAAACGTAAAAATCTAAATATCAAAATATAAAGCGATGAAAATAGCTAATCATAAATTCATTTTATTTATACTAATCGTGGTGTTATTACCGATTTCCTCCTGTCAGGATTATTTTAACGTGGAACCGGTATCGGTATTTACCAACGAAAATGTATTTGAAGATGTTAACTATACTGAACAGGTTGTATTAGGGATCTACCAGTTGATGACTCGTGACGAAGGTTATTCAAAACGTCTTAGCATGTATTACGGGGTAGACACCGATATTGCAATGTGCTCGGGTTCTTTGGATAATGGCCGTCGTGGAATTGCAAGGTATGCTGCAAACTCTGGTAACGATGAAATTGAGAAACCCTGGGTGAATTTGTATAAAGGTATTGAAAGAGCAAATATTTGTATTGCACGAATACCTGAAAGTAAAATTTATTCAAACGGGAGTGATGAAGATAAAGCAAAATTAAAAAGGTTATATGGCGAGGCTTTGGCTTTACGTGCCCTTGATTATTATGAATTAATTATAAATTGGGGCGATGTGCCATTTAAAACGCTGCCCTCACAGGCTGGTGACAATTTTAACTTACCAAAAACCGATCGTGATGTTATTTATGACCAATTAATCAGCGATTTACAAGAGGCAGCAACAATAGTGCCTTCACTTGCTGAAGTTGGAACCCCCGAAAGAATATCAAAGAATGCAATCAAAGGTCTGTTGGCCAGAATTGCACTGGCTCGTGGAGGATATTCCTTAAGAAAAACCGGTGGCATGCAACGGGGTAGTGATTATAAAAAATATTACGCTATTGCCCGTGATGCTTGTAAAGAGGTTATGGAAAGTGGTGAAAATCATCTGAATCCCAGTTACGAAAATGTTTTCAAAACCATGTGCGAACTTAAATATGACAACGTAAATAACGAGGTTATGTTTGAAATTGGTTTGGGTCAGGTTAACAGTGGTGAGGTAGGGTATTATTTAGGAATGAAGATTTCGGATGCCAGTAAATACGGTAAAGCCGATGGTGGAGTTCAGGCTATACCAACCTATTTTCTTTCATTTGACACCTTGGATCTTCGTCGCGACGTAACGGTTGCCATTTACAATATTGATGAAAATAACCAGAAAGTACTGCATAAGTTTAATGAGATCAGAATTGCTAAATGGCGCAGAAACTGGATGTCACCAGCTTTCCCCGGTACCGACAAATTTACCGGTATTAATTGGCCTATTATCAGGTACTCTGATGTTTTGCTAATGTATGCTGAGGCTGAAAATGAGCTAAATGGTGGACCTACACCAGCTGCTATTGATGCCTTTGAACAAGTGAGGAAGCGTGCCTATGGAGACAATGCCGATAAAATTCCGGCAACTCCAACTGATTACGAAAGATTTTTTAATGAAATTGTAAAAGAGCGTGCATGGGAATTTGGCGGTGAATGTATACGTAAATATGATCTGATACGCTGGAATCTGCTTGATACCAAGCTTACCGAGATGAAGCAGAACCTTACCGCGCTGCTGGATACTATACCTCCATACGACAAAGTTCCTCGTAATGTGGTTTGGAGGCAGGAGGGTGAAGATATTTATTATCTAAACCTGAACCAAAACATGGATTCGGCCCAGATAGCCAGCCGAGATTCCATTATGTGGCCAAATGTTACTACCTGGGGCGATGCATTAAATGAGGAATATATTACTTCAATTGCCGAGTTTTTTGAACCGAACCAAAAGGAATTATTACCCATTCATCAAAATATTATTGATAACAACCCTAATCTGCAAAATGATTATGGATACTAAAATTCCAAAACAAACTATGTAAAACTAAAATCTATTTAATTATGAGAAAACCAGTACTTGTATTATTAATGTTTTTAGTAACAGGCACTTTTCTGTTTGCTCAAAACGAAGTAGTTATGAATGTTGGTGACACTCTTTCCTCAATGGTCGCGAGTGTTCCTGACGGTGGAACCCTTTTGATTAAACAGGGGCTGCACAAAGATCAGCATCACACAGTAATAATTGACAAAAGTATTACTATTAAAGGTGAACAAGGTGATACGCAACCTAAGGTTTATTTTGAACAGTTTGATGTAGTAGCCAATAATGTTAGCATAACGCTTGAAAACCTTGATCTTTCAGGTGCATCAGTAGATTCATTGACAGGTGTTGAGGATTTGACCAATCTGGCCAGTGATTATCTTCTTAATATAATTTCAGGAGATGCTAATACGCTTGGAGATATTACCATTAAGAATTGTACGGTTCGAAATTTGAACAAGGCTGCTATCCGCGGCGACCGCGATAATTATACTGCAAATAAAATTGTGATTGATAACTGTATTATGAACGATTTTAGAGGTGGGAGTGATTATGGTCCATTCCGTCTTAAATCAAAAATTGTATTTAGTGAATTTGATGTTACTAATTCTACATTCTACAATATTGAAAACAAATTTATTGATTGCCAGGATATGGTAAGTACTCCTGCTAAATTCCTTATCAGTAATTGTACATTTTACAATTGGGGCGGAGGAAAATCGGCTCAGTATTTATTTGATATAAAAACCAACGACCAGGCCCAGGTTACCATTCAAAATTGTATTTTGGGTAAAACCAATGTGGATAATTCTGTCGATCCTCCTATAACCGTAAATGGATTCAGGTTCGTTCCTGAGGCTTATAAAACCATGACCAATTCGGTTATGACTACTGATTTTATTGTTACTGACAGTACCTATGCTGAAGTAGCATGGAATAAAGTGCAGTACAATGAGGAAGGCTTTGATGTGACTTTTGCTGATCCTGAAAATGGCGACTTTACACTTCCTGATGATTCTCCATTATTGCATATGAGTCCTGACGGAACCGTTATTGGCGACCCTCGTTGGGATCCTAATAAAACATCAATCATTTCGAAAACCAATATAACCCTACAGGTTTATCCTAACCCGGCTCAGGATAAGATTTATATTAACCTGGTAAAACCTGATGTTGTTACAATCTATTCTATAATTGGTCAACCTGTTCGGGAACAAAAACTCGAAAGTGGTCAGTCAGCTATTCAGATTAATGACATAACTCCCGGTGTATATTTTATTCAATCCAGCCATAGCAAGCAAACTGCTAAGCTGATCGTAAAATAGATATGGTGATTATTTTCAAATTGAATTATTAACTAACCAATTAAAATTACTAATATGTTAAAAAATAAACGATTAATTCATAGCATTATAACAGCTGCCTGTGTAATGCTTATGTTCGTTGCTCCTTCATACGGGCAATGGAAAGTTTATGATGGTAGTATCTTACCATCTGCAACTACAAGCGGTGGTGATTCACTTGATTTCCCGAAATTAAGTGATAACTCACCTGGCGCTGATTTTACAGAGAAAATTGTTGATGATGCAGACATAGCAGGAAATAAACTTTTAGAATACCTGCAACCCAATGGAAAATTGCGGTACAGACACAATTTTTCGAGCACTTTTACCGGAACACATTTTACCATTGCTGCACGCCTAAAAGGAACAGGCGACACTGCAACTTATGACCGTATTTGTGATATTGAATGGCAAAACGGAAATTCCGGTACACGCGACGAGCTTCGTATTTCGCCAATCGACAGCACCATTGACCTTAGTAAATCGGGCAATAAAGTGAAGGTAAATATGGATTTAAATGCATGGCATATTTACCGTATCCAGGTTATGGGCGATAGTTCAGCTGTTTTTATTGATGAAGATACCATTCCGGTTGTTTCTGCAAAAACCACCTCCTCAGCATCAAGTATGTATTTTAAATTTGGTGATGGTTCAGGCGATGCCATTGGAGGTTATATTGACTGGGTAATTTGTGCCGAAGATACAGCTGCCACACCTCAGCAAATGGCTCTTCCCGACACGCTTACTGGCCAGGAATGGAATGGATATGCAGCCGATGTAATGCCTCTTGATTTCAGTAATGATTTCTCTGAAAGTAATGTAGATACCAACGATACACATACCTGTAAGATTATGGTTGATCCCGATAATGCTAACAATAACTTACTTGAGATGTTAATTCCAGATGGCCCAAGCGGACAAAAATTAATGTACAAATATAATTTTGCTGATGATTGTACTGCAATGACTTTAGTTGCCAGGGTAAAATCAGTTGAAGGATATGACCGTTCTACTGAACTAGATTTACAACAAGGTGGTTTCCGCGAAAGATTATATATAAAATCTGATAATACTTTTGAATTAAAAGAATCAAAAATAAAAGGCAAGCTGCCAAATACGGGTAACTGGCATATTTTCCGCATCACAAAAGATGCAGATAAAGTTAAAGTATATGTTGATGAAAAACCGGAACCAATAGCTGAGGCTACAACCACAACTACTTCAACATCTAAATATTTCCGTTTTGGTGATGGAAATGGTAGTTCTTCAGTTGGTGGTTTGGTCGATTATGTGGTTTGGTCAACAAAAGGAGCTTTTGCTCCTGACGAATTGGCTATTCCTGAGGGATATAGCAATGTATATGTTGACGGAGATGCTACATTAAAAGAGCTGACGGTTTCTGCCGGTACTTTGGTTCCTGATTTTGATCCTTTGGTAACCAGTTATGCAGTTAATTACGATTATTCTCAGGTAAGTTCAACAATTACAGCTGTGCCAAATAGCGACAGGGCCACTGTTGAAGGTGCCGGAGCTTATCAGGATATGCCTGGAACAGCTGTAATAAAAGTTACTGCTGAAGATTCTACAGTAATGGAATATACCATCCATTATCCTGCAGTTAATGATTCAACGCTGGCAGAGTTAGCCGTTTCTTCAGGTACCTTAACACCTGATTTTGATCCGGCAGTATCAAGTTATACGGTTGAACTAACTGCCGATGTTGACACCGTGACAATTACAGGTAAAGCCAACAGCGAATTTGCGAAAGTTTCCGGATTAGGTGATTTTACATCATTACCGGGTACCGACACCATTACGGTTACGGCTTTTGACGGAACTATAAATTCATATACTATTGCATTTAGTTACATTCCATTATCAAGTGATAATACATTAAAAGATCTTTCAGTTGATGTGGGTACCTTGGATCCTGCCTTCAGTTCTGAAGTTTTTGAATATGCAGTAAAAGTTCCTCAGGGTACAGCCAGTATTAATATTACTGCTACGGTAAATGATACCACTGCAACTGTTTCAGGTGACGGAGCATTTTCAACTATTCCTGGAACTGCTACTATTACTGTAACAGCAGAAAACGGCGATACTCAGGATTATACCATTGCTGTTGATTTCGAAGTTGGAATCAGCTCAACTGAGAATCTGGTTTCTGTTTATCCTAACCCGATGAATAATCAATTGAATGTTAATGTTACCGATTATAATACCTCAACTGTTATCGAAATTTTTAATGCTTTGGGTGTTGTAGTTCAGGAAATTCCAGTACAGCAACAAAATACAACTGTTGATGTATCGGCTTATAAATCTGGTATTTATTTAGTTCAAATAAAGAATTTGGGTAGTATCATAAGTAGTAAGTTAGTTGTAAAGTAGTTTAAAGTTTAAATCCATACCCTGGTTTTCGGGGTATGGATGCTTTTTTTTAATAAGCCGGAGTTGACATTTTTCTTTTTAAGTAAACTTGGCGAATTCGGTAGAAACAAAATTGAATTCATGAAACCGATGTATCATAGGTATTTTTGGGTATTGCTGGTATTGTTTCCATTGCTTTATTCCTGCAATAGCAGTTCCGAAGCAAAAGGTAATGATCCTGAATGGGGCAAAGCCGATAGTATAATTGCTGAAATTCATAATCCTGTATTTAAGGATACTGTATTTTTAATTACAGATTTTGGCGCTGTTGATGATGGAGAAACTAATTGTTCAAAATTTATAAATGCGGCTATTGATAGTTGTTCAGCAAGTGGTGGGGGTACTGTTTTAGTTCCGTCAGGTACATTTTTAACTTCCTTTATCCACTTAAAAAGCAATGTAAATTTGCATCTCGACAAAGGAGCAGAACTACGTTTTAGTACAAATCCTGACGATTATTTACCTGTGGTGCTAACACGATGGGAAGGGATAGACTGCTATAACTATTCACCTTTGATTTATGCATATAACCAGGAAAATATTGCTGTTACAGGCCTGGGTATTTTAAATGGACAGGCTGATGAAACAAATTGGTGGAAGTGGAAAGGAAGAGGCGACTATGGACATCAGGATGGCGCTCCCAGCCAAATGGATAAACAAGGTGTTCCACTTTTACGTGAATACGAAAATAATAAAACACCCGTTGATCAGCGAAAATTTGGCCAGGGTGGTTATTTGAGGCCGCAATTTGTTAATCTGGTAAAATGTAAAAATATTTTATTGGAAGATATAACCTTAATTCATTCACCCTTTTGGCAAATTCATCCTTTGTTGTGTGAGAATTTTATAGCACGACGAGTATCACCTAACAGTACAGGGCCAAATAATGATGGTATAGACCCTGAATCGTGTAAAAATGTACTTATTGAAGATTGCTATTTTAATACAGGTGATGATTGCATAGCCATTAAATCGGGTCGTAATTATGACGGTAGGCGATGGAATGTTCCATCGGAAAATTTAGTAATAAGAAATTGTAAAATGAAAAACGGCCACGGTGGTGTAGTGATTGGGAGTGAAATTTCAGGTGGATGTAAAAACGTTTTTGTTGAAAATTGTGATATGGACAGCCCACAATTGGATAGGGCTATCCGTATAAAGAGTAACTCGGATCGTGGAGGTATAATAGAAAATATTTATGTGAGAAATATTACGGTTGGTGAAGTAAATGAAGCAGTTGTTAAAATTAATTGCTTATATGATTCAGGAAATTTATTTAATAAAAATTACCCTCCTACCATACGAAATGTAAATATTGAAAATATAACCAGTGCTAAAAGTAAATATGCTGTAATGATATTGGGACTTCCTGATCAATCAGCTGTTTCACATATAAAGATATCTAATTGTAAATTTAATGGTGTAGCTGAGGATAATTTAATTCAAAATGCTGAAAAACCTCAACTGCTGGACGTATATATAAACAACAAACAAATACATTAATTTAGTAACAATAATGACCATTTGAATTATGCATTTATACCCTAATATGGCATTTATACTATTTAAATGGTATTTTTATTGTGACCTAGATGGGGCTGCCGCAAAAAGGGCCATATGAGAGGTAAGGCTGACAAAACATTAGAAATTGCTTATTAAGTTATTGCCTGCTGATTCTTCATTGTAAAAGCCTGTCACGGGTTGCCGGGAAAATGCCATGAAGATTTTGAGGCAGCCCCATTTATTCTTTTATATTTCATTTTTAATTTTTTATATATGAAAATCAAGACCCTTTTATTTTGTGGTTTTATAGCCATGGTAATGGCTACAAATGCTAAAACTTTTTATGTGGCTACCAATGGTTCCGATACCAGCGATGGTTTGAGTATGGATACACCTTTTGCCACAATACCTGAAGCTGTTGGAAAAGCAACGGCTGGTGATACTATTTTTGTGCGGGGAGGGCATTACGAGTTATCTGAAAAGATTGATTTACCCACCAGTGGCCGACCTGGCCAATATATCAATCTATGGGCCTATCCGGGCGAACACCCTTTTCTCGATTTTACAAATCAACCAGAATCATCGAGCAACCGGGGCATTAAATTGTCAGGAAAATACTGGCACATAAAGGGTTTTGAAATAGCCTATGCCAAAGACAACGGATTAATTATTTCCGGTGGCGATTATAATATTGTTGAGCAATGCGTTTTCCACAATAATAAGGATACCGGTTTGCAAATTAGTAATGGAAGTTCATATAACGACATTATCAATTGTGATTCGTATTTTAATGCTGATGCCACCTATGAAAATGCGGATGGTTTTGCTGCCAAGCTTGATATTGGTCCGGGTATCCGTTTTATCGGTTGCCGTTCGTGGAACAATTCTGATGACGGCTGGGATTTATACGAAGGGCAATACCCTGTTGTTATCGACCATTGCTGGAGTTTTTATAATGGTTATCTTGAAGATAGTACAGTAGGTATTGGCTCAGGGGATATGAACGGGTTTAAAGTGGGAGGCAATTATGTACCTGCTGATCATGTGGTCAGTTATTGCATGGCATTTAGAAACGGAGCCAAAGGTTTCGACCAAAACCATAATACCGGAAATGTTACCTTAATAAATAATATGGCCTGGCAAAACGGGAAAGTGAAAAACAAGCCTAATTATTCGTTCTCGGGCGGTGATAATATTTTTAAAAACAATATTTCATTTGAATCAACCACATCAGATATCCATAACGGGACTGATCAGGAAAATAACAGCTGGCAGGGTTTTGATGTCAGTGCCGATGATTTCATGAGTTTTGATACAAGCGAGGTAACTTTGCCTCGTAAAGACGACGGATCGTTGCCTGATATTCAGTTTTTGCATCTTGCCCCGGATAGTGATATGATTGAAGCTGGTGTTGATGCGGGTATAGCTTTTGCCGGCAAAGCACCAAACCTTGGGCCATTTGATTATGACGATGCGGGAAACAATGCTGAGTATAATCTTTTGTATTGCTTAAATTCCTATATGGGACATATTAAACCCGGAACAGGATTATACCTCAAAGATTCAGAAGTACAGCTGGTTGCAGTACCCGAACCGGGTTATTTATTTACCCAATGGAGTGGCGATATGCAAGGCAGCGATGATTCTGTATCTTTCACCTTATCTCAGGTTTCATCCACCACTGTTTGGGCCGATTTTATGGCAGATACCACTTCCTCAGCTGTAAACGAAACAGCAGCAAACAGCCTGGTGGTTTATCCTAACCCTGCTTCCGATAATCTGAGTTTTTATTGCAATACATCCTATAACAGTGCGCTTTACATAAATGTTTTTGATCAGATGGGAAGGCTTGTACTTGCTAAAAAAGTTAATTCAACTGGTTACAATTCACAAATAAACTTATCTGTGGCTAACCTTCCGAACGGACAGTATTTTATGGCTGTTCAAAATGGAAAAGCTTTGTATAAAAGCAAGTTTCAGGTTGTTAGGTAACCCTGATGAATTTATGTGAGTTTTGATTTTATATAAAAGTTAAAGTATACAGAGCCAGCCTGAGCAAGGCTGGCTTTTACTTTCGTGTAGATCAGGGCTGAATCTCCTGGCGCGACTCAAACCTCGATTACGCTTGTCATCGGATCGACTTGTTGATTTATAAGTAATTCGTACTGTTTTTTTGGTGCTTTTTATTTTAGCAGTCATCTGATGGCTATCAACCATTTGTGAAAGCGATCTACGGATTTTAGGTAAAAATCCCACTCCGATTTATATTTGCTGGAATGTAGATCTCCATTGGTAACTAACACGATTGAGGGTTTCGCTTGCACCTCATATCCGTAAGTTATTGTTGAAAAAAGCTGTAAAACTTTAATTATTAAAGTTTTACAGCCACGGTATTTTCACCTAAATTGGTGTTACTAAACAATACCGACATGAAGATACTAAAATCTGCACCAGTTTCACCTTTCGGAGGTTTAAATTTTGTTTTAGAGAATCTTAGTGACCGTAATATCAGCGGTTTGCTAGATAAAACCCTGCCAAATCTTCCTGCTCAAAGCCAGTATTGTTGGCAAGACATACTGTATGGGTATCTTGCAATATTCTTTTGCGGTGGAGATTGTGCAGAGGATATTTCCATCAATCTAAAAAATGGGCTAAAGAATAACCCATACTTCAATATTCCAAGCCCAGACCGGTTGCTTGACCGGCTAAAGGAATTGGCCAAACCTTTAACAATGGTCAAAGAACGGGGGAGTAAAGTTGTTAATGAATTTGGTTTAAACCCCCTATTAAATGATTTAAATATCAAAATCCTCAAAAAGTTATCACTATTAAAAAAAAGAGGTAATGTTTTGGATTATGACAACACCTTCATTTTTACGGACAAGACGGATGCAAAATATACTTATTACAAGAAAAAAGGTTATTGCCCCGGTGTTGGGATAATCGATGATAAAATTGTTTACGTGGAAAACCGCAATGGCAATTGTGCCCCACATACGCAACAGGACAAAACATTAGAACGTATATTTGAGGCACTATGCCAGAATGATATTACAGTTGAGCAATTTAGGGCAGATAGCGCCTCCTGCCATTTCGAAGTAATCAATATGGTAAATAAATATGCAAAAAAGTTTTATATAAGGGCCAGGATGCGAAGCGATGTTTATGAAGTCATCAATGGGATTGATGACTGGGAAGATATTGGAGGTGGTAAATACAGGGCATCAGCTTTTTATGTGCCGTTTAAAGAGGCTGCGAGAAAAACTAAAACCAAACATTTGCTAAAAGAATATAGATTGGTTATAACCAAAGAGCCAAGAATTGATGGCCAATCCAATTTATTTACCGGGGAAGCCTGTGAATATACTGCAATATTGACCAACGATACTGAAATGGGCAATAATGAAGTTGTAAATTTCTATGATCAAAGGGGAAAGCAAGAAAGGGAATTTGATATCATGAAACATGATTTTGCCTGGAATAGGTTACCGTTTTCTAAGTTGGAACAGAATACTGTTTTTTTGATATTCTCTTCAATTTGTAGAAATATCTACAATTTTATTATTGTTAACTTTTCTAAAACATTTAAAAATTTAAAACCGGAATATCGAATTAAGAAGTTTATTTTTCGCTTTATATGTATCCCTGCCAAATGGGTTGTAACAGGCAGGTGCACAAAGCTAAGGGTATACGGTAATATTTATTTTAAAACATGATATCAACAATTAACTTTCAGCAAATCATATATAAAATATTCCGATTCTTCAATGGCAACTATTGCTTTATTGATACGGTTTTGCTTGCAAAATTAAAAGCACTGCCTGCTTAAAGACTGAATGGGTGATATTTGTTTTCCGTGCTATTGGAAGAAGTCCAGATTATCAATTAAATCGAAATCCACAAGCCCAATTTTACAATAAAATTTTAAGAAAATTAGACCTGCGGATTTTAGGGAATAGTAAGAGGCCCCATGGCAAGCATATGCGCCACCACCCATGGTCATATTTACGAGGATAACATGAGCCGACTTTTTATAATTGCGGTGGATGAAAGCCAGGAACAAACCCAAAGAATAATGAACTACCAAAGCCGGCGAGCCGCCGGAGGCATTATAAAAACAAAAGAAGAAGAGGCGACAACATTTTTGCAAAACTGCATCCGTGTGCTAAAACCATGTGAAACGATAAACCCTTTTGCCGACAAAATAAAGCTTCCACCACAAGCGCATAAAATAAGGCGATTGCATGAACTGTTTTTAAGCTTTGTGAAACAAATTACCCTACTGAACCAATACCAAAGGCGGCGAGACCAACAAGGGCGAATAATAACCGAGCCCGAGGATTTAAAAATTGCCGTAGAAATCATGTTTGACAGTATTTTTTTAAAAGTCGATGAACTGGACGGCAGTCTTCGCCAGTTCTTTGAAAAGCTGAAAGAATATATACTGCAAAAAGAAAACCCGCAGCAATACGAGTTTACACAGCGAGAAGTCAGGCATGCACTGCATTTAAGTAAAACACAATTGCACCGCTATTTAAATGAACTTATTGAACTGGAATACCTACAACAGTCGGGAGGCTATTCCAATAAAGGCTTTAAGTATAAAATAAGTTACTGGGATAATATAACGAAGCTTAGAAATGAGATAAGAGACTATTTATTTAACCAGATTGAAAGTTTAGCGTTCCAAAGTGTTGGAACACTAGATGGAACGCTGGAAGCTGTATAAACACTACGAAAACCCTCTGGCGTTCCATGTTCCAAAAAAGTGTTAATAGGGAAATTAAAAGTAATCAGTTCGTTTTTTTAACTGAAAACTTTAGACAATGGTTGGAAACACTGGGTTATAAGCCATATACCGTTAAATTGAACTATTGGAACACCAGCGAGTTTTTAGCTTACCTGGAACAACAAAACGTAAAGCGCTTAAAAGATTACAATAATCAATTACTAAACCAGTATTTGGAACACCTGCAGCACCGCCCCAATTATAACAGGTCTGGTGGTTTGAGTGCAGGTTATATAAACAAACATATTACCACCCTGAGACTTTTAAGCAAGTATTTGCAACTGAGCGGCAAGGCAAACATTACCATAAAACCGGAACTATTAAAAACCAATGAAACGGCAGGTTATTTAAGCAAAGCAGAAATTAAACAACTGTATAAAGCTGCAGCCGATGAAATCAACCTTTATCATCAAAGAGATACCGCAATGCTAAGCATTTATTATGGTTGTGGATTAAGGGCAAGCGAAGGGGCTGCATTAAACATCAGCGATATACTTTTTGAAAAAGAATTGATTTACGTAAGAAAAGGCAAGAACTATAAAGAACGCTATGTCCCCATAAGCAAACAGGTAAAAAGCGACTTGCAAGAATATATTTTTAACCAAAGGTATGATTTGTTAAACGGTAAAAAGTCAGAGGCTTTGCTACTTGGTAGGTTAGGCAAAAGATGGTCGGCGCATGGAATGTACAACAGATTACAGCTATTAAAAGAACAAACCAATAATGAAGTATTAAAAAAGGAAACCTTTGGATTGCATATTTTACGGCACTCTATCGCTACACATTTACTTCAGGATGGCATGAAATTAGAGTTGATAAGCAGGTTTTTAGGGCATAAAAGTTTGGAGACTACACAGAAATATACACACCTGGCTAATGAATCAAAGTTTTAAAGAATACTTAATTGAAAAAGGCTTTGCATTAAGCACCGCAAAGGAATACAGTTCTTTTATTGAAAAGAAATTGAGTCTTTATTTACTTAATCTTTCTCTTTCAATTGAGGTGTTTGAACATGAGCAATTAATGCAATATATCCGCTACCGAAAAAGCCAGAATGTAAAAGCGAAAACCATCAATTTAGAGTTAAAGAAAATAGGTTATTATTTAGAATTCAAAGGGCTTGAAAATATTACCGAATCTATACGTTTAAAAGGAGTCCAAAGAAGAATACCACACGATTTATTTACCGAAAAACAATTTAATAACATTTATAATAAGTTCCCTGAAAGCAAGAATCATTGGACACATGAAAACACTTTGAAAACCTATCATCTAATCTTGGGACTGCGAATCTATCAAGGCTTACAGGAACAGGAACTCACAAAGCTTGAAATAAGCCATTTGCAACTTGATAAAGGCAAAATATATGTACCATCAACCAAAAGAACCAATAAACGAATATTGGAGCTAAAACCCTTCCAAATACTGCCATTGCATGAATATCTTTTAACAGAAAGACCTACTTTAAATGATGAAATTGAAGGAAACTATTTGTTCCATAAAAAACGCTTAATCCGTGGCATGTCAAGAATAAAGAAAATGATAAACCGCTACGAACCAAGATTAAACAGCATGGCTCAAATACGAGCTTCGGTAATCACAAACTGGCTGCAACACTACAATTTACGAGAAGTTCAATACATGGCAGGGCATAAATATGTAAGCAGTACTGAAAGATACAGAACCGATAATTTGGAAGACTTGCAGAAGGAGTTAGAGAAATATCATCCGTTGAAATGAAATTGGAGGTCGCAATTTGTGACCTCCAATATTAAATACTTATTTTTGAAACCTTAAAATTGAAAGATATTATGAATGACAACAAGCAAATAATCCCTACTGAGCAGATAATGAATAAGATATTCTTGCTTCGAGAAGAAAAAGTAATGTTGGATGTTCATCTTGCTGAAATTTATGGGGTTGAAACAAGAACATTGAAACAGGCTGTCCGTAGAAATATGGATTTGTTTCCGGATGATTTTATGTTTGTTATGAGTGATACAGAAATAGAAATCATGGTATCACAAAATGTGATACCTTCCAAACAACACTTAGGAGGTTCTAAGCCATTTGCCTTTACTGAAACAGGTGTTGCAATGTTATCAAGTGTTTTAAAAAGCAAGAGAGCAAAAGAAATGAATGTTGCTATAATGAGGGCTTTTGTTGCACTTCGCAAAATGTTGGTGAATCATACTGAGATGCGGTTAGAAATTGAAGAAATAAAAAAGAAACTTGCTAACCAGGACCAAAACATTGAATTGGTATTTACTTATCTGGATGAATTGATGGAAAAGCAAGATAATCCAAAACCAAGAAAGCAAATCGGTTTTAAAACAAAAGACGATTAGTTTCATCGTTGAAACTTTACTGCTAAACTGATAAGAAAAGGAAAGCGGTGTTCGTCATCGGTCGTCGGCAAAACCCACGCCAAGCCTTTTCAATACTTTTTTATAGATATATTTTCTTTCAATTGAATAAAAAACAATTGAAAACCCTAAAGGGCATGGCTTGTCATGCGTTTTGCAGCTCCTTCCTCTTCCTCACGGTTGCTCCTTTGCTTTTTTAATCACTTCCGCTAAAGCTCCAGTAAATAAAAAACCAACCGCAACCCATAAAATGCGTGCCTGCTGGTCGCTTCGGGTAACGGCCAATAATGTTTTATTGCCTCCGGCAGGTAGGCGGCCTACTCCGGGCAAAAAACAAGCCTCGTTTGTAATTATTGATTTTTTAAGGTAACTCCGTTTGTTTTTTTACCCTCCGTAGCTGCAAAAGGCTCTCATACTTCAAGCCACTTTTTGCAGCACCCTCGCTCCACACGCGGTAGGCACGCCGCACGGTCAATTGCAAAGAAAAATTGCAATTGCCTTCCCACACTGGCCGCAGGCGCTTTTTCCACGCACGAATTCAAATACAGCAGGTTCTTGAAATGTTTTTTGTTTGCTACCAATCCTGTTGAAACGAGGATAAGCCACAAACTTAATTGCAACCCTAAAAAGGGCTACAAGGCTTATCTCCCGTTACAACAGGACATCATCATCAGCATACGGAAAGCTTTTTTCTTCAATTGAAAAACCTATGATGATGGTTATGGGCTGTTAAACTGGAAATAACTTTTAGAAATGGCTCATGCGGGTCGGGGAAAAGTTATTCTATTTTAACAGCCGTGTGTCAGCTCGTGTGGGCTATTTTGCATAATAACCCTTATAACGACAGCTTGGGAAATTAGGGGAGCTTTGCAGGGGCTGTTTTATAAGGTTTATTATGTTTTAAATAGCTTTGGGTGGTTTTGACTGTGGGTCAGCTTTTGCAGCTGTTTGGATTTTAGTTTTACCATAAAAATCAATCTTATCAAAAGTAAAATACAAAGTGCTGCAAATAGCGGTGGGAAAGCAAAACTACAGAAGGGCTGGCGCGGGGAGTAACAAACAGCGAAGGGAATTTTTAGGGCTGTTTGGTACGTGGGCAAACTTTTTTTTCAACTGAAATTTTCAATTGAAGAAAAAAGGAAGTAGCGCAGATTTTATATCTTGCAGAAAAATAACACATACGTTCTTTGAAATACCACCGATTGGCTGTGTAATAGGGTTTATGGTGGGCTGATTTTTGGATATTGACGGAAATACCAGTGGGATAAAATCCACGACCCTGAGAGAATGTGGTTTAGTTGGAGTCAGGATGAGGCGGAGGCGGAGATGTCTAATAGATCCGATCTAATTGCCAAAGTTTTAGATTCAATTCATAACAGTAATAATGCAGGAATCAGCAAAATAGACTTCACATATTTAGGAGTAAAAGCTTATTTCGGAACAAGTGTTTCTCTTCAAAATGATAGTGTATATGAGATTGTGCTTGTTTCGACACTAAAGAATGGGAAGAATGAAGTTAAAATTGGGAAAAACGATTATCAGATTGATTATACAGAATATTCAATGTATCCTGCTCGAAGTGGAAATTTTACTATTATTCAATTGTTTACTAATTTTACAAATACATTAAAAATAATCGTGGAGTCGAATCGTGTCGAATCTTTGATAACTTATCTTTTTGGTTCAGATAAATATAAAAATGTTTATTTATCAAATGTTGCATGGTATAGTCAATTCGATTCTGTAATAGGTTGTAGTGATGGTGGTTGCTGTTGGTATGCGAGTAATTATATATTAAATCAAGCCACTGGAAAAAATGCGCTACAAGATGCATCAAACAATATTGCTGTACTATTATCATCGACAAATTATAATCAATTAATAGCAACCGCAAATTTTGAAGATAAATTAATATACCTTGAAAACAAAATAAAAGATGGAGGAGAACCTGTTGTAATTGGTGTACATTATGAGAAGACAGACCCTCCTTATAATACTAATGAAGCAACAAGACATTTTCTTGTAGTGGTAGGAAAAGGATATGATGATGCTCATAAATCTAATTATTTTAGATTTTATGAAGTTGGTACAAATATAGAATATGAAGATACTAGAGGAAAAAATGAGCTTAATAGATTATATGTAGATAAAATTCAGAGGACTATTTCCGGCAATCGCGGATATGATAATAGATTATACACTGTTACAGAGATAAGAACTAACAAATAGAAAATAATACTATGGTGAAAATAATATTTATTTGTGTTTTGACTACAGTTCAAATTGCAGTATTAAATGCACAAAATGCAGACTTTGGTGATTTTATTTCTTACTTCCCAGAGAAGCAATTACCTTATTTAAAAAATAATTTCACAAAGGATATAACTAAATTGATACCAGCAAATCTTGCCTTAAAATACTTATGCGGCAATGATAGTTCTTTTTTAACTTTTAACGTCGTTGGGAGAAATCAAGAAACTTTGGAGGTGAAATACCACAAACTTAAACCATTTGATTATAGAGGATATGCAAAAATACGAAGCAGTAACTATATATTATTGGTTTATGATGGTTATACTGATGATGGTTATCATGAATTTACAACGATAATAAAATTGGGATTATATTCAAACAAAGGTCAATTCTTGGATGAGATGTTATTTTATGTTTTTGATGATACCGGTAAACTAAAAGAACAAACGGCAAATATTACCAATGATTATAAAATTCAGATTTTTCAAAAAGATTATATTAAAAATGAGAAAGGTAGGTATACGTCTTCATATTATAGAGTTACGACTACATATGATATAGATAATATTTCAAATAAATTTAAAGAAATAAGCTCGACAAAAGAATTGTTAGATAAATCAAAATGAATACCAACAAGTTAGAACATTACAATTTATATGAAGGTCAAAAACTGGCTGGCATCTGCCAAGCACAGCAGAATGGGCTGATTTAGATAGTTGTTTAGAGCAGCACGGTTTTAAAGATAAAGAGGCGCAAGCTATAAAGTCAAAAAATTTATGGAGCCAAAACTCGGGAACTGATGATTTTGAATTTAATGTTATATCGAGCGGAGTCCGTTCTTTTTCTGATGGGGCTTTCACGAACGTTTATAACCAAACAAATTTTTGGACAAGCACTGTGGTGGATGATGCAACAGCCGTTTGTCGTTCATTAAATTATACTGGCCAAAGTATTAAGGAGGAAACTATTGAAAAGACAAATGGGTGTTCGGTACGTTGTATTAGGAATTAAAATTAAATAATTTTGGAAAAAATTAACCCGCCCCTAAAGCTTGTTTTACTATCGGGCAGGGTTTAGGGCGGGGTTTTGAAATTTATAACTTGAGTCCCACGGCAGGGCATAATTATGCATGTAGTACTGATAGCTTGGAGGGCTTGCAGAACAGGTTGGAGATATATCATCCGTTGAAATGAGATTGAGATAGCAAATTGCGGCCTCAAGTTTTAGGTCGCAGATTGCGGCCTTATAGAAATTAAATGTATTTTGCACTTTAAATTTTAAATATGAGCAACAATATAATAGCAATACCGGACGAAGTCCTTAAACAAAAAATTTATACAATCCGGGGTAAGAATGTTATATTGGACAAGGATTTAGCTGAACTCTATGAGGTTGAAAATAAACGTTTAAAAGAACAGGTCAGAAGAAATATTGACCGTTTTCCTGATGATTTTATGATTGAATTGTCAGAGGAAGAATATCGGGAACTTAAAGAAATTAGGGGAAAACAAGGTCGGGGGAAGCACTCAAAATATCCCCCATTTTCTTTTACAGAACATGGAATTCTAATGCTTGCCAGTGTATTGAATAGTGATAGGGCCATCAAAATAAATATCCAGATAATAAGGGTATTTAATCAAATGCGGACATTACTTTTAACTCACCAGGAATTTTTGCACAAGCTTGATGAACTGGAAAGAAAAGGGCTTGAAAGAGATGAGAAGATAATGCTGATTTTTGAATATATAAAACAATTTGAAGCAGTTAAGCAACAAGAATTAGAACAGGAAAACCGTTTAAAGATAGGATTTAAACGTTCTAATAATGAATAACCCCACCCTATGAACTGGGACACGGAGCCTTTAACCTCTATCACACTTTTTCGGACAACAACTTTATTTCTAGCGAAGGCTCCACCCAAAACCTGATGGACTATACCGGAGGTACCGAACTATGGAAATACCAGTGGGATAAAATCCACGACCCTGAGAGAATGTGGTTTAGTTGGAGTCAGGATGAGGCGGAGGCGGAGATGGTTTCCATCCCAAATTTGCTGGAAACAATCAGACAGGCTAATTTAAAGGATAAAAACATTTTTACGATCATGCAAGACCAATGTCCTGAAAATGCTTATAAAGATGTACCGATTGGAGACAAAAAGCTGAACTATTTTGCCATACACTGCACTGACAATTTTGAGACAATACCAACCGAACCACATCAAACTACATTTTTAGATTGGAATCTTACGGGTAATAATGATAGTGTAATTATTATCCCTGATCAAAAAAACACTGTTGAATTTGAGACAACTCTTGGTACTGCCAAATTGTATCAGTTCTTTGAAGCTAAAAAAGATATTCCTACCTTGGACTATAATAACTCAGACAACTTATTGTTTGAATTCGTTATTTTAAAGGAAGATGCTGAAAAATTTGAGGACTATTTATATGCAACCTGGGAAAAATTATTAAAAAAGGATGTATTAACTGTCTCTGAAATTGGAATAGTTAGAAAAGGCATTGAGAAGGTTGAAGACGAAACGAAAAAAGGAGATTTATATCAGGAATTACAAACGAAGGTTAAATACAGAAATCAAAGAGATAATAAGCCAATTCTTGATTTAAACATTAATGGGCAGCAAGCGACTGCCGATAGAATGTGTAATGTTACTTCTTTAGCAATGGCTTTTGAGATGTTAGGTGTTTCAAAAGAAGATTTTATTAAGAAAGTAGAAGCAGATAATATTACTATTCCTCAAAATATTAAGGATGGAGATTTCGAAGATGTTTTAGATTATATTAGAGTTCAAAAAGATTATGGAAATAGAACATCTTGTAGTAGTTGGGATTCTTTAGCTACATTTGGAGGAATGCAAAGTGAAACAAGGCTGGTTTATTCTTCAAAAAACAACCAAGCAGAAACTATTTATTTAAATAATTGTTTGCGATCCGGTGATGGTATTGTAATGTCAATAGCTTATCAAAAAGGTCATATTACTAGGTTGCAAAAAATTGATAAGACTGGTGTAATAATAGATGACCCTTACGGACAAATCAACAGTCTGGCAAAAAGAGAATTTAAAGGGCTGACATCAAGTACAGGAAGTTATGATATAAATACGGCAGATGCGTCTTTAACCGGAAAGAAAGGTGAAGATAGCCCTATTACGTGGAGTGAATTTGATGTATCTGTGGAAAGTGGAAATGGAGGAAATGAAGAGATGAATGGAGCAACAAATTTAACAAGTACTGTTACTTTTTATGATTGGTTAAGTGCTAAGAGTAATTTTTCTGAATATTCTACTAGGCAGGAAACAGAAAACCAACAGATTGAAGGCAATACGGTTTCAGTGACTGTTACTTATTATTTGGCAAAAGGAGCTACGATTAAGTATTATAAAATTTATTCAAAATCAACTTCTAATGAAAACTAAGATATTAATTTTATTTGCATTAATTAGTTCAAATTTACTCGCTCAGAGTGAGTTTGATAAATTCGTCAGTTTATTCCCTAAGTATAAGTGGAATGAGTTGGATTCTGTTGTGGATTTATTTAGGCAGACATCGGTAATAGAAGATACAATCTCACTTGCTTTGGCTAATGAAAATATGTGGGGGAGTCATAATAACATACAACAACCTACAAGATATCGCACATATACAACACCAGCGCCTCATATTAGAGTAGATAGCAATCAGTACCTAAAATATCATGGAGGAATGCATGGTAAATATATTTCTGACCCTAATTATGATAACTTAATAGTGCCTTTAGCGCGTGTAGAATTCGGAGAGGATATTGTAATGATTGTTTTGTTATATAAAGTATTTGATCCTGATTTAGGAACCAACGATGGTTATCGGTATTTTAAGGAGGCTTATACTTTTAGAAGGAGCGATGAACAAATGTTGTCGGCGATTAATTTAACAGGGTATCCAGTTGATGCATTGATTCTGGAGGATGATACAACAGTTATTTCTTATGAATATTACCCTGATCCAGAAGATACGGATCCAATACCGAATGAATTGGTTTGTAAGGTTATATACAAATTAGATGAAGATGGTTATTTTCATCAAATATCCTTTGAAGCTTGTCAGCAAGAAGGTAATTATTTTTTTGGTAGAGTGCAGGATGCTGATGGGTATACTAATGTTCGAGAAGCACCAAGTGTTAAGTCTGCTGTTTTATATCAAGTTCCCAGTGGTATAAGTAATGTTACCATAGAAAAGGTATCAGGTACTAATTGGGGTAAAGTTGTAATTTGTGTTATAAATAAAGAAGGAATACGAACTTACAAACAAGGAGGCTATATACATTTAAGTAGAGTGCGGTAGCATTGATTACTGAGGATGTTATTTATAACAAATAAGCCTGTTTAGCATTAAAATCCCTAACAAAAGTGACAATTACTTTTATTAAACTACAAATGAAGGTCCCATATCATAGCCAAAGAGATAATATATCTCCAACTACAGAAGAAGATTTAAACAATAACAGTTGGATGAATACTTATAATGTTACTACTGCTGGTGATATAATGTGTAATTTGACATCTGAAGCTATGTGTTTGGAATATTTGGGTATAGAAGCTCCTTGTAGTGATTGTTCAGGTTGTAACACATATACTCAATTTGAAGATTATATGGAATGTATAAGAGTGGATAAAGCATTTGACAATAGAGGAGAAGGAAGCACTAGAAAAAAACTTGCAGAGTTATTCGATGGTGTTTCATATACATACGAAGATATTCAAAGCTCGGATCAAACAGATATAACATTAATACTAAAATCATATTTAGAAAATGGATGTTCTGTGATGCTTTCAGCATTTGGTCATATGGTACGTTTACAAGAGATTACAGATACAGGTTTGGTTGTTGATGATCCATATGGAAAGGTTGTCGATTTTTCTGCTTCAGGATGTACTGCTAAGTATAAAAAAGATGGTAAGGATTATCGTAATGATGAAGATTTTACCAACAAGGAAGGTGAGAATAATGTATGGAAATGGGCAGATTTAGAGAATAATAATTTGAATATAGGATACGCGGAAGTATATTGTAAAGAATAAAATAAAGAGAATATGACAAGATTTTTTTACATCGTTTTACTTATTGCAATGGGTAATTATTGTGAAGCGCAAAACAATAAGTTAGATGATCTATTAAAAAGTTATAATACTACAATAGAATCATCTGTTTCTTTTAATAATTTAGCCCCTCAAGATACTATAGATAAAACCTTGTTGAACAAGGTTTTATTTGATATGCAAACCTCTCGAGCCAAAGTATATTCAAAAGAGGGTAAGCTTTTTAACGTAACTACCTATGGGAAGGTGGAAGAGGAGCCTTTTGTTTGGAGAACATGGTCTGATGAAACAAAAACAAAAAGAATCGAGAAAAAATTTTTTACAACGGTATACTCCCTTGGGCAGCTCGTTTTAGATCCTAATTTTAAATTAATTGTAACAAAAATTGTTGGGTTTGAGAAAACTTATATTGATCTATATGTTTTTAATAATGATGGTATGCTAACGTCACTAATAAATCTTTATGAGGTCGATTATAAAAAAAATGGAGATCCTTTGGAGGTCAAAACAACATATATCCAATCAAATATTTCAAATGATGGGATAATAAGGTGGCAAGAGGAAAGATTTAATGTTAAAACAAAACGGGAATACCAACTTCAGCCAGATGGTTACTTTAAAATCATAGAACAGACTTCAGAAGGACAGTTTGAATATTGATTTGAATATAATTTTGTCCAAATATTTAAGAATAAACATAACTAAACCTCTGTCCGGATGATTTTAATATCTAAAAAAGAGGTGAATAATCGGTTGATCTTATAAAATGAATGGAGCATTCTTCGTAACCACACGACAGGAGTCGTGCGGCAGCGAGGTAATCCAAATTTAAAACCGGTTGCTAACAAATAATAATTACAAAAACTTTTTAGTATGGAAAAAATTAGATTATTCGCTGTTATTACATTGATATTCTGTAATTCAGCCATTTTAAAAAGTCAAGATAAATATTTCATTAATTATAGTGAAACATTGGCTACTACTCAAGAATTAAAAGAGATATATAAATATGCCTTTATGGCAAATGAATTTATATCTCTAATAAGAATTGATTCAAATTTGATAAAGAATTATGTTTTTAATCGAGAAAATTATATGAGAACAAAAGGGGAAGAATATTATTATGATATGTCCATTAATTTGCTGAAAAATAAATTATTGGGGGCAGAAAATGATACAAATAAAAATGTTGTTGAAACGATAATTTCTTATTTACCAACAAATGCACACCCAGAAAAACCAAATGTGGGTTGGGAAAAGGTATTTAATACATGTCAAACTTGTTTTTTTGGGACGTATCCAGCAGATCGATTTACTTATTTTAATTTTTCTTTGATTTTTATGGGAGAGACTGAAATAAAAGAAATGATAAATTATGAAAATGGGCAACAGTGGAAATATGCATTAATGGCTATAAAAGGTGGAGATTCATTTAATTTAGAAAAAGGCAGTAAATATGGTGATGATATATTAGATCGCCGCATAGCAGCTTATATTATCGAAAAGTGGAAAAATTGTGAAATTCCAGAAGTACAAGAGCTGATAAAAACCTATAAAAGTGTTATGTAATAGTACTTTCAGATATAAAAACTTAAGGCTTTATCCGCCAATTAATGGAAAAGAAAATATAAGATCCCAATTTGTGACCTTAAAGCGCGGGCAACACTCAAAATATCTGCCATTTGCTTTTACGGAACAAGGAGTTGCAATGCTTTCCAGTGTTTTGAACAGTGGGAAAGCAATAAGCGTAAATATTCAGATTATGAGAATTTTCACGAAAGTTCGCCAAATGCTTACAGAAAACCTGGATATAAAACTGGAAATTGAAGAAATAAAAAAGAAGCTTGCCAACCAGGATAAAAACATTGAATTGGTATTTATTTACCTGGACGAATTGCTTGAAAAACATGAAACTCCTGAACCAAGAAAGATAATTGGGTTTAAATAAATGATGATAAATTAAAATCCATAACTACCAATACAATAATTTATTATATTTAAAAATTAATCAAATAAAAAATTAACCGATGAAACAACCACTTATTATCATTATCATGTTGTTTACCACAACAACAATTTTAGCACAAAACGTTAATATACCAGATGCTAATTTTAAAAACTATTTGATCAACAACAGCGCTATCAATACCAATGGCGATGGTGAAATTTCAATAGTGGAAGCGGAGACTTTTACTGGTACTATTGGTGTTGGTGGAGATGGAATTGCTGACCTTACAGGTATTGAAGCCTTTACCAATCTTACCCAATTGTGGTGCAATGATAATTCCCTCAATTACCTTGATGTAGGTAAAAACACTGCATTAACTGTATTGGTTTGTGAAGGAAATAATCTTACCAATCTCAATCTAAGTGGTAATCCAGAGTTAACTACATTACAATGTAATTTTAATAACCTTATATCTCTTGATTTAAGCAATAATCCAGAGTTGTCAAACGTAGGATGCGTTTATAACAAACTCACAACACTATATTTAAGTAAAAATGTAGATTTAAGCGAGTTATATTGCTTCGGTAACAGCCTTAATAATCTTGATTTAAGTAACGCCAAGAATTTAACAATTTTAAAATGTAGTGCAAATAACCTTTTATCACTCGATATGAGCAATAATACAATTTTAACATTATTAAATTGCTGTTGTAATGAACTAACTAGTCTTAATATAAGCAATTGCAAAGAATTAACTGATTTAGTATGCTACCAAAATAACCTTACTAATCTTGATGTGAGCAAGAACTCAGCTTTAACTAGTTTAGAATGCTGGGATAACCAATTAACCAGCCTTGATGTTAGCAAAAACACAGCTTTAACCTTTTTATCTTGCCATCATAATAACCTAAACATGCTCAACGTAAGCAATAACTTGCTTTTAAATTTTTTAAATAGTTCAGATAATAACTTAACAAAACTTGATGTTAGCAAAAACACAGCTTTAACTAATTTTTATTGCGGTAATAACAACTTATCGGCACTTGATGTAAGTAACAACTCATTTTTAAAAGAATTGGATTTTTATAATAATAACTTAACCACTATTGATGTTAGCAAAAACACAGCTTTAACTAAATTAAATTGTTATAATAACGACTTGATAACACTTAATATGCGGAATGGAAGTAATACTATACTTACTGACTTCAATAGCACGCTAAACCCAAACCTATACTGTATAAGTGTGGATGATGTTGCCTGGGCAACAGAACATTTTACAAATATTGACAGCCAAACGTCATTTAACATCAGTTGTTTTGAAAATTTTTTCCAGGCTTTTTTTACATCGAATGTCCAAACTGGGGAGGTGCCAATTACTGTTGATTTAGTAGACCAATCGAGTGGGTTACCAACAAATTGGTTTTGGGATTTTGGAGATGGAACAACCAGTACCCGTCAAAACAATGAGCATGTATTTACAAAACCCGGAGAATATACCGTTAGCCTTCGGGTAATAAAAGATACAGATACCAGCTTTTACTCACAAAAAATTACAGCCATCAAACGCGCTACAGTACGTGAAAAAATTAATCCTTTTGCAGGCAAAGCACGTTCAGGAGCAATTAGTTGTGTAATTGATACTATGGCTTATGTGGGATTGGGTTGCGATGCCGATAGTTGTTTCAGCGATTTGTGGCGATTCTCACCCCTTACGGATAACTGGACTGAAATGGCAGCTTTCCCGGGCAAAGCACGCAGCGGAGCTGTGGCCTTTGTTTTAAATACCGAAATTTATGTCGGGCTGGGGGGCAACCAGGTTTCAAACACTTTATATAACGATTTTTACGCTTACAATCCCAAAGAAAACACCTGGAAGCAGGTGGCTGATTTTGGAGGCTCGGCCCGCTACGATGCAGTCGCTTTTTCAATCGGGGATACTGCATATGTGGGAACCGGTGAGGATAACCTGGATGCTACCAAAGATTTTTGGAAATATGACCCAATAAAGGATACATGGACAGAGTTTAAAGGATTTACCGGCAGAAAACGCATAGCTGCCGTGGCCTTTACCATTGATGGTAAAGGATACGTATCAGGCGGACGCGATTATGGTACACAATTAAATGATGTTCAGGAATATGACCCAAATACAGGCAAATGGACAGAAAAAATATTTGCAGACGGCTTAAACCTTACTACTGATGGTGGTACAGCAATTGGAGATGGCAAAACAGCATTTATCTGCTATGGAACCCAAAATAAAGTAGTAAGTTACAATCCTCAAAGTAACAAAGTTGAAGATTTGGGCAATGTGCTTGATATGCAGATTAAACGGGAAGGAGCTGTATCGTTCTTTTTGTATGGTGCAGCCTATTTTGGGCTTGGGGTCAGTTATGGCAGTTTTGCTGAAGATTTTGCACCAACTTATTATAACGATATACAACATATCGACTTACCCTTTGTTTTTGCTCCTGAAGATATTTTATTATCAAATGATACCATTGCTGAAAACAGTGAATCGGGAACCCTAATTGGTGTTTTGAGTACAATTGATAAAAATGAAGATGATCGTTTTACTTACGAACTTATTGACGGATCAAACCTGTTTATCGATATCGATTCCTTAAAAGCCAGGACTACCAATTATGAGATTGACTCAATATATAATATAACCGTAAAATCGACCGACTCAACAGGCAATACACTCGAAAAAGCTTTTATAATAAAGGTTAAAAACATGAATGATGCTCCCTGGAAACTAGAGATCGTAGGTAATACCGTATTGTCAGGAGCACCCCTGGGCACCCTGGTTGGTAACTTTAAGGTATACGATGAAGATAGCAATGATACACACATCTTTAAATTTGATGCTTTGCATTCGGATTCAGATACTTTATTTTATAACATAAGAGGCGATAGCTTAGTAGTTGCCGGAAATATTAATAAAGACGACCTGATGCATAATTTTCATGTACTGGCAATTGATGCCGGGGGATTAGAAATATCTAAAGACATTTTTATTGATATTAAAGAGGGATCCGGAATCAGAATGTTTAAAGATGCTGAAAATAAATTTAAAATATATCCAAATCCGGTTGACCATATTGTCACCATTCAATCTGCTATCATTGAGGAGCAAATAGTTGAATTACAAATATTAGACTCAAAGGGAAAAATAATAAATCAAACTAAAAATATAAATTCAACAAGCTACAGCATAAATGCATCCCCTTTTAAATCTGGTGTATACTTTTTACTATTTAGAACCAATGAAGGCAGTTACATCCATAAGATTGTAAAGAATTAAAAGCAGGATGTGTAATGTTATGCAAAGTTTGTTGTGTTATATAACTTTTAATAAATAAAATAAGAGCACCGGCCAGCCCTCCGAATTAATTTCGGAGCTGGGGATGGATACACGGATACAAACCCCAACGAACAGTTCCACCCCGAAAGAATTTATTTGTATATTCGTTAAAATATAACCAATGAAATACCACGAAATTAAAGACTTAGCCCGTAAGCTTAGAAATAATCCGACTAAACCCGAAGAACGGTTATGGTTTTATCTGAGGAGAAAACAACTGAATGGAAAACAGTTTCTAAGGCAGCATCCTATAATTTATGATTATGATCAAAATAAATCAGAATATTTCTTTTATATCCCCGATTTCTATTGTGCAGAAAAAAAGCTGGCTATAGAATTAGACGGTAAAATACACCTTTATACACAGGAACGAGATACGTTTCGGGACTCCCGCCTTAATGAAATGGGTATTACCATTTTACGTTTTAAAAATGAAGAATTGTATAAAATTGAAAAGGTATTGAAAAGGATCCTGGAGTATTTAAAATGATTTATCCTCTCCCCGCTCTCCTTTGGAAGGAGAGAGCCGGACACTACTAAACAAACCGCTGTACCTATATTTAAAAGTCAAAAGAAAATTATTAGCAGAGGCCTGCCCTCCGAATTTATTTCGGAGCTGGGAGGGATACACAGATTTAAACCATTACCGATTTCTAAACTCCCTGCCTACTGACAATATGAGAACTGAAAAGTGTAGACTATAGACTGCCGTCTGACAGACTGAAGACTGACAGACTGAAGACTGACAGACTGCCTACTTCTCTCCCCCCGGGTATATCAACAAAATAACCACACCCAAACCAATACCAATTACATTAAATAATATATCGTATAAATCAAATTGGCGATGAGCGATGGTTATAACCCCCTGCAATATCTCAATTAATAATCCCAGGGAAAAGGTTATAAGCGAAATTTTAAGGATGGAAAGATTTTTAAAAAACAACCGGGTAACTACCATGAACAAGGCAAAAACAAGGAGGTGAAAATCTTTATCGTGGTGTTTCCATAATTCCCCTATCTCACCTGGTAAGGTAATCAATGAACAAATTAACAGCGACACTACAATAAGTATCCAACTGATAAGTTTTTTATCTTTTGCTTGCATTGGTTTTATATCTTAAGACCCTTTGACCAAATTTGTTTGCGAAGGTAGATTATATATTCGATCCTAACAAAAGTAAAAGAATGGCAACCTGATTTAAATATCGCTTTCTCACCTAATCAGCTACTCTTTATACTAATATTATAAAACGAAAACCAATAGTATTCGACCCCGGCTGGCATCGCAGGTTTATAGGAATCATAATTTCTATTAATTTATGACTCCTCCGGAGTCAAACAATTAAATTTTATAGAAACATAAATATCCCTATAGTATATCCCGAACTTTTTCGACTGGACAGAGAGGTACATTAATCTATTTGCCTCGGTGTCAAAAAAGCGCCACACTCACCCTTTATTTTGATCAATAAACCCTACTGTTTTATGAATTTTTTTACAGAGTTTAAAAATTACTTTATTTTTACAAGCCATAACTGTAATTGTAACGTATCATGCCGGGACGAGGATACTCAAAATACCAGAATACCATTAGCTTAGCAGGCGACTTGGTATTGCTTTTTCTTTCATTTCACATTGGTTACTATTTTAGGCAAAACCGGTTTTTCACCTTTCAAACCCCCGACTATATAATTGTATTCCTGGTGTACCTGTTTTCATGGTGGTTTATTTCGAACCAAAGCGGCGCTTTTACTTTAAAAAGGGGATCTACTATTGATAAGGTTGCCCTGCGTTCAATACGCAATACCCTGATACACCTGGGCATAATGTATATGACGATGATCCTTTTCCGGTTTTACGGGGTATCCCGTTTGGTTTTATTCTATTCATTTATATCAGAATTGATTTTGATCCTGATCTGGCGGATAAGTCTATTTAATTATATTGCAGCTTACAGGAAAAAGGGACATAATTTCCGTTCAGTGGCCATTATTGGCTCCGACAAACGGGCCCTGGAAGTATATAATAATATTATCCCCCATAATAACCTGGGATATAAATTTGTAGGATTTTTCTCGGAGACCGATCAAAATAAGATGCCTGAAGAATGTCGTGTTTATCCCTTATCTGGATTTGAACAAAGCGCCCAGGAGTTAATGGTTGACGAAGTGTTTTGCACTATTGATACGGGTTTCGAGGAAAGGATCAGGGAATTAATCCTGTATTGTGAAAAGAATTTTATCCGCTTTAAACTGGTTCCCAGTTTTCAGAAATATATTCGCAGCAGGGTTACCATAGACTTTATTGATGGCCTTCCCATTGTGCTGTTACGACAGGAACCGCTTGAAAGCCTTTTTGCGCAGTTGGTAAAACGGGCCTTCGATATTGTTTTTTCATTATTAATTATATTACTGATATTTACCTGGCTATTTCCCATACTTGCCATACTAATAAAGCTGGAATCGAAAGGTCCGGTGTTTTTCTCCCAGTTACGTACCGGTAAAGAAAACCAGGACTTTCATATGTTAAAATTCCGCTCCATGACGGTTAACCAGGAAGCAGATAAACAGCAGGCCACCAAAGACGATGCGCGAATTACCCGTATGGGTGCCTTTATGCGTAAAACCAGTATGGATGAATTGCCCCAATTTATTAATGTACTAAAAGGCGATATGAGCGTAGTTGGCCCCCGCCCCCATATGCTGGAACATACCCGCGAATATTCAGAACTGATACAACAGTATATGGTACGGCACCTGGTAAAACCGGGTATTACAGGCTGGGCTCAAATAAACGGCTATCGCGGGGCCACTCCCGAGCCCGAACTCATGCGTAAACGGGTGGAACACGATGTGTGGTACCTCGAGAACTGGAACTTTATGCTCGACCTCACCATAATCATACGCACTGTACTGAATATGGTAAAAGGGGAAGAAATGGCTTTTTGAAAATTGAAAAACAAAACTAACCCGGTCATTTATAAAATGTAGTAATACCGGAACTTATTGTTACTTGCAAATTTATTGATAGTGTGCGGTGGTTCGCAAAACTTAGCGTGAATAAAACTTTAAATGAATATAAATCGTTAATTTTGTAAAAAAATTAATAATGGGAACAGCATTAAGTAATGTCCAACAAGAGTTGTTAAAGTTGTACTCGACAAATATTCCGGACGAGCAATTGAGAGAGATAAAATTGCTTTTAAGCAATTATTTCGCAGATAAGGCATCTGACAAAATAGATAAGCTTTGGGGAAAAAACAACTGGAATAAAGACACTATGAACCAATGGGCCAATGAACATTACAGGAGCAAAGGTCGTCATTGATACCGATATTTTTATCAATGGAATTTAATTGAAGCCGACCCTGATGATAATAAATTTGTTGATTGTGCCATTTCTTGCAACGCCTGCTGCCTGGTATCTAATGATAAACATTTCGATATTTTAAATAAAATAGATTTTCCGAAGCTTAATATTTTACATTTAGAAAATTTCGAAAGAGAATTTAATTTTACGCTTTAAAAACGAAGAATTATACCAGATTGAAAAGGTGCTGGATAGGATACTGGAGTATTTGTAATTTGTCTTTATCCTCCCTTACCTCCTTTAAAAGGAGGAGATTGGATCCTGCAAAAAACCAACAGCAGCCAACTAAAACCTTTAAGTTTTGGGTTAAAAGAAACAATCCAGCAGAAGCCAGCCTCTCCCTTTCCAAGGGAGGCTGGGAGGGATAATAATTTGGTAATTTTATTTAATATATCCTCTCCCCGCTCTCCTTTACTTCGACTATTTCGACCAAGCTCAATAAACCGCTCAGTAACCAAGGAGAGAGCCGGGCACTACCAAACAAATAGCTGAAACCTATACTTAAAGGTCAAAAGAAATATATTAGCTCCGGGCAGCCCTCCGAATTAATTTCGGAGCTGGGGATGGATTTATTTTCTTAGCCCAAACACCATACCCAACCTTACCATAATCACACGCAAGGTAAACGTAACCAACGGCATCGCTTTAACCCCGATGCCAGGCACGTGTGAGTTGTTGAGTAGTTGCAATTTAGATTGATGGTTTTGGTGATGTGGCAAATGACCACGCCGTCCTTTCCAGAAGGTCTCTTTTACAATTGGTTGATAGTCATCAGATGACAACTAAAATAAAAGCACCAAAAAGAATTGAACGAATTACCTATAAATTAACAAGATCCGATGACTTGCGGAAATAAGGTTGAAGCGACACCGATGGTATTATTAAGCTGATTTATTTTTTTCTTTCTGCTATAATTAGGCCGGGTAAAATTTTAATCCTCCTTCGCTTTCGCTACGGCGGACGAGAAGGCATGGTTTAATTCTCAGGGGCCTGCCCAGGAAGAAAGGGTCCAGGGGTTGCTTTGGGGTTTAATACCATTTAGTAAAGTTCCGGTAACGTGGACACAGCATAAAATATGGTAAAAGGGGAAGAAAATAGCACTGTCCCTTGCTAAATTACTATTTGGGCTGAATAATAAATGTTGAATTGCTGTAAATTATTGTGTTTATTATTCCTTTTTTGATAATAGATATGCCGTACTTGTTGTCATATCTTCTTCTGAAAGATTCTTAAATTTTTTAGCAAATTGGTGCTTTGGAATAGTATTATTCATCTTTACAGGAATACTTTTTAATATTTTAAAATTGTTTTTTTTCTGTAATTCTAAATGGACAGAATATGGTAAACGGTTTATTAAAAATTTCTTACCCCCCTTTACAATTTTCCATTGAAATTCACTGTACGTTCTATAACCATCCCAGCTTTTTGTGGTACCATGAGATTTAAAATCAATGGAGTGTGACATAACACCTCCTTTTTTTAACCATTTATATATAGCATAATAAGTACCTTCTAAGTTTTCAACATGTTCCAATACTGCTTGAGAATACACAAAATCAATACTGTCAGAGCCAATGATTCTATAATCATCCCAAGGAATACAATATTTTATGTATGTGTTTTGGTGGTTGTCAATATTTTTAATCTCTTCGCGTATAGCCTTGATGCGTTCTTCAGATAATGATTGATTCAGTATTTCATCTGAAATAATATCATTTGGAAAATTATAATTATCCAGTTGTGGTTCAACATTTGGATACTCTTTATCTGGTATTGGTGCTTTGTTTTTGAACAGTATAACTAAATCTTCGAAAATCTTTAAATTACGTTTAATATCCCAATATTTTATTACATCTAATGCCACAACGCTCTGACATCCTGATAAAAGTGCAGCAAATCCAATTCCCAAAGAATCACCTGGGCCTAACTCTGCAACCTTTAAAGGAATTCCATTATAAACCGAATTCAACATTTTAAGGTGCCTTAGCCAAACTGAATAGCAGTATCGACTTTCAACTGTTCCGCCGGTTCGAGGTGATTTTAATTTTTTGACATATGGTAAATGCAAAATTAAGCCTTTTGCCAACGGTATTAATTTTTCTTTCCGCATATAAAAATTATATTAAACGTTCAACTCATAATTAAAACAAATATAAGTAAGGTGCGAAACCTTTACAAAACAATATAAAATTCAATTTAAATGCAGCAAATGTTTTGATCCCTTATTAATTCTAAAAATGAAAGGAAAAGCTTTTTAAAAACACAGCATACGCCAGTTAGAATTAAAATATTTATTGTTATCCCATTTTTTCTTCAATCAATTCTTTTGTTTCCTGGATATGATCTTTTGAACTGGCACCAAACAATACCGATTCAATTTTTGGAAACTGAGCCAGATACTCAATGGCTTCTTTTGGGCGTAATGCCCCTGCAGCCAAAACCTGCATTGCTATTGGACGAAAATGTTTTTCATTTAGATACTGTTCATATTTTTTTATGCCTCCTGACATTCTGAATCCTATTTTATTGATTGATGAACAAATAATAGGATTTTTAATTCCTAATCTTTCAAGCTCATCGTATAACATTGGCATATTCATGGTAATAAAGCCGGGTTCAGCATTGTATTTCTTTTTTATATATTCTGAATATTCAACAAAAACATCGGTCATGCCTAAACCCAATATCATGTCAACCAATACATTTTGTAAAAAAATAACCGGAGTATTGATTCCTTTGAACATTTTTAATTCAGCATCAACCAGTAGTTCCATAAATTTTCCGAAATCTTTTTTGGCAAAAGCCATTCCCCCTTTGGCAGCAAACGAAAAAATATTGCCCGGAATATATTGTTTTACTGTACCCATTATACCCAACTCGGTAACCGCATTGGCATATTTGTGGGCATAAGGCATACAGGGAAAAATATTAAAATCCTGGTAACACGAAGTATTTTTTCGCATAATTTCAGTTATCTCAGCTATACGGTCGTGGGTAGTACACATAAAGGTATTAATGCCTAAGTCGATGGCCTGGTCAAGTACATACATAATTGACCTGGCATCTTTAAAACGCATGGCTTGTGCTCGTGATTTTTCATCCGATAAATGGTTTACCGCAAAAAACTGATTATCTCCAAGTAGTACTTTATCCATCCTAACATTAGTTTTTTGAGTCGTTAATAAGCATTTCTATTACCTTATCGGTGTATAGCGCCTGCTCAAAGGTATTCAGGTCACCAATTTTATTGTTCTTCACATTATCGATAAAGTAATCGATCTGGGCTGAATATTCTTCACCTCGTAAATAAAAATTTATAGGCAATGCAAGCTCTGTAATGTACTTAATATGCCAACCTTTTGGCAAACTTTCAGCTTTATTCTCTTCTTTTAAATAAATCTTTAACTCAGTAGCATCACAAATAATTTTTCCTTTATCGCCAAAAACCATTAGCGAGGTTGACATTTTTCGATAGGTTTCGTCACTCCAGTTTACCGACAGGTTGCCTGATAAACCATTTTCAAGAAAAAGAGATGAATACACCCCATCTTCAACCTCTTTACTGTAAAACTGTTTAAGCAGGGTTCCTTTCACTTTTGTAGGTTTGCCAATAACCAACTGAATTAAGTTTATTACATGCGATGTATAATCAAACAAACAGCCACCACCCTCGGTAGGTTTTGCCCGCCATGAGCCGGCTTTTGGTTTTACAATTACAGGGCCATAAGCTTCACTGGTAAAATGCATGGGTTTACCTATCACATTGTTTGCTAACAAACGACGCATCTCACGAAATGTTCCAATAAAATGGTTATGATACCCTACCTGGTTATTTACCTTATACTTCTGCACCAACTGCCTCAATTCTTCACCCTGTGCAAGAGTTAAGCTAAACGGCTTTTCACAAAATACATGTATCCCTTTTTCAATGGCCGCCTTTGCCATCATATAATGCAATTTTGTAGGCGTGGCAATAAATACAGCATCCAGTTCCTCCTCTGCATACATTCTATTAAAATCTTCATAAAGCTTAATGCTTGTATTGTAGCGTTTAAAAGTACCTAATACTATTGATGAGGTGTCACAAACCGCAACAAGTTCCACATCAGAATGGGCACCTAATATAGCGACATGTGAAAGTCCCATTTTACCTAAACCTATTATGGCTGTTTTTATCATAGCTATATTGTATTATTTTAGAAACACGTTTATATAATCCCAGGCAATTTTATCCCAGTTAAATCTTTCTTTTATATCCTTTTGACCAGCCAATGCTTTCTCTTTTATCTCCTGCTCCCTTTCCAAAACATCAGTAATAGCTTCAGCCAGGCTGGAACTGTTTCCTGATTTAAAGGTTGTTGCATTGTTTTTGGTAATAAAAAGGTTTTCCTTTATATCGCTGCAAATTAATGGAGTACATAAGCCCATGACTGTCAAAATTACTGGCGATAATCCCTCAATTAACGAAGGTTGGACATAAGCATAAGCGTTTTTCATTAAAACATTAGTATCATCGCCATAAACATAACCCGGAAAAATAGTACGTTCATCTTTCACCTTTTTGACTTTTTCTTCGTAAGGCCCCGGATTTGGTGAACCACCAATAAGCACCAGCTTTTTTTTTGTGCTCACTTTCTGAAATGCCTCGACTAACAAATGAATTCCCTTATCAGGAATAAATCTACCCACAAATAAAAAATACTCACCTGATTTAATACCTAACTTTTTTAAAATATCGATATTGTCCGAAGGTTCAGGAACTTCGCTCCCATAAGGAATAAATGCAAAGCTCTTTTTATATTTTTTTTCAAAATATTCCTGGGTATAAATATTATCGAACACAACCTGGTTGGGAATTCGAGCTGTAAGAAAATTTGAAAACAGGTAAAACAATTTAGCATACCAAGGCCATTTATCCCGTTTCCAATCCATGGCAAATTGAGTAACAATCACCCTTTTACCTGTTAAGCGCAAAGGAATTGCCCATAAGCTGTTTGCACCACTATGCAAATGGACGTATTTAGCGGTGTTTTTAAAAATTACATGAAAGGTACATTTAAACGAATGCACTAATGTATCAAAACCCGCTTTATTAACAGTTTTAAAGGCTTTTAGTTTTATTCCTTTGTAATTGTCAGGTTGTGGTTCTTTATCACCATGATAAATGCGTGTATATGCGATTAGTTCATGTCCCTGTTCAACAATTCTTGGATACAATTCAAAAGCAAACTTGTCGGAACCAGCTCCTCCTGCTTTGGGCGGAATTGATCTAAATCCTCCAAAAGCGGCGATCTTCAATTTCTCACTCATTTTTAATCCAGATAACCCTGATAATAATTTGCAATGTATTCTTTTAAGGCTATTCTCCAATCACGCATAATATTTATGCCTCTAATGTCTAATTTTGAGTTAATTAGCCTTTCACAAGGCGGTCTGTCGGCAAAATACTCATTTTTAAAATGATCAGAATAAACCGGTCGGATTTTTATTTTATCACTTAATCCAAGAATATTCACAAGCTCTTCTGTCACTTCCAACCTACTTGTTACGCCACTACAAACCATATTGTATAAACCCCAGTATTCTTTTTTAAGTAGTAGTTTTACATTCTTTGCAAAATCTTGAGTGTAGGTTGGTGTACCATCTTTATCATTTACAACATAAAGTTCCTTTTTACCATCTTTAAGCTGTTTCATTATTTTTTGGATGAATTTTTTGTCCTTTTTAGGGCCAGCCCCCATCATCCAACCGGCACGACAAATTAAGTAATTTTTGGTGTTTTCAATTACATATCGCTCACCCATATATTTTGAACGTGCATAAACACCTAATGGATTTGGAGTATCCCAATCGTCGTACAATTCCTTTTTTCCATCAAAAATACCTGCGGTACTAATATACAAAAGAGGAATATTTAGTGTATTAGCAATTAAAACAGCATTTTCAACCGCCAACGTATTGGTATTATAAGAATCATCAATATTTAATTCGCAAAACTCTAAATCGGTATATGCCCCCAAATGAAATAAATAATCGGGGTTGAAATCAACCACGTCTTTTTTATAAGCATTAAAATCCCGAAAATCCAGAAAACTTAACCATTTTTCGTTAACATCTTTATCGGTACATTTTAATTCGTACTCATTTTTAAACTGGGTATAAAATGCTTCTCCCAACATTCCTCCACATCCGGCTATATAAATCTTTTTTTTCATTTGCATTCTTTTCTTTCAAAACATTTAGTCTAATTAAAATGGTATTATTCCTTGGTGCAAAATATTCTTTGCATGTCACCAAAGTTCAAATATATTTTCGCTTTATTTAGTTTAAGTATATTACTAACTTTTATAAGAAAGCTCTCAAGGGTTCTATTTTTTGTTATTACTGCAATATTCCAAAAAAGACGCTCAACAGTAAGTGTTCTGCCCACCCTTTCATGTTTTATTACCTTAAAATTATTCTGTTCAACAACTTTCCTCAGAGATTTTTTTGTGAAAAAATAAATGTGCCCATCACATCGTAAACTTCTTTCCCTATGCCTAAGAATTTTATAAGTTAAAGTGTCATAAGTGGGTGTTTCCATCACAAAAACACCACCTGGTTTCAAATATTTATTTATAATTGATACAAATTCTTTTGGGTTTAAAACATGCTCAATTACATGAAATAAAAATATAGCATCAAAAGAATTTTCTTCTAAATTAGTATCCTCCAATCTTTCTGCAATAAGGTCAAATCCAAAAAGTTTCTTTGCTTCCTCTCGTCTGCTCAAAGAGGGTTCAATTCCTTCAACCTCCCAATCACTGTTTTTTAATCGGTCAAGGAAAAAACCCCTAGAACTTCCAATTTCCAATGCTTTGCCTTTTTTTCCAATAAAAGATTCAACCACTTTTAAAGATGACATGTAGTCTTGTATTTGAATCCTTTCTTTTTTATCTAACATTAACTGAAAATTCTCTGATTTCACATCAAATGCTGATAAATTATCAGTTTCTTTATGCTCTTCACCTTCCCAGTATTCAGAATCCAAATCAATCTTTATTGGATATGCAAACATTAACCCACAATTATTGCATTTAACAATCTGATTTATCTGTGATTTTCCTGCTTTAAAAACTACTTTGTATTGGTCTGACCCACAATTATTACAAATATTCATTCTTTAAAGATATGGTGTTAATTTATTTTTGCTATAGCGTTTTTATAAATATCAATTAGCTTTTTATAGTGCTGTTCCTCTGAAAAATTTTCCAAAGCAAATTTTCTTGCATTTTTCGATAACATACAATATTCAGTCTGAGATAATTCATTTGCCTTAGCTATTTTTAAAGATAACTCATCAATATTCCCCATTTTAAATGTAAAACCGGTCTCGTTTTCTATTATAAGCTCAGGAATACCTCCAACTTCACTCCCAATTACCGGTTTACCCATAGTATAGCTTTCAATTATTGTCATCGGATTATTCTCGTACCATTCAGAGGGAACTATAACAAAAGAACAATCTAGTACCAATGCTTCCAATTCGTCACCTGATTTGTATCCAATCATCTCAATATTTTCCAGGTTTTCATCTGCAATTTTATCCTTTAATTGCTTTTCTAAATACCCTGTTCCAACAACTATAAGTTTAATTTTTTTGTTCTTTTTAAATGCTGAAAATAATGTAATAAGTCCCTTTTCATGGGTTAATCTCCCAAAATATAAAAAATAACTTCCTTTTACATCATTATAAATTTTATTTTCACATTCAGGAGCAAAATTATACAAATGAACCAATTTATGCTCTAGTTCATCTCGCATACTATGTTTTTCCAGTATAAATTTACTTACTGCAATCAGGGTATTAATGTTTTTGGGCTTTGATAATACCTTATTATTTAAATTATATTCAAGAAAATTTACAAAACTATAGAAAAAATTATGCCTGTTACATTTTTTTAATACACTATTTATTGAGTTTCCTTTTAAACAAAGTTCACAAATTTTGTTATCACTATCATAAAATAAACTACGCGGGCATAAAATGTTATAATCGTGCAAAGAAATACAAACTGGGATATTATGTCTCTTTAATACTGGAATTATTGATCCGGTTAAATTTCCTTTATAAAGATGAATATGAGCAATTTGTGGTTTCTTATCCCGTATTAATTTTTTAAGTTTTCTTTTGGCTTCAGATGAATACAATTGACGAGGGGTATTAAATACTTTCTTTATAAAAGATGCATTGAAAGGATCATAATTTTTAATAAAATAGTCCGAATTTTCTGATGCGAAATTATAGTCATGTTTTTGAGAAAACTCTATTACATCATGCCCTTTTCTTTTTAATAAATCAATTGTATTTAAATAAACCGCATCGGCACCTCCGCGGCGATAATGACAATTATTAATTTGAAGGATTTTCATTTCTGACAAATTATTTAGAAAACAGTTTCCTGAAAAATCTTGTTAACCTTGTATAGAACAATAACCTTCGCTCATAATGTTTTCTATTATTCTTTATCTGATTTTTAAGTTTTTCTTCTATGATTTTTGCTTTATCATAGTTATTAATATACTCCTGAGCTGGAGGAGAAATTTTTTTTGTTGTATTTGTAACAATTTTCTGAATTTTTAAAAAGTCGAATATTTTTTTAAAGTCCCCTTGAAGAATATCTTCTTCATAATTTATGGTCAATGTGCTAAAACTTTTTGTATATGATTCATATTCTAAATTTGACAAAATATATTTCATTAAATATATTTTAAACTTAAATAGATTGATCTTGATAGTATTTTTAGACTTTAATTTCTCATCCCAACTATGAAATTGATTTGTTTGTTTACCTTTGACCAAAGAGCCGTATTGTGCTGTTAAATCTGACCTATAAATATAGACAATTTTAATATCTGGTATTTGCTCTAATAACTTTTGTTTCAATGCCCTTATCTCAAAAGGATTTGAATTGGCAATTTTCATTCCAATGGTATCAACTCCTTCTTTGTTTTGCAAAGTACATAAAGTTTCAAATAGTCTCCTAACATCGCATTTTTCTTCATTGCTATTATTATTTCCGAATGTAAATGTTGATAATCCACTTGTAAATAAGGGTGTAATTTGTGCTTCATCGTATAATGCAGAAACTTGTGGATGATTATATAAAGCTATGTGGACTACCGTGGTTCCGCTTCGTTGAGTTCCTAATATTAAATATGGATTCATATGCAAAAATCTTCCCTTTATTACAATTTTATTTAACGGCTAAAATTCTAATTTCTTTTTATCTGTTTTGGATAATTACCATTTCTATTTGTTATTAGGATTTAAACTCTCCCTTAACTGGCATAGCAACTCTGTTATTCGCATTTAAAATTAATTTTAAAACCTTTTACCTGACACGGATAACCAGAGGCATAAAAGCCAGAGGCTGTATTCAAAGAAAACAAGTTTGATAATTCACTTCTTTAATTCAAAATATAATGTCAATAATTTTTCTATAATCAAATTTTTATCAAAATCATTTTCTATTGTTTCTTTTGCTTTTTCACTAATTCTATTGTAAAGTGCTTCATCCTCATGAAGTAATTTTACACATTCATAAATCATTTTTGAGTCATTTTCATTTACCAAAAACCCATTTTGATTATGATTAATAATTTCCAGAGATCCTCCGATATTTGTGGCGATAGGAACTAATCCCGCAGCCATATATTCCAGTAAAGTATTTGACAATCCTTCACCAAATTCAGCAGTAGAACATAAAATACCAATTTTACAATTTTTATATATCTTCTCAACATTATGGACTGCTCCTAAAAAAACAAACCTGCTTTTAATTGAATTATCGTAATTATTAATTATTTGTTCATACTGGTTTTTAAATGGTCCATCACCAGCTAAATAAACAATATCGACAATATCGTCCCGAACCAAATCAATAGCAGCTTCAAAAAACATTTTGTGATTTTTCCTAAATGTAAATGATGAAGCTTTAATAATATTAAATTCTGTTGAATGTGTTGATGTTTCAAATCTTTCAGTATTAATCAAATTTTTTAAGACCGTCCCCTCCAAATTATAAAACCTTAGCCCTGCGTATGTATTGCTTATTACAACATTTGATCTTTTTAAAAGATACTGTTTTAAATAATATCTAACATTTTTGTCCCCTCCCGCATTCCTTATTGAACCAACTGTTTTATATGAGAAAAAAAATGAAAGTAAATAAATATAAAAAGCAGAAAAATCATCCCACGAATGAACAATATCAATATTGTTTTGCCTGAAAAACTTAAATAATTTAAAGAATGGTGCTATTTTATTCCTTTCTTTATCAATATAAAGATAATTGCTGCTATGCTTAATCGCCTCTTTTTCATAATGTTGGCCTGCCCCAAAAGAAATAATATTAATATTTATTTTGCTTTTGTCAATGTTTTTACAAATTTCTATTAATTGGCGTTCTTTTCCCCCATTACCTAAATTATCGATAATATAAAGTAAATTTATTTTCATTCGTGGTAAAAAATAATTAACTGTTTTGTTTTAGCCATTCCTCAAAAAACAACAATGACCATATACGCTTACTAAAATTTCGTTTGCTTGTAAAACTATTATTAACAACTTTACCAACATAATTTTGTTCAAGATATTCATTTATTGCGGCATTTGAAGAAAGTAAAACGTCATTTATATATTCTTTTAAATCATCTTTAAACCAAACTGACAATGGAACACTAAAGCCTTTTTTTGAATGTGAAAGCACATTTTCGGGAAGGTGTTTTGATAACGATTTTTTAAATATATATTTTTTTTCGCCACTGTTATATTTGAGTGTAGAGGGTATCTTAAAAGTCATTTCTGCAAATTTGTGATCCAAAATAGGGACCCTGACCTCCAAAGAATTTTGCATACTTACACGGTCAACCTTTGTTAATATGTCATCAACAAGATATGTTTTAATATCTAAATACTGCAGGTTTGTTATGAAGTCAGTATTAGTATTATCTAATAAAAGGTTTTCTTTATATTTCTGTGAAAAATCATTAGAATTTAAATATAAATCCTTTCTTAATAATTTACTTCTTTCAGGTTTATTCCAAATATTTAAATAGGCTCCTAAAAACTCCTTGTTTTTTGACAAATAATATACTAAGCCTTTCCCAGCGATATGTTCCGGAATCATGTTATAGATATTTCCCCAAATTATCTTTTTTAACTTTGTGCTTAATATTGAATTTCCATAAATCTTTTGAAAGTAATTATATATATTATATCCGGCAAACAATTCGTCACCTCCGTCGCCAGATAATACAACTGTAACATATTCTCTTGCAAATTTTGAAACATAATAGGTCGGAATTGCAGATGAATCAGCAAAAGGTTCATCATAAGCCTGAACCAGTTTGGGCAACAATCCAATGGATTCTGGTTCTATTATTTGTTCATGATGATTGCAATTATATTTTTTAGCAACTGCTCTGGCAAACTCAAGTTCATTATATTTTTCTTCTTTAAACCCTATTGAGAAAGTCTCAATTGGTTTGTCCGAATTCAAGGCCATCATTGCCACAACCGAGCTTGAGTCTATTCCTCCACTTAAAAAAGCTCCAATAGGCACATCAGAAATCATATGTGATTTTACAGTTTCTGAAAAACTATCTTGAATCTCCTCGATCCACTCTTTCTCACTTTTATCTAAATCAAAATCAAAATTAACGTCCCAATATTTTCTTATAGTTAACTTTTGACCGTTATTTGGAGAAAGAATTAAAAAATGCCCCGGGGAAAGCTTTTTTATGCTTTTATAAATTGATTTATCTGAAGTTATATAACCAAATGCGAAATATGAATCAATTGCTTCAATTGATAATTCTTTATTTACATTGGCAGCTTTAAGTATTGACTTAATTTCTGAACCAAAAACAAATTTATTGTTATCTAAATAATAATAGAATGGTTTTATTCCAAATCTATCTCGAGCACAAAAGAGTCTCTTTTCATTTGAATCCCATATTGCAAATGCAAACATGCCTCGCAGCATCGACAAACAATTTTCACCATAAATTTCGTATGCTGCTAAAATAACTTCTGTGTCTGTTTTGGTTCTGAAATTATATCCTTTCTTTTCTAAAATTATCTTTAAATCTAAATAGTTATATATTTCACCATTAAATACAATTACAACACTTCCATTATGGTTTTTTAAGGGTTGACTTCCTGTTTCCAAATCAATAATACTTAATCGTCTAAAACCCAATCCAACGTTCTTGTCAATAAATATTCCAGAATCATCAGGGCCCCGATGTGAAATTACATCCGTCATTGATGATAATTCATAGTTTTCAATAAGTTCGTTCTGATTAAAATTTACTTTTCCCGTTATTCCGCACATTCTATCCTGATTTAATTTTTTTTAATTCGTACAATTATTTTAGTTTAAGCTATTGATAAATTGTACTAAAGGGTTTCCGTAATTTTGATAATTAAAATATTCTTGGCATAATTTCTTTCCGTTAGTACCAATGACTCTCGATTCTTCATGGTTTAATAATAGATATTCTATTTGCATTGCATATTCTTTTATATTATAGTTTTCAGCTATCAACGCATTTTCCTTGTTATGAAAATAATATTTTACTTCGCCATAATTTGTCGTAATTATAACATTCCCGGACGCTAAATATTCTCCTATTTTATGTGGAAATCTTGCTTTATCTTGTAATGTGGGCCGAAGGGGTATTAATAATCCTGAAGCATTATAATATAGATGCGACAATTCATTATCGGACAAACTACTAAATACCCTAATTTTTGAAGATTTTGCAGAATTGATTATTCTATTTTGAAGTTTCAAAAGATGATTTTCTTTACCATTAACAACAAGGTATAAAAACAACGAATTATCCGATAAAATTTCAAATGTGTCAATTATAAAATTTATAACTTCAATATATCCTGCAGCTCCACAAAATAGAATATATTTTTCAGAACAATCTTTTGTAATTCCGGAGTATCTGTTTATATCAGTCAAAACAGGAATCTTTAGGAAAGGCTTGCTTTTGTCTTTCTCTTTTATTTTTTGAATTAAAAATTCACTAATTGGTAATATTCCATCTGAAACTCTGATTGCATATTTGTCGAAGAAATAATCATTTACTTTAAGCTTTAATTTTTTTCTCGATACCATTGAAGAATTATATTCAACATAATTCAGTAATAATTTAACACCTAGTATCCAGGTAATCATCTTGTAAAATAAAAGGTCCCAGAAACTCATTGAAGAAACAATCACTGCATCAATGGTTTTTCTGTGATGAATTTTGAAAATACATACAAGTTCAAGTAAAAATCCAACAATCTTTTTACTATTTCTTTCTATAAAGTTTTCTAATCGATAAGGTGATGAAGTATAAATGTAAACTACTCTGCTGTATCTCCCTGCTTTATTAAGATTTGGATGGGTTTTTTTTGAATGAACACCTCTTCTGTTTATTACATATACATGACAACCTTCTTCAATTAAAGCTTTCGAAATAAGTTGTATTCTTTGTATTTCTGCCAATCCATATGGGAAACCCGAAGACCCCAAATATAAGACATTCATTTTAATTTGCTCCTTCTTTTATAATTTTGCAAGGATTTCCTGCTACAACTGAATTCGCCGGCACATTTCGCGTAACAACCGAGTTTGCACCAACCACCGCATTTTCACCAATTTCCACTCCTTTTAAAATAACAGAGTTAACCCCCAGCCAAACATTGTTACCAATAATTATTTTTTTGGGTTTTCCACTTCGGGAATCTTCAAAATGCCAATCAGAATCTGTAATAAGTGTATTGGCACCACATTTTACATTATCACCAATTATTATTTCAATTGCTGCCCCAATAACTGTTCCTGAAAAGCCACAGTTATCGCCTATTGATAATTTGGCTTGTTTGGTGAGAGTATTCAATATGCACGGTCTGTTAATTCCTATTAAATTAATGCTATTAGCTTTAGAGATAAATCGACAATTTTTACCAATGGTTATCTCGCTGTTTTTTGTTCTGTAAAAAATAGTTTTTCCATAAAACCTTGATCCCCCTTGTATTTTAATCCCCCAAAACCACTTGGCCAAAATCCTGCTAAATAAAGTTTGTACTATTGAAAAACTTTCAATCTTTATAATTCGTAATTTCCTAATGCCCTTCATTTAAAAAGTTCTTGATTATCAATTGAATTAATTTAAAATCCCTTTTGTTTCTTTTGACTGTTCATAATATTTTAAATAAATAACCGCTAAAACAACACCCATTTCGGAATAATTAAAATATGGAAAAGTCAAATTCGCAAAACTAAATGCGATGAACCCATAAAAACTGCCCCAAAAATTGGTGCGCTTCCCAACACGCCATGCTCTTTTCAGAATTAAAATTAATGAAATAAAAAATATTGATGCTCCAACAATACCATAATAATACAAATATTGTAAGTAACCAATATGTATGGTAGGAGCACGCCCTTCAAGCAACCTAAGTGCATCCTCCTGCATCTTTGGCCCCACTCCAAATATTGGGTTTTCAGGGAATTTGTCTAAAAACACATAATAAGATAAAATTCTGGTTTTTGCTGATGCAAAATTTGTATTCTCTTCTAAAATTCTATTTTCAACAATCCCCCCAATATCAATCCCAAGTTGTTCCGACAAAGTCAAAAATAACCCGGCAACAAGCATAAATATAAAAACATAATATGCCTTTAAGAACATTTTGTTACTCTTTGCAAAAATCACCTGCGATAAAACAATCAGTGTAGAGATCATGACATATCTGGCCCTTGATAAAAAAGCCACAGTAATACCACAAAAGGTTATAAAAAAAAACATAACCCTTTTACTGATGTTATAATAGTTCAGCACAATAGCTATCAGAAAAGGAAAAGTAATACCTAATGTATTTAAATTAACCCAACTATAAATAGAAAGATTTCTTAATTCTTTCAAATATAGGCTGTCTTCATCAATTCGATTGGTTACAAAAAAATCTGGGTTTTTGATCTGAATAAGGCTGAATATTAATGATAATGCTATTACAAAAAGAATTCGCACATTTAATTTCTTAATTACTGATTTCAGAATAAAAGTGTTTTCAACAAGAATTAATAAAATACACGCAAAAACATTTTTATCGGAAAAAATAAAAAAAAGCCAATTTGTGTTATTAGGAATTAGATTGTGCTTATAAATGGAAAACAGATGAAAAAGTGTAAATAGTATAAATGCAATTAAATAATTTGGAATTCTTTTTAGGCCACGTACAAATAAGTATAACGCTACTGGAAATAATATAACACTTACAGCCTTATCGAAAGACAGATTAAACCTTGATAAACTTAACCACGCCCAGAAGGGGTAAAACGGATAAAGTATTAGAAAAATATTATTAAGTATTTTATTAAAAGAAATCACGCCTGTATAATAATATTTACAATTTTCTCAATATCACTTATAGTAAGGTCAAAAAACAAGGGTAATCGTAATAATTTTTGCTCATAACCACAAGCGTTAGTTAGCCTTCTATGATCATGATTCTTTTTATAGAAAGGGCTTTTGTGTAAACATAAATAATGAAATACTGCATGAATCTGATTGCTTTTTAATTTCCTTATTATGTTAGCCCGTTGTTCTTCACTTTTACAGACCATATAAAACATATGTGCATTATTGGTTGCATATTCAGGAATAACAGGAAGCCCAATTTCATTATTAATACTCCATTCACTCAACATTATAAAATAGGATTGCCACAATTCACTCCTTTTTTGTTGAATACGATTTAGGTTATTAAGCTGGGCATATAAAAACGCTGCTGATAATTCCGATGGCAGAAAGGATGATCCAGTATCAACCCATTCATATTTATTTACTTCCCCTCTAAAGAATTTTGCTCTGTTTGTCCCTTTCTCCCACAAAATTTCTGCTCGTTTAATTAATTTTTCATCATTAATAATTAGCATTCCTCCTTCACCACACTGGATGTTCTTTGTTTCGTGAAACGAAAAACATCCCAAATGACCAATACCACCAAGAGGCTTACCCTTATAATAGCTATCTATCGCTTGTGCAGCATCTTCAACTACAAACAAACGATATTTTTTAGCCAGCTCCGCTATAATATCCATATCACAAGATACTCCGGCATAATGAACTACAACGATAGCTTTTGTTTTTGAATTAATTAAGCTTTCAATTTTCGTTTCATCGATACCGGGGTGATCTTTTCTACTATCAACAAATACTATTTTTGCTCCCTGACGTACAAATGCAAGGGCTGTTGACACAAATGTAAAACTAGGCATAATCACCTCATCTCCTGGTTTTATATCTATCAGAAGTGCCGACATTTCTAAAGCATCAGTACATGAAGTTGTCAACAATACCTTTTTAAAGCGAAAGTTGTCTTCAAAAAACTTATGACATTTTTTTGTATATTCTCCATTACCGGATATCTGTCCTAATGAAATTGCATTCTTTATATTTTCAATTTCTTCACCAATCAGAAACGGCTTGTTAAAAGGAATCATAAACAAATTATTTTCTGTAATGATAAATATATTTAACCTCATCAATCTTGTTAAATCCCATCTTTAAATGAAAATTAAAAGATTCCCTGTTTTGTAATGAAAATGGGCTTTTGATGCGTACAATGTTATGATTACCCGACCAATAATTATAGGATTGAAGCCATAGATTTTTACCTACACCCCTTCTCTTAATTTTTGGATTGACTCCGGTTAATGTAAAATAACCAGTTTCATTTTGTATGTCTGTTTTTATTAAATGTATTCCAACAACGACACCATCAATTTTTTCAACAAAAAGGCCATCAGAAAAGGATTTATTTAGTGCATTGAATATCCATTCTCTATACATTTCCTTTGTTTTATTTGGACCAATTAATTTTTCCTGAAAAAACCTTGAAACATGCGCTGTGTCTTCAGCAATCGAAATGCAATCCGCCAAATCTTTTTTATTAAGTTTATTTAATAAATTAAAGTCCCTTTGTTCTACTTCTCTTTTATTAAATAGTTTAGACATAGTTAACTGAGTATCCACAAGCTCGATTCCATATCTTAATAATAATTCAGAGGAAATTATTTTGTTATATTTAAAAATATAAACCAAGTCAAAATCTTTCGTTTTTATTTCATATTCAAATTCATTATTAAGCAAATCATCGTTATCATTAAGAATGATTCGACCTATTTTTAAATTAAAAAAATTACTATCCCATGGTAAAAGTTCAATATTCATATAACTCTAAAAATGATTATATAATTTATATTATTTCCAAAATTAAGAAATTAATTCTCAATGTATTATATTAGGCTTTCAATACTTTTCGTTAGCTAAAAACGCAGCTGCCAATAATGCATTATTGTCCCTTCAGTACTTCTTTTATTTCTTTTGCCCATATTAAATAGGCACTTTCATTAATATGAGTTCCATCCTTTGAGTACTCTGGTTTTAATCCATTATTTGTTGATAGTTTTGAATTTATATCTAAATATCTAATCGATTTTTGATTACAGTAATCAATTAAAAAACTATTCAAGCTATCAACCATAACCTTGCTGTTTTTGTCCTCTTCATATAAAGTTGATTGCACTATAGGAGTTATGTTATTTGAAATTAATGTATCAATTAAACTCTTATAATTGATTTTAATTCTTTCTAAAGGAATCCCGACTCCAATATCATTTATTCCTCCTTCTATAAAACAAATTTCTGGTTCAAAATCAATGACGTTTTTTTAAATCAACCATCTTAGATGAGAAGTTGTAAAACCACCAAAGCCACTGTTTTTAACATCGCTTCTTCCTAATAAATCATTCCATTTACCCCCCTTTATTATTGAATCTCCAAATAGAACAATCGTCGCTTTTTCTTTTTTATTGATTAACTTTTGAATGATTTCCTCCTTAAATTTTAATCCTAACAGGATAAATAGAATTATAAAAATTCCATTTAAAATCAGAGATGCTTTGTAAACATATTTTTTCATGATTCAACTTTTATAATTTACTTGTTCTGGGTCTTTTTAGCATTGCTGGCAATATACTGAAATGTTGTTAATAAAATGAAAATATGGTTTTTACTTATGCTTTTGTATTGATAATTTTTTCAAAATTTTGAAATGCTGCGTCCTGTGAAAATTGGCTTATGCCTACTTTTCTACAATTATTTGACATCTCCAAATATTGTTCATGGTCTAATTCCAAAATATATTTTATTCCATTTGCAAAATCAATATAATCAAAATTTTTAGCTCGATAACCGGTTTTACCTTTATGTACAAGGTCTAAAGCGGCCCCCATTTCAAATGAAACAACAGGAGTTCCACTCATAATAGCCTGGTTTATCATCATGGGGCCTGAATCCTGAATTGAAGGGCATAGAAAAACATCTGATGCCTGAAAAACTTCTGCCAGTGGTTCATTGTTACTTAAAACCCCTAAGTATTTATAATTAACTGTTATATCATCGATAACATAATTTAAATTATTCCCAGCAACAACAAGTAATATTTCATCATTGATAAATAGTTTGTTTTCCTGCAAATATTTTAAAGCTGTAAGTGCAATTTTTATTCCCTTTCTCTTTTCGTTCAAAAATGCAGCACCGAGAAATATTACTTTTTTTTGTGGTTCGATTTCCAACCTTTTTTTTGCTTCTATTTTAGATTTTGGTTTAAAAATCTCTTTATCAATACTAATCAATGTTTTGTAAATAGGTTTATTTCTGAATAGCATTGATTCTTTTGCTTTTTCAAACTGCCATTCTGTTCCTGTAACAACCGAAATATCTGTATCTTTTAAATATTTGTACTTAAATTTAAAATTCATTGCAGTTTGGTCATTTGCATCAGTCGAATATAAACCCGGGCATTCACCACATCCGACTTTATACCTTTCACAATCCCAGGAATAATGACACCCACCCGTTAATGCGGAGGAATCCATTAAATACCAATATATAGGAGCTCCGGTTGCTTTATTTAATTCAAATAAATTCTTTGCATTAATGAAATTCTGAGGGAAAAGAAAGATTATAGCATCCGGTTTAAACTTGATTTTTTTTAATAATCTTTTTGTTTTATAATATTGTTTTCTTTGGTCGTAATCTAAAATATGATAATCCGGATTATTTGGGATCGTATTTGTGCTTCTAAAAGTTAGAATCTTCTTTAATTTTTTCTTAACCCTGTTCAAAAAGTTATCATAAAAGGTATCCAAACATATAACATCCTTTTCTTCATATTTATCATATGCTTTAACTAAAAGCTTTGTTTTAAAGCCATTATAGGTGAAGTTTTTAAAAAGATTATAAGCAACAGTTCCTGCTGTTTTATAAGGATTTGGAGAGGATAATATCAGCACATTTTCTATTTTGCCCATATACTTTTTGCCTTATTATTTATAAGTTTAAAATATTGAATTGGATAAATTACAGCCCCAATCATTGCAATAAATGTAGTTGAAAGTAAAACACCATAAAGTCCAAATTTTTTGCCAAAAAATAATGATAGTGGAATATTTATTATTCCTCCAAGAATAGCTATGTAAAGTTGGATCTTTAATTTACCTACACCATTGAGAAAATTATTAAAAACACGATTCCACGAATTTAGGATTACATATAATGATAAAACTAATGACACACTAAAAGGAACAACTATTTTATCGCCAACCCATATATGATAAACAAAATTAGAAATTAATAGCATTACAAATGAAATTATTCCCAAAACTGCCACAATTAACATAAGCTTATTCATAATTCTTTTTATCCATCCGCTATCATTTTTTACCCATGCCTCAGTAAAAGCACTCCAAAATGGTGTAATAATTATCCCAAACAGCATTGTGATTACATTAAAATATTTAAACGCAACATTATATGATGTCACCTGTTCGGCCCCAAATAGTTGTGCAATGATAATATTACTGGTTTGATATAAGATAACGGCTGCTATCTGTATTAAAAAGAATTTTACTCCTAACTTTAAAAGCCTGTTTACATATTTGAATTTAATGTATTTTAATGAGGGGCTATATTCTTTAAATTTTGTTGAATAAAAGAACAAATTGGATGAAATTAATACCAATATTGGTGCAAGGCTAATCGATAATGCCAGGTTAATTAAATTTCCTGATGTAGTTTTTGTTAGTACAAAAATAATCATTAAAGAAATCAGGCTTGAAATTAAATTTAAAAAAGAAGCCATTGCCGGTTTCTGTAGGGCTGTGAATACCGTATTAATCAATTTAAGGACAAATTGAATGCAAAAAAAACTAAAAACAATTAACGCTAAAACACTTAACTCTAAAGACATTTCCTTTGGAGCATTTAATATTTTAGCCCAATTAAGAAATGGATTGATGCAAAGAAATAAAACAAGAACAATGCCCATAATTATTGTTAACATTGCATAAGTAGTGCTCAAATATATTCTGGCCAAAACATAATCATCCTTAGCAATTGCTTCTGCAAACTTGTTTCTAAATCCATTTCCGAACCCTATGTCAAAAAAACTGAACCATGCAATAATTGAACTTAATGTAATCCAAATACCATACTGTGTTGGATTAACATAATTAATTGTTAAAGGCACCAGAATTAAACTAACAACAATACTTCCGCCCTTTAAAAAAAAACTGGAAATTATATTTTTTTTAGCATCAACACTTCTTTTAGGTCCATTCTTAATGAAGCCAAAAATTAAAGATTTAATGAGAAACAAAATTTTCATTTATTGTTATTACCCTTTAATATTCATTAATTTATTCATTTTAATACTAACCTTTTTTAATCTTTCCATATTTTCTTTCGATAAGCGATCTTTCCACCTTTCATCATATTTAATATTTATTATCCCTTTATGTCTCATGGGATTACCAGCAACCAGATGATGTTTATTTGTGTCAATAATGAATTCCAAATTTTCCAGCTTAACTCCCAAAAATTTTGAGATGTTTCTTCTGGTCATTTGAGGATTTTTGCATAAATCTTCATAGTTAACTATTTTATAATCAGATGAGTCAATGTTTTTAAAAATGGGAACAATGGTTCTTTTATAAAACTTTTTCCACATTTTTGTTCTATCGCTAATTAACGTTTGATTTAATCCAAAATGTGAGGAAGATACTACTCCTTCAATATTCCTGATTAATAAAAGTAGCTTAATATTAGATGGCCTGTGTTTTTTTAATAACATAAACCTATTAAGGTTTTTTGAAGAATCAATGATTATATCTTTCTGTGTAATTTCAGCTATTGAGTCATATAAAGTCCACATATTTCTAATGCTGCCTTTTTTGATATAATATAAAATTGGCTCAATAGATTTATATAATGTGTTAATTCTAAAGGATAAATTTTGAATCTTTAATAAAAATCTATTAATAATAGTGGGTTTGGAATCAAAATCAAATTTATTAATTATCTCTATATTAAAATCTCTAGGGTTTTCTCTTACATTCCTTTTTGTTTTTTTTGAATAACAATCAATTATATCAGACCAATAATGACAATCTAAAAAAGATTTTCCACAAGAACAATAGGTTTGTTTATCGTCAGGATTTATACCTCGATATATTTGCCATGGTAAATTTATTAATTCTCCTGTTGAAAAACTATTTGGGATTGTGCCACATAATAGATCAAGTAAGGTTGATCCTGAATGTCCTGGTGATAATATATATACAACGGTAGTCATTTTTTGCTATTAATAAGAAATCACGATTAACGAATGCCGAAATTCTCAAAATACCACTCACATGCTCTTCCAAAGCCTTCAACAGCACTATATTTAGGATCATAGCCCAAAGTTTGCTTTGCTTTTTCAATGCTGGCTTGAGAATGTGGAATATCTCCCACACGATTAGGTCCCAAAATAGGTTCAATAGTTGAAATTTCTGCGTCAAATTTTGCAAGGTTTGTTCTTAAGGCATTATATAATTCCATTAAGGTCGTATTTCCTCCAAAAGCCACGTTAAAAACCTGAGCCACATATTCCTTCCCATCCAATAAATCTTCTGTTAAGGCTTCCATGGATCTTTCATTAGCCTGAACTACATTTTCAATATAGGTAAAATCACGACTAAAAGAACCATCACCATTAATGGTAGGTCGCTCATGGTTTATTAATTGCTTTACCCATAATGGTATAACGGCAGCATAGGCTCCATTGGGGTCCTGTCGCCGGCCAAATACATTAAAGTAACGCAAGCCTATGCATTCCATATTGTAGGTTTTGGCAAAAACATCGGCATACAATTCGTTAACATATTTAGTAATAGCATAAGGCGAAAGAGGATTACCAATTTTATCTTCAACCTTGGGTAGTGTTTTTGAATCACCATAAGTAGAAGAACTAGCTGCATAAATAAAACGTTTTACACCTTCATCCCGGGCTGCAACCAACATATTTATAAAACCATCGATGTTTACCGAATTGGTATTTATAGGGTCTTTTATACTACGCGGAACACTTCCTAAAGCAGCTTGGTGTAAAACATAATCACAACCTTTAATGGCATTTTTACATGTTACCAAATCTCTAATATCACCTTCAATAAATGTGAAGTTGGAGATAGCGATATAAGGCTCTATATTATGTTTAAAGCCTGTAGCCAGATTATCTAAACAGACAACATCATAATCCTTTTGCAAAAAATATTCTACAAGGTTACTCCCTATAAATCCAGCACCTCCAGTTATAAGTATTTTCATTATTAAATAATCTTTTTTGCTTTTCCTGCTAACTTAATATGACCGCGCAAATTGTTGTTTTGTACTTGCTGTATCAAGTCTTCAGCCTAATATTTTATTTAATTCTTTTAATTCTGCCTCATTAAAATAATCAGTATCCTTTTTATTTCTATTATAGATTTTCACTTTTTTGAGAAACCTGTTAATATTGAATGGGGCAAGAGTAGCAAATTCTATGATACGTTTGATTATTTTAAATGGATTTTCAACAAAGTCTTCGTAATGAACTTCCAGATACTTCGGCTGCATTTCTTTTACTTCGAGTTCCGTTATCTCATTGATTTTTTTCAACTGAAATGCTGTAACTAAGGCTCCATTTCCTGCATTTTTTAATATCCATTCTTCTTCTTTCTTATTATAAACGCCGAACCACCATAATTTATCAATACCCCTGGTTTTCCAAAAATCAACATTCAAAAAAGAACTAATTGTCGGAATATAATTTCTTTTAAGGTTAATAAAAACCGCATCAGGAAAAATTTTTGATAAAAAAGTAATTCTTGATGGACCGGTTATTTTGAAAACCAATCTTTTTTTATTTTGAAATTTAACCATTGAATCAAAATAATTGCGGATAAAATCTATCCTTTCATCGCTTATTGAATTATGAATCAAAAAATCTCTTGAAAAATCAATATCATTACCAGTTAAGTAATCCCACATATTGTAGGCCTCATTTGGTTTAAAAAGGAACCTGTTTATTAATGATACTTTATTTAATTGCTTTTTTTGCCCATCGGTTTTGTAAAACGGATTGTCAAATAACAACCTAACCAAATTGATATATCGGCTTTTAGGATATCTCTGATTATAATTACTTACATATGCCAAATCCTTATGTCTACTGATAATTTCAGAAATTATAGTAGTACCGGATCTTCCAGTTCCTATAAATATGATAGGGTTTTGTAATCGCTTATAATTTTTCATCTTGCTTCTTTTGGTATTGCTTTTAATGCAACTCTAAATCGCCTCTTCTTTAGCAATAATTTTTCAAAATCCCGAAAATAACATGTTTAAAAGTAATTATTATAACCTTCCATCAACACTATTCCTTTCCCAAATTCCTTTTAGATCAAAAACAACAGCCTGGGTTTTACTTTTTAGAGTAGAAATGTTGAGTTTCCTGAATTCATTATGAGCCACAGCCAAAACAATAGATTCATATTTACCTTTTATATTTTCAGCCAAAGTTAAATTATATTCCTCATTTACCTCGGTTTTATCTGCCCAGGGGTCGTAAACATCCACCTTACAGCCGTATGTTTTTAATTCGTTAATTACATCAATAGCCTTTGTGTTTCGAATATCGGGGCAGTTTTCTTTAAAGGTAATACCCAAAACCAATACTTTACTATCCAGTATGGTATGGCCTTTTTTAATCATTAATTTGATGATTTGTGAAGCCACCCATTGTCCCATACCATCGTTCATACGGCGCCCGGCTAAAATAATTTCAGGATTGTAACCAATCTCCTGGGCTTTTTGTGCCAGGTAATATGGGTCAACCCCTATACAATGGCCTCCCACTAAACCGGGTTTAAAAGGCAGAAAGTTCCATTTGGTTGCGGCGGCTTCCAGTATATCGTTGGTATCAATACCCAGATTATTAAAGATTTTAGAGAGCTCGTTTACAAAAGCAATATTTAAATCACGTTGGGAATTTTCAATTACTTTGGCGGCTTCGGCAACTTTAATTGTTGGAGCCAAATGTGTCCCAGCAACTATAATGCTTTTATATAATTCGTTTACCTTTTCTGCGGTTTCAGGGGTTGAACCCGAAGTTACTTTTTTAATTTTAGTTACAGTATGTTCTTTGTCTCCGGGATTAATTCTTTCCGGTGAATACCCGGCAAAAAAGTCTTTATTAAAAATTAGTCCGGATACCTTTTCAATTATCGGTATACAATCTTCTTCTGTAGCCCCGGGGTAAACTGTTGATTCATATATAACAATATCATCTTTTTTAATTACAGAACCCACCGTTTCAGATGCTTTAATTAATGGGGTTAGAACCGGTCGGTTAAATTTATCTGTAGGTGTAGGTACGGTAACAATAAAATAATTGCATTCCTGAATTTCTGCCTTTTCAGAAGTTAAAAACAATCCGTTGTTTTTTTCATTAACTGGATTCTTTTGTGTCAGGACACTTTGTAAATTAGTGTCTTCAATCTCCAAGGTTGTGTCATGTCCTTTATTAAGTTCGTTTACTCTCTTCAGGTTTATATCAAATCCTATAACCGGATATTTCTTAGCAAATTCAACGGCTAAAGGTAACCCCACATAGCCCAATCCTATAATTGCAATTTTTATTTCTGACATATTTTATTTAATTATTCAATTACAACCCGAGTGCCAGATTTATCTATTAATTATTCTTAAAGCTGCAAAGTAACTGTATTTCTTTGATATGTTAATACATTTTGTCAATAGTTGCAGAGGGTTGGTAAAAGAATTTAGAGAAGAAATATTGTATTTGAAGTCAGCAATTCTGACAATTTAAATCACCTAAATCTTTTCACTCAGATAACACCACAGAAATAATTAAAAGATCATTATTTTTAAAATCATATCATTCAAAATCCAATGATCTCAATTTTTATCACTTTTACTAAACTCATAATCCGAAATTTAAATATTGAATTTTATCTAAAAATATAATTTATATATCCTTCGGTCGGGTTTTCTTTTGTTATTACTTTTGCAGGGTTCCCTATAACCAATGAATTGTCAGGTACGTCAATATTTACAAAAGAATTGGGCGCTATCAATACATTATTTCCAATAATTATGTTTCCAACTATTACAGAGCCTGTTCCAATCCACACCTTGTTCCCGATTGTTGGATAACCTTTAAGTCTTCCTCTATTTGCTTGACCAATAGTCGTTGAATGTGCAATATTACAATTCTTTCCTAATTTAGCTTTCCCATTTATTACTATTGTTCCAAAGTGTCCAATATAAAAATCTTCTCCAATTGATGTGGAAACAGGAATCTGAAAACCATATTTGTGACTAAGACTTCGAACTTTAAGTCTATAATAAATTCCTGGCAAAGAATATTTTTTATGTTTTGATGCTTTGCGCAAATAAAACATATATCGAAACCCTGGTATTCTTTTTCCTTTTGAAATTTTCGTTAATCCTCCATAACGAAACAAATCTGCTTTGATAATGTCATTCATACCAATTTAATTTTGTTCATTCCGGATATATTTAGTGTGCAATTAAATATTTCAAGTTTGTAATCTGCTCTTTATTAAGGTTTTCATAATAACATACACCTGTCTCTTCTCATAGTTTCACCTCCTAACTTAAAAGTCTCCTTTCCCCACTAAGATCCACGATACTTTGGTGTAAACGTCTAGACTGTGCAAAGAACCCCGTTTTTTTTAAGAAGTCCATATAATTTAGTCTAATAGTGGGGGGGGTTGGTAAAAGAGTTTGGAGTTTTTCAGTCCTCAGTCTTCAGAGTCGGCAGTATTCAGTCCTCAGTTCTTCGGCAGTCTTCAGTTTTCAGTCTACAGTCGGCAGCATTCAGTCCACAGCAGGCAGGCAGCAGGCTTGAGTAGGCAGTTGTTTTTTAGTATATCCCTCCTAGCGGGGCTGTATCAATACTCATTTTATCCCTTTGAGAATTTAATATTTGAATTCGTTCTCGAATAGGGATGAATAGATCAACCATAAAAATGAGTATTGATACAGCCCCGAGAAGGCCGGTGCTAATTTGTTTATTTTTGTTAAAACTTAATGGTTTTGGCTTGAAGCTTTTCTGTTTTGTAGTGTCCTGCCCTCTCTCCCGGTTACTGAGCGGAGTTGAAGTAAAGCCGAAATGCCGCTCAAATAACAGCTCAGCAACAGGTCCTGAGTCTTAAATCTTAATACTTGAGCCTTGATACTCTTACTCTTCAAATGAGCAAATGAACCTGTCTTTATTCAGCAATCCCTATAACAAATCTGTCGCCTTATCAATAAGAAAATCTTTTATTTCATCATCGGGAACAAGCTGCCCTAAAAATTCAACAGGTTCGGTATAATCAATATCTTTGTGAAAAGCCAATTGCTCGCGAAATAACTTTTCTGAAAATAATTGACCGAAAATTTTAGTCGTTTCAATTGCTATTTCTTCAATAGAATAATGCGACTTAATGATAAAGTATAAATCAACATAATCTTTCCATTTCGCCCTTCGGCTTAAGGCAAATGCTTTCATTGCCGCAAGCGATAATAAGTTTGGCATAGAAATAAATGACGGGATTATTACGTTATGTTCGATCGGATATGGATAACTAAAGAACATAATTTTTACACTGTTAATCATCAAGTGCAATTGATCATAATCTTCAAAAACTGGTATTTGTTGGTAAGGCAATGAAGAAAGTTTTGACTTGATTTTTAATTTGTTAAGTTTTGCGCCAGTGAATAAATCAAAGTCGATTGATCGCCGGTGTCCAATATGCAAAGCAATAGCTGTACCACCAACCAGATAAAATGACCGGCTAAACATTTTCAAATGCGGCAATAAATCAATTTGCTGATGATTAAAAATCTCGGTATGCATATTTATTAAAAACCTTTGTAAAATAATTGATCGTAATTTCCTGGTAATTCCCTTTGCGTCGCGAACTACGATTTATTGAATTATAAAATAATTCTGCCACATTATTTATCCCTAATAAATGAAACAGTTTTATAACTGCTTCTTTATCTCCATAGTTTAAAATGGTTTCAACAAGCACTTCATTACTTATTTCTTCTTTTTTATTATTAGGGATATACCAAAAAAGATTCGCATGCTCATTTATAAATGACTTTATTTCGGGTGTATGCTCATTCATATAATCAAATATTTAACCACTAACAAAAATAGCAAATTTATTGCGAAGCTTTTGGCGATAAAAAGGAAATTGAACTTAATCCAGAATCTTCCTGATTTCAAAGGCGGTCTTTTTTCCAATACCCGGTACTTTGCACAGGTCTTTTTCTGAAGCTGACAATACATTTTTTATGCTGCCAAATTCTGTTAACATATCTATTGCCCTGGTTTTTCCAATTCCTGGTAAACTTTGAAGTAATCTAATCTTTTGAATTTTTGCTATAGTCTTCAGGCTTTTGGGCTGTCGCAGGTAAACCTGTTTCTTGTTAACCGCGTCATATCTGAGTTCTTGTTTCCCGGCCATGATCATAAGCTTTAGCGTTTCTGTATAATTTTTTGACCGCAATATGGGGATTCCCATAAATACAGCCAGGTGAACCATCGCCCCTTGTATGGATTCGCGTGACATTTTTGATCCTTGAACAGAACTGGTATTGCCTTCAAGTATGATTATATACGGGTTATCAAGATTTAGTCGTTGGTATACCTGTCTGAATAAGCGGCCATCTTTTATTGATTGTATAAAATCAGTCAGTGTTTTACGTTCAAATACAATCCGGTGATTTAATATATAGTCACCAAACTTTAGTTGTTCAATGCTATAGTCAATATTAGCAATTTTAAGATATGCAACGGCCTCATTGCAGTTTTCCCGGTGGTCAATGGTTATATGCATCATTAACAATATTGGTTATTTAACAATTTTAAACTACAAAAAACGCGAAAAGCACAAAAAGCTTGAAGTGAAAGTCGATGTTTTGTAATAAGTAAACAATCTTGCATATAGAATTCTATTGTCTTTAGTCGGCACGCTCCGGTCTTTTGTCTTGATTCTTGCATCTTTCCTTCAGCCTTCGAAATTCAACGTTCATCATTCGGCTTTCTTTATTCGGTTACTTCGGCTTCAGTAACAGGTTGCTGAGCTGGCTATTGAGCGCAGTCGAAATGAGCCGAAGCAACCCTACAACAAAATCACATCGCCGGCATTCACCTCCACTTTTAGCGAAAAACCAATATTACTCATATTAATGATAAAGTTGTGTTTGCGTTTTGTTTCAAAATATTCCCCTTCACTACCTTTTAGCGGGCCATTAATAATACGAACCTTTTGCCCGGGTTTTATCTCTTCATGGCTTATTTCGATAGACATATCGCCCTCAATGGCTTTGCGTAAAGTTTCAATGTGTGAATCGCGGATTCGGGCTGGTTTTCCTTCAAATTTTACATAGCCCACAACACCTGCGATATCCATTATCTCTAACGATTCCTTTAATGTAACGTTGACAAAAACATAGGATGAAATCAACGGTACCTCAACCATCTTTTTCCTGTCGCTCCATTGGCGCAGCGTTTTTATTAATGGTAGGTAAGCAATATAACCTTGTTCTGTTAATTCAATCTCCACTTTTTTTTCGTAGCGCGATTTTGTATACACGGCAAACCAGTTTCTTTCTTTCATGTGGCTTTTTCAAAAGTTTCGGTCTGTCAAAAGTAATACTTAGCAGGCGGTTTTAGTTAATTAATGCGGCAAAAATTTGCGAGTCTTGGGTTTAACCACAATAAATCACTTATCTTTTTCCGGGATTATGGATCGATGCCGTTTCGTTTTCTTTATAACCGGTGTAGTTACCCCGGATTCGACCCCGGTTGGGTCGCAGGTTTATAGAAATCATGATTTCTATAAATATATGACTCCTCGGGAGTCAAACAATTGAATTGTGTTGAAATAGCAACATTCCAATAATCAGGTATAGTAGTTTGAAATTTTGGCCAATCGCAGGTAGCCTAATATAAGAAATCTGTATAAAGATTAGTTTAAAAAAGAGAGACTGGGAGGGATAAATCCAATTAAATAAAACCCAGTCCCATCGGGACGACATTATGGTAAAACAATAACCCTCCCTAAAAAAAGTCCCGTAGGGACGGCATTATAATATGCTTTTTATAATTTTGCCCGATAAATAGATGTTGTTATATGTCAATCGAGGTTAAAAATGTAAGCAAACTGTACGGCGAACAAAAGGCGCTGGATGATGTGTCGTTCGAAATTCAATCGGGTGAAGTAGTCGGTTTTTTAGGGCCTAATGGTGCCGGTAAATCAACCATGATGAAAATTATTACCGGATTTGTCCCTCCCTCCGTAGGTGAAGTTTTTGTGGAAGGTTTAGATGCTGTCATTCATTCCATGGAAGTCCGGAAACTGATTGGTTACCTTCCGGAGAATAACCCGCTTTACCTTGATATGTATGTGAAAGAATATCTCAATTTTGTGGCCGGTGTTTACAAGCTGAAAAATGCCGATACAAAAGTGACCGAAATGATTGAAAAAACCGGACTTACACCAGAAAGCCACAAAAAAATTGGGGCATTGTCAAAAGGATACCGGCAAAGGGTGGGCATTGCCCAGGCTCTGATCCATGATCCCAAAGTGCTTATTTTAGATGAGCCTACTTCAGGGCTTGATCCAAACCAGATTGTAGAAATCAGGAATTTAATTTCAGAAGTAGGGCGCAAAAAAACCATTATGCTTTCGACTCATATAATGCAGGAAGTTGAAGCCATTTGCGATAAAATCATCATTCTGAACAAAGGAAAAATTATAGCCAACGACCAGACTCAGAATATCCATGAAAAAACCCAGACTGAAACCCAAGTGGTGTTGGTGGAGTTTAATGCGGAAATTGAACCGGATATGCTTAACGGTTTAAACGGTGTGTCTTATGTTAAGCTCCTGAAACAAAATCAATGGATTGTTGAAGCAATCAGTTCCGCCGATATCCGTGAAGACATTTTTAAATTTGCCGTAGCCCGGAACCTTACCGTTTTATCCATGCAAAAAAAGGAAAAATCACTTGAGGAGGTATTCCAGGAATTAACAAGAGGCTAGTATTAAAATTTTCCATTTTATTGGTTGTTGCCATAAAATAAGTCACTACGGTATAAAATCTAATGACTTGCATAGGCATTAATTTTTAACTTTGGGGTGGTATGTATTTATATTTGTTATCCCCCTTTGCCTGTAGTCATTTCCCCCGGGGGAAAACTCATTGCTTGAGAGTTGCAAGCTACTTATAAGTTTTGTTTTCCAAACAGACTTCGCAAATGGTGTTCTCTCCTTGGCAGAGATACTGATTTATCGGGAAAGTGGGAATTTCTCAATAAAAAATTTACATGCAATCCAACCTAAAAACTTAACACTTCTTTCAACTTCTTATACCCCGACAAGCTTACATTTACCTTTTGTCCGCTGCTTAAAATAGCTATATATGATGATTTACCATAAGGTTCAAGGCGTTTTACGGCATCCACCCGCACAATATACGACCGGTGTACACGTACAAACTGCTGCCCGTCGAGATGCGATTCGTAGTACTTCATGGTTTTTTCTTTAAGGTATCGGCCTTTTTCAGTATATAGCATTACGTAATCATCCTTGGCTTCAATATAAACCAGTTCCTCAACAGGAACCACGTGAATGTCGCCACCCTTCTTAACCACTACTCTGAAAATCATATCAGGCTTTTCATCCAGGGTATCTATCATTTTTTTTGCCGTTTCCTCTGCCTGCTCTTTTGATGCCGATTCCAGCTTGGTTCGGGCTTTTTCAAGCGCCTGGCCAAACCGCTCTTTCGAGAACGGTTTTAACAAATAATCAACCGCATTCATTTCAAAAGCCTTAATGGCATACTGGTCGTACGCCGTGGTAAAAATTATTTCAGGATGCTCGTCCATCAGCTCCAGCATCTCGAATCCTGTAATTTTAGGCATCTGAACATCCAAAAAAATTAAATCGGGCTGATATTCTTTTATGCCCTTAATTCCGGCAAAACCGTCGGAATATTCAGCGCATAGCTCAATATCATCATGCATTTTTAAAAAGCTTTTCACTATCTCACGTGCGGGGGCTTCGTCTTCAATAATTATAACTTTCATGGCTGTTTTTTTATTTGGATTTTTGAGATTCGAACGCAGGTTTATTAGGTATCACCAGGTTCACCTTAAAATAATTATCCGTTTTTTCAAAGGTAAATAATTCATCTAACTGATATATAATTTTTAATCGCTCTTTTATATTTTTAATACCGGTCCCGGTCCCTTTGCGGGGAATAGCGCTGGCATCGAATCCATTCTCAACCGTAATCAGTACTTTTTTATCTTCAATTTCTTTACAGGATACCTTTACCGTCACGGGCTCCAAACTTTCATAAACTCCATGCTTAATAGCGTTCTCAATCAAAGGCTGAAGGATCAGGAACGGAACGTTGTGCTCCTGGCAGGCATCATGGATATTGGCTTCAAAAACCAGTTTATCGCCAAACCTGACTTTTTCAACGGCAATATATGATTCCATATTTTCAATCTCTTTCTTCAAAGGAATCAGGTTATTGGGGTCGTGCGCCAGTGAATATCGCAAAAATCCCGACAGTTTAATGATCATGTCGTGTGCCTTTTCTGGATTGGTAATGGTCAGCGAACTGATTGAATTCAGGCTGTTAAATAAAAAGTGCGGGTTTATCTGCGATTTCAGCGTTTGAAGTTCGGCTTCATTTATCTTCTCGCGTAAGCGCGATTCCTGCATAATATGATCACGCAAATTATAGGCATAAATTAACAGGTAATATACCATGATAAGTGCAAAATAAAAAAACACCCCGGTAAATACCCGCCATGGAATACCTTGCTCGAGAGCTGACAGGTAAGGATCCGATTCTTCAAAAATAGTTCGTAAAATAAATATCGATAAACTAATCCAGAACAATAAAGTCAACGCCATAATACTTATGTGGCTGATAATCAGATTAGCAAAGGAATGTTTTTCAAGGTCGTTGTAAAAAACCGGGTACCATAATGCCACACCCAGCACAGCGAAAATAGTATCAAAAACAAGAGCATCTGTAATGGTTCTTGTTAAATCAATTTGGTATACAAAATAAAAAGTACCAGCATGAACTATTACCACAATCAGCCATATGGCAATATATATAAGTAATGCTCTGATATTTTGGGTAATCGGGTTTTTCATGCCTGGAATTTAGAACCAGCCAAAGCGGAACGACAGTTTTCCGCCCGGGCCACTAAAATCTTCATTCGTTAATTCGCTGTATTTATTTAACCCCATGGTATATTGATATTGGGCTCCTATAGCCATCCGAAAATAACGGGTAAAATTAACTTCCACTTCAACCGATGGGTTCAATATAAAAGCATTATCGGTTATTACCCGGCTTGGGTTGTATAAATTTACGCCTCCCCAGCCTGACTGCAAAAACACCGCCGGATGAATCGGAGAATTGCTGTTCAAAATATACCCAAACCAAAGACCACCGTAATTAAGCTGAGCGTTTTTAAATGTGTAATTGTCAATGCTATAAGCCTTTTCAAGGGTGGTTTCCATACCACCTCCCCCAAAAACAATCTGCCTGTTTAGTAATACACCGCCCGATCCTCCTGTACCCATGGCATAGTATCCACCCAGGGATAAGAACTGGAGATCAAAACAACCAACTCCCGATACCGTGGTGGGTTTATCGCCAAATATAGTACGATATTCATCATTTTTGTTTTGTGCTGAACCTATCGAAACCAAGAACAGAACAACAAATGCAGTAAAAAAACATTTCATGGTTTTAAGTTTTAATTTAACATGCATTTGAGATGATTTACTTTTAATTATAGTTGCTTATTGCCAGGTTTAAGTTTTACCCTTAAAGCCTGATGAAAAAATTCCAGAACAAATTATATCCGATATCACTCTTGAATCTTTAATTTTGCATCTTATATCTTTCGTCTGGTGTCTTACTTCTAATGTCTTGATTCTTATATCTTCCTTCTTGATACTCCGCCTCTAGTATCCCTTCACTTCACCACCACCAAATATAGCTGCTCCTTTAATTATAAGATGCTTGGTTGCTGTTGATCCTTCGCCTCGTTTATATAGCTTGCGTTTGTCATCAAAACCACCCAGGATAGATGCCACCTGAACCTGAACATCCCAATCCGATTTAACAATGATAGTAACTCCACCAAAAATGCAGGCCACTTCTAAAACAGCTGTATCATCTGCCAGGTCAGCCTCGGTAAGATCGAGCTCAATGCCACCGAAAATAGCGCTTACATTTCCTCCCCTTAAATTTTGGCTGGTTATAACTCTTTTACCTCCCCCAAATATGGCAACTTCCTCAATTATCTCCTGTCCGTTATACGATTCTGTTTCAGAACGAAAAGAGGATGGTGGTCTAAAGCTACGGGCTTTTAAAACAATAATCAGGCCGACAGTAATAATAAGTACTGGTCCAATCAGGTGACTGGTTTCAAAAGGCACATATATTATTTTGGGAATTATAAAAGCCGTACCCACCAGTAAAAGGATGAATCCCGGGATACGGTGGTTAAATTTAAAAACATTTATCAACCCGATAAATATCAATAATGCAGGCCAACTAATAAGTAAATGTCTCCATTGTCCGGGGATAAGATTCATCCGGTCAAGCAAAAACACCAAACCGAGACCTATAAGAAATATTCCGATCAGTGGTAAACCGTCGTGTTTGTGGCGATTATCACCGCATGAATATTTGCCATGTTTTGTGTAATCCATAATCTGTTTCATTTTAGCGAAAATTAAGTTTCACTGATTTACGATTCAAAAGTAGATGGATTAATAGTATCCCACAACGTTGAATCGGTAAATACAACTTATAATTCGGTAAATGATGTTAAATTATGAAATTTCAACGGTTTTGAGTTGGTTAGGGAAACGCATTAATGATGGTTATTGAGATACAATTAATAGAACTTAAAGCAGATTTAAAATTCATTTGTTTGACTCCTCTGGGGTCGAATACAAGAAAGAGTTACAAATAAAAATGGATAAAAATATGTACAAATAGTAGTGAGGTGTTTATAAGAGGTAACTAAATTATCCACTCCCAAAATTTTTTCAAGATAAATATTTGATTTTAACTATTATTGCTATATTTGCAGCCATAATTGTGGAAGGATTTGATCTGATTGCAACCACGGAAAAAAATGCTAAAATGTATTACTTCCCGATCAACAATCATCAACTTTCCTTGTTTTTAAGTTAATTTTTAAATTTTTTATTATGGGATATTTATTCACTTCAGAATCTGTATCAGAAGGCCATCCTGATAAAGTGGCCGATCAAATTTCTGATGCTTTGTTAGATAACTTCATTGCATTCGACCCCAATTCAAAAGTGGCTTGCGAAACTTTGGTAACCACCGGTCAGGTGGTACTGGCCGGCGAAGTTCGTTCGCAAACTTATGTTGATGTACAGGAAGTTGCCCGTCGCGTGATTAACAAAATAGGCTATACTAAAGGTGAGTACCGTTTTGAAGGCGATTCATGCGGAGTACTTTCAGCTATTCATGAGCAATCGGCTGATATTAATCGTGGAGTTGATCGTGAAGATCGTATGAACCAGGGTGCCGGCGACCAGGGAATGATGTTTGGTTACGCCTGTCGCGAAACTGATGACTATATGCCTTTGGCTCTCGAACTTTCACACCGTTTATTGCTTGAGCTTGCTGTAATTCGTCGCGAAGAAAAAGAAATGACCTATTTGCGTCCCGATTCAAAAAGCCAGGTTACCATTGAATATGGTAATGACAATCAGCCTAAAAGAATTCATACTATTGTAGTTTCAACGCAACATGATGAGTTTGATGCTGATGGCCCTATGCTGGCCAAAATTAAAGAAGATGTTCGCACTATTTTGATCCCAAGAACTGTGGCTCAATTACCCGAAAGAGTTAAAGCACTGTTCGATGAAAATTACATTTTACACGTGAATCCAACCGGAAAATTTGTGATTGGAGGTCCTCATGGTGATACCGGCTTAACCGGACGTAAAATTATTGTTGACACTTATGGTGGCAAAGGCGCTCACGGTGGTGGTGCTTTTTCAGGAAAAGATCCTTCAAAGGTAGACCGTTCGGCAGCTTATGCCGCTCGTCATATTGCTAAAAATATGGTGGCTTCAGGTTTGGCCGACGAAGTATTGGTACAATTAGCCTATGCCATTGGAGTAGCCAAACCCGTGGGTGTTTTTGTAAATACCTATGGTACCGCATCAGTGAATTTAAGCGACGGTGAAATTGCACAAAAAATTGAGAAATTATTCGATTTGCGTCCTGCAGCTATCGAGGAACGTTTGAAATTACGTAACCCGATTTATGAAGAAACTGCCGCTTACGGACATATGGGCAGAAGATCGGTAAAAGTTAAAAAGACCTATGAATCAGCTTACTCCGGAACAAAAGAGGTTGAAGTTGAACTGTTTACCTGGGAAAAACTGGATTACGTTGACGCTATTAAAAAGGAATTTGGTATTTAATTAAAAGAATTCCTTGAAGCAAGCCTTCGCGGTTCCGCTATTCTCCACTGATTTTATGGGAAATGTCCGACAGTAGGAGGACTGAGGGGTGAGCATTTATAAATTTTATAATATTGAAAAGGCTGTCCCATTGGGTAACAGCCTTTTCTTTTATATGCGAATTGAAAACCTTTTCTATAAAAATTTTGTGAAACAACCTTGCCGAACATGCTCTCTGGTTATTGAGGATTGTGAAAGTTTCAAATGTTAATTACAAACCAATTCTATATGAAAGCTTAATTAAAAAAGTATCGTGTGGTTTAAAATCGAACATATCATGCAAATTATCGGCAAAAGTCACCCCGGCATCTGACGTGAAATTATCGCGGTTTTGCGACCATACAAGAAACAATACCGACCCCGGCCTGTATTCCCATCGCAGTACCATATTATGAAGAAAAACCCTGGTATTAAAATCCGGATTATCAAAAGTGTAATCAGTTGTACCGCTGCCGGTTTTATCCACTTCATAAATTTCATCAGCCGTATTATAGCGCACCTGGTTATTGATCAGCTCTGTAAAACGGTTTGTATATATATCGTTCCGGGCATCGGTTACATATTTAAAATGGTTGTATTCACCTGTGGCAATAAACGGTTGTCCCCAGTATTGTAAAGAAAGATCGGGTGTTAAGTTCCAGTTTACACGAAGAGAAGCACCCAGGGTCTTTTGATTAATAGTAGCCAGAATATACCTTGTGTCATCATTATAAGCCTCCTCTTCAGTTACATATTGTTGCTCGTTGCGCGAAGTACTAAAATTAGGACTCAATTGCACCTGGACATTTTGGGTTGGTTTTAATGTGAATCCCAATTCAACGTATCGGTTTTTATAATATTTTTCAAAACCATCAGTATTTGAAGCCGAAAGTGAAACCTGAAATTTTTTACGGCTATCAGAAGCCAGCCATAACCATTGATTAGCATTTCCCGGCAAACGATAAGCCGGTCCGCCTCGCAAATAACTGGTTGAGAGTTCCTCGGTATTTAAATTGATACCCAATCCCAATTCATAATTGTTGGTAAATGTGGTAAATCCATTCACATTGCCGCCCATACCCAGGTATTCGACACCAAAGTCGAAACTGGACCAATGGTTAAAATTCAGCCCTATATTTTTAAAAATGGACACCGGCTCATTAATTCGGTAACCTACCCATAAAATAGTAATTATATCATCCACATGGCGGACAAATCCAATGTCATTAATTTCAAATCCGGGCGATTTAAAATAGGTGGCAGCGACAAAACTTAATTTACCTCCTCCTGTTTTCCCAATAGCAATATTGCCGCCATAACCGGAAAGACTGGTGCGGCTCGAATCAAGCTTAACATGTGTGGCATCGGGACGTTGAAAATTATGAGTGGTAGAGCGTTGCGTGTTTATCAAGGCCGTTGAATCTCCTGAAACATTGCTAAAAGCCCCTTTGGCAAAAAAGAACCAGGTCTTATCTTTCCAGTATTTGGTAAAATCAAGTCCTCCGGAATACGCATTTTTGTGTAGAAATTTCAGGTCATCGCTGGAGATGTCACGGTTTACCGAGTTAAACATTCCTTTTAATAGAGTATTACCTCCTCCAAAATCCTTTTGTACACTTGCTGAAGCATAATTGGTCATGGGTTCAACCATTTTACTCCACTCCTCACCTTCAGCGTTTTGAATTTTGGCGTTTTCGCGTGAGGTAACACTTTCGAGCAAGCCTACACTCAGACCATTTTCAGTGCGTCCGGTTATTTTCGCAGCCCCAATAATACGGGTATAATCAGGTGTTTTAGCGTATTCGCCATCATTTAACTCCGGTTCAAACTGGGGCCTTCGACCAATACGCCGACTGTAAAAGAGATTTTCCCAGGCTAAATCGCCATCACCAAACATTAAAGGAAAATTAATGATATTATTCCCTTCGATAAAAAACGGTCGCTTTTCCTGGAAAAACAGTTCAAATCCTGATAAATTCACCGATGAAGGGTCAGCTTCTACCTGTCCAAAGTCAGGATTAATAGTGAAATCGAGGGTTAAGTTATTCGTCAAACCCACTTTACCATCAAGTCCTAAGTTACCTTTCCAATCTGAACCGTCGGCATAAGGGTTTCCGTCTTCCTTGGGATAACTTGAAAAACTTCCCACAGAATATGGATACAAATCCATCACTTTTTTAGGCTGGATGTCCACCAAACCGTTCAGTTCTCCATAATGATGCACCCATCCCGGATCATTTCTTTTCTTTGGATTCCAAATCGAAATTTCCTCATCTCGCTGAATGTATCTTTCCACCTGAATTCCCCAGGTTTGCTCATAATTGTTTACAAAGCGCAACTGCGAAAAAGGTATCTTCATTTCAGCATCCCAGCCATCATTGGTTACCCTGGTTTCAACCCACCAGATTGGATCCCACGAATCATCCTCGCTGTCTCCGTCTTCCGATATAAAAGCATCACGCTTGGTACCGGCTGCACTTACATTAAAGCTATAGGCTGTTTGTTTATCGTTATAACTGTCTATCTGTATGCCCAGCCAATCGCCATCCAGATTATCGCGCCGGGTTAACCTACGGGTAATCATTGCCGGATTTTCATCCTTTGCTCTTATCGCCACATAAACAAAATCTTCATCATACATAATGGCAAAACTCGTAGGTTCTGAAGGTTTTTTATTGTCATAAGGATAATACATTTGGAAATCTTCGTGCCATTGAGCATTTTGCCAGGCTTCGTCGTTTAAATCACCATCAATAATAATATGAGTCGTGGTTTTTTGGGTAATGCATTCTTTTCGGTTTATTGCCGCCTGGCTAAGCAAAACCATGGTCGCAAAAAGCATTACGGCTACTAATCGTTTCATCGTCTTAAGTTGTTTTAAAGGTTTCAAGTTAAAGACGCAACGAAATTAGGAGCGTTACATTTGGGAGAAAATTTAGGCGAAAAGAACACTTTGGTATAAAGGAAATGTTTCTATCTGAAAGGGCTTAAAAAAAAGTTCCTGACCAAATTATTCGACAGGAACTGATCTGTGACAGTCATATGTCTATTGTCTTAAGTCTTGCTTCTATTTATCTTAAAAAGCTGATTTAAATTGTCTCAAAAAGCGTACATCGTTTTCAAAATACAACCGTAAATCTTTTACCTGGAATTTAAGCATGGCAATACGTTCAATACCCATTCCAAAAGCAAAGCCGGTATATTTCTCACTATCAATACCACAGCTTTCAAGTACATTCGGATCCACCATACCACAGCCTAAAATTTCGAGCCAGCCGGTGTATTTACAAACATTACAACCTTTGCCTCCACAAATGGAACACGACACGTCCATTTCAGCTGATGGTTCTGTAAACGGGAAATATGATGGTCGCAAACGTATCTGGGTTTGCTCACCAAACATCTCTTTGGCAAAATATAGTAAGGTTTGTTTTAAATCGGCAAACGACACATTTTCAGCCACAAACAATCCTTCAACCTGGTGAAATATACAGTGGGCACGTGCCGAAATGGCTTCGTTTCTGAAAACCCTTCCCGGAAAAATACTTCGGATAGGCGGTTTGGTTGTTTCCATGGTACGAACCTGAACACTTGAAGTATGTGTCCTTAGTAAAATTTCATTTTCCTTATCGATAAAAAAAGTGTCCTGCATGTCGCGGGCCGGATGTTCCGGTGGAAAATTCAGGGCTGAAAATACGTGCCAGTCGTCCTCAATTTCAGGACCTTCGGCAACCGTGTAACCTAAACGTCCAAATATGCTGATAATTTCATTCCGTACTATGGATATAGGATGCCGGGAACCTAATTCCATGGGTTCTCCTGGTCGGGTAAGGTCCTCTCCTTTTGACTGGCTTCCCAAATCTTCAAGCGATTCTTTTAATGCATCAAATTTTTCCTGGGCAAATTGTTTGAGTTTATTGATCTCCTGACCAACCCGTTTTTTTTGCTCGTTAGGAACATTTTTAAAATCGTTGAACAATTGCGAAATCCGGCCTTTTTTACTTAGATACTTCAGCCTGAAATTTTCAAGTTCCTCAACTGTTTTTACCGTAAAATCTTCTGTTTCCTTTAATAAATCCTTGATCTTATCAATCATCGCACTAATGCATTAAAATTCAGGGAGCAAATTTAGTGAAATTAGCGGGTTTTTCAATTACATTTTCAAAAACCCAGAGCTTGTGTATTTTTTACACTAAGTTTTTAGGAATTTGAATAGGGTACAATACCGTTAATCGGTCTTTTAAAAATGTTACTCAAAATAAGTTTAATTAAAACTCCCAAATTATGATTAGGAAATTTCAATTGGTAATCCTGGTGCTTGCTTCGTCATATTTCGCTGTAGCCCAGTCGTACAATAATCCTGAGAGTATTGTATATGACAGTGTTGGACAAAGATATCTTATATCAAACAAAAGTGGAAACACTATTGTCCAGTTAAGCCTGGACAATACGCTCACAAATTTTGTGACTTCGGGATTAAACGGACCCAAAGGATTGATTATTATTGGCGACACGCTGATTTCAGTAAACAATACTTCGGTACAGGGCTATCTATTATCAGATGCATCTGAAGTTATGCGTGTAAATATTCCGGGCACAGAATTTTTAAACGATGTTACCACTGATGGGAAAGGTAATATTTATGTTTCTGAAATGAATAAATCCTGTATTTACAGAATTTCACTGGCTACAAAGGCATATGATATTTTTAATTCTAAGGTAATTAATCCCAATGGCTTACTTTACGACAGTCAAAGAAATGCGGTAATGGTATGTAGCATGGGATCCAACGCTAAAATTCAATCGTTGAGTCTGAGCGATTCGTCTCTTACTGATCTGGTTACTACGCGGTTAACCGACCTGGATGGCCTGGCCCGTGATAATTGTGGTAACATTTATGTAACTTCATGGGGAACAGGAGCTGTATATGCTTTTGATCCCGATTTTAAAAATCCTCCGACACAGATCATTAAAGGAATTAACGGCCCGGCTGATATTTCAATCAGCCCAAATGATCAAAAATTGTTGATTCCAAGGTTTAACGAAAATAAAATTTCAATGCTGGATCTGGGAATGGATTGTCCCGCTGAAGTAAATTATGTTGCCCCGGCAGATTATTCTGTCCAAAAAAATGATACAGTAACTGTTAAATGGGAAAGTGTTGATGGGGCAACAAGCTACAATGTGGAATATGGAACTGACAGTTTATTTTATATTACCAAAGAATTTAAAGCCACTGAACAAACAAATACTGATCTGGAACCGCTGAAAGAGGAAACCACCTATTACTGGAGGGTTGCAGCCGTTGTCCCGGGTAAAAAAACTATATATTGTAATCCCTGGCATTTTACCACTTCAACCTGGACAAGCCTGATTGATAAAAATTTAAGCAGTGAGCTGATCCTTTATCCTAACCCTTGCCGTGATATTATTCATTTTCAAATGCCGGTTAATTCCGCTTCAGTAATTAACGTTTCAGGACAAGTATTAATCCATTTAAATAAACCGGTTGAACAAATGGATATTTCCGACCTAAAAAGAGGTTTGTATTTTGTTGAATTTGAAGATCAGACAGGCCTGGTTGAACAGAAAAAAATTATTAAAGAATAGAATCAATGTAATTTTAACTAAGTTGAAAAGGCAGTTTGAAAACATACTGCCTTTTTTTATTTTGCAGTTAGATGAAAATAAAACCATTCCGCTAATTCTGAAAACCAACTAATTACAATGCACAAAGCAGCCTTCGCATCGGCTTAATTCCCCGCGCAGGCGTTTTTCAACCAATTCGCCATAGCGTTCGACCAATACCGGAACCCTGATATTCCTGATCACTTCATGAGCAAATGCATACATTAACATCATCCGTGCCTCATAACCGCTAATACCTCTGGCTTTCAGATAAAACAATGCCTCTTCATCTATCTGGCCAACCGTTGCCCCATGGCTGCATTTTACATCGTCGGCATAAATTTCAAGTTGTGGCTTAGTATAAAACCGGGCTTTGTCGGTTAAGCAGATGTTTTTATTCGATTGAAAAGCCAGTGTTTTCTGAGCATCGGGCCTTACCAGGATACTTCCGTGAAAAGCCCCGGTTGCTTCATCATCAAGAACATTCTTATAAAGTTCGTTACTGGTACAATGCGCCACTTTATGATCAATAAAAGTATAATTATCTACATGTTGATGCCCGTCGACCAGTGACAAACCGTAAACATGAGCCTCGGCGTATTCCTGTTCAAGCGAAATGCAAACATTATTACGCACAAAGCCGCCGTGTAAGGTTAGCGTGTTGGTAAGCGTATTGCTGTTTTTCATTTGCCGCATATACACCGAATTGATTTGCGACGACTGGTTATGTTGATTCTGAATGTTATAAAGATCGAATAAAGCATTTTCATCTACAAAAATTTCAGTTACCGTATTCGAAAGGAAATTCTGGTGTGAAAGCGTATGATCACAAATTATTAGTTTTGCCTGGCTGTTTTTTCCTGCTATAACCAAATTGCGCTGATTCACCAACAACGGATTACTGCCACGCAATAAATTAATGATTTGAATCGGTTTTTCTAAAATTACGCCATCAGGGACATACAAAAACAACCCATCCTGAGCAAGAGCCGTATTAAAAGCAGTGGTACCTTCCGATGAATTATCGGCTTGTTTATTATAATGCTTCTCAACCAATTCGGGATATTGTTGAGCGGCCTCCCGAAGGCTCATTGCCTTAATCTTCTCTGGTAATCGGGCATACTCCTGGTTATTAGAATAATACCATCCGTTTTCAAGCAATATAGTATGTGTGTCAAGGTCAGGAATGGCACACTGAAATACCGTTTGGGAATCGACTGTTGTTTTGGGAGCTTTAAATGCGTATCCGTAAAGCTTCCCAAAAGCTGTCATTAAATCAGTATATTTATATTTTTCTTCTCCTTTATAGGGAATACCCAGCCGGTCAAAATTGCGAATGGCTTCATCGCGATATTTATTCAACGATTCCGGTAATCCTTCATCTATTGAGGTTTTATTTTGCTGATAAAGGCTTATCAGCTTATATTTCATGGTATTGCTATCAATGGACTCGCTCATAATTAATTAAAATTCGGATATTGAAATTTGTGGCCTGAATTCGAGAAATAACAGATCCATCGTTCAAAAATCTTTATCCTGTTAAACTACACGTCAACCGTGGTTTTAATCCAATCATATCCCTTCTCTTCCAATTCAAGGGCAAGTTCCTTACCTCCCGATTTTACGATTTTTCCCTGGTATAATATATGTACAAAATCGGGAATTATATAATCAAGCAATCGCTGATAGTGTGTAATTACAATCGTTGCATTTTCACTGGTTTTTAATTTGTTAACCCCGTTGGCCACAACGCGCAGAGCATCAATATCCAAACCCGAATCGGTTTCGTCCAGAATGGCCAGCTTTGGTTCAAGCACCGCCATTTGAAAAATTTCGTTTTTCTTTTTCTCTCCGCCGGAAAAACCCTCATTAACCGAACGGGATGTCAACCGGTCATCAATTTCAACTACCTGTTTTTTATCGCGCAGCATTTTTAAAAAATCACCGGCGCTCATCGGGTCTTTTCCATGATATTTACGGTGCTCATTTACAGCTGTTTTTAAAAAATTCACCATACTTACTCCGGGAATTTCAATCGGATACTGAAAGCTTAAAAACAAACCTTCGCGGGCCCGGTCTTCGGCTGGCATTTCCAGCAGATTTTTATCCAGGAATGTAACTTCGCCATCGGTCACATCATAGCGATCATTCCCTGCCAAAACAGCCGAAAGCGTACTTTTCCCGGAGCCATTTGGCCCCATAATGGCATGAACTTCACCCGGTTTAATTTCAAGGTTGATACCTTTTAATATCTCCTTACCGTCAACTTCGGCTTTTAAATTTTTAATGCTTAACATCTTTAAATTAGATATTTAGAGTTCAGACGAAAGATTTTTAGATAAATTTTTATACGTCTGGTTTATTATTTAATCAATTTTCAATTTCATTTATCCTACTGAACCTTCCAGGCTGATTTGCAATAATTTTTGCGCCTCAACTGCAAATTCCATAGGCAATGTATTCAGTACCTCTTTGGCATAGCCGTTTACAATCATGCCCACGGCATCTTCAGTGGATATGCCTCGCTGGTTGCAATAAAAAATCTGGTCTTCACCAATTTTCGAAGTTGTGGCTTCATGTTCCAGAATTGCAGTATTATTTTCGCATTCCACATACGGAAAAGTATGCGCCCCACACTTATCGCCAAGCAACAGGGAATCGCACTGTGAAAAATTTCGTGCACCGTCGGCTCTTTTCGAAACCTTTACCAAACCCCGGTAACTATTCTGACTCATGCCGGCGCTAATCCCCTTCGATACAATGGTACTTTTGGTATTTTTGCCAATATGTATCATTTTGGTGCCGGTATCAGCCTGCTGATGGTTATTGGTAACTGCAACCGAATAAAACTCCGATGTGGAATTGTCACCCAACAAAATAGTACTTGGATATTTCCATGTAATCGCCGATCCGGTTTCCACCTGGCTCCACGAAATTTTAGAGCCTTTACCCTGGCATAAACCCCTTTTGGTTACAAAATTATAGATGCCCCCTTTTCCGTTTTTATCACCGGGGTACCAATTTTGAACGGTTGAATATTTAACTTCGGCATTATTCATCGCCACAATCTCAACAATAGCAGCATGCAACTGGTTTTCGTCACGCATAGGAGCCGTACAGCCCTCAAGATACGAAACATAACTATCGTCCTCGGCCACCAACAGGGTTCGCTCAAATTGTCCGGTATTAGCAGCATTTATTCTGAAATAGGTGCTTAATTCCATGGGACAACGCACCCCTTTAGGAATATAGCAAAACGATCCGTCAGAAAAAACGGCTGAATTAAGGGCGGCAAAATAATTGTCGGTTGGTGGTACTACCGAACCCATATGTTTTCGAACCAAATCGGGATGTTCTTTTACAGCTTCACTGAACGAACAAAAGATTATACCTTTTTCAGCCAGCGTGTCACGAAAAGTTGTTTTTACCGAAACGCTGTCCATTACGGCATCAACGGCTACACCGGCTAACAATTTTTGTTCGTTAAGCGGAATTCCCAACTTATCAAAGGTTTCAAGCAAATCAGGATCTACTTCATCAAGACTACCATAGTCTGCCTTTTGCTTAGGTGCCGAGTAATAAACGATATCCTGATAGTTAATTTCCGGAATTTTTAAATGTGCCCATCGGGGCATTTTCATTTTTAACCAGCCACGGTATGCATTCAGTCGGAATTCAAGCATCCAATCCGGTTCGTTTTTCTTGGCAGAAATTAACCGAATGACATCTTCGTTCAATCCTTTTTGTATGGATTCACTCTCAATGTTCGAAACAAATCCATATTTGTAATCGCTCTGCGTAACGTCATTCAATATTTTATCTTTAGCACTCATAATTTTACCTTCCTGTTCTGGCTTCCGGTCAATCCAGACCTAAACCATTTGTAATCAGCAAAACAAAAGTATAATGCTTTTGTTTCGGGGGGCAAAATTACATAAAAGTTTAATGGTTTGATAATATTTTAGTAGTAATTTCAGATAAGCATGTCTTTTATTTGAACACCTTAATTTAATAAACAGAATTTTACCTTATTCAGAACCAAATGAGTTATGAAATCGTTTTCTTAAAATGAAAATGAATTGGAAAAAAGGAAACGCTTTGATTTTTAACCGTTTATGATAATTGGATTAGGCATCAAAATAAACGTCCTTTAATCATTCTGAAAACCAGACAAAAATCATGTGGTAAAATCCAATTTAATCATAAGAAATATAGCTATTTAATTATTTTTGGGTGCTTAAAATTATATATCATGCAAAAAATAAAAAAAACGACAAAAAAAGACAGGAAAGATTTAATACAATATATTAATCTTCAATTAGCAGCTTTAGGTCAACCTCTTTTTTATGATAATGCCGATGCCAAAACCAAATATTCAAATGAACGCTTTATTTCCCTTACGGAAGATTTAATTAAAAGCATCAAGGAAAAAACGCGTTTGTTATCCAATCATTTACCACCTGCGGATGCCCGCATCCAGAATTTTTTAGATGATTATTTAAAAGATGTTGAATTTGATAAACCGTGCCGGATTCCCAACAATACTTTTATACTGAATCAAACCGGTCTGGCCCGTGAAGTCAGTCTGCCCCCTGATGGTAATACATTTACAAATAAATATGTAAGTTCGTACCGGTTAAAACAAGGTATATTAAATAATCCGGCCAAAGATAAACGAACTACCAAAGGCACTTTCCATATAGTACGGGGCGGATTACCTGTTCCTCCTGATAAGAAAGAGATTCCTAAAATAACTTTTGCTCATATGATGCACGCAGCATTATATCCGCCGGAAGAGCTGCAAATTTTGCCCTTTACCTCAAAACAGACCGAAAAAGCAAAGGTGATGGTATCGCTGCTTATGCGGCCAGTGGTTTGCCCGAATGTTGAAGGCGTTATCAGTGAAAAAAGCATGGAGATCAGGTTTTTTGCCCCGGGTAGCCTGGTAAGCAACCTTGATTTTGTAGAAACCATATTCGGTAATGCCGGCGATCCCAACCTGGCCATGAACGATGCCGCCCTTGATGTAGAGCACTGGACCGGACATACAGGATGTATCATTCTGGCACCGCATCTTACCAAATTAAAAAAGAAAGATGTTGGCCTGCCCCATTTCGACAGTGCAAGTGCACGTCAGCGTAAAGACGGAATGTGCTGGAGCAACGAAAGCGAACTTTATAATGAAGGTGAAGCTTTCAAATTGGTATGCCGCGACAACAGAGGCGTGGTAATTACACTGATTGCTGACAATTATTATGGATATTCAAAAAAAGAGATTAAAACCCAGATAAGCTATTCGGCTAATCTTTATGGACTGGTTGAAGAAGAACATGCCGGCGGTGCTATTGCTTTCTCCTGCGGAAGCATGATGGATAAAGTATACGGTGAAATTTTTACCTCGAAATTTAAACCCGGCTATAACTTCGAAAATGTTAAAAAACTGTTGGGTGATACTATTGAAGTAAAGCCGGAAGGATATGCTGTCGATAAAAAGTATCCTGATATTATATATGTGCCTGAATTCGCCAATTTTGATATTGACGATAGTTCCATTAGCTGGAAATTCAACAAACAAGATTTTAGATTAAAATTATCGCCGCAAAAAACCTATATTCACCCAACCGGACATAAATTCAGCTTAACCAAACACCCGAATCAAAACCTGTGGCGCATTGTTGATATATCTCCCGAAGGGATATTCTGTCACAAACCCAGCACCGTCTCAGGAGGAGGAAAATCAGAGATTTCAAAATCGATGCAAAATGCCATTAAGTACGGGGCTTTTTATATTGATGATTTGGAGAGAGATGCCAAACAGGCTGATTTGCTGTTAAATATGGACTACTCCACCCGTTGGAAAAAAATGAGGCCCGATGCGAAAAAATCAAGATCGTTCCTGAGCCCAGAACGCACCCTTGGAAGTGCGGTAAAATTATTGACACCTTCTGATCAATACAACGATGCGTATAACGAGTTTCTCAAAAGCATTCCTTTCCACATAAGGACCCTGGCTCTGTATATTAAACGATTGTACCGCACCGATGAAAAGACCAGTAACTGGAAGGACAAATTCAGCGTTGAAATTGTAAATGGCAAAATGGGACACGCCCTGCGCTATAACAACAACCTGGTTCTTTCAAGTAATGTTCGTATCGGTTTTACCGGGGATGGAAACTGGTTGCTGCATAAACTACGTTCCGATTTTGTTCCGGTTCAAAAAGTACAGATGGAAGATGATATTACGGCATCAATCACTCTGCCGGTTTCTCACTTTAAAACGCTGAACAAGGAATATCCCAACCAAAGCATAAAACTGGTTACCAACTGCGAAAGCTATTTCTTTCAACGCCCAGACGAAGCTGTTATCAGAGGTTATGACAAGGAAGCTGAATTCGATATTGTTCAGGGCAACACCTTTTTAACCAACTACGAACCGTTAACCAGGCAAAATGCTATTGACTTATATGATGATGCCATTAGTTTTGAAGAGTACACCAATCCTGTTAAAGAACTGATTAAAAAAGTTGCAGAAAGTGAACGCGACGGATATTTTGTAACTCCCTCGCACACGCGCATGGTGGATGGTAAACCTACTGCAAACCCCAGGTATCTCGAAAAAAATAAGTTCAAAGAAGAAACCTTTGAAAGCTACGTAGCAGATACGGGCGTACGTTTACACCGGAATATGAAAGCTGATGAACCGGTATTTTATCCTGTAAATGCCGTATTGCCGGGCCGAAGGAACAATCCGTCAGATAAAGAAGCCGGTATCCGTTCCTTAAGCGTGTATAATCCAATTCACTACCAGGAATTGCCCGAATTATTTATGGATTTTATATGCAGTTTGACCGGAAAATCGCCCTCGACCACAGGCGCCGGATCAGAAGGTGCTTTAACCAAAGGGCCTTTTAACATGCTGGTAGCTACAACCGATCTGAATAATGCCTTACTCTCCTATATTTTGACAGAGTACCAGGGATTTAGTTCTGCTGCCGGGTATATTGGTTCTGAAAACCGCTTTGACCACGATATCAGTATTTTAATACCTGAAATTTGGGCCCGCCTGATGCCTGAGGACCGTGACCCGAAAAAACTCATTGAAAACGACTGCCTCGAAAAAATTGATGATTTTGAATATAAAAGCCAAAAAGTACTGGCAAGCCGGTTAGGTTACCGCATTAACAAAAATTTTGCTTTTCGTTGTATGAACCGGCTGTTTGATGAACCTCAGGCTGTTTTCAGCGAACGCATGCTAAAACCTGAATTACAAGGTATGGATGATTATGTTGATGGTATAAACAATATTGTTGAAGCTCACCAAAAAGTTGCCCTGGCTTATTTTGAAGATAAAAGTGTGGAAGCTGCCATTCCACCGTTGAAAATTTTGTTGCATGTTATGGCTTACGGTAATTACGAAGGTAGAGAAATCAGCGATCCTGAACTGCGTAAATATTTTGACCGGGAGTATGTAATCAAAAGCGATTGGTACAAAGAACGCCTGAAACTGAAACAAAACCGCGATAAAAAATGCCTGTCGCAACAGATTGATTATCTGAACAGTTTTAAATCAAATCCTGATAATGCCGACCTTGTCATAGAAATGGACATACCCGGACGAATTGATATTGCCAAACAAAAACTGACTAAAGTAAGTTCCCCGGAATACCTGAAAGAGCTGGTGGGCACTATTGGTCTGGATCCGTTGTTTAAAGGGTAAATTGTTGAATATTGTTACCTTTTCTTTTAGTAAAATAGCATCCAAAGAAAAGACATCATGAGATAAAATTATTTCATTAATTGTTTTTAGTAAATTTGAATATTTAGAAAACAAAAAATGATTGACGTTCATAAGCAGATAGAATATTGGATTGAGGGTTCTGAGGACGATCTTTTAACCGCTGATTTATTGATTCGGGAAAAACGGATTCTTCATGGATTATTTTTTTGCCACCTGGTAATTGAAAAAGCAATTAAGGCTCACATTGTCAAAATATCAAGAGATGTTGCCCCTCGGTCGCATAACCTGATTTATCTATCTGAAAGAGCTGGTTTGGATTTTGATGATGAAATCCAAATCTTTTTAGGAATTTTAATGAAATACCAATTACAGGGAAGATACCCTGACTACAATCCTGTGCTTCCTAACAAAATAAAAGTAAATGAATATTTAGAAAATACTAAAACCCTATTACAATGGCTAAAAGCGAAGTTGTAGAAATATTAAAAAAATTTATTTACTTATTACGTGCCGAAGGGATAACTGTGGATAAAGCTTATTTATATGGCAGTTATTTGACAAATACCGCTAATGATGATAGCGATATTGATATAATGATTGTCTCAGAAAATGAAGAAGATTACATTACCGGTAAAATTTGGAGTTTAACCAGAAAAGTTAATTCAAAAATTGAACCGTATCTTGTTGGAAAAGATCGTTTTAATAATAGTGAAAATTCTCCATTAATTGATTTAGTTAAAAAAACAGGTTTAGAAATTTCATAAGACTTAATCAATTTTATTCCTTGCTAAAATTGTTGTTTCTTCATATACCATTCCACCAGGTACTCCTGCTCAGTTTGGCCGGGGGTTGGAATAAGTTCCGCCATTACATTCAATAAATGTAAATCCATGATGGTGCTATAACCACTTCGGGCGATAATTTTTGATGCATGGGTCAGGTAAAAAGCCATTTGGGCAGTATTTAAATGATTTACTTTTACCAGTCCTGTAGAATTTGGGATAATTTCATCATCATTACTTTCAGGTTTTCCACAGATCATAAGCACTTTTTGTGCAGACTTTTCAAACCGGGCTTCCATTTGCTTCTCAAACCGGGTTCGGTTGGGCTCCGGACCTGAAATAATAATTACCACATCAAATGCCGGTAAATCCAAGGGGTAATCCATCAACTTCAGGTTTTTAAAACGCGACAACGGGCCAATAAATTTAGCATTTGCCGGCAATTTTTTTTCGTGCGACAACTCCCCGGAAAGGCTTTCGTCCATTTTTTCGTAATCGGGAATCCAACATTCATCGAACTTGCTAATTAGCTGCCTGGTAAATGAATGTAACACGGGTTCAAAAAGTTTCAATGCCCGGGGAAGTTTAATGAAAATCTGGTGTGTAATTAAAATACTTTTTACTTTTTTATGCCTCAACCCATAGCGGTTATCTGAAATTATTGTTGTGATTTGTTTTTCCTTTACTATTTTCCTGATCCTTTGTTTTTCAACAATAATTGAAGCCAGAAAAACAGGCATCTGTAATAAAAGGTATAAAATAAAGAACGGTCTGGGGGCATACCGAACCCTGAATCCTTTTAAAATAATGTGTTGTACATCAGGAAATTCTTTTTTCAGTAGTTTCATGGATAAACCTTCAGCGGCTATAATAACCTTATGACCCTGGCTCCTATAATTGTAAATAATCGGAACCATGCGCGTTGCATGCCCCAACCCCCAGTTCAGGGGTGCTATCAAAACTATTTCGTTATTGTTCATCTATTACAAATATATTTATATCCTGCATAATTGCGATGTTTAAACCCAAACCACAACATTTTACAACCCGAAGTATGATTTAAGTCATTTTGATCGGGTTTGGATTATTTTAAATTTGAGTCGTTGAAAAGGTGTAACTATGGAAATTGAAGCAATAAACTGGAAAGATGAATTTAGCGTTGGGTTAAAATCAGTAGATAAACAGCATCAGCGGTTTTTAGCCATATTAAATGAAATTGGTACCAGTATTGCCGATAATTCGGTTGCTGATAAAGGGCGCGATATATTTTTTTCGTTATGCCATTTTTCAGATGATTTCCTTATGAAAGAAAAAATGTTGGTAAACAGCATCCCTGAAATTGATTATTCTTATTTTCGGGAAAAGCACGACCAGTTTTTAACCCACATTCAGGAATTCAAAGAAAAATTTTTAAGCTCCGCTCCCTCAGAGTTGTTTTTGGATCTTTATAATTATTTGAAAGAGGAGTTTCCTCATTATATATCATATTATACACCTTCGCTCATCAACATTTTGAAAAAGAATGGAGTAGCGTAGGAATCCCGCATTACTGCCCTTAAACCTTTTGTACGTTATACTAACCGGCTGACTTCTGTGCTTTTAGTAAGCCGGCTGTTTTTAAGATCAAAACCGGAGAGTAACAGCACGCCCGGGGTTTTACCCGGTTCCAGACTCCCCAGATATTTTTCCATACCCAGGGCTTCGGCACCATTCAGGGTTCCCCATTTTAACAATTCACCAAATGGTATATCAGGAAATTCCTCTGATATTGTTATCATTTCATCCAGTATCGAAAGCTGATGGTTTGATGCCAGGCTGTCGGTTCCCAGGCAAAGCCTCATGCCCCATTGGACAAACTCGTTCACTGCGGGTTGTCGGTTTTTTATGTACCTGTTTGAATTTGGACATAAAACCCAGCGTATTTTATCAATCAGTTCCGCATCGTTGGCAATTTCATCAAACAATGATTTTGAGAGATTCAGATTGTGAACCAGTAAAATGTGGTTAAAACGTTTAAGCTTATTCAAATAATTGATAATAGTGTTAGAATCGAGCAGCGATTCCCAATGGCTTTCCAAAAAATGAAGTGTGGTTAGTTTCGTTTTTTTACTTTGATTAACTATCTCATTAAGCAATTCACTATTTGTACCATACATGGAATGTGGTGCCATGGAAGATTCCTGTCCTGCGTCATCAAATATTTGAATCGTTGATTTTCCCGATTGAATAATATCCTTAACCGGCATTTCTTTTACATTAAACAACTCTACAAAATTATGCAAATGCATCTTAGCATTTTGCCTTGCGTTTAATCCTTTTGGAGAATTTGTGACATCACCAAGCCCGCTAATACCACGTGACCACATGTAACGCAAGGCCTTTTGCATAATCCGGTCAATATCTTCAAGGTCTTGATTTCTGAGTTGCTGTACTTGTTTTATAAAAATATTCAGCCCGTCGCCCTGATTGATTTTTCCTTTTAAACCCGATAGTTCCAGGTGGCAATGCGCATTTACAAAACCCGGAATCAATACTCCGCTGTAAAATTCCAATCCGGCAATTTCCTCTGCCTGCTGGTTGTATCTTACAATGTTGAGTATTCTGCCAAAGTCATCAACTTCTATAAAGGCATCTTTAACAGGGTTCCCGTTAACCGGATAAATTATGTTTGCCGCTATTCTTCTCATTTCCCCCTTTTTTAAATTCATAGTGTACGTCCTTAAAAAAAGGATTACTGGTATTAATCTGATTCAGTTTTTGGGGTTTTTTATGCAAAAATAAACCGCAATTTACACATTTTACTGAATATGGGTTTTGTTCTTCTCCACAAGCCGGGCAAACTTTCTGATCCTGCATCCACTTTATCTGTTGCTGCCACAGTTCAGGTTTTCCTGCCACATTGTCAAACCCTAAATAACTATAAATTATTTTTTTTAAATGCGAAGAAATTCTAAGCGTATTCAGCACATAATAAAATACAGCCAATACCGGCGATAATATCTCTGGCAACTTAGCGTGGAAATACATAAAAAACATCATGAACAAAAGTCCGAGTAGGATTACCAGGTTATTGCCAAGCATTGAAATCTGGTAATTACATTGAATGGAGGTATTATCATCAGCCAGCCAAATTTTAACTTTAACTGGTAATTTTAAAAGTGTAATGGGCGTGGTAAAAACCAGGAATCCGTTACCCGAATCATGTATTGTTGCCTGTGGATAAAAAGATTTAAGAAAAAGCTCACTGCTAAACCCTTCAGGCTTATAAAATATTACTTCGCCCGTATAGGAAAACGGGAAACGCATCTTTAATCACCAATTTTGTAACTAACCAGCTTTTTTTCCACGATAGCCGGAAGTGTATCGTAAGGATTGTCTATTTCTGATTTAATCAAACCAACACCCTTAGCATAATATTCCTTAATATTCCAATTGGCATTCCCTAAGCGTTTTATAAATTCAACCACTACCACAACATTGCGATAAGTTGAATCCTTAGCATGTTCTTTCGGGGTGAATTCGAGCCTGACCGTATCAAGCACCTGAATAGTTTGCCTCATTATTTCGTCGCCGTTGATATTATTTACCTCCCAGGCCGAACCCACTGTTTCTTCCAATAATTTTTTTAATGGATGGTTTGTGGAATTTTGCGTGATTTCATATCCGTACAAAAATTTATCATCAATTTTAGGTACCCTTTTTTCGGCGGTATATGCAGGCGAATTAATATCGGGCTGATAACTATGCACTACATAATCATCCTGAACAACAGTCCGGTCACCATTTGAATAAGTCCAGTACGACCCGGGAAAGGCCGGTAAATAAGGTTGGGGTTTAATAATCGGTATTATATTGTCTTTTTTACATGACGCAAAAACTAAAATAAACCCCAAAAATATTAACTCCTTTTTCATTGTTTTACCGGCGATTTTCGCATAGCATTATATATTAAAACTACTCCGGCCAGTACCAGCGGTATACTTAGCAACTGCCCCATATTCAAGGTCATGTTTGCTTCGAATCCAACCTGATCTTCCTTTACAAATTCAATTAAGAAACGGGCAGAAAACAGCAAAACTAAAAAGATACCAAAAAGTAAACCTTTTCGTTCACCTACTTTAGTTTTTTCAAAAAGGAAATATAATAACGTAAAAATAGCCAGATAACTTAGTGCTTCATAAATCTGAGTAGGATGCTTGGCTACTGTTTCATGATTGCGTTCAAAAATAAAACCCCAGGGAAGGGTTGTTGCATGTCCGTAAATCTCAGAGTTCATCAGATTTCCTGTACGGATAAAAAATCCGGACAACGCCACCACGATACCAATACGATCGAGTATCCAGAGGTAGGGCTTTTTTTGCTTCCTGACAAATAAATATAATGCGATTAAAATTCCTAATGCAGCGCCATGACTGGCCAACCCTCCCTGCCAAACTGCAAATATTTTCAACGGATGATGCAAATAGTAGCCTGGCTCATAAAATAAACAATGGCCTAAACGAGCGCCAATTAAAGTACCTAAAAACATGTACATGGTTAAAGTGTCGAGAACCTCCTGCTTAATTCCTTCTTTTTTAAAGAACTTAAGCATTATATAATAGCCAAAAACAAAAGCCAGGGCAAAAAGTAATCCGTACCACCGAGGACCCCAACCCCATTTAGTAATAGTGAAAATCTCGGGTGTCACATTCCAGTGAATATACAATAATGTCATAACAAAAAATTTTAGCACAAAGTAATAAATTATTTTTCGCGATACAGTAAATAATAGTTTCTATTTAATAAATCTTTAACGAAAGTAATTTAAGACCTTTTGATTTTGGCCTTATATATATTATAAGTTATATTTACCCTCATGCCAGACCCCATAAAAGCAGATAGGTGATTTTAAAATTGATGTAAGTTTAAATGTTAGAGATTTTTATAAAATAAATATTTATATTAGTTTTGGTTGTTCAACAAATTCATTGGTTTTTGAATGGTTTAAGCATAGTTCAATATTTTTGTGGAAATTACCGGATTAAAAATTGAAATGCAGTATTTTGCTGCCCTTGAAATTAAATAGTTAATAATGAAACAAGTATTTACCGTAGTACTTTTTTTATTTGCATGCTTTCAAGTATTTGCATCGGGCGAAATTGTGCTTAAAGGAGTGTATCAGGGCAAGAACATTTATGTTATGAACCCGTTTGCTTCATCTGGCGTAGGTTTTTGTGTGTACGAAGTCACTGTAAACGGCCAGCTTACTACCGATGAAATAAACTCAAGTGCATTTGAAATTGATTTGACTGTTTTTCAGTTTTCGAAAGGAGACAAGCTCATTATTGTAATTAAACATAAGGACGGCTGTTTGCCCAAGGTTATTAACCCGGAAGTGTTAAAACCCCAAAGTACTTTTGTTGCTGCTAATATGAAAATTGACCGCGAGGGTATGCTGACCTGGACCACTACTGCTGAAAGTGGTTCATTGCCTTTTATAGTTGAACAATTCCGATGGAATAAATGGGTAAACGTTGGAACGGTTGATGGTATTGGAACTTCAGGAACCAATAGTTACAGTTTGCAGGTTCATCCACATTCAGGCAGTAACCGTTTTCGCATAAAACAAGTTGATTATACACGAAAACCACGATACAGCACAGAGATAAGATATCGCTCGCCGCTGCCTCCCGTAACATTTGAACCGGCTAAACCAACAACTGAAATCGTTTTTTCTAGGGAAACTTTGTACGAAATTTATGATTACTATGGCAACCTGGTCGATAAAGGTTATTCTGCACGGGTTGATATCACTAAACTAGCCAAAGGCGATTACTTTTTAAACTACGGTATTAAAACCGAAACTTTTAAAAAGAGATAATCCACTATAAAAAATATTCGTAAAAACTGCCGTTTCGGGGAATAATCAATGTCTCAATACCAAGGACTTTTGCTGCTTCAGCATTTTCTTTGGTGTCTTCAATAAACAGGGTGCGTTCCGGATCAAGATTTTGCTGAATTAAAACCTGTTTGTAAATTTCTTTATCTGGTTTTAATAACCCCATTTCATGCGACAAATACACAGAATCAAATAAATCATAAAAAGTAACACCGTATTCTCTTTTCAACTTATTGGAAAAAAAAGCAAAATGAAGATCATTGGTATTACTTAGCATTAATAGTTTATGTGTTTTTCCCAACATTTGAATTCGCTCAATTCTTTTGGGTTTATAGTCTATCAACATGGCATTCCAGGCCCGGTCAAAAATTTCGTCCTTAACCGTGATCCCGGTTATTTTTTGAACTTCTTTTCGCAAATCATTAGCTGTAATCTGTCCTTTTTCGAATTTCATTAAAACCTCATTTTGATAAAACCGGTCAACCAAAGCTGATCCATACAGTTTATTAAAGGAATGCCGGGTCCGCTCAGGATCAATATCGAAAATCACTCCTCCAAAATCGAATATAATTGTGTTGTATAAGGATAAATCAACCTGCATGCTGAAAAAATTAAAGCGCAAATATAATAACTAAGCTTGATATGAATGGATATATTTGCATGAATGTAAATTAAAATGTCTATGTTGGTAAATGAAAAACCTTATCAGTCCATTTGGTATAATCAGAGTGAAAACAAAGTTTTTGTAATCGATCAGCGAAAGCTCCCTTTTGCGTTCGAGGTGCTACAATTAACCTCTGTAGAAGATTCATTTCTGGCGATTAAAGAAATGATAGTCAGGGGAGCCCCTTTGATTGGAGTAACCGCTGCTTATGGAATTTATCTGGCGCTGCAGAATAACCCGGAAAACTTATCAAAAGACGTTCTTAACAAAACGGCCCGATATCTTAAATCGGCAAGGCCAACAGCAGTAAACCTGGAATTTGTTGTCGATAAAATTACTTCTGTTTTGCTTTCAACAACAAATAACTCCCAATTAACTAAGCTATCACTTGAATTGGCCCGGAAAACCGAAAAACAGGAAATTGAGAATTGCAGCCTGATAGGTGATAATGGATTGACAATTATTGAAAATTTGTATCAGAAAAAAAGATCGCAACCTGTTCATTTTTTAACACATTGTAATGCCGGTTGGCTGGCCTGTGTAGACTGGGGTACAGCCCTTGCGCCAATTTATAAGGCACATTCAAAAGGGATTCCGGTTCATGTTTGGGTTGATGAAACCCGTCCCCGAAACCAGGGGGCCCGGCTTACTGCCTGGGAACTTGAAAAAGCCGGTGTTCCGTGTACGGTAATTGCCGATAATACCGGTGGGCATCTGATGCAACATGGAATGGTTGATATGGTTATTGTGGGTAGCGACCGAACTACCATTAATGGTGATGTTGCCAACAAAATTGGAACCTATTTAAAAGCGCTGGCAGCACACGATAATTCCATTCCCTTTTACGTGGCATTGCCCTCCTCAACCATTGATTTTGACCTGGAAAACGGCAAGGATATTATTATTGAGGAACGAGGTGGTGAGGAAGTCCGCGAAATGGAATGCCTGGTAGACGGAAAATCCCAAAATGCATTATTAATGCCCGAACAAACCCAGGTGGCCAACTATGGGTTTGATGTTACCCCGGCGAGATTCATTTCCGGATTAATCACAGAAAGAGGGATTTGTCCGGCATCGAAGGAAGGGATTTTGTCGTTGTTTACAGAATACAAAAAACATTGAATGGAAAATAAGTATTCGGTTTTATGATAAGCCTAAGGTTCATTAATCTGTTTCGAGTTAAAAAACGGGCAAATTATTTGGGAAATATTTAACAATTGCGTAAAATTGCACTCCCAAAAATTTGGGATTGAGTTATACTCAAACGTTCTTAAAAAAGAATACTATTTAAACTATTTGGTTAGTACAAAATATTTAGGGCCCATAGCTCAGTTGGTTAGTAGCATCCCGATTCACATCGGGAGGGTCGCAATGTTCTTAATAGGTTTGGATAATTAACTAAATATTGGTTAGTACAAAATATTTAGGGCCCATAGCTCAGTTGGTTAGTAGCACCTGACTCATAATCAGGGGGTCGCTGGTTCGAGCCCAGCTGGGCCCACAAAGGCATTCAGGGTAAACTTGGGTGCCTTTTTTATTTTTACCATATTACCTTTTCTTCTTCTTTATAGCACGAATTTTGATACCCATGAAAACATTTATTTTTTAAGGTTGTTTCTTTGATTAAAAACCATGGTTAAAAAGCTGTTATTCTTTCTGTCCCTTTCCTCCATTGGATTTATGAGTCCCGCCCAGCCGGTTTTAAAAAACCCCGGAATTCCTGCCAAAGAATCGTTTGAAATTAATGAATTGGTTGATCCATCAATTGGCCGGGCTAACTCAAAAATAGATGTCTCGTTGACTGAACAAAACGGAGGAAAGGTGTATAAGGTTCATGCAAATGAGGGTGGTTTTTTTGCCAATGATATCATTTTAAAATACAATGATTTAACTACCATTTCGGAGAAGCGCACCGATTTGCGGACCGGGAAAGTTATTCAGTCGTATGAAAAAAACGGCAACACCGTCCATTTTTATAATGCAGAAAAAAATACCGATAAAACAGTGACCACTGACGAAACCAATATTTATTCCCCATTGGCCTACTATTTCTCTTTTCGGGGTTTTCCATTCGACCAGCCAGACAAAAAACTCTCATTTAAAACTTATATGTACGCTTATGGCGATGTGTTAACCATGAACCTGGCCGAGGTAAAACGGGAAACTGTCACCGTGAAAGCCGGAACTTATGAGTGTTATGTGCTTGCCTTATCGGTGGGCGGATGGCAATCGTGGTTTGCTCCCGACATTTATTATTTATACTTCACTGTGGCCCCTCCACATATTTTTGTTCAGTATAAGGAAAAAGTTGATAATTCATGGAGTATCGATGAACTGCTAAGTTATTCAAACTAATAAAATTTTTATTGTCTCAAATAATCCAGACCATTTATAATTGATGCGGTCTTGTTATTTAGCATTTTCCTTCTCTGAGGGAAATGCCTGACAGGGCAAAGGGTGCTTATAATTAATATATAAACATGACATTTTAGCAACAAAAATCACAATTTGGTAATAACGTATTCCAATATTAGGTAACTTCGAAAGTTGGTCCTTAAAAAGACCTGGGTTTCTTGCTTAATCTAATTAAATTTAATTCATAATGAAAACATTCTTTTTTTTAGCATGTCTTGTGGCTGCTCTATTCAGCTCCGCACAGGAAACCAGTTCGTATTCCATCGTTAAAAAAATCAGTATTCCCGGAGATGATGGATTTTGGGATTATTTATCCATTGATTCCAATGGGCGTTTATATGTTTCGCATGGAAGCGTTGTTCAAATTGTTGACACTAAATCAGGAAAGTTGGCGGCAACCATTGACGGATTAAACGGGGTTCATGGAATTGCATTGGCCGAAAAACTTAATCAGGGATTTATTTCGAGTGGAAGAGATTCGATGATTATAGTTTTTAATTTAAATACTGATAAGGTTATTGATAAGGTGAAATCGACCGGGGCCAATCCCGATGCTATTTTATTTGATCCGTTCAGCAATAAAGTATTTGCTTTCAATGGGCGCAGTTCGGATGCAACCGTTATTGATGCCGTCACCCATAAAGTGGTGGCCACCATTGCCCTCGAAGGCAAACCCGAATTTTCGGCAGCGGATGGGCATGGAAAAGTTTATGTGAATATTGAAGATAAATCGTTAATTACCTGCATAGATTCAAAAGCATTGAAAGTGCTGAAAAGTTGGTCGATAGCCCCGGGAGAAGAACCCAGCGGACTTGCAGCAGATTTTGAACACCAGAAACTTTTTAGCGTTTGCGGCAATAAATTAATGACGGTTTTCGACCTGAAAACAGAAAAAGTTATCACAACCTTACCTATTGGAGGCCACACTGATGGAGCCGGTTTTGATGGTGGGTTGGGAAGAGCTTACAGTTCAAATGGCGAAGGTACTTTAACGGTTGTGCAAGAAAATGGCGATCAGTTTACGGTACTTGCATCTGTTCCAACTCAACAAGGTGCACGAACTATTTGTGTCGATCCTAAAACGCATCATATCTTTTTACCCACAGCAGAATTTGAACCACGCGTCGAAGGGCAACGGAGACCTAAAGCAAAACCGGGATCTTTTATGGTATTGGAAATAGCACCAAAATAAATTAACGCGAGTCTATCAAATGCAATTGTTATAAAATGAATTGTTGCGAATTTTAACCAATTTGTATTTGAGGAATACTGGAATTTTGGAAAAATGGACTCGTTTATTATGTGTTTTCCATTTTTCCAATAAATCTGGAAAGGGTTTGTATGGAAACAAACAAACCCCTTTCAGATTCCGTACAATTAGCCAAATTCCGGAATAAATTATTTAAACCTGCGTATTAATGAAATAGTATCTTCTTCAATCAGCGCTGATTTATTATGGTAATAATATTTTGAATTTTACCATTAATTAATTCAAATGATTTTGTTAGGTCATTACTCTAAAAAGTCCTGATTGCATTTAAATTCCAGGCTGTTAAGGCCGCCCAAGGATGGTTACTTAAACGTCGCTATTGGAATATTAAAGATAATTTTTTTTGATAGGTCTAACCAGTTGATTTCATGAGAATTAAAACTCACTTTTAGTTCATAATTATCGGGTGCCAGGTTTTTAGGATGAATGGTTACCTGTAAGGTACACGAGTCGAGAGCTCCAATAATTATTGTTTCATCTGAGATATTATATATGCTTTTAGTAATCGTTTTATTACAGGTAACATCAATTAACAAGGTATCAGCAATATCACCCTTGTTTCGTAAGATAATATTTACGGTTGTATCGCGATAAATTTTGCCTAATAAAACAGATTTTTGTGTCGGGAAACTTAAGTAGGGAATAGGCCGGAACAGATAGGCAGAATCAATGGCATACAATGTGCTGTCGTTTGATCCGAAATATATTATTCCATCGCTTATTACCGGAGATGAAAAGATACTCCCGTTTACCCTAAATTTATTGACTAATGTACCCGTACTCCTGTTTATTAAATGCAGGTATCCACTGCTATTAGGATTAGGTAGGTCATAAGTTCCACCATTACCACTCGTAAAAAAAATATAATTTTTACAGACAATAGGTTTACTGAAAATATTCTGCCCTGCAAGGTAAGTCCATATTTTCTCGCCGGTATTTGCATTTAGGGCCCAAAATGACTTGTTATCTGAACCCCCTATATACAAAATCGTATCATATATGACCGGATCACCCGGCATCCACGACCCTGAATTATCATATATGGACCAGACATCATTACCGGTTTTAATATCAACAGCCCTGACCGTATTATTTCTTGCCCCGGCAAATAGCAAATCATTATAGAAAGTGAATCCGGTAACAAATGCTCCAAATGTCGCATAAGGTAAGGGGTTGGAAGTTTCAATAATAGTCCAGAGTGTATCGTTTGCTTTCAAATTAAAAGCATATAAACGACTATGCCAGTCGCCAAAATAAAGTATTCCGCCTTTTACAGATGGAGTACTGCGAACCGCTGAATTATTTACCGTGGAATACTGTGCTGCAACCGTTCCACCAGCTATCGCTAAACCATACACTTTTCCATTGCCACAGCCATAATATACCATTGTATCATCTACAAAAGGCGACGAATGGTGATAATCCCAGGGATCGATTTTACCGGCCAGAGTATCAAATTCCGGAACAAATTTCCAGATTTCATTTCCCGATTCGGCATTCAGGGCATAAAGATTATTTCCACTCTCAAAAAAAATCATGCCTTTACTTATAACCGGAATTGAAAGAATAGGGGTATTCGTTTTGTAACTCCAGACAGAATCACCAGTTAGGGCATTTCGGCAGTATAAGCAGGAATCGTCACTACCAAAGTAAACTTTTCCATCAGCAATAACGGGCGATGATGTAATCATCCCTTTTGTTTGAAATTTCCAAACAACTCCGTTCTGTGCATTAAGAACCGCATGATTTACTAAAAATAAAAAACACAGATTAAGGATTAGAATAACATTAACTTTTTTCATGATTTTATAATGTTTGATAAATTTTTTAAGCGAATGAAGAAAAAATATATCTGAAACAAGTCCTGAATTTTACGCAGCGCTGAAAGAAGGAAACATTTTATGAATACCAGATCACTATTATTATATTAAAAACCTGTATTACGAATTTGTTTTAACCGGGCAGGAGAATATCCTTTGTGTTTTTTAAAAGCATTATAAAACGCTGATTTACTGTTAAATCCCACATCCCAAATAACCTCCGAAACAGTTATTGAATCGTCATCCGTACTTAACAGCAATTTTTCTGCTTCATCAATTCTGTATTTATTAATAAAATCGAAGAAACTCTGGTTCAGCGATTGATTCAATACTTCCGAAAGGGAACGGGGAGGAATTTCCACCATTTCAGCCAATTCGCTCAGGCTGATGGTTGGCGAAAGATAGGCCTTGTTGTCAATTACGTACTTTTCCACTTTTTCAAGGTACTGCTTTCTTTTGTTCTCCGATAATGATTTTTTCTTCTCCGCTACAGGTATATTCTGACTAAAGAAAATTTCAGGAGTAGTAAGCGCTTTGAATACAATAATATTAAAAAAGGCTAGGAAGAACAAGTATACCGTTATAGTGAAAATTTCAGGTGTCTCAACAAGAATCCACCTTCTGACTAAATGTGACAAGGCTATAACCCATGCAACAATATAACAGTACAATATGACCCTTAACCAGGAAAGGTTGATTTTTTCAATGCTGGAATAATTATTTTTCAGTCGTACTGCAAAACGATTCAAATGAATAATGGAAACAATAACATAAACCATGATTTGGATGTGACATACCGAATTCCAAATGTCGGAAAACAGGCCAATATCATGGGTTCGGAGAATTAGTCGTTTGGTTTCGGCTCTATGAATATAGACTGTGATGAATAAAAAAACAAAGGCAGTAAAAAAAGGAAGAAAATGAGGCAATTGTTTCCGGCTCATTTTAAAGTCGCTATTAGTTAATGAGCGTATATACAGGTATAGGAAAGGAGCCCAAAGGAATATAAATGGTTCGCCTATATAGAACAAATGGGGCAGGTTTTTGTAGAAGAAATCATAAAACAAAAAGCCTAAATTGTTGATATATATAAGTCCCTGAGAAATCAAAAAGCCTATTAACAGCTTGTTAGACAAACGATTTCTTCTTTTAAAAAATAAAAATGCAGTAAAGAAAATAATCTGAAAAAGGGTTATTATGTTAATGATAATTAAAAGCATCTGGCTCATTTTAATTTTACAACAAAATAATATTGTGTGAGAGATGTGGATGTTTTAAATATGACCATGGCCTTTCCCGGATTTAATTTCCTAATATAATTTTGTCTGATGTAATTTAAAGCAGAACAGACTCTTTCGCAAAGGACTGTATGCAAATAAATATTTCATTTTTATACCAAACATAGTACAAGTTTATGAATTTAATTCGGTATAATTTTTTAAAACCTAATTCGAGATAAAATAAATACAGAGGGTTTTACTGGATTATGAGTCTGTTTGCTTTCCGGGGATTTACTGTCGCTGTAATGTTCTGAATGTTTCCTTTTACTAATTTGAACGTTTTGGTTAAGTCATTCCTGTCAAACTCCTGGTTACTTTTAAATTCAAGTCTGTCGCGGCCGCTCCCGGAAAAATACTTAAAATGTACACCAAATGCCGATACTATTTCCGGTTCATCAACCGCCATTACCAATTCGTTAAACCAGAGGTAAAGCGATCCATTTTCATATTCCATCCGGGCAATTTTTAACTCGGTTGTATCCGTTGGGTTCCATTGGTAATCGAATGTCCATACCGGAGTAATGCTGTCGGGTGTGGTATGATTGGGCCAGCTATTTTCATTATCGGCAAACCAGGAATAATTACTTACCGCTCTTGAGCAATGATGAAAATAATATCGGTCGCCGTATAAGTACGGCCTGTTTTTCTCCGGTTCTTTCATATTCATTACATGTTCCACCGGCTTGTTGCGCATTAAAGCCGGAAAGGTACAATTCAGAAAGTAAAACTGCGCATCGTAATGATGCCGGGCCAGGTAAAAACTATCCGCTCCCTGGAAATCGCAATTTTCCAGAACAAATTTCTGGTTGGAATTGGTTGGTGCCGCATGCCATACCGCTGCCGTGTTTTTCACCTCGTAAAATGTTGAATTTGAAATAAAACACCATCCGCGCGGACACACAAAATCCACTGCGCCTTGAAAATAACAGCTGTCGTGATAATACATTCCGGTTTTATAATCCCACAACGAAACGGTATCACCTCCTTTGCTCAATACCTTACAGTTTTGTAAAATGGTCCGTGTGCCCGTTCCATAAATTGCAAATGCATGCGGTCCGATTTGTGGCTGGGTATTTTCAATAGTCAGATTTTTAATAATAATATTGTCTGCAAAGATATTCACTACCGCCGGTCCTATATCGTCCCTGTTTTTATTCCAGTCTTCACGTAATTGATTAAATTCAATACGGGTACTATCTCGATCTTCACCAATAAGGGTCACATAATCACGATCGATCTTTATTTTTTCATTATATGTGCCATTTTTTATAAAGATGGTAACCCTTTCGTAACAATACATGGGCAGTGATTCAATAGCTTCAGAAACCGAAGCAAAATTACCGGTGCCATCTTTTGCTACAACAATATTATGGGGTAAATTTTCAGCATATAAAATCCTGATTCCTAAAAGAATAACGAACGTTAAAAATCTTTTGCCCATGCTTCTTCTCATTTATGGTTTGACTAATAACTGGCTGGAAATGCTATCATTTATAACTGCTTTTACAAGGTATATTCCTGAAGGTAAATCCGCTGTATTTAGCTTTAATTCATATTTCCCGGGGTTTTGCTTTTTCATCGGTACTTCCTTTATTAAACGACCCTCGCTGGAATAAATGGTAAAACATACTGTCGAAGATTCCGATAATTCATAGGCTATTACAGCATCACCGTTACACGGATTAGGGTAAACAGGCAATACATTATTACCTGATGAGCCTTCCGGCGAAGAAATGGAAACCACAACCGGATCAAAAACCGGAATCCAGTCATAATAATAATCCGGATCTGCACTGTTTTTCGAAAAGATATTTTCGATAGTGTATACCGCCGCTTCTTCATCAGTAAGCTGATGCGACCAGGCAACCCGGCTGTCTGGTTTATACCCTTCATCAGAACAATTATATTCGGCATAACAGGCTGTGAGATGATTGGTGGTTCCGCTCCATTCCAACCAGCCCTGAGCAGAAATATGACTGCCTTCTTCCGTGTTCATAAAAACAGTTTGGGCATAAGGTTTCCAGGGACGTCCTAACGAAGCTCCTGTTATATTATCGGCGGTTAGTTTACAATTCATAAATATGTATCCAAAACTGTAATTTTCAAGAGTCGATGCTGCTGTTATTGTGGAATTGCGTAAACTTTTAATTTCACAGTTTTTGAATACAGCAACAGAGCTGCCAAATATAAAATCGACGGTGCCTTCAATATAACAATCCTGCATATAAACACGTCCTGTGCCCCAGGTATAATAGGTGTCCTGGAAGCCAAGCAATTTGCATTGCTGGAAAATCATACGATCGCCTTTCACCCTTAACGCTACGGCCTGCGAACCATTATAGGTGTTCTGAAAAGTAATATTTTGAGCTATAAAATCATCGGCATCAACAGCCACGGTATACGAAGTTGATGTCCCCAGGGTAACTCCGTCAACCACCTTGCCAGAATAGTCGTCCCAGGTAATTATGGTGCTGTCGCGGTCATCTCCCATCAGGTGGACATTTATCTTCCCTTTTTCCAGTAAGGCTTTCTCATGGTAAATTCCTTTTTTCACATAAATATTAATATTCCCCAGATAATTCAATGGAACTGCGTCAAAAGCCTCCTGTAGGGTTTTAAAATCAGCCGATCCGTTTAAATCTACCGTATAATTAAGTTCCGGTTGATAATCCGGAGTGATAAATTCTAGTTCATCGCCATAACCAACCCCTTCAGAATTTTTAGCGAATGCTCTCACATAATACGTCTTTTTGCTCTTTAAATTAGTCAGATACGCACTGAAACTTCCCAATCCTTCCCCGGCATTAACCGTGCTATCTGAAATGGTGGGTGAAACCTGCTGACTGTAACAAAATCCTGTCATGGTTACTTCGAGCCCGCCATCAAAAAAAACATCGCCATGAGCCACGGCACCGGTTGGCCTCAAATCGGAAATATCAACGGTATTTACCCCGGGAATCGAAAGGTGTAATAAGGCGGTAAAACTCAGCTCGTTGCTATATGCAACTCCTGCATCATTAATCGCAAAAACCCGAACATAATACATTTGGCCGGGAATTAAATCAGCCAAGGGAACTTCAAAATCGCCTGCAACCGGATTAACCAGAATAATATTTTGAGAAGTGTCTGGTGTTTCATTTGTGCCATAAGCAATACCCAGTGAATCGAGGGTTACACCGCCCGTGTTAATTAGTCTCCCTTGAAACAAGGCTGTTTGCGTTGAAATTTTCGTTATACAGGTTGCTTCCACTTGCGCAAGTTCAGGAACCACTTCACCAGTGGTCAAACCAGCAAGTTTGACATCGGCAATATTAAAATATTTACCGCTGGCCACCCCTCCTACCAGCCATGGATAAACCCTTATTGTTATCGACTTATCAAGACTGACCAGAATATTTGAATCTCTTACATCGTAATCAAGTGGAATTAATGCCTTGCTAGGCAAAACTATATCAGAGTCAAGGCGGGTTGCGGTTTCAAAATTATCGGTTGAATAATAAATGCTGGCCCGCACTTCATTGGAGCCCCCACTGTTACCAAGCCTCATGCTTATTCCTGTTAGCTGTAAATCAACTCCTGTCCGAGGGGATATATTGAATTCACAATACCTGTCAAGATTTTCTCTGGTTTCGTTGGGCCAATATCCCAATCCGCTTCCTGATGAATATACCCGTTGGCTGGTTTCCATGCCTCCATAATCGCGAATTACGTATGAATCGCTTGAAGTTTGATTCGTAGCATTCACCGCACCACTTGAAATATAGGAATCAGCAGTGTTAACATTCAGCGACCAAACTACAGAAGCCGTGTCCTGGGCATTAGCAAATAAACCAAGGCTTCCGGCGATTAATATTAAAAATATATTCTTCATTATTCTTTATTTTAATGTTTTTCAATTACATTATTCTTGTCATTTCAAATATGTGAATTTAGGGATATTCATCCTCCATAGTAACGTCCCCTAAAATCAAGTTCATGGCAGACTGTCAACCTAGTAAAAAATCAATTGAATTTACTTTATTTAATACTGGCTTCAACGTCTTCGTTCTCCCCAGGTTAGGGTAATCCCGCCAATAGGCGGGAGAAGGGTACAAATTAATATATTTCTTTTTCACCTTTTTCCCTCCCGAAACAAGTTCGGGACAGGTTGTCGGGATTTTGTTCACACATATAATTATTTTTTATGGCGTTCACGAACTTCGTTTCCCTCAGTGAGGGAAAAAAGCTTAATTTCAGAGTCTTTATCAATTCTTGATCATTTATTTATGTTAAAAATTATTCTCCCACAGGCATCCTAAACCAGTCAATATTTACATACCCGGCATCGTTGGTGGTAGATGAACCGATGCAGAACAAACCCACTTTTGCCCCGATCCATTTTCCGGGCAATGCTGTAAATGATTTGTCAAAAGCGGTAAAACTCTTATTGTCTGCACTGTACGAAAACTTACAGGTGGCATCGGGTGCAACCTGCACTTTTAAAAACACCGAATCCAAAGCATAAGGAAGTGTAAACAGGGTTTGTTCCGTTCCTTTTTTGTAAGCATCATGGCAATTAACATAAACCAGTTGGTTCTGATTGTTTTTTCGCTGTATGCCAATCCAGGCATAGTCGTAACCCATGATTAACAAGCCGCTTTTGTCTCCTTCTTCCTTTAGATGAATATTTAATTTTGTCGTAGCCGAAAAGTTTTCGGCAGGAAATTTCTGCAATAATAAATTAGGAGCTTCCCACAAGTTTCTAATTTCATTGAACGGAGAAGCATTCAAACGCAAATATCCTAAATGTCCAGTTGGGGCACCATACCTTGCCGTTGGATTGGCATGCCATTGCCAGTTCAGATTAAGAACAGAAGTATTAAATTCATCTGAAAATTGATCGGGATTATACTCCGGTCGGTCTTTAAGTGCATTAATTTCACCTGAAAAAACCGGCTCTCCAATTCCATCTTTATCAATATCAATGCCCATAGCAGGCCAATCTTCATTCCACAGCATGGGTTGCAGATGTACAATCCTGCCAAATGCTCCTTTATCCTGAAAATGGATAAACCACGAACTTCCATCAGGTCCGGTAACCCAGGCTCCCTGATGTGGGCCATTAATTTGTGAGGAGCCTTGATGAAGTACCTGCCGAACCTCGTATGGCCCCGTAATATCTTTTGACCGTAGTACTAGTTGCCATCCAAAAGTCACACCCCCGGCGGGAGCAAAAACATAATAATAGCCATTGTGTTTGTATAGTTTAGGGCCTTCCACCGTTGCGTTACCATCGTGTCCATCAAAAATAATAATTCCATTATCCAATAAAGCTTTGCCATCAGGACTCATTTGATGAAGCATTAATGTGCTTTTTATCCCGGCTCGACTCCCTGCCCAGGCATGTACCAGCCATGCCCGGCCATCGTCATCCCACAAAGGACAGGGGTCAATCCAGCCGTTGCCAGCCTTTACCAGCCAGGGTTTACTCCATTTTCCATTAATGGAATCGGCGGAAAGCATGTAAATTCCATAATCCGGATCGCCATAAAATATATAATATTTGTTGTTATGAAACCGCATGGATGGTGCCCAAACTCCATTACCATGTTGCGGCTTTGAAAAGACCGAATCAGGATAAAGTTCCGGTAATGCATAGTTTATGAGTTTCCAATCCACCAGGTTTTCCGATTCCAGTAAAGGTAATCCCGGCACACAATTAAAACTTGAAGCGGTCATGTAATATTTATCGCCGGATTGTATAACATCAGGATCAGAATAATCGGCATGCAGCACCGGATTGGTATAGCTGATTTTTATATATTGCTTTGACTCTTTTGGAGTACAGCTACTTAAAAGATAAATAACTAAAATTAAAACTACTGAATACTTAATTTTCCTCATTTTTTAAGATAGATTGCCAGATTAGGAACTTTTTCCCTGATTTCGTCACGGGCAATTTTTGCCATTTCCAACGCCCCGAATTCTGAGAAATGTGTATTATCAATTTTACCATCAGGTAATGAATCGTTCACATTTGGAGGAATATGTAAATAAATTTCTTTCGATTTTTCCGGCCCTGCATTCTTAACCATCTCCATGCTTTTTAAATGCATCTCCAACAAAGGTACATTTGAATCTGCAGCTATTTTACGAACAATATCCGGATAATCGCCATGCGTATCGTAAAATTGACCATTTTCGTCGAAACGCCTGCGTACGATTGGAGTTGCCAAAATCGGATTTGCTTTTTTGGCCCGCGTTTCCCGGACAAACTTTCGCAAATTGTACTCGTATTCCTTTTTCGTGGCATAGCGCTCTGTCTTTTGTTCGCTCTCATCATTATGGCCGAACTGTATGATGACAAAATCGCCAGGCTGCAATTTTGCATACACTGAATCCCATCGCCCTTCATAAATAAACGAGCGTGTACTCCGTCCATTTTTAGCATGATTTTCAATCACAAAACTATCGATAAATAATTGCGGGAAAAGCTGCCCCCATCCCCGTTCGGGCAAATAAAGTTTTTCTTTGTTGGCCATGGTTGAATCACCAATCATATAAAGTACCGGGGTATGTTTCTTACAGGCAATTAAGGCAATTAAAAGACCAAAAAGCAGTATTTTACGATGTTTTTTCATAATCTGTTTTCAATTTATAATTTCTTGTTCCGCGTTTGAAAGATTGCTTTTTATAATTCTGGTATTTAAGAACAAACGGTTAGTGTCAGGTTAAGCTTTTTCTATCGCAATATTCTACATCTAATCGGGACGCGACTCAAAGTCGCACCCCGATTATGTTTAGTATAACAGGGCGTTCAAGCATGACATAAAGTTAGTTTGCCGATTTAACAATCTTATTAATAAAATAATCTGTCGGTGTAGATACCTGAAGCAGGTAAATACCATCATTTATGTTTTTGGTGTCAATAATAAATTTATTCTGTGTATATGAATATCGCTGCCAGATTATTTTTCCCATCATATCAACCAAATTTAGCTGAACTTTTTCGTTTGTATTCTTTTCAAATGCAACCTCTAACGTGTTTTGAAATGGAATAGGGTAAACCCTGAAATTATTTATTCCCGTTTTTTTTGTATTGATTCCCGTAGAAAGGTCAACAACAACAGAATCGGTATAAAAAGAAGTGTCGGTTTTATTTACGGCCCTTAACCGGTATGTATAAAGTGCGGGCTCCGTAATTTTATCGGTATACCCTGATGTATTTGCCTGAAGCTGCGCAATTTCAACAAATTCACCAGAGCGCCGTTTCCTTTCCAATAAAAAGCCGGTTTCGTTATCCACCACATCATCCCAGGCAAGGTTTATCTGAGTTTCAGAGCTTGATTCAACCCTGAAATTTATCGGTCTGATGATATAAGTATAATCATCAACCAAACTATTTAAATACTCCTCCAGGTTTGTGTAGCCATCATTATCTGCATCGTCATTGCGGTCATCAGGATTGTTAATGTCCAGACCATTAGCCTGCTCCCAGGCATCAGGCATACCGTCGTGATCGGTATCTGTCGGGGGGGTTGTTGAATTTAATTCCGGCCATCCGCCCACGCTTTTCTGTGAGTCAATAATACCATTGCCATAAGTGTCTCCATAGACCGGATTTCCGGAAACCGTTTCATTAATAATCCGGGAATCCACCACATCTCTTTTAGGCAATATATCACCTGTCTGCGCCAGAATATGCTCGAAAGCCACCTGGGCATCTTGTGTCGTAATATCAGCCACTTTAAACTCGGTATCTGATTTAATAGTACTTTCCGAGGTTCCTGAATAATCGGCACCTAACCAGTTGTTCGTTGAAACATCAGCAAATCCTTCTACATAGTTTCCATTCAAATAAAACCTTCCCCACACGCCTGCAGGCTGGCTGTTTGTACCATCATCAGCATTGGGATTTATGATACGGTCTCTTATACTTGATTTGGTGGCCGGACCCGATTTATAATAATTATTCACCAGATTATAGCTGCCTCCTTCGGCCCCATAAATACTGTTAAATCCCCAGTTAAAAATGGCATTATTCCTGAAATCAATTAGCTCCCTGTCGGGCAGATTTGAATAGCGCGATCCGCAAAAACGCGGGTTGCGGCTGGTATGATCGGCCAACAAATTGTGATGGAACGATGCTCCTTTTCCTCCCCAGATACCACCATATCCGTGAGGCCCCTTATCATGAACCGAATTGTAAAGTGATTCGCTTAATAAACAGTACTGCATGGTAAAGTTTTCGTTGTCGTAAAATGAACCCGTTTCATCAACCGACCAGCTTAGGCTGCAATGGTCAATGATAATATTTTTGTGGTTGGTGCCATTCATGGCATCATCCTGCACAAGATTTACATCGCCCAGTCTTGATCTGATAAAACGAATAATTACATTGTCGGCCTTTACTTTAACCGTGTAGCCTGCCAAACAAATACCATCACCAGGTGCAGTTTGCCCTGCAATGGTTAAATTTCCATTACTGATTGACAAACTTGATTTCAGATAGATGGTACCCGAAACCCGAAAAACAATGGTGCGAGCACCTGATTTTTGGATGGCATCGCGCAAGCTGCCCGTTCCTGAATCATTTAAATTTGTCACCTCAATAACTTCACCACCTCTGCCTCCTGTTGTCAGGGCTCCAAAGCCCTCAGCTCCCGGAAATGCAGGTAAATTGTTACTAAAATTGGCAGTAACTGCGTAATTATTGTCAAGAGTTAATGCCAGGGTATTGTTCGTTCCTGACCTGTCGCCAGTCCAATTGAGGAAGCTATAACCAGAATTCGGAGTCGCTGTTATTTTGATACGTGTGCCGTATTTTACAGAATCGCCTGGCGGATTTTGACTAACACTGCCAGAACCATTAACAATAGAATTTATATGCAGATACAGGTTTGTATCTGTCTTAGCTGTCATGTGATCGAGATTTGGAGCCCCATTGGGATTAATGGCTAGTAATTTTACTGTGTTATCACCAACCTCCAGTGTAGCAACGGTATACTTATATTCATAAGTGGTAAACAAAACGGTATTGTCGAAATCAATAGTATCCGTCAAATTTCCATTGACCCACACCTGCATGGTTCGGTGTTCATCTTTTCCTAATGAATACCTGAATCCCAGTGTGTCGGTTACCTGTTTAAAACTATGTATGCTCCATTCAACGTATTCACCAGAGTTGTTCTCAGTATCTACAAAGCCATCACCGGTAAACCCAACATGTTTTGTGTCAACTTTCCCTGAAGAAAAAAAGGCATCCTCTGCCTCAAAAATTACTTGGGCCCGTGTTGAGAAAAATAAAGTTATAAGAGTAATTGCTAAAATTGCGTTCTTTAAATTCATGTTGGTTTAAAATATTATTTAGTTAATTTTCTATATTCGATTCCTGCTAAAATAAAAGGTCCTACTGCTTTGGGATCATTATCACGTTTTTCAGTAGTTATATAATACTGGTAACTTCCATCGCGGTACGGATTACCGCCTAATCCGGCAACAGCACATACCGGTGAAATAACTAACATTGAATCTTTATCGGTTTTTATCAGGTTATCCACCATTCCCTGGTAAGCTTTAAGGGCATTTGGCTGATAAAATTTTTTGTCGAGATATCCTTTATTGATTCCCTTTAAAAGAAAATACGAAAACATTGCAGTTGCTGATCCTTCAAGGTAATTGCCTTCCTGGTCTCCTTTGTCGAGGACCTGGTACCAACACCCTGATTTTTCCTCCTGAAATTTCACTATTGCCCGGGCCGTACGCTGAATTATTTGTTTTAGGGTATCGTATTTTGGATTATCTGAGGGAAAATAATCAAGCACATCGACCAACGCCATGGCATACCAACCCATCCCGCGTCCCCAGAAATTTGGCGAACAACCTGTTTCTTTATTAGCCCAGGCTTGCTCCCTGGATTCATCCCAACCATGATATAAAAGTCCGGTAGCACTATCACGCGTAACGGACTCAACATTAATGATCCAATCGGCAATTTCATTAAAACATTCCGGCTGATTAAACTCCCTGGCGTACTCTGCATAAAAAGGGGCTGCCATATACACTCCATCGAGCCACATCTGGTGCGGATAACGTTTTTTATGCCAAAAGCCTCCAATTTCAGTGCGCGGCTGGGTTGTCAGTTGATTTCTTAACGAGTCCATCGCGGTTTTATACCTGGTATCCTGAGTTTGTTTGTACAGTGTAAATAGAATTTTACCCGAATTCAATTTATCGAGATTGTAATCTGATTTCTTGTATCCTTTAATTATGCCTTTATCATCGATCAGACTATCGGCATACCTTTTGGCATAGTTATAATATTCCATGTTTTGTGTTTCGTTATAAAGCTGAAGCATTGCCATACTTATTAAGCCATAAGTATAATCCCACTTAGCTTGGTTCCTCTCTTCAATACTCCATAAATCAGGGTATTTATTAATGACCGTGTTTCCCATCCACTGTGCATAATCAATGCCTGAATTAAATGTTCCTTCTTGTTTATCAGATTTATTTACTTCACTATTACAAGCCGCAAAAAGTATAAATGTTATGGCTATTCCTAAAAAATACTTCATGTCATTATTTTAATTTAAATAACGTTTAAAGATCAACATCAATACTAACCGGGTTGTTCAATCGCATTAACGTTGTATTCACATAGTTTAAAAACTGATTACTATCGGCAATATGATCAGGATCCTGTTCCCAGGTAGCTGCATAAAAATAACTAAGACTTTTCCCCTCCGGTTTTAAGACAATTACATGACTTAAGGTGTCGTTTGTAATTTTGATCCGTTGCCTGTTTTTATAAAAGATGACCATCCCCATGTTATCGTTGTTCAGGCTTTGATCACCAAAAGAGGCAATATAACCCCAATTTTTATCTGAGGTTTTGGTGGAATAAAGCCTGCCCCCCTTTAATTTTACAATGCCAGTGCAAATATTTTCAACAGGGCTGCTCAAAAATATTTGCTGAAATGTTAATCTACTACCCGCATTGATACTTATTTTTGATGTTAAATCCGTCTTTGATTCTTTATCATAATCCCATCCATAATAATTTGTCTGAATCAAAGATTGCAGCACTCCATTTTCAACGATGGAACACTCCACACTGTCTGTTTTTGCAATACGCTGGGCTTCCTGTCCATCCCAGAAAGCAATGGTGCCAATACCCAGAGAATTTCCGACTTTCAGGATATCCATTCCCCAGGGACATTCAGAATGATACGATTCAAAACCATCCTGACCTACACCTTGTAAAACCATGGTATCAACCTTTTTACCAAATAAATCAACCGCATTGCGCCAGTCAAGGTAAAGGCGATAACCTAGCTTGTCGGATTCCCACCCGGGTCCTTCATATCGGATATAGAATGAATGATCGGTATGTTGTTCGGGAACTTTAAGGTAATTTATGTTTTTAAAAGTTCCTCCTTTGTATTCATATTGTTCATTTCCATTCTTTTTAGTGACCCACTCCCAGGTTCCTCCATTTTTTATTGATAATTCCGCCTGTGTACGTTTGGTGAATTCAGGCAATTGTTCCTGATCCGCTAAACTTCGAATGGTGACCATTTTTTGTTCGCCGGCCTTTAGGTTTATCTCAAAAATGAGTTGATCCGGCATTTTATCATTATTGGTGTCAGTAAATTGAAAAGGTATCACCGTGTCTGTTTCTACAATCAGCTTAGTAATATCAACATCTTTAAGTAAATTCTTTATTGTACTTATATTTACTGCAACTAATTCACCGTTACGCTCAATATTGATCGTGTTTTGCACTTTTACCAGAATCTTGTTTTCGGGTGTTATATAACAAGCCATTAAAAATGACAGGTTCATTATTAATGCCCAAACAATAATTCTAAATATCAGTTTCACGGTTGTAATAATTAATACATTACTATGAAAAGTTTGATCCAATTGAAGCTCCATGTAGTGCTCCAGCACAGAAGCTTTGGCGCAAGCGACAAGCTGAACGGGAAAGCGCTCTCTTGATTCAACCTCCGGAATCCAAAGGTTTGCCTATTTAATATCTTCTCCGTTTATTTTAACATTTTGCACCACCAGGTTCGTTGCATTTTCCTGAAAATTGCCATCGGCTACATTGTTAAATGAGCAATCCACCAGTTTAATTCCATTAACAGGCCTGCCTTTAAGGCCTTTAATATAAAATCCGTAGTTGCTTTTTTGACTGGTGATATTTTCCAGATTAATATCAGAAACAACAGGTAAATAATTACCTTCCTCATTTCCATAAATCATATTGATTTTCAGAATGGCTTCGCGTACCTTTTCCACTTTAATGTTTCGCACATAAACATGTTCCACGGTTCCGCCCCGTAATGAGTTTGATTTAATGCGAACGGCACGTTCCAGGTTGGGGCTGTCCATATAACAGTTTTCAGCAAAAACATAGCTTATATTTCCTGAAATTTCGCTTCCCATAACCACTCCTCCATGGCCTTCAACCATTGTACAATTCTGAATTACAATATTTTTACTGGGGATTCCTATGCGTCTGCCATCGTTGTTCCGCCCGGATTTTATCGCAATACAATCATCGCCGGTATTAAACAGGCAGCTGTCGATTAAAACATTGGTACAGCATTCCGGATCACAACCATCATTATTGGGTCCCAAAGATTCAATTTTGACATTGCGAACAATAATATTTTCTGAAAGTAAGGGGTGAATCACCCACATGGGTGACTGAACAATTGTAATGCCTTCAATAAGTACATTCTTACACTCATTTGGCTCAATGAAACAGGGACGCAGATAATGCCCTTCACCAAAGATCCTGTTTTCAATAGGGACATTGTCCTGAACCATTTGTGTCAGTTTTTGAACATCATCAACCTGCTCTTCTTTAGGGTTATTCCCCTTTTCAATTTCAACAGAACCCGTCCATTTACCTTTCCAATTCCACCACGATTGACCCTGCCCGTCAAGCTTGCCTTGTCCGGTTACAGCAATGTTCTGGCAATTAAAGGCATAAATTAAAGGTGAATAATTTAAACATTCCATACCTTCGAAACGCGTTTTGACAACCGGTAAATATTTTTCTTTTTGAGTTGTAAACAGCAAAGTTGATCCTTTACTTAAGTGAAGATTAACGTTACTTTTTAAAACCACGGCCCCGGTGAGCCAAATTCCTTCAGGAATCAAAACGGTGCCGCCCCCTGCCTGATTACACGCATTAATTGCAGCATTAATCTCCTTTGTGTTATCGATTGTTTCACCTGCCACAGCACCAAAATCAACAATATTAAAAACGGTATCGTTAAAAACAATATGGGGTATCGATTGTATAACAGAGTCCCTGTACCCCCATGGATCCGTAAGAGAATGCGTTGTGTCGGTAACGGTTTTAAATTCCTGAAAACAGGAAATAAATATGATTAAAAGTATTGGATAGAAGAATTTCATACAAATGAATTGATAAAAAGAGAGACCATCTTATCGATAGTCTCACTTTTTATGAAAAAACCAAAAAACTATTCTCTAATGAATTTTTTTTCTGTCACAACTGTACCGTCTGACATAGTATTAACTACAATATTTAATCCTCCTTTTAGAGGTTTAGATAATTTTTGTCCGATAATCGTGTAATATTCAGAAGAAACTACAGAAGCATTTGAAATATGGTCTTTTACAGAAACACCACTACTGGCAGTGAAGGTTACACCACACAACATTATTTTTGAACCTGCGAAATATACATAATATTCATAGTCTGGTTTAATATCAAGTGTAATACCTGTGTAAAAAACGCCATCGGCAGGAGCCTCTGTATATTTTGGAGCCGCTGCATCATAATACTCTGCAGGAGTGGTCATTGGATCAAGATATCCGCTCCAATAGTATTGCCCGGTGGCATACTCATACTTATAAGCGGAACAAGCCAAAGAATCATCTTTATTCAACAACGCCAAATCAGCCACGGGAACAGCAGCAACCCAGAATTTTTTATTGTATCCAAACTTGAAAGCTACATCAAGAGATCCGCTTTTGGTAGTTGTGAACATAGCAATAGCGCAACCGCCACCATCTCTTAGAAGTTTTCCATTAAGAGGATTGGTTTGACCCTGAACCTGACCTGCTTTGTATGTAACGCCGTTATATTCAAAATCAGGATCAGTGGTTGTTTTATATTTCCAACCCATGCCATCACCATCTGCTTCCTGTGCAGTAAATGTTACATCTCCTACGGCTATAGTTGCTCCTGGCAGAAGAGCAATAGCATCTGCATCTAAACCTTGGTCTGTACAATAAGTATCAGCCACCCATGTTACGGGGTCCTGTGCTTTAACATACACTACAGCAGTAATAAGTACTGCCATTAAGAGTAAACTTTTCTTCATAATTTTAGATTTTAAATTAATACTTAAAAATTGTTATTATCCATTTTAAAAAGGCAGACAGAATTTCGCTTTTCCATCTGCACAGATTTTATTTTTATTTGGTTAATTTTTTGTTCCATAAAACATCCAATCATCACCATTAGCATGGAATGCAGCCTGACCACCAAATACCAGTATAGGAACCTGCATAAACAAATCGTTTCCGTTTAAACGACCATTAAGTCGCATTGCTTCAGAATTGGCGCAGGAAAATGAGTATCCGTCGTTAGCTTTGGCAACATTAAGATATACCGGCTTTTTTACAATTACTTTGCTAACTGCATCTATAAATGCTGGCAGGTCGAGGCCTCCTGCTCCATTATAATTAAAAGCCGATGATTTAATTGTGACAGATACTGCCTGAACGGTATCAGCACCATACTTTTCTATAGTAATAGTTACATTATCGAAGGACGCAACATCGTTTAAAGAAATTGTGCCGGTGTAAGTTCCTCCGACCATACCGGAAACATCCGTATGGGTGCTGGTTCTTTCAAATTCATCTTCACATGATGCCAGCGATAATATCAGGGAAATCATTAAAAAACTTATTATAAAATTAGCTGTTTTCATTGCGTAGTTTTTTTAATTTAATAACTTACTTTTCTGCAGTATCTGCGGTATAACCCGGATTTTGATCAGCCGAAGTGATACCGGTATTTAAACCAATTTCATCAGCCGGTATAGGACGTAACCATTTAAGATTACCATCAGCGCCTCTCATGTCAGAAATATTAAAGTTGACATTCCAATTGAGGTTGTATTTCACCAATTGACGTGTCCGGCGCAAATCCATCCAACGGTCGTACTCTCCCAGTAATTCGCGTGCCCGTTCATCTAATATTAAATCGATCGGTTGATCAGCGGATACATATTGTTGCTTTTTAGGATCAAACCGCTGGTAGGAATCAAATGATGCTAATTGGGAAGCACCGGCTCTGGCCCGCACTTTATTCAGGTAATTAAGCGCTTCTCCTTCATTACCGGCCATCAGGTTAGCTTCAGCTGCCACTAAGTAGATATCACTAATATGCAAAAGCACAAAGTCACGATAACCTCCATTGCTTGTTGCAGCATTGACAGAAGTTTCGGGATCATCAAATTTTTTGATTGTTGGAATCGTACCTACCCGGGTTAAAGCGGTTAAATAGTTGACACCGGTTTCATCAGAGGCCACGGTTCCGTCAGTATTATATTTAATCCAACGTACAGGATCAGCAGTATGGATAATTTGAGAAACACTCTGATATCCCGTACTTACAAAACGATCGGCATTAGCGGTTTGGTAATCAGCAATTTCCTGATCGGTAACATACCATGCCGGGAAATAAAAGGCAATTCCCAAATTAGCCAAATCAGCAGCCGATGCATTATAATAAGCCCAATAACCTTCTTCACTCCATTTATCAGCATTACCGGAGTAATTATACACTGTGGTCATAAAGGTTGCATCGTAACGCTGGTCTCCCTTTTCATATAAATAGAATGTTTTTGCAGATGGGTTTAAATCAGAATTTACAAACTTCATTCCCAGCGTTACCGCACCCAGGTAAGTTCCAAAATCATTTTGATGCGAATTTCCTCCGGTATAGATATCTAACGAAGTAGCTCTATTTAGTTGAATTGCAAAAATAACCTCGTCGTTTTCTTCATTAAAGGGCGACCATTTTTCTTCAAATGTCTGTGTAAGCGGAACCGCATCGGCAACCTCTTTAGCCATGGCTGCAGCTTTGGTAAAATAGCTGGTGCCTTTTATTGAGAAGGTTCCGGCTTCGGCATTGGTCAATGCCGTTTCAAGATCCCAACCTGCTGAAAGGTAAACTTTGGATAATAATGCCTTAACTGCCTGTATGCTTGCCCTACCTGTTTTATCGGTAACCGGTAAAAGGGAGCTGCCAGATAAATCAACCAACTCATCAATCATAAATTGATAGGTTTCCTCCAATGTGTTTCTGGGATATGAAGTTTCGGCCGAATTAATGTAATCTTTAATAATCGGCATCCGACCAAATTGCTGAGTAAGTAAATAATACGCATATGCACGGATAAACCGGGCTTCTTGTTTACGAAGTTCCTTACCGGAATAATCTTCACAAATATCTGCATAATACAGTACTGCATTGGCGGCATTAACTACAGCAAACAGGTTGGTATATAATGATTTTACCGAAGCATTATCGGAGGTTAGTGTATAACCCTCTAAGGTAACATCGCCTGCCGCACGGATTCCATAATACAAATCAGTACCAGCACAAAAAACACCCGGTCCTTCATAAACGGTGTCCAAGGTATAATAGGCCTGGTTAACCAGGGTTTCGAAATTTTCTTTTGTAGAAAACTGTTGAGTGGCTGAGACCGCCGATTTGTTATCAGCGTTTAAAAAGTCTTCACATCCTGTAAGTCCGACAAAACTTATAAGACCACCTAACATTAGTATAATAATTGATTTTTTCATCTGCTTATAATATTTCATATCTGTTTGTCCTTTTTCTGATTAGAATTTCAAATTAATCCCAAACTGGAACGTTGTAGTACTTGGTCCATCGTAACGACTTTCTGAACCAGCCCATTCAGGATCGAACCCCTGGTATTTTGAAAACACGAACGGATTGGTAATATTCGCGTAAACACGAAGGTTTTTGAATCCATATTTGTTAAGCAATGTTTCATTGAAAGTATACCCGAGAGTAATGTTTCGCACTTTCCAATAGGAGGCATCAACAATTCCTGCCAGGTTGTGAACTTCTTTTTCATACCAGATTGAACCTGCTCCGTAGTTTGCAACAGTTGAATTTGGAAATGGCATAGTTCCATAATGCGTTTGTTCCTGGTATACCGGGTTAATGTATAAACCGTCTGCGGTTACACCATCACAATCAACCAGGGTACCTGCAGGAATGTAATAATCCATATTAAGTTTATTCCATCCCCGATAAGCATAATTATAATACTCATACAAAAAATTTGAGTAAACCAGGTAGTTTTGTTTTGTGTATACTGAGAATGAAAAATCCCAGTTTTTGTAAATCAGTGATGAGCTTATGTTACCAGTCCATTGAGGATCCTGACTGCCCTGAACTTTTTTATCATTATCGGAATCTATTGAACCGTCGTGGTTCAGGTCCTCAATTATTGGCATTCCTTCTGTCCAGCCATAAATTTTATAGTAATATTCAGCTTCTGTAACCTGATCGCCGGGTGTGAATCCTCCAACAGCTGAGGCAGCATTATCCGGCACTGTCATAGTGCGGTCGGAAACAATACCATCCCAAACATATGAATATATGTTATTAACCGGCTGATTCAGGAATAATGAAGCTGTTATCGGGTTATCACTATCAATTATGAAATCGCTGGTTCCATTAATTTTAATAACCTCGTTTTTATTCGTTGAAAAGGCAAAAGAGGTTTTCCAGGTCAGGTCTTTTGTTTTGATGTTTACAGAAGTTAATGATAACTCTAAACCCCGGTTACGGACATTCCCAATATTAGCAGTAATAGATCCTCCACCTGACACCAAGGGAAGTGATCTTTGGTAAAGCAAATCTTTAGAATCTTTGTTATACAGATCAACCGTACCGGTTACTCTTCCTTCAAACAGACCAAAATCAAAACCAAAGTTGGTTTCCGATGAAGTTTCCCAGCTTAAAAGAGCGTTTGCCACACCACTCGGGTGGTACCCGTAAGCAACCTGATCACCGAATGCATAATAATTCGGCCCTGAACCGGTTGTTTGCGTAGCATAATCTCCAATACCCGAGTTATTACCCGTTATACCATAGCTTAAACGTAATTTCAGATTTGATAACCAGTCGTTACTCATAAAATCCTCTTCGGAAATACGCCAAGCCAAAGCTGCTGAGGGGAAAGTTCCCCATCTGTAATCCTTAGCAAAACGGGATGAACCATCGGCCCGTGCTGTTGCGGTAATCATATATTTACCTTTGTAACTGTAATTCAGACGCATGGCATATGAAATCAGGCTGTTTTCTTTATAGGCAGAAGAATATTGCTGAATTTCACCAGAACCCAGATTGTACCAGGTTGTACCTTCTATCGGATTGGTAGTTTCAAGATAATATTTTTCGTAGTTGTAAGCATTCATACTGAACAATCCCATAACCCCGATTGAATGATCGCCGGTGGTGAGATTATAATTAATAATATTATCCCAGGTCCAGTCAAAACTTTCCGTTGAAGTATAGAAACCTGTTGGAGTATTCCCTGTTTTACCCCCTCTGTATTCACCTTCTCTTGTATGTCCATAGTTAGGCGAAAAAGTTGATTTCAACGATAAATTTTCAATCGGTTTGGCTTCCAGATATAAATTACCCAACACCCGGTAAATTTTATCTTGCTTCTGTTCATCATCGTTATATAACAAAGGATTATAAAAATCAGAAAACTGATTAGAAGCAGTTCCCATAGCCTCGAAATTTCCTGGTTTGACATTGTAATCACCATTAGCATCATAGGGCCGCATAAACGGGTTGGCACGAAATGCACTTTTGATGGCATCATCGCTTGCAAAATCGGTTTTGGTATAGGCTAAATTAAAATTCATCCCGGCCGAAAAGTATTTATTGATTTTTGAGTCAACGCTTCCTTTAATGGTGTAGCGATCATCAGCATCACCTTTATAAGTGCCTGTGCTTGAATTGTAACCCGAACCGAAATAATAACTTACTGATTCGGTGCTTCCGCCTACAGTAAGAAAATGATTTTGTTCAATCCCGTTCTGTGTTATCATGCTCGGCCAGTTGTACGACTCCCCATTGTTTAACATTTCCTTCATGACATACTTATTACCTCCATCAAACAACATCCCTTGTTGAAAAGCATCCGGAGTCATCCGGTAAACGGGTTGTGGTGATTTATCATTTGTACTTATAAAGTCCAGAAACCGGTAATCATAAAACTGCTGGGCATCCATAAAATCCGGCATGCGTACAACTTTGGTTACCCCTGTGTACCCGTCATAGGTAACTGTTGGTTGCTCCGAAGTACTTCCTTGCAATGATTTACCGCTTTTTGTAGTTATCATTACAACCCCGGCTGTAGCGCGCGAACCATAGATGGCTGTTGAAGATGCATCTTTCAAAACATCAACACGTTCAATATCCTGTGGGTTTAAAAAATCAATATCGCTGACAATTACTCCGTCAACTACGTAAAGAGGCTTAACTTCTGAATTTATTGAAGATTTACCCCGAATCTGGATATCATAGCCTGATGATTGACTTCGTCCTCCACTTTGTGTAATACTTACCCCGGCAACAGCTCCCTGCATGGATTCCAATAGTGAAGGAGTTCCTCTTTCAACAAGTGTTTTTGTATCAACAGAACCCACTGATCCGGTTAAATCTGCTTTTTTCATGGTACCATAACCCACCACAACAACTTCATCTAATCCTATAAGGTCTTCAGTCATGGTTAAATCAATAGTGGTTTTACCGGTTATGTCCATCTCTTCGGTTAACATTCCCATCATCGAAAAAACAATAATATTGTCAGCTGCTGGTACCGACAGCGAATATTTACCATTAATATCGGTAACGGTACCCAATGTGGTTCCTTTTACTATAACATTTACCCCGGGCAATGGTTGGTTATCGGGACCGGAAACTATTCCGGAAATCGTGGTTTGCGCCACTGCTCCCCAGGCAAAAAGCAATAAAAAAGACAATAGAGATATCTTTTTAATTAATTTGTTTGTTGAGTAAGTTTTAATCATATTTATCTTGTGTTTAAAAAATAATTTTAACTATCACTACTAATAATAATATGAAAGCCATAATGCCAAGCACGATAAAATACTTCAAGTTTTTTATTCGTTTTTCTGTTGTGTCCATACCAATTCAATGATTCGGATAAAATTACCAAGAAGATTATGCAATCGTTTGAAATGAAATTCCTAAAACAGGGAGCTGATGTTCCAATACCGGGCAATTTTGTACCAAAAAAGGAGGAATAAAATTTTAAACGCCCTGTTTAAGCGGTTGATTTATTGGTGTTTAAAAAGGTGGTGGTGGGGAAGAAAAAAATCGGTTTTTAGCAGCTTTTCATAATTAATTTAAATAATTCGCAGCCTTATGTCAAAGCAAGAATGGTCTATAATTCTTTTCTTTATTCCTCCTTATGCTGATGTTTATATTCAGATGCACTTACCCCAAACTTTTCTCTAAAGCACTTTCTGAAATACGATACATCACTAAAACCGATATCGTAGGCTACCTCCGATATATTTAGCTTGTTCTGAGAAATAAGCTGAGCAGCCCGTTTTAACCGCAAATCTTTTACAAACTCTTTTGGTGTCATGTCGGTCAGGGCACTTATTTTTCGGTAAAGTTGTGTTCGACTTACATCAAGATTTTGCGATAAAAATTCCACATCAAGTTCTTCATTAGATAAATGTTTTTCAACCAGATTGATCAATTTTTTCAGAAATTTTTCATCGGGAGAGCTTAGTATTATATCCTTGGGCTTTAACACCATCTCTTTACTATACCTTTCGCGCATTACTTTCCTTATACTTAAAATATTGTCTGTTTTTGCTTTTAGTAAGCCCACGTCAAAAGGTTTGGTAAGATAATCGTCGGCCCCGGCATCAATACCTGCAATCTGGCTCGCCGTAGAACCCAAAGCCGAAAGCATAATAACCGGGATATGTGAAGTACGTTCGTCGCGCTTAATTTTTTTACATAGTTCATTGCCGTTCATCACGGGCATCATCACATCTGCAATAATAATATCAGGAATTTCCTGAAGGGCTCGTTCCCATCCTTCTTTGCCATTTTTTGCCTCAATTATTTTATATTCAGGTTCAAAGTGCGATTTTATGAATTCCCTTAAATCGGTATTGTCGTCAACTACCAATGCCAGCAACTGATTTGGATTTTCTTCTTTTTCAGCACCCATAGGAAACTCGAATTTTTCTCCGTCTAAATTTGCTTCATCATTTTCCGGAATTTCATCGGTTTTTTCCATAAAAGGAATGAAAACCGAGAATCGGGATCCTATGCCAATTTTGCTTCGTACTTTAATATGTCCGTCGTGAAGTTTTACCAGTTCTTTGGTAAGCGCCAAACCTATCCCGGCACCCTGAGCCTGATCCTCATGAACATTATTTATCCTCCGGAACCGATCAAAAATTCTGGGTAAATCAATATTGGGTATACCAATTCCGGTATCAACCACTTTAATTTTCAGATACTTTTTATACTTAATTTGCTCCGTATCCATTGGTGGAATTAATAGATTGGGATTGTCAATGTCGTCAACCAGAACCATTGAAAGCGACACGGTAATTGATCCGCCAGGGTGAGTATATTTCAGTGCATTAGATATTAAATTGTTGGTAATTTTTTCGGTTTTATCACCGTCGAACCAGGCAAAAACATTGGGTTGAAAAGCAATAAACTCTACACTAACTCCTTTTTCATCAGCCGGAGCCCTAAACGAATCCACTATTTCTTCAAGGAATACCCGCAGGTTTCCTTTTTGGAGTTCCAGTTTCAGGTTACCAGTTTCAAGCTTCCGGTAATCAAGCAATTGGCTTACCAGTTTCTTTAAATTGCCGGTATTTCTTTTTATCAATTGCAGGTTTGTTGATATCACCTTGTCTTTAACTCCCATAGAAATTATTTTATCCAATGGCCCCACAATCAATGATAATGGTGTCCGGATTTCATGGGAAATATTCATAAAAAACTGATGTTTTAATCGGTCGACTTCATGCATTTTGCGGGCAGTTTGTCGTTCATAAATCAATTCCTGTTTCAGTTTTTCCCGGTTTCGGATCATCCTGTAAATAAGGAATAGTAAAAGTAACATGACCAGAATGGCCAGTGATCTGAACCACCAGGTTTTCCAAAACGGTGGCATAATCGTAATGGCAAGTTCCACACCCGCTTCATTATAAACATGGTCGTTATTTGAACCCACAACGCGAAAATTATATTCGCCGTGTTCAAGATTTGTGTAGGTAGCTAACCGGTTTGTTCCAATATCATTCCAGTCTTTGTCAAATCCTTCAAGTTTGTACTTGTACTTGTTTTTCTTGCTGTTGGCATAGTTTAGGGCTGCAAAATCAAACGATATCATGTTCTGGTTATAATTAAGAACAATCGATTTTGTTTCAGAAATGAGGTTTGTTAAAAGACCTGAGGTTCCGGTGGGTGAAACATTAATTTCTTTGTTAAAAACCCTGAATCCGGTTATCACAATGGGTGGAATATAATCATTCCGGTTTAATTTATCCAAAAACACGAAATCGACACCCTTATTTCCCCCAAAAACCAGGCTATTATTACGGGTTTTATAAAAAGCACCATAATTGAATTTATTGTTCAGTAACCCATCGGTGACAAAATAGTTTTTAATGTCGTGTTTTTCAATATTGAACTTCGAAATTCCATTATTTGAACTAATCCACAAATATTCATTGTTTACATCAATAATTCCATTAAGTATATTGCTCGACAAACCATCAGCAGTAGTAAAAGTCTCTATTATTTCTCCTTTGTCGTTCATTTTAATCAGTCCATTTCCCAGGGTTCCCATCCAAATATTGCCGTCAATATCTTCACAAATGGCGCGGCTTTGAATATCAAAAATCCTACGGGATTTTGATGGTGTAATTACCGATAACTTCTCCTTGTCAGATGAATAGATCCATAACTCTCCCTTTGAGGTTTCGTAAATCATTGACACATTGGTAATGTGATCGGATTTGTTGTAATGATGAAAAGTCTGTGTGTTTTCATCAAATAAATCAAGCCCTTTGGATGTTCCCACCCAAATGCGCTTTTTTGAGTCATTTAAAATGGCCCAAACTTCGTTATCGCTTATGGTGCTTTCGATATTGGGATCGTGCAAAAAGACTTTCACTTTTCCGGTTGCCGGATTATACATGTTTAATCCCCCCAGATAGGTTCCTATCAGTACATTTCCTTTATTGTCGGGACAGATGGCTTTAATGCAATTGCTTGATAATCCATTCGTGGTGGTAAGGTATTCAATGTTGTCCTGATTCTTGTTTAATATATTTATACCTCCGCTTTCAGTACCAATCCAGAGTTGTTCGGCTTCATCTTCCCAAATAACATAAATTTCCCCGTTACTCAGCCTTTTTTCATCACCGCTTTTACTCGATAAATATCCAAAAGCCTGCTTGTCAAAGTTTAAATAGCTAAGTCCGTTGCGGGTACCTACCCATAAATCACCTTTTTTATCGATAAGCAAATCCAATACAGAATTATGTATCAGGCTATAATTATTGTCAACCTCATTTTGATAATGACTAATTATGTTTGTTTGTGCACTTAATGAATATAATCCGCCCCGTGTCCCAAACCAAATGTCACCACGGGTATCCTGAATGACGGCACGTACCGTTTCCGAACGGGGATTCCTTTTGTCCAAAATAATATGTTTCAGCTTTCGGGAATTCCGGTTGTATTTGAGCAACCCACCCAGGTAGGTTCCAATCCATATTGCACCGCTATTATCTTCAAAAATCTCCCATATTTCATTCTCATGTTCATGATATGCGTCTCCTGTAAGCCACGATTCCACTTTATTATGGTTTTCATCCAAAACCACAATTCCTCTGTTTGAGCCCACCCATAATTTGTTTTGATTATCAATAAAAAGCTTCCTGATCCAACTCCCTGGTAAAATTTTTGAGTTTGAAGTTGTATAGGTAAATTCAACCTCATTGGTGTTCGTATTAAAATAAGTTAAACCCCCTTCAGTACCTAACCAAAGGTTTCCTTTTGCATCCTGAATAATATCCCAAACCGAATTGTGCGAAAATCCTTTATCCTTAAACTGTTCCAGCGTATTTTCAGTTCTAACATATTTAAATATTCCCTGAAAATCTGTCCCAAACCAAAGATTACCTTTGTTGTCTTCAAATATTTTTCGAATCAAGGAATTTGAAAGTGTATTGCCCGTTTCGGTCATCGGATTAAAAGCGGTAAAGCGATATCCATCGAACCTAAAAACACCATAATCGGTGCCAAGCCAAATCCAGCCCTTACTGTCCTGAAAAACACAATGTATTTTCTCATCTGACAGTCCGTTTGAAACGGTGTAATTTTCAAACAATGAGCTTTTAATAAGGTCGTTACCTGAATAACAAACCAAGCTGTATAGTAACCCTATTGCCAGAAAAATTTTGCGCATACCCTGGTTTTTTTCACGGCATAATTTAGTCATTTAGAATTAAAAAATACCGGTTCATGATCTTTAATATTATTTTGAGGCGCTGACGATAAAAACACACATGCAATTTTTAACTCTAGCTCCTTGGGGGCTTAGAATAACAAGAAAATTATATCCGTTGATATTCCCAGCACCTCAAAATAATATTTAGCCGTCATTCCGATAAAAAGTTTAATTAAATTTCCTACGAGGTATGCACTCACAAGATTCTATGGACTCTCACAAAGGTTGGCATGGGTGGAACTCCCAGTTTTGAACTTAAAAAAGCTAACAACAGCTTATTTAAATGTCAACTTATTGAACCAAGCTTTATTTTAAAACGTTACCCTGCTATTTGAAAAAAACTGTAATTTGTGTAATGATTCTGAAAAATTGTTGTCTAATTAATTCATTCTGGTTTCTTGGATAACCGGATTAATCAGATATAAAACTTAAAAAAACATATTAATGAAAACAATTAAAGAAACTAAAACCAAACAACGCGGTTCGATAAAAAAGACCATCGTTTTAATGAGTCTTCTGGTAATAAGTTGTTTAAGCCAGGCGGCAAATCCATTACTCAGGCATCCCGATGTGTTCGGCGATACCGTAGTTTTTGAGGCTGGAGAAGATATTTGGAAAGCACCGCTAAATGGAGGAGAAGCTGTTCGGTTGACTTTTAATGACGGTCAGGAAGTTTATCCGAAATTTTCGCCTGATGGAAAGCTTATTGCTTTTACAGGAGAGTATGACGGAAACCCTGATGTATACGTAATGAATACGCATGGAGGAAATATTACCCGGGTTACTTATCATCCGGGTTATGACCGGGTTGTGGGTTGGAATGCCACCACTAATAAAATTATTTTTTCTTCGGGTCGGAATAGTACCAACCGACGATTTATTAAATTGTTTGAGATATCGCCTGATGGAACCGGTTTGAAAGAATTAATTATGTACGACGCAGCCCAGGGAAGCTTTTCGCCCGACGGGACAAAAATTGCTTACAACAAAATAGGCAGGGAAAACAGAACCTGGAAACGTTATCATGGTGGAATGGCCCAGGAAATTTACATTTATGATTTCACCACGAACAAGGAAACTAATATAAGCAATTATAACGGAACCGACCGGCTGCCCATGTGGATAGGAAACCAGATTTATTTCAGTTCCGATCGTGACCGGGAGTTAAATATTTTTGCTTATGACACCCAGGCCGGAACCATTTCAAAAATAACCAATCATACCAACTATGATGTTCGCTGGCCCAGCGCCGATCAAAAACACATCGTTTATGAGTTGGCAGGAGACCTCTGGTGTCTTGATTTGAAAACCAAAGAAACACACCGGATTCCGATAGCTGTATTGCCCGATATGGAGGAAACCCGTCCTTATATGAAAGATGTAAGCACAGAAATTAAACACGTAGGGATTTCTCCAACAGGAACCCGGGCCCTGGTTGAAACCCGTGGCGAAATTTTTTCTGTTCCTGCAAAAGACGGCATTACCAGGAATCTTACCCAAAGCTCAGGAGCTCACGATAAAGATGCCGTTTGGTCGCCTGATGGGAAATGGATTGCCTATTTGTCGGATAAAGATGGAGAATATAATCTTTACCTGGTAAATCCCAATGGAGAGCAAGAAGCAATTAGACTTACCTCCTTTAAAGATGGTTACCGGCATACCTTAAAATGGTCGCCCGACAGCAAAAAAATTGCATTTACAGATCAAACGCTAACCCTGTACTATATTGATGTTACTACAAAAGCCATCACAAAAGTTGATCGGGAAGAAAATGAAAATGTAGATGTATCTATCGACCTTAAATCAATTTATGATTTCTCCTGGTCACCCGATAGCCGGTTCCTGGCATACTCGAAAATGAATAAAGATTTTATGTATCAAATCTACATTTATTCATTGGAAAACAAATTGGCACAAACCGTCAGTAATGGCTTGTTTCACGATTTTAGCCCCGTGTTTACCAAAGACGGGAACCACCTTCTGTTTATATCCAATCGGCAGTTCGATCCAACTTATTGTGATTTAGAATGGGAGATGGTATACAAAAAAATCGCAGGCATTTATGCCATTACCCTGAAAAAAGATGGTAAACCATTATTTCCAATGCATGAAGATGAAGAAAACGGTTCGGAACCAGCCAAAACAGCTTTTGCTAATGTGTTGGTTTCCATCGATTTTGATGGTATTGCCGACCGTATAGAAGTTATTCCGTTAAAACGGGGAAACTATCGGAATCTTTCGGTGAATGAATCATCTGTATTTTATAAAAATGCTGATGATGGGGATTTTAACCGGTTTGAATTCAGGGCTGTAGATAAAATGTCGCTTTATGCGTTTAATATTAACAGCAAAAAAGAGAATAAACTGGTCGAAAATGTAAATCAATACGATTTATCTGCCGATGGAAAGCAAATTATTTACCGTGACGGAAATAAGGTGTCGATGATCGCGGTTGATTCAAAGGGAGCAGAATCTAAAGTTGTTGATGTTTCAAATTTGAAAATGATGTACCATCCAAAAGAGGAATGGAAACAGATATTTAATGAAGCCTGGCGGATGGAACGTGATTATTATTATGAACCAGGCATGCACGGGTTGGACTGGAACCAGATGAAATCCAAATACAGGCCTTTGGTTGACCGGGCCTCATGCCGTCAGGATTTAACCTACCTGATTGGTGAGTTAATTGGAGAATTAAACACATCGCATACGTATGTTATGGGCGGCGACATTCAACGTCATGCCGACCGGGTAAATATAGGAATGCTCGGGGTTAATTGGAAAACCGATGCCAGAAGTAACCGTTATCAGTTTGATAAAATATTCAAAGAAAGCGACTGGTCGCGCGAAATTTTTCCACCACTTGCTAAACCCGGAATCAATGTTAATGAAGGTGATTATCTTCTTAAAGTGAATGGAAAAGATGTAAAAGCAGATAAAAACATTTATAGTTATTTTGTTGGGTTAGCCGGTCAACAGGTAACACTGCTGGTAAACAGCAAACCTTCAGAAACCGGAGCCAGAGAAGTTGTGGTTGAACCGACCAGAGGCGAAACCGGAATTCGTTATATAGACGGATTGGAAGCCAACCGAAAAGCGGTTGAAAAAGCTTCGGGTGGTAAAATCGGCTATATTTACCTTCCGGATACCTACATGGGTTCAGCAATTGATTTCCCCAGATATTTTTATTCACAAACCAAAAAAGACGGGATTATTTTAGATGGCCGCTTTAATAGCGGAGGCCTTGATCCTGAAATTTTCCTTCAGCGGCTACGGAAAAAACCTCATGGATTCTGGACCCGCCGGTATTCTGCCGATCAAACCATTCCGGCATTGGCGGTTCAGGCGCATATGGTTTGTTTAACAAATCACTATGCTGGTTCGGGAGGCGACGAATTACCATACGAATTCCGGTGGAATCATATGGGTCCAATTATTGGTACCCGTTCCTGGGGTGGATTGGTTGGCGTTTCGATGTTTATTGAGCTGGTTGATGGTGGTGGATTAACTGCCCCCGATTATCGGATTTATAACGAAAAAGGTGAATGGGTGGTTGAAAACCATGGAATTCAACCCGATATAGAGATTGAAGTTGATTCGGAACAAATGAGCAAAGGAACCGATAATCAGTTAATGAAAGCGGTAGAAGTACTGATGAAACAAATTGATGAGCAACCGGTTAAAATGCCTGTACATCAACCTTATCCCACCGATAATTAAAAAAGCTGATATATAAATTTTTAATAAGCCGGTGTTCTGTTTGACCCGGCTTATTTTGTATATTCGGATTGAAAAAAATATAGATTAATACTTTGATACGTTTATGACCGGTCTCCTGCTTCAATTCAACAGATTAAACAAAACAAAACTTTATAAAAAATATCTTTTGCTGAACTCCGTGATAGTTGTTGCACTCACATTTATTTTGGGTGCCTGTGTTGAGAAATCTCAGTCGTTAAACGCAAAAGCAACCGTCATTTTAAAAGATTCTGTTTTATTGCTGGCTCAAAAAAACATTCATGAAAAGCCTGTGACAATTACTGCTTTTTCATGCGATCGCAGTGCCGGAACCCAAAACGATTTTTATTCAGAAGGCGATTATTGGTGGCCTGATCCGGAAAATCCTGGTGGCCCTTATATCAGAAAGGATGGACTATCAAATCCAAAAAACTTCACTTCACATCGGGAAGCCATGCTCCGGTTCAGCCAGATAACCGGCAATTTAGCTTCAGCCTATTTGCTGACAAACGATACCCAATACGCTAACGCCATTATAAAACATTTACAAGCCTGGTTTATCACCGACAGTACCCGGATGAATCCAAACCTGCTTTATGCACAAGCCATTAAAGGACGCTATACCGGGCGGGGCATTGGTATTATCGATGCCATTCATTTAATGGAAGTGGTAGAAGCAACCATGGTTTTGGAATCGCATCATGCTATTGACCCGGTAACCCTGAAGAAAGTCAAACAGTGGTTTTCGGAGTTTACACAATGGTTAATAACACATCCTTACGGCCACGATGAAATGGTACACCCCAATAATCACGGAACCTGTTGGAACATGCAGGTAGGATTATATGCCAAATTTACAGGCAACGATACTATTTATTCCTTTTGCCGTGATCGTTTTATAAATCATCTTTTACCCGACCAGATGGCTGCCGACGGAAGTTTTCCACTGGAACAGGAGCGTACCAAACCTTATGGTTATTCACTATTTAATCTCGATGCCATGGTGATGAACTGTTTAATACTTTCGGATTCAACCCACAACTTGTGGCAATTTTCGACCCCTGACGGAAAAAGCATTAAAAAAGGGTTGGAATATATGGCTCCTTATATTCAAAATAAGAACTTTTGGCCGTTAAAACCCGACGTGATGTACTGGGAAAAATGGCCGGTAGCTCAACCTGCTATGCTGTTTGGTGCCAAATATTACCAAAATAATTTATGGTTTGAATTATGGAAAGAGTACCGACATTTTCCTGAAACCGAAGAGGTTTTAAGAAATGTACCTATACGGAATCCTTTAATTTGGTTGGAATAAAGGGCAGTATAACTTTGAAAACACTTCCTTTATCGGGTGCACTTTCAACCTCAATGGTTCCCTTGTGAATCTCAACAAACTCTTTGCAAAGCAACAGTCCCAGCCCTGTCCCTTCTTCTTTTTGGGTACCTTTGGTCGAAATATTTTTAGTTATTTTAAACAGCTTTGCTGTTTTTTCCCCGGTCATTCCAACTCCGTCATCACTAACAACTATTTCGCTGTAGTCTTTTCTTCCTTCATTAATCATTCTGGCATTAATTTGAATATGGCCTTTGTTAAAAGTATATTTTATAGCGTTTGAAACCAGGTTTCGAATAATTGTCTCAAACATGCTAAGGTCAGCATAAACATTAAAGGTTGTTGGAATATTGTTTTCAATAGTTATCGCTTTTTTATCCGCTAACTCTCTTAACATTTTCAGTTCATTTTCCACTACTTTGCTGGCATCAAGCAATACCGGATTATAAAGAATGGATTTATTTTGTGCCATGGCCCAGTTAAGCAAATTTTCAAGTAACTGATAAGTATGTTTTATAGTTTTATTTATTGAAACCAGATACTCCCGATGCTTTTCCGGACTAATGTTATCTTTTTTCAATAATAAATCAGAGCTTCCCCAAATTGCATGAATTGGATTTTTTAAATCATGGGCTATAATTCTAAGGAATTTGTCTTTTGTAGCATTGCTAATATTTAATTCCTCATTCTTTTCCTGAATCTCTTCTTTAATTACGATGGCTTCAGTCGCTGATCTTTTCAGTTCTTCATTTATTTGTAATGTTTCTTCATACAAATCTTTTGTTTTTTCTTTTTCAAAATTTAAAAGATGATTTGTTACAAAAAGTTTGAATCGAAGTTTGTTATGAATCCGGTTTACGGTATAACCCAAAAACACAATAGGATAAACATCGGCCATAACCAGGAATTCTTTAGACGAAGGTTTGCCAATTAAAATAAGCAGAAGTGTATACAAAAGTATGGGTACAGCATAAATAATGGCTGTTATCATAGTATTTTCTTTATTATCTAACGAAATTAAAAAAAGTATTAAAATTGTTCCTGTAACACTTGGGGCAAGCGCTTCTTCATGTAAATGAACCAGGCATTTGCCGTACATCATCAGTTGAAGCGTCAGGTAAATTGAGAGGTAAAGTATATGTTTTAAGCGATAAAGCTTTTGTGGAGCCAATAAATGGATAATAAGTAAAGTAATTATCAGCACTAAAGGAGGTATGCGGACTTCAATGGCTAATAAATTATGTCTTACACTCCAATCGGAATAAATATAATAGCAAAGAATAACAATACTAATACTTAAAATAAGGGTTAGATTCTTCAAAAAAATCTTTCCTAAATAATCCTCATACTCCTTTTTTATTTTTATAGAATCAAAAGAACTATCCATTCTTAAATTTAATATTTAAAGTTATCCCGGTTTTTCTTTAATTTAAAATATTATTGCATCACTAATATCCTAAATCCAATCTACGATATAACTCTTCCTCTGTTTCAACTTTTATAACTTTTCCAAAAAATGAAGGTTGTTTTTCAGATCATTGTGTGCAAATACCTTCTGCAAAATAATAAGTAAAATTCCATAATTTAAATTTTTTTTACAATGATTTGAATAAATACAGGTCAGTTAGTCATAAAATAATTCTTTGATTATTTTAAAAACCCTTATTATGGCTTGTTTGGGTTTTGCCTATATTTTAAATAAAAATTCCCACCTGATAGCGGGAATTGAAAACTGTATAATATGGGTCTCTGTATTAACCTGAGTTATCAATTAAAAAGCAATTTCAGATGCCTTTCCAATAAATTATACGTTACATTTTTTTCAATAACCGCTCTGTACGTATCTAAAGCACTTGAATAACGGGTTCCCATTTCAACTGCAATTTTATAACCCACATGAATTACCTGGCGGAAGCTGGAATTATAACCGGCACAAGACTGGTTATGTGTTAACGCATCAGAAAATTGCTGACTGTTCCAACCTTTAACTTCCTGAACTGAAGGCAATTTTGCCTTTTCGATGTTCAAAACCGTAGCATAGGGTCCGGTTAATTCATCGTAACGATCCATCGATTTGGCATATATTTCTTTAGCAATCTCCAAACCTTCGCCATCGGCCTGTGCCAATCCAATCACCTCTTCGAGCCAGGTGGTTCCTGCGGTTTTCACGTGTAAGCCGGCATCAAATTTTTCGATGGCTTTTTTCATGGCCGGATAAATGGCAAATTTATCGCTTCCACTATGTACACTAAGTTTTAAACTTGCAGGTAATCCCAACTTAGCAATGGCAAATTGAGTTACAGCAACATCCTGTTCAAATTCTTTGGCAAACTGGTCCACATTTCCAATGTAATCGACACCTTTTGCAAATAGGCCGGTGAACTTGGGTGCAATAGTCTGTACCTCAACACCAATCCTTTTCAGTTCCGCTAAAATAAAAAACAGTTCAAGAGGCGATTGTGCAATTTCACATTCATCCATCGACACCTCAGGAATGAAATTATCGGCTCCCTTTTTAGCCACAAGATGATCGTAAATGGTTTTTACTTCATTTATGGCATTTAAATACGTGTCGGCAACTTTTTCTAAAAAGGCTTCCGTCACATCAAACTGCTCATCAATACCCGGAAAATTTAATTTTCCAAGATATTTGGAATAGTTTTTTACAAAGCCTTCTTTTTCAGACGGAGAGGTTGATTTACCAATAAAATGGGCAACATCAATTGTGAAAAAATTGCTGTAATCAACAAACTCATCTACTATGGCCATGCCAATATGGTCGGCATCTACATAATAGTTGCCATCCCAATCATTTACCTTTACGGCTTCCGCAGCCTCGGTTGCTACTGCTGCTTGAGTTGTCTTCACAATGCTGTGTTCGCGGTAGCTTTTATTCCAAACCGGAACCACATTAAATCCAAGTTTGTTAATTGCTTGTATTGCAGCCAGCTGAGCTTTCCCTTCCTTACCAAACCGATCGCCGGTTCCAAATGAATATTTTTCGATTAACATGATATGATATTTTAAATTTTTTTGATTTACTTACTTAAAATGCTTACCTCCAAAGGATTTTTAATTTTCACTGCTTCAGTCTTTAAATAATTATTCCAATCTTGTTGGTTCGCAAATTGACCGCTTTTTTTCCATCCAAAACCTGAATAATAAACAACTTTGTCATCAATTACCTTGAGATGTACTAACAATTGAGATTTATCAGGTTCCTTAGATTCCACTTTTGTATAACCATTATAGTATGCTGCTGGTATAACCAATCCCGTTCCCAATTCCGAATCGTCAAGTTTCTGCCAATATGAAAAACAACCCGTTACGGTATCCTCAAAGGTTGTGCCCGTGTTTTCATGTAGTGTTATTCCTGCCGCTATTTCATCTGTTCCGGCAATCCTTTCCTCAATACGCATTAAATTATTTCCCAGATCAAGACTAATCAATTTTTGTTCCGACACTGCTTTTTCTCCAGCCATCCAGTTTGCATAATCAAGATTAAACGAAGTGCGAATTGGTCCATTAGTCCGCGTTTTATAGGCCACAAAATTTTTAGATGTATATAATTTTCCATTTTCATAGACTCCAATTCCACCGCAACCTCTGCTGGAATTCACATGATAATTATCCAGTCCCTCGCCCGTATCAACATGGTAAGTACCTGTACCTGAAGTATATTTTTTATACCATTTATTGATAATCGGATAGTCTACCCGTTTCAGCCAGCAATCCAATCCACTTGAGAGTGTTCCTGTCGGATCATTTGCTTCAGCCAGTTGCTGAGCGTGGGGTCCGTATGTACGAAAAGCAACCCGGTCGTTCTCCCAGGCATAATCATCAGTTCGTTCAGGTACAAAACGTGAATACACTTTTGACACCACCTTCTGGGTGTCAGTGTTTATCATCAATTTGTATTTTCGGGTAGTATTGGCTGGTACTTTAGGTTGAAAGAGCATGGCATCAGAAACACCATCCTCATTAGTATCCAATTTTTGAGTAAGCAGAAACTTTTGTGTTTCTTCATCAAAAACCCCAAGGTTTTCAAAATTTTGCTGGTTTTCAGCATTAAGTTGTTGTTTGTTAATTTTCACTGTTTCGTTAACGCAGTCTTCATCGAGTGTATTTTTTACCCATATGCCCTCATCGTGTTCTGAACAAGACATAAGTGTTAAAACAGATAGGATTAAAAGATATAGTTTTCGTTTCATAGGAATATGTATTTGTTTAAACCTTATTTTATTCTGTTTAACTCCTGGAGGATTTGAACCCTTGTAAGGTTACTAATTTCAATTCGTTTTTAATTCTTTAACAAAGGCTAAAGCTTCTCTCACTTTATCTTCAATAAATTTAAAATCACCTTTGGCAATAACTTCTTTGGGTGTAAGCTGAGAACCCAAACCTACACATGTAACACCGGCTTTGAACCATGCTTCAAGATTTTCCCTGTCGGGAGAAACGCCCCCACTTGGCATAATACGGGTCCATGGGCACGGAGCCAAAACAGCTTTGACAAATGACGGTCCTCCCACTTCTTTGCCGGGAAAAATCTTCACAATTTCGCAACCCAGCTCTTCAGCCAGGTTAATTTCCGAAAGTGTTGCGCATCCAGGCATCCAGGCAATTTTTCTACGATTGCATGTTTTTGCCATATCGGGATTCAGACTGGGTGATACAATGAAATTTGCCCCCAATTGTATGTAAAGAGCCGCTGTTCCCGGATCAACGACCGAACCCACTCCCATGATCATTTCAGGACATTCCGTTGCACACCATTTGTTGACTTCCGCAAATACTTCATGGGCAAAGTCTCCCCGATTGGTAAACTCAAAAACCCGGGCTCCCCCTGAATAACAGGCTTTTACCACCTTTTTTACCAGGTCGGTATCCGAATTATAATATAACGGAACGATACCGGTTTCGGTGATTGTATTCAGTACGTGTAATCGTTTAAATCGTGCCATTGTTTTACTGTTAATTACAAGCTTATTGGTTCTCTATTTATTATTGTCTTTTCATTTTGTTTAAATCAATCTTCACTCCTCAGTCAGCAATTCAAAGCAAGTAGTATTTGCTAAGAACTGAATACTGAGGACTGCTGACTGTTATCTGTCCACCCGTGCGCTACCTCCACCTACTAATTTCTCAACTTCTGCCAATGTTGCCATGGTTGTATCACCAGGAGTTGTCATTGCCAGGGCCCCGTGGGCGGCACCATATTCAACAGCTTTTGCCCCATCGTTAAATTCCAGAAATCCGTAAATCAGCCCGGATGCGAAACTATCGCCTCCGCCAACCCGGTCTAAAATTTCCAGGTCTTCGCGGTAGGTTGCTTCATAAATTTCATTCCCATCATAACAAATGGCTCCCCAGGAATTTATAGTTGCTGATTTTACAGTACGCAATGTTGTTGCAATCACTTTGAAGTTAGGAAAAGCTTTTACCGCTGATTTTATCATGTTCTTGTAGCCCTGTATGTCAAGAGCTGCAAGGTTTTCATCGTTGCCTTCAACCTTTAATCCGAGACTGGCCGTAAAATCTTCTTCATTTCCTATCATAACATCCACATAGTTTGCAATTTCCCGGTTCACTTCCCGGGCTTTGGCTTCGCCACCAATGGCTTTCCAAAGTGATGGCCTGTAATTCAGGTCATATGAAACTATGGTTCCAAATTTTTTTGCCATTTTTACGGCCTCAATTACGGTTTGTGCAGAAGTCTTTGAAAGAGCAGCAAAAATTCCACCGGTATGTAACCAACGTACGCCCAGCGTTCCGAAAATATATTCCCAATCAATATCTCCTGGTTTTAACTGAGAGGCGGCTGTGTTTCCCCGATCCGAAACCCCTTTGGCTCCACGTATGCCAAAACCTCTTTCAGTAAAATTCAGTCCGTTGCGAACCTCCCGGCCACATCCGTCGTAAGGCATCCACTTAACAAATTGGGTGTCCACTCCTCCCTGAAGCATAAAATCTTCGATTAATGCTCCAACTTCATTATCGGCTAAAGCCGTAATAATGGCTGTTTTTTTGCCAAAGCATTTACGCAAACCCCGGGACACATTGTATTCTCCACCACCTTCCCATGCCCTGAACTGGCGGGCTGTCCGGATTCTTCCTTCTCCCGGATCCAGCCTTAACATGACTTCACCCAGCGAAATACAATCGTAGGTGCACTCTGAAGATGGCTTTATGTTTAATGCTGACATTTTTAAAACTTAAAATAATTTTTTGCATTATAATAACTGATGTTTTCCACCATCTGTCCGAGTAATTCCTTGTCATTAGGAATTAATCCATTCTCCACATCATTGCCCAACAAGTTACAAAGAATGCGTCGGAAATATTCATGTCTGGGGAAACTTAAAAAGCTGCGGGAATCGGTTAACATTCCGACAAAACGGCTTAATAAACCCAATGCAGACAAAGCATTCATTTGTTTTTCCATGCCGTCTTTCTGATCCAAAAACCACCATCCTGATCCAAACTGTATTTTACCAGGAACCGAACCATCCTGAAAATTCCCAATCATGGTGGCTACCATCTCGTTGTGAGCCGGATTAAGGTTATATAAAATGGTTTTTGCCAGTTTGTCTTCTGTATCCAGTTTATTTAAAAATTTTGACATTTCAACACCAACCGTCCAATCGCCAATGGAATCAAGTCCTGTATCGGGTCCTAACTTGGCCAAAAGCCGGGTGCTATTGTTCCGTAATGCCCCATAATGAAATTGTTGTGTCCATCCTTTTTCGTGATCCAATATGGCAAACTCATATAACATGGCTGATTTAAACTTCAGAACCTCATTGGCATTTAAATCTTTTCCCCCTCTTATTTTATTGAAGATAGAATTGATTTCTGCTTGTGTATAATCTTCCGCATAAAACACTTCGATACCATGGTCAGAAAGTTTGCATCCCAATTCTGCAAAATAATCATGCCTGATCCGTAAGGCTTCAATCAGATTTTTAAATTCTTTTATTTCCACACCCGAAACAGAAGATAGTAAATCGAGATACGTATTATAAGATTTAGCATTATCTACTGCCATTGCTTTATCGGGCCGCCAGGTGGGCAATACCCGGGTTTTATCACCATCACGGGCAATCTGTTTATGAAATTCCAGGTTATCAACCGGATCGTCGGTAGTACATACCAGTTCCACATTCATTTTGCTCAACAATCCTTTTACCCTGTAGGAATCCTCCTGAAGCATGGCTGATGTGCGATCGTAGATTCGTTTGGCCGTTGTCGTATTTAATAGTTCATCCACACCAAAATATCTTTTTAACTCCAGGTGAGTCCAATGATACAAGGGGTTCCGCAAGGTGTGAGGAACCGTTTCGGCCCATTTTTCAAATTTCTCCCAATCGGAGGCATTACCGGTACAATAGCGTTCGTTCACCCCATTGGTACGCATAGCCCGCCACTTATAATGGTCACCATACAACCAGGGCTGAGTGATATTCTCAAACTTTTTATTTTCTGCTATTTGCTGCGGAATTAAATGGCTGTGATAGTCAATAACCGGCATCTTTTTAGCATGCTCATGATACAGATATTCAGCTGTTTCGGTTTGCAATACAAAATTATCGTCTAAAAATGGTTTCATTTTTTTTCTGTTTTTTGTTTAATAAACGGGTTCTATACACGTTCCTTGTTCATTTTTCATGGAGTCACCCCTATAATCTCCTCAAGGGGATACTGTTTCATTTCAGCAGTTGAGTTTATTTGAAACAGTCCTCCCTTGAGGGTGGTTAGGAGGGTGAATCCTGATTAATAAACTTTATATCCAAAATTAAATATCATTTTCACCTTTAACATATCCAAAGTTTGCAAGTATACCACCATCAACATAAAGCACATGGCCGTTTACAAAGTCGGCTGCTTTTGAAGCCAGAAACAAGGCTGCATTTCCCACATCCTCAGGCTCACCCCAACGTCCTGCCGGAGTACGGGTCATTACCAAATCGTTAAACGGATGATTTCCCTCCCGGATAGCAGCTGTTTGTGAAGTTGCAATATAACCAGGACCAATGCCATTCACCTGGATGTTATATTTTGCCCATTCACAGGTCATGTTTGCCGTTAACAATTTTAACCCACCTTTAGCTGCTGCATATGCAGATACTGAGTTACGGCCATAAACGCTCATCATAGAACACATATTTATTATTTTCCCCTGACGACGTTCGATCATACCCGGAACCACCCGTTTTGAAACAATCAGCGGGGCAACCAGGTCAATGTCTATAACCTGTTTAAAATCATTCACAGGCATATCCAATATTGGGATTCTCTTGATTATTCCTGCATTATTAACCAGAATATCAATTGGTCCTACTTCCGATTCAATCTGTGAGATGCCTTTATCAACAGCCACTTCGCTGGTAACATCAAAATTCAGGGTATAAACATCCAGACCTGCCCTGGCATATTCTGCTTTGGCTTCAGCCAGTTTTTCATCGGAAATGTCATTAATGCAAATTTTAGCCCCTGCTGCTCCCAGTGTTTTTGCAATGGCCATGCCAATACCGTGAGTTCCGCCCGTAATCAGGGCAACTTTACTTGTTAAATTAAATAGTTCGTTTATCATGATTTTATGTTTTATTCGTTTTTTATGACTGTCTTCCTTTTTTCTTTCTCCTTTAATTAGCACAATTCCTCCTGTTTTTGAAAGAGGTGTTTTTTGAATAAATTTTTATCACCCTTTTCCCTCCCGAAACAAGTTCGGGACAGGTCGTCGGGATTTTATTCACATTCATAATTATTATTTAATGTGTTCATGACCTTCGTTTCCCTCAAAGAGGGAAAAAAGCTTAATAACAAAGTCTCGTTCTTTTATATATCGTCTATTATTCTCCTTTCAATAATTCGGCACTTGTATTTCCTCATCCTTAAGCATTTTCATTACCTCAACTCCTGCCATAATTATAGCACCAAGACCATGAATATCCTGTAAAGGAGTTGGCCGGTTGTAGTAAAACAGCAAGTCATCCTGTATCCAGGTGCCGGCACAGATACCTTCAACCTGACCGTCGTCGCGAATTTTGGTCTTAAGTCCTTTCCAACCCTGCAAAGCAATGGACGCATAGCGTTTATCGAGCCAGCCATTGTTTATAGCTTTAGCTATCCCGTAAACAAACATGGCAGAGGCTGATGTTTCCAGATAAGAGTCGTTTTTATCCAGTAGCTGATGCCACAATCCTGATTTGTCCTGGTAGCGCGATAGATTTATTACCTGGTTTTGTAAAATAGATAATAGAGTATTCCTATCAGGATGATCAACCGGTAAGTACTTTAATAATTCCACCTGAGCCATAATGATCCAGCCATTACATCGTCCCCACAAGGCAACCCCGTTCTGGTGATTATCAGAATAGTAACAATGATAATAAAGACCCTTATTATCGTTGAATAAATATTTTTTAAACTGAATCACCTGGTGTGCGGCATCGTTAAAATATTGTTGGTCACCTGTTACAGCTCCCATTCGAGCCATAAATGGCACACTCATAAATAAATCATCGCCCCAAAGAGTATATTTGTGCGGCCCCCCTCTTACCAATGTTCCGTCTACCAGGCGTTGTTGGTCTTTCATTATGTGGTTTGCTGCACTATCAATATATTGCTGATAATTTTTTTGAGGATGCGTTTCATTAAACTGAACCAGGCTGGCACCCAAAGCTCCGCAATCATCAAGCTCTTCAAAAACAAGGCTTTGTGCAAAAGGAGACGACCATTTGTCGACTTTGCCAATGCGATCACTGAAATAATCGCGGTTAGTAAAAGCAAATTCAAAGAATTTTTCAACCTGCGAGGCATACTTTTTATCACCGGTAAATTCCGACAAACTTAAAAACGATAAATTCAGCAATCCGTTCCAGTAATGCCAGGTAGTATAAGGACTTTCGATCTCAAGATTCAATCCCGGAGCCAGTCCCTTTACCGAGGCGTACCTTTGATTATTTGACTTGTCAATAAATGCATAGCTGGTATGGTTTACAATATTGTCTGCCACTTTTTTAACTACCTCCATCTCGTCAGCAATCATTTTTTGCCTGTCCTGCGACTTTGCCGTCCCGGAAAGGAGTGTTATAAAACCAATTAATAAATAAATAATCTTACTATGCATGATTTAGTACTATCGAAGTTCGTGAGGCTGAATGTGATCCATATCGGTATAATCAAGGTTTTCACCTCCCATCCCCCAGATGAATGAGTAATTGGATGTTCCGGCTGCCGAGTGAATTCCCCATTCCGGTGAAAATACTGCTTCCTCGTTATGCATAAACAGATGCCGTGTTTCCTGGGGTTCGCCCATTAAATGTAAAATGGTTTGTCCTTCGGGAACTTCAAAATAAAAGTAGGCTTCCATCCGGCGTTCGTGAGTATGTGCCGGCATGGTATTCCAAACACTGCCGGGTTTTAATTCAGTAAGTCCCATTACCAACTGACAGCTATCAACAATACCCGGAACTATTAGTTGGTAAATGGTACGTTCATTGCTGGTTTCAAGACTACCTAAATTCAATATGTTTGCTTTTTCTTTATTCACCAAAGCGGTAGGATATTCTTTGTGTGCCGGTGTTGAACTGAAATAAAATTTTGCAGGATTTGCTTTATCAACACTTTCAAAACTTACCTTCACTGATCCTCTACCAATGTAAAGGGCTTCTTTATTTTGAAGGCGGTATTCCCTTCCATCAACTTTTACAAGACCTTCGCCCGCAATATTAATAACTCCCACCTCACGACGTTCGCAAAAATATTCCGATTTAATAGCATCAATCGGTTCAAGCGTAAGGGTTTCATTCACCGGGAAAACACCTCCCAAAATATAACGCTCATATTGCGAGTAACTCAGATTTATTTCATCTTTTACAAAAAGGTTTTGAACCAAAAATTCTTTTCGCAACCTTTCTGTATCATATTTTTTTACGTCTTCGGGATGACAGGCCCGCCGACGATCGTAATTTATTTTTGCCATAGTTTTGTTTTTATTATATAAGCTGAAAAACGTTATAAAACCGCTTTGGCCCCGTGAAATTCTTAAAAACTCATTACTCAATTTTCACTTTTTGGGGCCTGGCGGTATTCTCAACAACTTATTCTTTTACTAATTCTAAATTATCATTTAATGGTGTCATTTTTGGCATAATCAAATGCACGAATCCCAGTATAATCAAGTACATAGAGCCGGCAATCAAAAATGCATAAAAATATCCTGTATTACCGGCAGCATCAAGAACCTTACCAAGCAATTTGTCGCCAACAATACCGGCAACAGCACCAATCATTCCACCAATACCCGTAACCGAAGCCACTGCTTTTTTCGGGAATACATCACTTACCAGCGTGAAAATATTAGCCGACCAGGCCTGATGTCCTGCTGTGCCAACACCAATTAATAATACAGCAACCCATTGGTTTTTAGTAATAGCCACGAATGCGACCGGTAGAATTATTAACGCACACATAAGTAATGTCATTTTGCGGGCTTTATTTAAATGCCATCCTTTTCGCAAGAATGCACCAGAAATCCAACCTCCGGCAATACTTCCGCCATCCGCCAATAAATACATAATTAAAAATGGAATACCAATATGATGGATATCTACACCAAATTCATCTGCCAGAAATTTAGCCCCCCAGAAAAGATAAAACCACCATACGGCATCGGTAATTTTAGCCACTCCAAAGGCCCAGGTCTGTCTTTTGGGTAATACTGCTTTCCATGGAAGTTTTTCTTTGCTTTCAACCGTTGAATCGCTTTCGATATAAGCAAGTTCTTCTTTCGAAAGTTTTGGATGTTCTCCCGGCTTTTTATAGGTGCGTAACCAAAGAAAAACCCAAATAGAGCTTAGGGCTCCAGTGATTAAAAACGGAATTTGCCAATGTTTAAGTACACCGGCACCTCTTTCTCCACCGGTCCAAAAAACAATCCCTCCAATTACAAACGGGGCAGCAATGGCTCCAATACTGGTTGCAGCATTATATAAACCCGTAGCAAATGCTCGGTCTTTTTTAGGAAACCATTCCGCCACTGTTTTTTGAGCTGCAGGAAAGTGACCAGATTCACCAAAACCTAAACCAAAACGGGCAAGTGCAAATCCTATTCGGCTGAATGCTGCCCCAACGGTAGCATGTAACATTCCAAATATACTCCAGATTCCAATTGCCATGGTGTATCCTTTTTTGGTACCCAACCTGTCAATAATTCCGCCCATAGTAAGCATACCAATGGCATAGGCTGCTTTAAAGGCAATCATAATGTTGGCATAATCATTATTGGTCCATTTAAACCACTCTATTAAATCGGGTGACAGTACACCAATAATACTTCGGTCGAAGTAGTTTACTGTTGTAGCGTAAATCAACATGGCCAGAATTCTGTACCTGTAGTTCCCTACACCTGTTGTCGTTTTGTTCATAGTACTTGTTTTATATGGTTTCTAATTCTGTGATTATTTTCTGTTTAATTCACATCTCATCCAATGCATAGCCCCCGAAAATCAATTTTGAGGCAGGCTGTCAAGTCAACAAAATATTAAAGTAATTTTGGTTTATAAAGTACCGACTTAAGTTTCTTCGTTCTCCCCTGATTAGGGGAGATCTAGCCTTAGGCTAGAGAAGGGTACATTTATATATTACTTTTAACTTTTTTCACCCTTTTCCCTGTCGGGATGGGGCTGTCTCAAAAGTAATTTTTTTACCACCAAGACACAAAGGCACCAAAATTCACGAATTTGTAAGGTATTAATTTTTAACGCCTTGTGTTTCTTGGTGTCTTTGTGGTTTTATGGCTTTATATTCATTTTAATACTTTTGAGACAGCCCCAAAGCTTAATAACAAGGCCTTTTTCAATTTTTGACTATTCATTTTAATTTATATTAATTCTTTATTTGGAGTATTCAGAAATTAGCAAATAAAGGCTCCCCCAAACACTACACATTATAAGTTGACGAAGCAGTATCTCCGCCCCGACCGGTCCAGTTGGTGTGGAAAAACTCACCTCTGGGTTTGTCAACGCGCTCATAAGTATGAGCTCCAAAATAGTCGCGCTGCGCCTGTAATAAGTTTGCCGGTAAGCGATCGCTGCGGAATCCGTCAAAATATGTTAGTGCACTTGCCAATGTTGGAACAGACACGCCATTGCTTACTGCTGTTGCCACCACTCTGCGCCATGCTTTATCTGCTTTTTCCACTTTTTCTTTAAAGAAAGGATCGAGCAGCAAGTTCGATAACTTAGGATTTTTATCATAGGCTTCTTTAATCTTACCGAGGAAAGATGAACGAATAATACAACCACCACGCCACATTAAAGCAATGCCGCCATAATTAAGATTCCAGCCATACTCTTCGGCAGCCGATCTCATTAGGGTATAACCCTGAGCATACGAAACCAGTTTTGAAGCATACAGCGCTTCTTTTAAATCATCAATAAATTGCTTTTTGTCGCCGGTAAAGGCTGGCTGTGTTGCTTTAATTGCTTTTGACGCCTCAACTCTTTCATCTTTCAACGCTGATAAACAACGTGCAAATACTGCCTCGCCAATTAAAGTCAACGGAATTCCCTGATCAAGGGCGCTAACGGCAGTCCATTTGCCTGTTCCCTTTTGTCCGGCATTATCCAGAATTTTTTCAACCAGCGGTTCGCCATCTTCATCTTTAAAAGCCAAAATGTCGCGGGTAATTTCAATTAAGTAGCTGCTCAGTTCACCTTCGTTCCATTCTTTTAACACCTCGTGCATTTCATCGGTGCTCATTCCCAGCAGCACTTTCATTAACTGATAGGCTTCCGTAATTAACTGCATGTCGCCGTACTCAATGCCATTATGAACCATCTTTACAAAGTGTCCGGCACCATTTTCGCCCACCCAGTCGCAACAGGGAACATTTCCCTCAACTTTGGCTGAGATGGTTTGGAAAATCGGTTTAACCTCAGGCCATGCACTGGGTGATCCTCCCGGCATGATCGATGGTCCCAATAAGGCTCCTTCCTCACCACCGGAAACTCCGGTTCCGATATAACGCAGGCCCTTGCTCTCCACATATTCTACCCGTCGGTTCGTATCAGGATAATGCGTGTTTCCTCCGTCAATAATAATATCTCCTTTTTCAAGATGAGGGATCAGGGAGTCAATCATGGCATCAACAGCCTGACCGGCTTTTACCATCAACATTACTTTACGGGGAGCTGATAATTGCGACACCATTTCCTCCACAGAGTAGGCTCCCCGAATGTTTTTCCCTTTGGCTCTTCCGTTTACAAACTTCTCAACCTTTTCTGTCGACCGGTTGTAAGCGGTAACTGTAAAGCCTTTGCTTTCCATATTCAAAATCAGGTTTTCGCCCATCACGGCCAAACCTACCACTGCTATATCTGATTTTTCTTTCATTTTGTTGTTTATTTTTTTTATCGTTTTTTCAATTTGTCTGCTCAATATTTCGATGCACGTTTCTGCATTTCTTTTCTCAAAACCTCTGCTTGCATCGATTTTAAATTTTATTTTTATCACAGGGTTGCGTGCCTTGCTGCGCCGGGCACTTACCCTGTGTTATCAGAGTTTCGCTCTTTCAGAGCTCTATAATATTCTTTAACTACTTCGTCCATTACCCAATTGGTGCGTGCGCCGGAAACTCCTGTTGATGGAGATTTCCCTTTTCCTAACAACTCGTCAACCACCAATTGAATCATCGATTGTTGGACATGTTTGGGTTTGAGAAATTCAAATTTTTCCACGCCTTTTTCGGTGACTAATTCCACAGGTACAAAACCAAAGCTGGAATAATTGATTTGCCCTTTTTCACCGATAATTTCAATGGTATCCTTTTCCAGAAATTCCGGGATGGTAAAACACCAAGAACCATTTACCACAATATTCTTCTCTGTAATGAAGGATGCAGAAACCACATCTTCCGCTTTATATTTCCCGGCCTGGTTCAATGCCACTGCTTCAACTTGGGTTATTGCACCAAATACAAAATCAATATAATCAAGCTGATGCGATGCCAGATCGAAAAAATGACCACCGCCGGCCTGTTCCGGATCAACCCGCCAGGGTAAATCTTTGTCATCATAATTCGATAATGATTTATAGAGCTGCATATTCACCATCCTCACCTCTCCAATGGCTCCTGAATCAACCAGTTCCTTAACTTTTAAAAAGCCTGGTAAAGCCCTGCGATAATACGCTGTAAACAACGGAGTTTTATATTTCTCGGAAGCATCTATCATTTGCTGACACTCCGGATAATTCCGGGCCATAGGCTTTTCCACATAAACCGGTTTCCCGGCCTTGAGCGCCTTTATAGTTAATTCGGCGTGTGCGTATGGAGGAGTTGCGACATAAATGGCATTTACCTCAGGATCATTAATTAAATGATCGGCCTCACTATACCATTTCGGTACGTGGTGACGCCCGGCATAATCTTCGGCCTTAGCCGCGTCGCGACGCATCACGGCCACCAGTTCCGAACCGGGAACCAGGTTAAAAGCGGGTCCGCTTTTAACTTCAGTGACATCGCCACAACCTAATATGCCCCATTTAGTTTTAAACATGTCTTTTTTTATCACCCTTTTCCCTATCGGGATTTTCCCTCAGAGAGGGAAAAAACCTTTGTTTTAAAGTTAGTGCTGACATTTTATGCGTTTATTTTCACTTATTTTGACCCTCGTGTCCCAGAAAAATATCCATAATTTTATTTGAATCTTTCTTTGTATGCCCATAAACCGATAGCAGGATTTGAGATAAAGAAAATCTCTTCTCCATCTGGTAATGTATTGTATCCATCTGTTAGTGTTTCCGGATTGTATTTTTTCATCATCTCGCTTAAATCGGCATACTTGAAATTAACAGATTCAATTTCCTCCTTTGTCAGATGTCCCGGGCAATATGTAATTGAAAAACGCCCTTCGGAACTACCGTGAATTAAATGCGCTGCTGCACTTAAATTGTTGGCCAGATCAGGATCCGACTTTAAACTTTCCAGCGTTTTAGGAGTTCCGCAATATCCGTACTTGCGAATTAATCGGTCAATTTCTTTGTCTTCGCCAAATTCTTTTAACGCAGGGGCTAATACAATAAGTTCGCCTTCATCAGCCATTGCCATTCGTGTCCTGTATATACTCTTGTTTCCCAGCCAGGTACTTCTGAATTCCGAGGGATCAAGATAAACCACTGCTTTTTTGATAGGTTTGTCCATCATGGTGAAGTTTACCTTTAGCGATAATTCAGCCGCTTTGGTAAAAACCTCAATATCATCACCAATAAAAAGTCCTCGGGTAGCCAGCTTACCTGTCTCAGCATCGCGTCCAACCACGGTGTGCACATATACAATGGGCAACTTATTGGTAAAATTATCCGAAGCATAATTTAACAGGCTACGAACCGGATTAATCGCGCGACCCATCACATTCTCCATTCCATAAACGGCCCCAACAAAATGGCTTTTATTGATACCTTCAGAACCACCGGTTCCTACAAAAATATTTTTGTTGTAATTGGCCATACCTATTACCTCGTGAGGAACCACCTGCCCCAGTGAAAGAATTAAATCGTGGCCGCCTTCCCAAATCAGTTTATTTACCTGGGCCGGCCATTCATAATCCAACTTTCCGTTGGTTAGTTCTGAAACTACTTTGCCAGGAACTGTTCCGACAGTCACCACATCATTCCTCCAATCGTGAACCCGGAAAATATTTTTGGGTACCCCTTTAAACATGGTATCAATTTCCTGATCGGTCATTCCCACGTGTGTGCCCAGTGCCGGTAAAATATCGCTAAGCTTATCTCCATAATACTGATAGGCGTATGAAGTTAATTCGCCAGCCCTGGAATGAAACCGGGTAAAATCAGGGGGAATTGCCAATACTTTATTTCGTTTGCCAATTTTATCGAGGGCAATGGTAAGCCCTTTTTGTAAATCGGCGGCAGTAAGGTTGGTTGTTTCTGATCCTGTTTGATAGTATAACATATACTTTATCTATTAATTCGTTCATTGAATTAAATTTTTAATATTGCGTTGCATGTTTAGCCCTTTTTCAATTTATGTAATCTGCTTGCAACGCTTTTGGTGCCTTGCACCATACCCCGGGGCATCGCCCCGGGCTGAAATATTTCGCCCTTTCAGGGCTTTATTTTTCTTAAAACTAAGGCCTAAAATTACTCCTGTTTAAGCACTTAAGGTCACTTTGGTCATTTGCAACTTCTTATCTTTTCACGCGGGCGTTACCCTGCCAGATGCTCCAAACCATTTCTTCGTCAGCTGGCTGTGCATAATCGGTTAAAAAGGTGGTTGCCATTGCTCCTGTTGCCCAGCCAAATTGTGGCCATTTTTCGGGTTCCCAGCTTTTTAAAATTCCGTACAATAAGCCGCCAACAAATCCATCGCCACCACCGATGCGGTCAAGCACGTGGATTGGCCTTGGCTTTATTACCTGCCATTCATCTCCTGCCAGCATAATGGCTCCCCACAAATGTTCGTTTACACTTACAACTTCACGCAAAGTTGTTGCAAAAACGGATGCATTGGGGAATGATTCTTTTACTCGGCCAATCATGGCTTTAAATCCGTCAATTTCGGCTTCAATGTCTTTTCCTCCGGCTTCGGGTCCTTTAATTCCGAGGCAAAGCTGAAAATCTTCTTCGTTTCCGATTAAGATATCCGAAACCGAAGCTATTTCAGTAAATATCTCGTGTAATTCCATTTCGCGTCCTTTCCAAAACGAAGCCCTGTAATTTAAATCAAAAGATATGCGGGTTCCGTGTTTTTTTGCTGCTCGGGCAATTTCAAGGCAGAATTTACTGGTATCCTGCGACAGAGCTCCAATCAATCCTGACAGGTGAACCACTTGAACCCCTTCCTGTCCAAAAATTCGTTCCAGGTCAAAATCTTTAACATTCAAAGTGCGTCCCACCTCCCCGGCACGGTCGTTCCAAACCCTCGGTCCGCGGGAACCGTAGCCACTATCGGCAATGTTGATCTGGTGACGGTATCCCCAGGGATCACTCTGTGCCACTTCCGGACCTTCATAATCCATATTGCGCGATTTAAGGTTGCCTTTTATAAACTGGGCAATCGGACTGCCTTTAACAAAAGATGTTAAAACTTTTACGGGCAAACCCAGATAGGATGAGATGCTGGCCACATTGGTTTCGGCACTGGTGGCATACATTTTATAGGTGTCGCTGGCATGAACCGGCTGACCATTTTCGGGTGTTATGCGAATTCCCATGCTTGTTGGCACCAGGAGGGAATATTTGCAATTTTGTTTTAGTTCCATGTTTCTTTTCTTGTTTCTTGTTTTCGTATGCTAATTCCGGTATTTTCACTCCTATAATCCTTCCGAAACAAGTTCGGAACGACCTGTCCCGAACTTACTTCGGGAGGTGCTCTCGGGGATACTGTTTCAATTTAGCTCAAATGCCTAATTGAAACAGTCCTCCCTTGAGGGAGGTTAGGAGGGTGAATTATTCATAACTCTATTCTTTACTATTTAATTACCGGTTTCTTGTCACTAAATATTTTATTCGATGCAATAATTGTGATTCTTTACAATGCGGCGCATGCGACTTATAATTTCAAATCAAATTTAGTGCTTGCGCCTTTATCACTATTTTATACTCTACACAGGGCGTTGCCCTGGGCTGAAGTCTTTCGCTCCTTCAGGGCTCTAAACCCCGCCATAAGCACTATAGCCACCGTCAACCGGGATGCAGATGCCTGTTACGAATTTCGAAACATCACTTAACAGATACAGTACGGTTCCTGAAAGTTCTTCCACGTCTCCGTATCGTCCCATTGGGGTGCTATCGATAATTTTTTTACCCCGGGCTGTTGGAGCTCCTGTTTTTTCATCTGTCAATAAAAAGCGATTCTGGTTAGTGAGGAAAAATCCGGGAGCAATTGCATTTACCCTGATTCCGGTTTTAGCCAGATGCACTGCTAACCATTCTGTAAAATTATTAACTGATGCTTTTGCTGCTGAATAAGCCGGAATTTTAGTCAGTGGTTTATAACTGTTCATTGACGAGATATTCAAAATGGCACCTTTACCTTTTTCAAGCATGTCGGTTGAAAAAACCATGGTTGGCAATAACGTTCCTTTGAAATTCAGGTTAAAAACAAAGTCGAAACCTTCCGTATCAAGACCATAGAATGTCTTTTCCAACTCATTCAGGTTTTCTTTTTCAATTTTCTCAATTTGGGTAGTCGCTTTGGGAGAATTTCCTCCGGCCCCGTTAATGAGCAATTCTATGGATCCAAGCTTTTCATTTATTAGCTTTTTGGCCTGCAACAATTGCTCTTTGTCCAGCACATCGGCTTTAAAACCCACAGCCCTGCCTCCGTTTTCACTTTCTGCATTTAGTTTTTCTGCCACTTTTAAGGCAGCTTCTTCATCGCGGTCGAGGATGGCCACAATAATACCTGCCTTAACCAAATCTCTGGCCATAGCCGATCCAATTACACCGGCTCCGCCGGTAATAACGCAAACTTTCCCTTTTAAATCATCAAAACTTAACATAGTTAAAACTCTTGTTTGTTTTTAATATAGTAATCTAAATTCTCATTAACAATTATGTCTATCGCACTATAATTTGTCTGATCTACTTCTTTTTTTGATACCAGGTTGTTGAATAAAGCCCAAATTGCTTTATAAGCCTGCTCTTCTGGTTTTTGACTAAGCAAACAAGTCAGATTTCCTTTTTTTAAATGGGCTACATTGGGGTCAATTAAATCATAACCAATATTTAATGGGGTCTTAATTCCTTTTCTATCATAATAATCCCCTAATTTAAAACCTCTTGAATTCGGAACAAAAACGGCATCAAAATTATTGGTATTATGGAAAACATCATCCAATGATTTATCCGGTTCATCAGGATTATTGATGTCGATTTCTACCATATTAATATAGATTTTCTTGCCCCGGCTATTAAAATAGTTGTTAAACCCTTCAATCCGTGATTCAATATGCTGAGAAAAAATCTTGCTTTTTGATTGTTTTAAAATTAATACGGACGGAGACTCCGGACATTTTAAATCGACAAGCTTAGCCGCTACTCTACCGCTTTGTTCCGCATCCTGTCCAAAATAGGCTAATTTATTTGCTTTCTTAAGATCAATATCAATAAAAACATAGGGTATGTTTCTTTCGTCGAACCCGGCAATAAACTCATGTACTGTTTCTTTAAAAACAGGATTCAGAACCACTCCATCCGGGTTTTTGTCAGAAACATCCTGTAATACTTTTCTGAACGATTGTTCATTTGAGGCATCAAAATAGTCATATATAATTTCAGTATTATAATGAACCAATTCCTCGCTTGCCATTCTTATTCCTTTAACCGGTTTTTCCCAATAAGGATTGTTATCGCTCGAATCAGGAATTACTATGGCTATTTTGGTGGTTTTTTTTGAGGAAAGTGATTTGGCAAAAATATTGGGTGTATAACCAAAATCGTCTACAATTTTCAAAACTTTTTCCCGAGTCGCCTCACTCACTTCACCCCGGTTGTGTAAAACACGGTCGACCGTACCGATAGAAACGCCTGCTTCCGCCGCTATGTCTTTAATTCCCACCCTTTTTGAGTTGTTTTTATTCATTCCCGTGTACGTTAACGAAAGCAAATATATGACAATTTTTTAATTCCCCGTGTACGTTAACGTACTTTTTTTGAAATTTTAATTAATTCAAAAAATGTTTAATCTGATCATCCAGATAATGATTCACAAAATCTTCAAGAATGGAATAAAAAATAGGTAATACATAACCACTGGTAATTATTATCATGTATCCTAATTTTTCGTTTCCTAAATGTACAGATAAATGAAAGGCAATTTGGTTGGCATTAATTCTTTTTTTGTTCTTTTTGAAACTATCTGGGTTAAATTGGCTAAAGTCAAGATCACATTCCATTAATAAAGGTTCACAATCTTTAAAATGAAATTTGCCACCTACAATATCCGCCCCTAAAAAATTAAAAAAGTCAAGCATAAAATTCGCGATTTCTCTCTGAAACTCCTGAAGCGAATTATATCCGCCCTGTGCCACTTTATCCCGTATCGGATCGAATTTTGCCGGCAGCTCAAAAGGCACCGACAAAACAACATCAATGTAGGAACCTACCAGAATACTAATAATAATTCCAAATATTAGAAATGGAATATACCATAAAGGATTAGCCAGGCAAAAATGCACGATTAACCCAAAACCGGCAGTAATTATCAGGGCAAATAAAATTATAAATGCCCTGGAAATAAACCGGTAGATTGCACCAAATGACCTAAGCATAATCCTGATTTTTAACTAAATATAATAAATTTAGAGAATTATCTCCTTACGGGCTTTGTGTTTTTTGAGCATAATATTTTCGGACTAATAAATCACTTCTGACCGACTAAAACATGAAGATTCTTCGCTTCGCTCAAAATGACAATGTTTCTGGGATTATACAAGTGGGGTCGTTTTCAGGTTCCATAATTCTGCATTTCTTCATTATTATTTGCAATACTGCTCCTTTGAATGGCTGGTTTTATTTCCGACAATAATAGCTCAAGGAAAGGTAACATAACTCCTAAAGCACCAGAATTAATGATAAATTTCCAAAAAGGCTCCATTTTTTTCCAGCCTCCGGTATAGGCAAAATGTTTTAGCTTGTGCCAAATGCCCGGATGATTCCATGCAGAACGGTATATATTACTCCATTTGTAAAATTCTTTATATGCCCATTGATAGCCGGATTCCAGCTCGGCGGCGCTTAAAAGGTTTGTTTTATAAACCACGTGCCGGGTATCATATAAATCCCAATTATATGTTGTAATGCGCTGCTGTTGCTTAAAATTTTCAAATAGCCGCGTTCCCGGATAAGGGGTTAAAATATGATACGTTGCAGTAGTTATACTATTCGATACTCCCCAATCAACGGTGCGCTTAAATACATCGGGACCATCGTGATCCAATCCGAAAACAAAACTGCCGTTAATCATTATTCCCAAGCTATTAAGCCTTTTTACGGCCAATTCATAATTTTTTTTCAGATTTTGGATTTTATTGCTCTGCTTCAAATTTTCCTCAGAAAATGTCTCAAACCCCACAAACAAACTGCGTAAACCCGCTTCAGCAGCCTGTTCAATTAAATTGCCTTCTAGTATGGATTGCACCGTAGCAGCTCCCTGGAAGACCCGGTTCATTCCCTGCATCGATTTAAATAAGTTCGTCGCCAGTCTGGGATTTCCTAACAGGTGATCGTCAAGAAAATACAGGTGTTTTCCCGGCATGCGATCAATGTCTGCCAGAATCTGATCAAGTTGCTGGGTATAAAAAGATTTTCCTCCTTTAAAAAATGCATCCTTATAACAAAAATCACAATGATGCGGACAACCCCGTGAAATTACCAGGGAATTTGGAACCAGGTATTTGTTACGTTTGATCAAATCGCGCCTTATCGGCGGTTGATTACACAAGGTGCGTCCCAAACCTGATCGATAAACACGATTAGGCTTTTTCTTTCGAAAATCATTTAAAAAAGCAGGAAGGGTTTGTTCTGCCGGCCCGAGGAAAATGACATCGGCATGCTTTATAGCTTCGTGCGGTAATGAAGTAACATGCAGGCCCCCAAGGGCTACAAAAAAGCCTCGCCTACGATACCGGTCAGCTATCCGATAAGCCCGAATGGCGTTGGTTATATAGACCTGTATCAATACTAAATCAGGATGATCATCCAGGTTAAGCGTTTCAACATGTTCATCAACTATTTCGACGTTATCGTCGGAACTGAAAAATGATGCCAATGTCGCCAATCCAATTGGAGGAAATAACGAGTATTTAATGGGCCGCCAAAACGGGCTCTTAGCCTCGGTCAGCGATGGTAGAATTAATTTAGCTTTCAATATTGCTTTACTTTTGGTTAAAGTAAAGTTTGTTTCATAGGCAATGTTTTAAAAGCATAACGAAAGTGGTATTTTTTCATTGTTAATTTTTTTGATTTTAACATTTTTTTAAGTTTTGTGTTTATTTTCCTTAAAACCCTTTTTTTAATATTAAAGAAAATACATGTTTAAATCAGAAAGCCTGCTAAATCCTGAAGATTTAAAAATATTTCAGCTTAAAATGGAATATCGCCGGTTTGGCAAAACCGAAAAAAAATTAAGCGTTGTAACCCTGGGTGGAATGCGATACAAACACGGCTGGACCAATCCCCGGAACGAAATTCCAAAAGATACCCTTGAACAGGTTGTTGACACCGTTCAAAAAGCTTTTGACCACGGCATTAACCATATTGAAACAGCTTGGGGTTACACAAAAAGTGAAACCGCTTATGGTTTAGCCCTTAACAATGAACTCAATATCAAAAGGGACAGCTATTATTTAATGACCAAAGGTGCTCCCGAAACGGCCGATGAAACCTACAAAATGGTTGAACAACAACTTAAGGACTTAAAAACCGATTATTTCGATTTTTATGGCTGGCATGGCATGAACAATCCTGAACGAATGGCCATTGCCTGTAAAAGCAACGGTCCAGTTGAAACCTTAATAAAACTAAAAGAGCAGGGAGTAATAAAACATGTGGGTTTTAGCACACATGCTCAACTTGATACCATTAAAAAAGCCATTAACACGGATCTGTTTGAGTTTGTAAACCTGCATTATTACTATACTTTTCAACGAAATAAACCGGATATTGATCTGGCCGCCAGCAAAGATATGGGCGTGTTTATTATTTCGCCGAACGATAAGGGAGGACAACTTTTTAATCCTCCGCAAAAACTAAGGAATTTGACTGCTCCATTGACACCTTCACAATGGAATGTGCGGTTTTGCCTGAGTCACCCCGGAATTCATACCATGACTTTTGGCTTCCCGGTTACAGCTTCGTTCGATGAAATCAACGGCATGTTTCCGGCAGTTTCACCTTTATCGGAAAATGATCATCGAATACTTGAAAAGCTGGAGGCAGAAAAAGCAAAAGTGCCTTATCATGACTTTGATGGTTATACCTTTGAAAACGATCCCTCGGGTATTAATATTCCCGAAACCCTCAGGTTCCGATTGCTACTAAAAGCATTCGATATGAAGGATTTTGCGAAATACCGATATAATATGCTTTTACCAAATGACAACTGGTATCGGGGAAATTTTCCGGACGAGCAAAACATGAAACGTATTGATATGAGTAAATGTCCCGAAGACGTCCCTCTCAAGGAAATGATTCTTGAAACCCACAATGCAATCTACAAACCACCCAAAACAAATCACAACAATTAAAATGCATTTATAACATTATAAATCAAGCATAAAACTTTTTTTATTTTCGCGGTATTTCATAATTTTATGGGGAAGAGTTGTTGATATTATCACTAAAATTTACCCTATGAATGTCAGGATGAAGATTCGTTCAAAACTACTGCTATATATTTTAAGCACGGTTTTGTTCATTTATGCCGTTTCCATTTCCATTATCTGGATTAAGACTAAAAAAAACACCTTTAACGATGCCACAAACTATATTAACGCCTTTGTGGCAGAAAAAGCCAATGTTGCCCAGGGTGATTTTAACAAGGATATGGTTACGGTTCGCACCTTAGCCCAATCGTTTTCCAATTTTCGAAAATTTCCGAAAGGGAAAAGGCAATCTATTGTCAAAAGTTTATACCTGGGAGTTTTTAATGAAAACCCGCAATTTTATGCCCTTTGGGATAGTTGGGAACTTTCTGTTATCGATTCGGCCTGGAAGCTTCCTTATGGGCGGTATATGGAAAACTACTGGCGAGATAACGGCAAAATAATTAACTCTAATGAATTAAGAAATACTGATGGCGATTCCGGAGATTATATGCGAATAAAAGCAGAAAAAAAAGAAAGCGCCGAAGAGCCCTATTTCTATTCTTTCACCGGCAAAAAAGAAGATGAAATTCTGATGACAAGTTTTATTTCTCCCATTATAAATCAGAAGGAATATATTGGTATTGTGGGAGTTGATATTTCATTAGAGCATTTTCAGCAAACCATTAATGACATAAAACCCTACGAAAACAGTTATGCTTTTTTAATTTCAAATAAGGGAATAATAATTGCTCACCCGGATAAAAGCCTGATTAACAAATCCATTAGCAATATACTAAATGATAGTTCTTTAAGTAATTTGGCTCTCACAAAAATTGGCAATGGAAAATCTTTTAATTTTATCAATAATTTAGGGGGAAAGACTTCCGAAACCTATTTTTCATTTGCCCCCATCACTATGGGAAAATCGGGAAATCCCTGGTCAATGGCCGTTGCTGTTCCTACAAAAGTTATTCTTCAGGAGGCAAATAAAGGAATACGATATGCCTTGTTTGTAGGATTAGCCGGTGTAATTTTAATCGTTGTTTTAGTCTGGATTGTAGCTCATAATCTGACAAATCCAATAACCCAGGTAGCCAATTACGCCCGCGAATGCCGCAATGGTAATTTTGCAGCAATCCTTTCCATTAACCGAAACGACGAAATCGGCGATCTGGCAAAAACCTTAGAAGAGACAACCGTTTCTTTTAAAGAAATTGCCGAAATGGCTAAAAAAATTGCCGATGGTGATTTGTCAGAGAATATCATCGAAAATCTTGGTGAGGATAATGGCGATTTGATTGTTTCATTGAAACAAATGGTTCAAAAGCTTCGTCAGATTATGCAGGACATTAGCAACGAATCGGAGCGAATTATTGAGGTGGCTGATGCTCTGAATCAGGAATCACAGCGGATAACACAGGGTGCCAACGATCAGGAATATTTCTCTATTGAAGTAAATAAATCAATGAAACATATTGATAATATTTCTGTGCAGGCCGTGGATGATGTGGCGGTTGGGGCTGAAAAGGTAAACAACACCGTTGAATCGCTAAAAGGAATCATTAACAAAACCCGGGTTATTGGTGATATCTATACCAAAACCAATTTTATTGCCCTGAATGCTGCTGTTGAAGCGGCCCGGGCCGGTGAAGCCGGTAAAGGATTTGCCGTTGTCGCCACTGAAATTCAACAATTGGCGGAACAGAGCCGTCATGCAGCTGGGGATATTGACAACCTGTCAAACGAAAGTATAAAAATTGCGGAGGAATCGTTGAAAAGCCTGCAGACAATTGTTTCGGAAATGCGGCAAACTTCAAAGTTTATTCAAAACATTATTGATTCCGGAACAGCGGTTCAATCGGCTGACAATGTTGACCTGAACCGACTCAAAGAAATTACAGATGTCAACAAAATGGTTTCAAAAGTTATTGCAGAAAATGCCGGCGATTTGGCCCGAAATGCCAATAATTTAAAAGAATTTATAAATTATTTTTCACTGGAATAAAACTAAATAAAAAGGGGCTGTTTCAAGAGCCCCTTTCGTTTAACCAAAAATTATTGGTTGCATGTCCCATCACCACTACCATTTGGCCCTCCCTGGCCGTTTCCGCCATTACCATAACGTTTTCCGTTTTGTTTGGCATAGCGTTTTCCTTGTTCCATTGGTGATGAAACAATATCGGCGAAAGCAATATCATCAAGATACGATGGGGTATATGTCAGACCCAGAGTTTCCAGATTTCTGTAAAAAGCACGAAGGTGATTCCGCGAACCGCGAAGCAGGTTTTCAAACACCAAAATCATATTTTCGTTGGTGGTTTGTGTCAGAAAATTATCTAAATCATAAATATCCAGTTCTTCAATTAAAGCCCCTACCGAGTATGCTTCCTCAACAGATTCTGAACCCCGGGCAGTCAATTCATTAAATAATTGCAAAAATTCTTCATTTTCATATTGTCCGGCATCCCCTTCCTCAACCAGAAGATCAGAGTAATTGTCGATTAGCAACATGATAGCATCAAGATGCTTTTGTTCTGCGGCTGCTATATTATTGAATATCTGATTCCCCCATTTTAAATATAGGGTGTAATAAACATCGCGGGCCAGTTTTTCTTCATCTTTCATGTGAAGCAACAGCTCCTCATCTGAGGACGAAGTGACGGGTGTGTCTAAAGTAACAGATTTTAAATCCGAAGTTATTATTGCCGAAGTTCCGTCATCCTGAACATCAAGAACCGTGGTATATTCAGTGGAGCGATCATTATAATTTTTGTTTTCGCATGAGGAGAAAAAAGTAGCTAAAAACAAAATCCCTATTATACTTAAAACTTGTGTTTTCATTGTTGTTTCTTTTTAAAGTTAATTTTCAAGTTGAGATCTCGTCCTTATTCTTTGTTATCGCAAATCCCGTTATTATTGGCATCGACGAAATTTATCCGGCGGCCCTGCCCATTGCCTTTTCCATTCTTTTTTCCCTTGCCCTGTAGTAACCCGGCGCTTTTTTGATTGTTGCTTTGAGTGCTAATTTGATGTCCTCTGCGCTGATGTTTTCCCTGTCCTGTGTAATTATCACAAACACCATCATTGTTTTCATCCACAAAAAAGGTTTGTGTTTTTGTCTCTGCTTTTGTTTGATTCGATTTTTGTTGTGCTGATGCTACAACCATAAATACAACTACGATCATCGCAGTTAAAAAAATTTTTGTTTTCATAATCTATTAGTTTAATTGTTAATTAGTAATTTTTTCTTCTGCTAAAATTTTATGCTTTAAGCAGTGTTTCGAAACAAATGTAGAGGTGGATAATGAAGTGGAAATGAAGAAATTTAAATAATTAAATATTTGCATATGCCAGGGTAGCAATGCTGATTTTCAGTTTGGCATTTTTATGCAATACCTGAGCACAACCTTCAAGAGTCGCGCCTGTTGTTAATACATCATCAATTAATAAAATGTGTTTGCCTTCAAGCTTTTCAGGATGGTGTACCCCAAAAACATCCTCAACGTTTTCCCAACGCTCATATCGGGATTTTTGGGTCTGGGTTTCAGTAAAAATTTTTCGATATAAATAGTTGGTTTTTACCGGCACGTTCAAAACTTCAGCAATGCCCCGCCCTATTAATTCACTTTGATTGTAGCCGCGTTTATATTGTTTTTTAGGGTGCAGCGGCACCGGGATAATAAAATCGAATTCATTAAACGCTTGTTCTGCTTTAAAGTCAGAAGCCAACAAGCGCCCCAATTCAATACCAACATCGGTCCGGTTGTGATACTTCAATTGATGTAAAAGTTTTTGGTATTTACTGCCTTTCTTAAAAAAGAAGAATGCTGTACCCCTTTCAATCGGCACCCGACCCCAGAAGGTTTGTTCCACCGGGTTTGCCGGTACTTTGTGAAAATGTGTTCGTGGCAATTCATATAAACATCTGCTGCACAAAACTTTTTCCTGTTGGTACAAATGGGTGTGGCAAGCCACACAAAGTTCAGGATAAAATAATCCTAAAAAATCATATAAACTGGTTTTAATGGTTTTTAAAAGTGCCAACTTAAATTTTATTTCTCAAAATCCGGTTAAATCAGTTCGTTTGGTCGAAAAGCATCTTCCAAATGTTCCAATATTTTAAATGTTTCGCCGGCCAAAACAGAAACAATATCAAAACGACTCTCTAATTCAATGTTTTTGAGTTGTAAATAATTGTCTGCCGCGTACACCAGGTTTTTCATCTTTGCCTTGGTTACGGCCTCTTTTGGTAACTCAAAGGCCGTGGTAGCCCGGGTTTTAACTTCTACAAAAACCATGGTGTTGTTTTGTTGTGCTACAATATCAATCTCCTTATAATTATAGCGCCAGTTCGTATCCAGAATCTGATAACCTTTTTTCCTGAGATATTCAACGGCCAGCAGTTCACCTTCTATGCCTGTTTCGTTATGCTCGGCCATGACTAAAAATTAAGGTGCTTTGCGAATCTGTAACCTCCAGGGTGGCCTCAGCGCCAAATACCAGCGGAAAATTTTCCTCAACATGCCCGGCAGGAAAACCAAAACATACCGGGTAATTATACTCAGCCACTAAATCGGTAATTATTTGCTGAGCCGATTGCGGAAACGGAGGATCGTTATCGGTCATGTCGCTTATACCTCCCACCATCAAACCGGCCAGGTTTTCAAGTTTGCCACTTAGTTTTAGCTGATGCATCAAGCGATCGAACCGGTACAAATATTCCCCGACTTCTTCAATAAAAAGAATTTTACCTTCCGTGTTTAAATCATAAGGTGTTCCGATTAAACTACCGAGAATGGCTACATTACCGCCAATTACCATACCACGGCTTTCTCCGGCCCGGTTATTTATATTTGCTTGTAAGTTATACGTTGGCTTTTTCCCCTGCAAAGCCTCAAATAATTTATCAAGTCCCGGGTTTTCTTTCCTTCCATAAAAATTTAGCGGCATCTGACCATGAATGGTTGTAAATCCCAAATTATGTAGTGCATTATGCAAGACAGTGATATCACTAAATCCAATAATCCATTTCGGATTATTTTTTAACCCGTCAAAATTTATTTTCTCTATTATTCTGATGGTACCGTATCCTCCACGTAAACAAAAAATGGCTTTAACGGATGCGTCATCCATCATTTGCTGCAGATCAAGGGCACGTTCGGCATCAGTTCCGGCAAAAGGGCCATGTTCCAAATATGTGGTTTTACCCCGAACGACGTCATATCCCTGTGTTGCAATTATCTCGATTACCTGCTGATATTTATGCTGTTCAATGAATCGGGCAGGAGCTGTTATTCCAATTTTATCGCCGCTTTTTAAAAAAGGGGGTATAATCATAATCGGTTAATTTAGAACAAATGTAGGCATTTCTGAAATATGACGGGCAGGTAAAGCTGGTTCAATTCACAATAAAAATGATTCTTACTTTTACCTTTCTAGTTGTCACGAAATTATATCTTTGCAAAAAATTAAAATTGCATCATTACAGTGAAAAATTATAAAAGATACACCATAACCTCGGCCCTTCCTTATGCAAACGGGCCGGTTCATATTGGCCACCTGGCCGGAGTTTATGTGCCTGCCGACATTTATGCCCGTTATCTGCGCGGTAAAGGAAAAGATGTTGTTTTTGTAGGTGGTTCCGATGAACATGGTGTTCCCATTACAATAAAAGCCCGAAACGAAGGAGTTACGCCCCAGGATATTGTCGATAAATATCATGGAATTATTAAAAAATCATTTGAGGAATTCGGCATTTCATTCGATGTTTATTCCCGAACTACTTCAAAAACTCACCACAAAACTGCCAGCGATTTTTTCAAAAAACTATACGACGAAGGTAAATTTATTGAGAAAATCAGCGAACAATATTATGACGAGGAAGCTCAACAATTTCTTGCCGACCGTTATATTAAAGGTACCTGTCCGCGATGCAACAATGACGGTGCTTATGGCGACCAGTGTGAATCGTGTGGTTCTTCACTAAGCCCGCTGGATCTTATTAATCCTAAATCAACACTAAGTGGAAGCCAACCCGTATTGAAAGAAACCAAACACTGGTATTTACCGTTGGATCAACACGAAGATTTTCTGAAAAAATGGATACTGGAAGAACATACCGAATGGAAACCGAATGTTTACGGTCAATGCAAATCATGGCTTGACTCTGGTCTGCAACCCCGTGCCGTTAGCCGCGACCTGAGCTGGGGTGTTCCGGTTCCGGTTGAAGGTGCTGAAGGAAAAGTGCTCTATGTTTGGTTCGATGCCCCTATTGGTTATATATCAAACACCATTGAATGGGCTGAAGAAAACGGAAAAGACTGGAAAAAATACTGGCAGGACGATGAGGCCCGATTGATCCATTTTATCGGAAAAGATAATATTGTATTTCATTGCATTATTTTTCCCACCATGTTACGTGCCCATGGTGATTATATTTTACCGGATAATGTTCCCGGCAACGAATTCCTGAACCTTGAAAATGATAAAATATCCACTTCGAGGAACTGGGCGGTTTGGTTGCATGAATACCTGGTAGAATTCCCCGGCAAGCAGGATGTTTTGCGTTATGTGCTGGCCGCAAATATGCCTGAAACCAAAGACAACGATTTTACCTGGAAAGATTTCCAGGCCCGGAATAATAATGAACTGGTTGCCATTTTGGGCAACTTTGTAAACCGTACTACTGTTTTGATGCAAAAGTATTATAACGGGACTGTCCCGGCTTTAGGAGATTTAACCGATTACGATAAGGAAACTATCGCCGAACTGGAAACTTACAAAGATAAAGTAGAAAAAGCTTTGGAAAGCTTCCGTTTTCGTGAAGCTTTGAAAGAAGCGATGAACCTGGCACGTTTGGGCAATAAATACCTGGCAGATACCGAGCCATGGAAAGTGGTAAAAGAAGATGCCAAACGGGTGGAGACTATTATGAACCTGTGTTTACAGATTACCGCCAACCTGAGCATTGTGTTTGAACCTTTTATGCCATTCACGACGAAAAAAATCCGGCAAATCTTAAATATTGATGCCCTTAACTGGGAGCAGCTGGGAAATTTGTCGCTTATTGAATCCGGACATTCCACCGAAAAACCATTCCTGATTTTCGATAAAATTGAGGATACAGAAATTGAGGCTCAGATCAATAAACTGCTGGAAACCAAAAAGGCTAACGCCAGCCAAAAAGTAACTGTTGCACCCGCAAAAGAAGAAATTACTTTTGACGATTTTGCTAAAATGGATATCCGCACCGGCACTATTCTGAAAGCCGAGTGTGTACCCAAAACTCAAAAATTGTTAAAGTTGTTAATCGATACCGGCGTTGATAAACGAACTGTTGTATCCGGTATAGCAGAAAGTTATAATCCTGAAGATATCATCGGCAAAAAAGTCAGCATTTTAATCAACCTGGCTCCACGTAAAATAAGAGGTATAGAATCGCAAGGAATGATTTTGATGGCAGAAAACCACACCGGCGAATTGGGATTTATTTCGTGCGAGAAAGATTTTAACAATGGTTCGGAAATAAGGTGACATTAAATTAATAATAAAAAAGGCGGTGCCGGTAAGCATCGCCTATTTTGTATCATATAATTCCCTAAACTATCGCTGTGAGTATAACCAAACCTGATCGTTTTGTTCTTCGTTGCGGATACGCCGTAATTCGTGAAGAGCTTTTACTTTATTATCGAACTTCGCCAACGAAACCCGGTATAAACCATTAGCATTCAATACCTGTGCATCAAAACCTTTTTTTCGGAACAAATCGGCGTGATCAATTGCATTGGCTTCTTCCTTATAACTACCACCAATAATATAAAATGTATATCCTTCAGTATTTTGCCTGTGTTCTACCGGCTGGGCATTTTCATTATAAAACAGGGCTGTGCGTTTGTCGGTTGACTGATCAATAACAACCTCCACATTGCTATCAACAGCCATGGCTGAATGAACAGATTCAATAGGTTGATCAACCGTGCTATCAAAAGTATAGCCCGCCGTTTGTTCCTGGCTTTTATTCTTTTGATAGGGCACTAAAACCGATAGGGTCAGTACTAAAACTAATACTGCTGCCGCAGCCCATTTTAATGTTTTTACTACGCTCTCATCCATTGTTGTGCTTTTATATAAAGTTTTATCGCGAGCGTTTTTTTGATAATTTAACGGAGGAAACCTGAACGAAGAGAGTCCGTAAGCATCCGTAAGGAAATTTTCTGAGTCTTCAGGCGTAAACACCATTTTTCTTTCGGCATCATACTGAAATGATCCCACCCCATCAAAACTTACCATCTGTCCCTTTTCAAGTTTTAACCAGGCTTTTTGAACTTCTTCCTTAATTATTTTATCGGCTTCGTCGTATGAAATATTCTGGTTACGAGCCAGATAATTAATCAGCAAACCATCGTTATATATAAGGTTTTTGTTGAAAAGCACATCTTTTTTTGGTGGTAAAAAAGTGTGTGTGGTTTCATTGTGTTCGGCTGGTCGGTAGTTGGTAACCAATCCCCCAAAACCAGGCAGAATAACACAATCGTGTATAAATAAAAGTCCGCTTATATACTTATTTATGTCTTGCATATTATGCCGATATGTTGCAAAATTAACAAATTTATAAATGGTATCCATTTACCGAAAGGGTAAAAATACGTATGTTTGCAACTTTAAAATATTGATGCTGAATATTACTGTATTATAAACACCGACAAATAAACAAATGAAAAAAAATATTTTAATCACCGGGGGTGCCGGATTTATTGGATCGCATGTGGTGATCCGGTTTGTCAACAATTATCCTGATTATCAAATTGTGAACCTCGACAATTTAACATACGCCGGGAACCTCGAAAACCTGACAGAAATTGAAAATAAGCCCAATTATAAATTTGTAAAAGGCGATATTGTTGATGCTGAGTTTATTAATAAATTATTTGCTGAATACAATTTCGATGGCGTTATTCACCTGGCTGCCGAAAGCCATGTCGATCGTTCAATTAAAGATCCGATGGCATTTATAAATACCAACGTTTTGGGCACAGTGAATTTATTGAACGCCTGCAAAGAAAACTGGAAAGATAACTACGAAGGAAAACGCTTTTATCATATTTCAACCGATGAAGTTTATGGCGCTTTGGGCGAAACCGGGTTTTTCACTGAAGAAACATCCTATGATCCGCAAAGCCCATATTCAGCTTCAAAAGCTTCGAGCGACCACTTTGTGAGAGCTTACGGCAACACATACAAGTTGCCATTTGTAATTAGTAACTGTTCTAACAATTATGGCCCTAATCAATTTCCTGAAAAACTGTTGCCCCTGGCTATCAATAATATAAAAAACAAAAAGGCGATTCCTATTTATGGCAAAGGCGAAAATATACGCGACTGGTTATTTGTAAAAGATCATGCTGCCGCCATTGATTTAATTTTCCATAAGGCCGCAAATAAAAAAACCTACAATATTGGAGGTCATAATGAATGGACAAACATTGACCTGATTCGTTTGTTATGCAAGGTTATGGATAAAAAACTTGGCCGGGAAGCCGGTGAATCAGAAAAACTGATCACCTATGTGACTGACCGGGCCGGACACGATTTGCGGTATGCCATTGATGCATCATTAATAGAAAAAGAACTGGGTTGGAAACCTTCATTAACTTTTGAAGAAGGGCTGGAAAAAACGGTTGGCTGGTACCTCAAAAATCAGGCATGGATGGACAGGATTGTGTCAGGAGCTTATGCTGAATATTATGAAAAAATGTATAACAATTAATTTTGATAATCTATAATCTGTTTTGAGTTAATACAAATTATATAACCATTTGTAATATTACCCTAATAATACCCGGATATGTCAGTATTTAGAAATATATTTAAAAAAAAGGAGCCTATGGTTCCTTTTGATTTATCATTTCTGGGTACCGATATTCACTCGCATCTTATCCCGGGTATCGATGACGGTTCAAAATCGCCGGAAGAGAGTTTGATTCTGAGCCAGGGATTGCTTGACCTGGGATACAAAAAGTCGGTAACGACCCCGCATATAATGGGCGATTATTACCGCAATACTCCTGAAATAATAAATAAGGGTTTAGGCCAGGTAAATAACCAACTGGCTGAAAAATCTGTGCAGTTGAATTTGACTGCTGCCGCAGAATATTATATCGATTATGATTTTATGTCAAAAATTGCTAAGGAACCCTTATTAACCTTTGGCGATAATTATGTGTTGGTGGAATTCTCGTTTGTAGAACCGCCACGAACCTATAAGGATGCTTTTTTTGAACTACAGACCAACGGTTACCGCCCGGTGTTGGCACACCCGGAGCGCTATATGTATTGGTTTAACGATCCTACCAAATTATTCGATTTAAAAGACCGAAATATTCTTTTTCAGTTAAATATCCTCTCTCTGGTTGGAGCATATGGCGTGGGTTCAATAAAATTAAGTGAGTTGTTGTTACAAAATTCCATGATTGAATGGTTAGGCACCGATTTACACAATGAATATCAGCTGATGTTATTAAAAAATCTTATCCTCCCTGAAAAGTCAGTTAAACTGCTTAACTCACAAAAATATTTAAACCAAACACTATAAAAAAGGGTTGTCCAACCCGAACAACCCTGAAAATATTACAATCTGTTTCTTTAGAAAGTGGCCAGCGAAAAGTTTTGTCCTTTTCGGGGATTAATACACATAACCGGAATCCTTGCTGTGTTGGCTATGATATATTGCTCACTGGCACCCAATACATAATCTATTGTGCCAATGTTTTTAGTAGTCATGATCATCATTAAGTCCGCTTCAATTTCCTTGGCGTAATTTAATGTGGCCTGTTCAAAATTTCCTGCTTTTTCTGCTGTAGCAATCTCATAATCAACATTATATTTTCCCAGGTATTTACGAGCAAAAGTTAAATTATGGTTTACTTTCTTTACCAGATTCTTGTCGCTAACTTCCTGCTTTATGAAATGTACTTTAGCATTAAAAATTTTACCAAAATAAATAGCCCAGATAAGCTTTTCGCGATTTTCGGTTTTGAAATTTACCGGAAATACAATTTTATCGAAACTGGCTTTTTCGGTTGGCGGATCCTGAACTACAATAAAGGGTGCGTGTGAACCAACAATTACTTTTAAAGCCCAGCTGCCGGTAAGTTTTTGCATACCGCGCATTCCATGAGTTCCCATAATTACCAGGTTAATATCTTCATATTCCTCGGTGTATTCACCAATTGTTGTAAAAATAGTTCCAACCTTAACAATGGCTGTCGTTCCAACCCCCTGGTTTTCTATGGTTTTTTGAGCCACTTCATTCAGCTTCTCCTGAGATTCATCAACATCTTTGTCTTTTTTTACTATATGAAGAAGGGTAATAGTATTATCAAGAATTTTAGCCATTTTTACCGCATGAGCCAACGCGTTTTGGGCTTTATCGGTAAAATCCCAGGGAACAATAATTCTTTTTCCGGCTTCCATATAATTTGTATTTAGGTTTAAACTTAAATAACGGGCATCTCTAAAGAATCAAATTTATAATTTTTTTTTTACTTAATCAATGAAAACAAAAAACCCCGTTGAAAGTTTCAACAGGACTTTATTATTTTGATATCTTTATTAATCAGGGAAATGACCGGTAATTATTCCCCGTTTTGAGCCTTTTACAAATAAAATAATTTCATCGCGTTCGTTCGAAGCCGGCAATTCGGTCTCAATAAATTCCAAGGCTTGTGTTGTATTATATCCTTTAAGATATAAAATCCTGTAAACTTCCTGTACGTCCCGAATTTGTTCATTAGAGAAGTTTCGACGACGAAGGCCAATTGAGTTGATCCCGGCATAAGAAAGTGGTTCACGACCCGCTTTTATATAAGGAGGAATGTCTTTACTGACTTTTGAACCTCCCTGCACCATAATGTGAGATCCCATATGTACAAACTGATGCACCAAAACAGCTCCGCTTAAAATAGCATGTTCACCTATTTCAACCTCTCCGGCAATCTGAGTGGCATTTCCTATAATCACATTGTCACCAATAACACAATCGTGAGCAACATGCGAATAGGCCATCAACAGGCAATTTTTTCCGATAATGGTTTTACCTTTTGCTGCTGTTCCCCGGTTAATTGTGGCACACTCGCGAATGGTGGTGTTGTCGCCTATTTCAACGTAAGTAGTTTCGCCAACAAATTTCAAATCCTGAGGAATTGCTCCAACAACAGCTCCGTGAAAAACACGACAATCTTTTCCAATCCGGGTATATTGTTTAATTACAGAATTAGCCCCTATCCAACAACCGTCGCCAATTTCAACATCTTTTTCAATGGTTACAAAGGGTTCAATAATAACGTTTTCACCTATTTTAGCCTCGGGATGAACGTTTGCCAATTTATATTCCATGCTAATTATATAATTTATTCTGTTTCAACCGCTTGTTCCGCCGGTTCTTCCACCTTATTACGAACCAGCTGGGCCATCATTTCGGCATCCATTACAAGACTGGTACCAACAAAGGCTTGCCCCCTCATGTGAACTATTCCCCGGCGAATCGGAGTAATAAGTTCCATGGTAAAAATAATAGTATCACCAGGAACTACCTTTTGTTTAAACCGAACGTTGTCAATTTTAAGAAAATAGGTGGACCATTCCTTTGGGTTTTCAACATTATTTAATGCCAATATGCCACCAACCTGTGCCATGGCTTCAACCTGTAAAACTCCTGGCATTACCGGCTCTTCCGGGAAATGGCCTACAAAAAAACCTTCGTTCATTGTAACGCTCTTCACTCCAACCACTGAATTTTCATCCATCCGGATGATCTTGTCGATTAATAAAAAAGGTGGTCGGTGAGGAAGTGTGTTCATTATGTCACCAATTGTCCGTACTGGTGGCTCGTCGGGATTATACCTGGGTGCCACACCATTTTTCTGTTCGAACTTTACTATATGTCTTACTTGCTTAGCAAATTCCGTATTTGCGTGGTGTCCTGGGCGTTTGGCAATAATTTTGCCTTTTATCCTTCGTCCGGCCAAAGCCAGATCGCCCACCACATCGAGCAGTTTGTGCCGTGCCGGTTCGTTTGAAAAATACAGGTCAACATTATTTAAAATCCCCCGCTTTGCCTTTAAGTGTGGTTTATTAAACAAATCAGCTATCCTGTCAAATTCTTCCTGAGGATATTCGTTTTCAACAATAACTATGGCATTTTCAAGGGCTCCCCCTTTGATAAGGTTATTTTTAAATAAAGGTTCAAGCTCTGCAAAAAACACGAATGTCCGACAAGGAGCAATGTTTTCACCAAATTCAGAAAAGTCGGTTAAACTGGCAAACTGGTGCCCCAAAACCTTTGAGTTAAAATCAATTAAAACATCGATGCTGTATTTGTCGTCAGGATAAGCTATAATCTCAATACCTTTTTCCTTATTTACAAACCTTACATTTTCGTGGACTACAAAATATTCGCGGTCGGCCTCCTGGTCTTCATTGCCAGCCTCGTGCAAAACTCTGAAAAAATCTTTGGCGCTTCCATCCATTATCGGAGTTTCCGGACCGTCAATTTCAATAAGAAGATTGTCGATTTCAAGACTGTATGCAGCGGCAAGCACATGTTCAATTGTCGAAATCCTTACATCACCTTTGGCAATGGTTGTTCCTCTGGCCGTGTCAACCACATTTTCTGCCAGAGCCGGAATAATAACCGGTTTTTCTAAATCCGTTCTTTTAAATTTGTAACCATGGTCAATGGGTGCAGGCTTAAAAGTCATGGTAACTGATACACCCGTGTGTAATCCCACGCCTTTAATCGAGACCTCGTTTTTAATAGTCTTCTGCTTATCTGTCATAAATAATTCTTTTGTTAACTCAAACGTGCAAAAATATACTTTTTATTACAGATTACAAAGCTGTGATTTTTTCCGGCAAAACCGATTCTATGACAATCACATACCTTAAAATTCAGTGTTGTTTTCTCATTAAATTAATATTCCACTTTTAATAATAAAGCTTTACAATTTAAATAACTATTTTTGCCCCAGGTTTTTCGAAAAATCAGAAAGGTAAAAAATGGCTATTGATATTGATAAAATAAGGGCAGATTTCCCGATTTTAAAAGAGACGATTTACAACAAACCTTTAATTTATTTTGACAATGCGGCCACCACGCAAAAACCACAAGTGGTACTCGACAAATTAATTGAGGTTTATACGAAATATAACTCCAATGTTCACCGCGGAGTGCACTTTATGAGCAATAAAGCCACGGTTGCAACCGAAGCTGCTCGTGAAACGATAAAAGATTTTATAAATGCCCGTCATTCACATGAAATAATTTTTACACGGGGAGCCACCGAAGCTGTGAACCTGGTTGCGCAATCTTTTGGAGATGTCAATATTCATGACGGTGATGAGATAATTGTTTCTGAAATGGAACATCACTCAAACCTGGTGCCCTGGCAACTTTTAGCAGAACGAAAAAAAGCCCGTGTTAAAAAATGGCCTTTTACAGATAGTGGTGAACTTGAACTGGAAACTTTAAAAAAATTAATCGGGCCAAAAACCCGGTTAATTGCTGTAAACCAGGTCTCAAATTCATTAGGGACAGTTAATCCTGTAAAGGAAATAATTAAAATTGCGCATCAAAATAATATTAAAATATTAATTGACGGAGCACAAGCAGTTCAACATTTAAAGGTGGATGTCCAGGAACTTGATTGTGATTTTTATGTTTTTTCGGGACATAAAATTTATGGCCCTACGGGAACCGGTGTGTTATATGGAAAAGAAGAATTGCTTGATGAAATGCCTCCTTACCATGGCGGTGGCGAAATGATTGAAACGGTAACCTTTGAAAAAACAACTTTTAATAAACTGCCATTTAAATTCGAGGCAGGAACCCCGAATTATGCAGACACCATAGCCCTGGCCGAAGCCATTAATTATGTCAACTCTTTGGGTATTGAAAACATTTCCCAATACGAACATGAATTGCTAACCTATGGCCATGAAAAATTGAAAACCATACCAGGTATGGAATTCATAGGAACTGCTGAAAATAAAACCAGTGTGATTTCATTTAATATAAAAGGGCAACATCCCTATGACGTAGGAACGCTTCTTGATAAAATGGGTATTGCTGTGCGAACCGGCACACACTGCACCGAACCGGTAATGCAACACTTTGGTATTCCGGGTACTATCCGCGCAAGTTTTGCTTTTTATAACACAAAGGAAGAAATTGATAAATTATACGACAGCCTTGTAAAGGTTGTTGAAATGCTTGGATAAAAATCTTTAGCCACAAATATCTTGCTTGATTCGGTGGCAACTTTAACAAATAAATATGAGTGAATTAAACAGAAGACAGGACGAAATAATTGAAGAATTTAGTGTTTTTGATGACTGGATGGACAAATACGCCTATTTGATAGACATTGGCAAAGAATCGAAAGCTTTGGAGGATGATAAAAAAAGCGACCAGATTTTAATCAAAGGCTGTCAGAGCCGGGTTTGGCTAATGGCTGATTTACAGGACGGTAAAATTGTTTTTGTGGCTGACAGTGATGCTATTATAACTAAGGGGATTATTGCTCTTTTAATAAAAGTTTTATCTGGATTAACTCCGGAAGAAATTATGAATGCCGATTTATATTTTATTGAAAAAATCGGTTTGCATGAAAATCTGTCGCCCACTCGCTCTAATGGATTAACATCAATGATAAAACAAATGAAAATGTATGCTTTGGCATATCATACAAAAATGAACAGCTGATTTCATGTTATGTAATTATGTGTTTTAAACTAAGAAAAAGCTGTATTGTTATATCGTAAAACAATAATCATGAATCAGGAACTTGAAGATAAAATAATTGCCGAACTAAAAACCATTTACGATCCGGAAATACCGGTAAACATTTATGATTTAGGCTTAATATATAATTTAAAAGAAGAAAACGGCAAGCTTGATGTTGAAATGACCCTGACCGCCCCGGGCTGTCCGGTTGCCGACGATATTGTGGCCGAAATAAAAGAAAAACTGGAATTGCTTGACGAGATTTCAGAAGCCGTCATCAACCTGGTTTTTGACCCGCCATGGAGCATGGAAATGTTAACCGAAGAAGCTAAACTGGAGTTGGGAATGCTATAATTTTCATTTATATTTGCTTTTGTTCAACCAAATTAAAAAGCAGCATGAAAATTATACGAAGTTTATTCTGTGCCTTGGTACTAATTGCGTTGCAATCGTGCGTTACCATGTTTTCAGGAACCCAGCAGGACATCTCGTTTACCTCGGAACCTTCAGGTGCTGAAATATTTGTTAATAGTGTTCCAACAGATAAAAAAACACCCGCAACTTTAAAATTGGACCGGAAAGTTGAAGCGTCTGCGATTAATGATAAGAATCAATATAAATATACTTTTAAGTATCCTGGTTATAACGATGAAACCATTACTGATAATGCCAGCCTTAACGAACTAATTATCCTCGATTATTTTTTCATTTACGGGTTACCCATTGATTTTGCCTCGGGGGCTGTTCGTCGGTATGATTCAGATGTACACGCCGTGCTCAAAAAAAAACAGGAGTCAAAAGTTGATACTATTGTTAAGAAAGAAATTGTTTACGTGCCTGCAGAATCGGGAAAAAAAGAATATGTTTTCCAAAAAAACTCTGATGTCGATACAAATATTCCAGTTGTTTCAAAGAAACATGAATACCGATATGCATTGATAATCGGAAACGAAGATTACAGCTCACACCAGGTTGATTTATCTGAAGAGGCAAACGTTGAATTTGCCCGGAATGATGCCAGTGCATTTAAAGAGTATGCCCTGAATGTACTTGGAATACCGGCTGAAAATATTATTTTTTTATTGGATGCAACCACCGGCCAAATGAATCAGGCCATTTCAAAAGCCAACCTGATAATCAAAAACACCAGAGGAAAAGCCGATTTCTTTGTATACTATGCCGGCCATGGTTTGCCCGACGAACAGACTCGCGAGGCTTATATTATGCCGGTTGATGTAAGTGGAAAGAATGCAAATGAAGGATTTGCACTTAAAAACATGTATCAAAAACTTACGGAATATCCCTCGCAAAAAATTACTGTTTTTATTGATGCCTGCTTTTCGGGAGGAGCACGAAACCAGGGGCTGTTGGCCTCCCGTGGGGTTAAAGTAAATCCGAAGGAAAACCCGCTAAGCGGTAATCTCGTGGTTTTTAGTGCCAGCAGCGGTGAACAATCCTCATTGCCTTTTAATGAAAAAGAACATGGCTTTTTTACCTACTACCTGCTTAAAAAACTTCAAGAAACTTCCGGTGTCATAAGCTATTTTGATTTGTCGGATTATTTAAATGAAAAAGTTTCGCTTAAATCGGTATTAATCAACAACAAAGAACAAAACCCAAAGGTAAATGTGAGTCCGGAAAGCCAGGATGTTTGGCAAAGCTGGAAAATAAATGAATAATTCAACAGATTAATTTGCGGCATAATCCTGTTTTTTTGTTTGTGTTAAACATTCATCATATAATTCCTGAAACACCTTGTTGTTTGGATATTTATTAATCAATAAAGCAAATTTTCCTTTGGCTTGCCGGGGCTTGTGTTCCAATTCAAGAAATATTTTTCCTAAGATATAATTTGCCTCGGTCCGGATAAAAACCGATTTGCTCCCGGTTAAACCCTGCAACAACTGTATGCCTGTTGTTTTGTTGGATTCGGGCCAGCTAAACAATATTGATTTGTAAAGGAAAACTTCACGGGCTTCACCCACAAAGTAATTGTAAAGCCCCCATAAAAAAATATTGGTTTCATTGCTTTTATTCAAATCTTGTGTTTCAAAATAATTCCTTAGTTTTTCTGACAAGGAAATCGTTCTCAGATAATTTTTTTGAGTTAATTCAACCCGCATCTGCAACAAAAAAAATAACGCGTCTAAATCCGGATTACCGTTTAACTTATGCTTTTTTATTGCGCTTTCGGCGAGATTAAAATATTGAGTGAAATCCGACTTTAGCAAGCCTGCCCAAAACCAATTATACGATTTAAGAAATAGCATTTCATCCGTAGAACAATTGTTGCTTATGCTGTCAAACCTCATCGGTTCGTTGTTATACAAGTACGAACAAGCTTCGTTGTAATGAGAATTATCCTGTGCTTTTAAAACAAAGCCTGCAAAAAACAAGGCTGTTCCAAAACCAACAAATAATAAAAGCCTCCTGATGTTCATGCTACAGTTTTATATGCAATTATAACTTAAACTATTTTATTAACCTCACGATCTTAAAAGTAATAATCTACTCATCCTTATTGTTGAATAATAAGCCGGCATGTTTCTTCTGTAAGCATAATTTTTTACTTTTATCGCCACAATAATTGAAAACTCAAAAATGAGGTTTTTTTCTGTATTAATCCTTTTGCTGTTTTTTTTGACTGATTTGCATTTGTATGGTCAGGGATATGTGTCGTTTAAAGTTGAAACCCAGCGGCTTCACCAAAAAAAAGTGGTTTCCTCAAATTATGAAGTTCTTATAAACTGCGATAATGCCAACATGATCATCCATTATTATCCGCCCAACGAATTCTATATTTTTACCAATGGGTTGGGTGAAATGAAAGCTTACTATCCTAAAAAAAACGAAGTAATCCGACAACAAAACAACTTGTTTAGTTCAAACAACGACCCTGTTTATCAGTTTTTTACGAACCAGGCTCAGGACTTAGGGTTGTCTCAAATGGGATTTACCATCAGCAATTCGCAACTCGATGGGCAATATCTGGTTACTACCTGGTCGCCCCCTATATCCTTAATGGATCAGCTTTTGAGTGTAAAACTGGTTCAGGAAAATTATTTGCCCATTTACGTGTCGTACACTGATACCAAAAACAAAGAAAAACAAAAGATATATTTTTCAGATTGGAATACGAATAGTATAGCCATTTATCCGCAACGCATTACTCAAATTGATTATTTGCCGGATAATGATTCGATAATAAGCAAAAAAACATATTCGCTTCAATCAACAGGAGAGGCTGCATTAAATCGGTTCCCAAAAGTTGATATTCCAAGTAATGCCAAGCTTGTAAAAGCATTAAACAATTCACAATAATGTTCAAATTTATTAACCGGATACAGCTTGTTTTGCTGATTGGTTTATTGGTGTTTTCGACAAACCTGTTCGGGCAAAATACTGATGCCGATCTTGATTTATTGCTTAGCAAAAATCCATCTGAAATACATTTTCACAAACATGATGTGACTTTCGGAATAGCCAATAATCGAAACGCTTTTGTGAAATACAATCCTGTAACACTAAGCCTTTCAACCCTTATGTATAGCTATCAAAAATGGATTTCTCCACAAATTTCATCCAATTGCTATTATGAACCAACATGTTCGCAGTTTGGCAAAGAGTTGTATGCGCATTTCGGTTTAATTAAAGGAACGTTGGCTCTGTCAGACAGGCTAATGAGATGCGACAGAATTTCAGCCACAACATTTAATCCCATCAGCATTGATCCGGCAGACGGAAAAATTCATGAAACCTACCAACGTTATAAATTTCATGATAAATAGACTGCTTAACCGGGTTTTCTTTCTGTTGTTTGTATTTGTCCTTTTACAAAGTGAAACTTTCGCTCAAGCAGGAATACAACAAGCAGACATTAACAATGAAATGAAATTTTTGAATTACCTGGTTTCGTCGGGCCAAAACCATGAGGCTTTACACTTGCTTGATGGTTACGAAAATTCCCCGTTGTTTGCAGAAAAATACGACAGTTTGCTTTTTTTAAGAGGCAAAATTTTTTATAACCAAAAGGAACTCGATAAATCCATAAGCGCTTTTAATAAAATTTCATCAAATTTCCCCTATTCCAATCCGGTTAAAATCCTGACTTCATATGAACTTGCACAACAAGGATTCCCTGATAAAAGCATTTTAATCCTTAATAATCTGCACCCAAAAGACTCTCTGACCGATGAACTTATTAAATTACAAAAGGCATCGGTGTTTTTGCTAAATAATAATATCGATGACTTTAAAGTTTATCACCACCACCAGGATACATCGTTTAATGAGCTTTTTGACGCTCAAATGAAAATAAATTCCCTGGCCTTAAAAATTGAAAACCACAAGCAAAAATCTCCATTTGTTGCAGGATTGATGTCCTCGGTAATACCCGGTTCGGGGAAAATTTATGCAAGCAAATTGGGCGAGGGTGTATCCACTTTTTTAGGTATGTCGGTTTTGGGAGCAATTGTTTATGAAAATTATAGAAAGGCTGGCCCCAAAAATTATAAAACCATAACTTTTGGTTCTCTTTTTACTGTTCTTTATGTTGGCAATATTTTCGGAAGTGTTTATTCAATTAAAGTATATCGTGATGAAATTGACAAAAGTATTAAGCATGCGATTTTATTTAATATGCATGTTCCTATTCGGACTGTCTTTCCAAACATTTTCGAATGAGGCAACTATTGCCGATTCGTTGTTTAATAATAAGGCTTATTTTGACGCGGCAATTGCCTACGAAAGGCTAATCTATTTTTCGACAAACTTTAAGGAAAAGAATTACTTTAATTACAAAAAGGCGCTGTGCTACAAAGCCTTACGAAACTTTGACAAAGCAAAGAACATTTTAGAAAAAATTAATCCTTTAGGACAATCTCCAGAAATTACAAATTCGATTGCCTACGAAAGGGCATTAATTTCGTACCTGGATGAAGATTTTGAAGGTTGTGCAAAATCTCTGCTTCTGGTAAACTTTGAAAATTATGATAAAAACCAACAAGAAAACCTATATGTTGTCGCAACACTTAATAATATAATGCTTCAAAATTTTAAGGAATCAGAAAAATATGCATTGAAATATGCCGAATTATCACTTTCCCCAGAAAATTATATCCTGGCTAAAGCTTCGATTGAAAGTTTGTACTCGAAAAAAAGTCTTCCAAAAATAAAGAACGCCAAAGTTTTTGAATGGCTTAATATTATACCGGGTTTCGGTCAGTTTTATGTTGGACGAATCGGCGAAGGATTTACAAACATTGCTCTCAATTTGACATTTTTTTCATTCGGGGTTTACCAAATAATTAACGGATTTTATTTTACCGGATATTTTGTTGGAACGCTGAGCATAAACAAATTTTATTTTGGGGGCCGCACCAATGCTAAAAATGCTTTTACCGAGGTTAACAAAAACAACCTGGTAGCTTTTAATAAAAAGATACGCGAAAAGCTTTCGGTAGTGGAATGAATTACCTCGCAGCAAAGCTGACAAAGCATCATATTGGAAATTTATTTTAGTCGATTCAATCTTTTGTTGATTTACAAACAGTTAGTTGTTAATAACACAAAATAAATTCGTGTAATTTCTGGCAAAAAAAGAAGGGCCGCCCCTTTTGAGACAGCCCCCGGTTTCTTTACTTTTTTTTCAATTGGCCCACATAAAAAACTTGTCGTTATTCATGTACTTGCTTCCATTGCCCTGGATAACCCCGTCAATTAACAGAACAAACCAGTCAACAACAGGTACGATACCGAATATACCGCAAACAGTAAATGTATAGATAGCCCACATGTTACTTTTTGTGCCTAACACATAGCGGTGTACTCCAAATTCACCTACAAACATATCAACAATCCATGCAATTAAAATTGTCGTTGATTCATCAGTATTAGAAAAACTTACCATTTTTGTGGTGTTAAAAGTATTTTCAACCATGTTGGTTACCACGCTCACTGTTGTTTCTTCAGCGGCATTAAATAAATTGTCAACAGCATTGTTGTCTAATTTATAATTACCAGCAAAAGTCACAGATGAAACAAGTAGAGCACCAAAAATAAAAAATAATGCTTTTTTCATGCAATTTCTTTTTTGATTGTTAACAATAATTCAAATGTAATCTATTCTGCGGTAAAATAATAATCCAAAGGTGATTTTTTAAAGAACGATTGGTTTACCATTATAGAAATCCAGTATCTTAATTCGGAAAATATATTCATACTTAGCCTGAATATACGATGATTTGGCTGCTGTCACTTTGTTCTTGGCATCATTGTATTCCAATGGGGTTACAATCCCTAAATTGAATTTTTCCTGAACATAACGGAATGCTTCTTCAGCACTTTTAACCGCTTTTTCACTCGATTCATATTTTTTCATGGCGGCAACAGCATTGGCGTGCACCTGCTGAATTTGTTTTCGCAGATTATTCTTTTCCAGTTGCAAATCATTAACTCCCGATTCGTACTGAATTTGCGAATTTTGCCAATTGGTTTTAGCCGATAATCCATTAAAAATCGGAATCCTTAGAGTAAAACCCAGGCTCATTCTACGGTTGTTTTTTATTTGATCGGAAAAGGGAATTTCATTACCTGGTGTTCCGTCAAGTCCTGGCGCATAGGTGTATTTATTATTGTAATTGTTAAAATACGAAGCACCCATAGTCAGGGAGGGATATAATTGCGCTTTGGCAATGGCCACCTGTTTTTCCAAACTGCTTAATGTAAGTTCCTTGCTTTTAATTTCAGGTCTTTCATCAACAGCTTTTGCATAAACAGAATCAGCCACCAACAGTGATTTTGCCAAATCTACTGCATCAATTTGTGGAATAACAATATCAAAATCATCTGCTAAAGGCAATTCCAGTAATTGTTCAAGGTTAATGAGCGAAATATTTAACTGATTTTGATAATTCGTGAGCGTTAGCTCCTCAGAAGCTGCTTGTGACTCCGTTTCAAGTAATTTACCCTGAGCCAGATTTCCTGCCTCAACTTGTTTTTTATTATACTCTATTTGTTCCTGGGTAACCGCCAGCTGTTCCTTTGCTGTTGAAACCAATTCTTTGTTAAAAAGAATTTCAAGATAAGCAGAAACCACATTTAATGAAATATCATCGCGAGCCTTTTCCAAATCCTGTAACGAAGCCTGTAATTCCAAATCGCGTTGTTTTACTGTGTTAAGTTTGGCCAACCCGTTAAAAAGGGTTACCTCCGAACCTAAATAAAGAGACGCATTATGTGAACTCTGATCACTATAAGTATTGTCATAATTAAGAGATCGTCCAAAGTTTAAATCATAACCTAACTGACTGTTTAAATTGGGAGCCAGATCATATTTAGCCTGGTTTTTCTGGTTTTCTCTATAATTTACATTAAGTGCCTGCTGTTTTATTTGAATGTTATTATCAATAGCATGCTTAACACACTGCTCTAAGGTCCACTGGTTTTGTGCCGAACTATGAATTGAGCTGATAATCATTACAAAAAGCAAGCAAAAACTGAATATTTTATATTTTGTTTTCATTGTTTTGTCATTTAATAATTTTTGTTCGCTTTAGTGAACCTCAACTCCCACTTTCTTGTCTTCTTTCTTTTCTTCCCCTTTAAGCTGATCGCCCCAGTTTAAGCCTGAAAGTACTTCAATATTTATCCCGTCAGATAATCCGATTTCGATTTTACGTTTTTCAAAAACCTGTGGAATAGTAATCGAATCGCTGGTAAGTACATCAACGTAGGCCGTATCGTTGGTAAACGTAATTCGTCCTTCGGAAATAGCCATAACGCTGTCGCGACGTTCCAGTTCAATATCGGCATTAGCACTATATCCTGACCGGATAAACTGCCCCTGTTTTAGTTTCACCTTTGCTTTAATATCAAACTGAATGGCACCGTTTTCTTCTACCCCTTTGGGAGAGATGTATTCAAGGTTGGCATCAAACTGTTCGTTTTCAATAGCCCCGATTGTAAGCTTTAATGGCATTCCTTCAACAATCTTTCCAACTTCAGTTTCGTCCACCTTGCCTTCAAATATCATATCGTTCATATCAGCTACAATGGCTATTGTTGTCCCGTCATTAAAGTTATTACTTTGTATTACCGAGTTGCCTTCTTTAACCGGAACATCCAGAATCATACCCGAAATAGTTGAACGGATTAGCGTATTGCTGGCATTTTCGGCTTTTTTGCTTACCCCTTCCTTAATAATTTCAAGGTTGTTTTTGGCGGCATCAAGCTCTTCTTGTGCCGAATTAAAAGCCAGTTCGGCATTTTGATAATCTGATTCCGAGATTACTTTTTTATCATACAGTTGTTTTTGCCTGTCGTACTTCAGTTTCTCGTTTTCAAAATTAAGTTCCGCCTGGTTCACTCTCGATTCAGCAGCATTCAGGCTAATCATATCAGGTATAACTTTAATTTTAGCAATCACATCGCCTTCTTGTATCATTTCACCGGCTTCTTTATAAACTTCCTGAACAATCCCGGAAATCTGTGGCTTGATCATAATCTCCTTGCGGGGAATAACAGAACCTGTTGCAATGGTTTTTTTAACGATGTTTATTTTTTGTGGTTTTTCAAGGTTATATACCACCGGCTTCTTTCTCGATTTACTAGCCAGGAACACCAATGTTCCTAAAAATGCGGCTACTATAATTATCCAAATCAGGATTCTAAAAAACTTCTTCATTCGTAATAGTATTAAAAGTTAATATTTATAGGTTTTTTAATTTACTTATAATATTGGTATTCAAATTATTCTTGTCGTATTGCATCAATAGGTTTTATACTTACTGCCCTTGCTGCAGGCAATAACCCGGCAAAGGCTCCTGAAACAATTAAAATTGCCAGTGCTGTTATTGCCACACTAAAATTCACTTGTGGATTTTTAAACATGTCACCTCCGCCTCCAGCCAGACTTATATTTATCAGTTCAACCAGCCAGATACCAACAGCAAGACCCAATCCCCCGGCTATAGAAGTCAGGAAAACAGACTCACTAATAATTTGGGTTATAACACTGAAGGGTTTTGCTCCTAATGCCCGTTGTATTCCTATTTCTTTGGTGCGTTCTTTAACTATAACCAGCATAATATTGCTAACCCCAATAACACCCGCCATCAAGGTTCCAATACCCACAATCCAGATCAGGGTATTAATTCCCAAAAATAATCCGGTCATTTTACGGAATTCTTTTTCTACATTAAAACTACCTATCGCCCGGTCATCATCAGGATGAATCTTATGCCTTTTTTTTAAAATTGTTTTTGCTTTTGCTTCAACCACACCAACTGGAATGTTGTCGTAGGCCGACATGGCATACCAACCCACCACATCTCCAAAATTATAGGTTTTTTGCAGAGTGGTAAAGGGCATGTGAATGTTTTGTTCTTCGCGTTCGGCCTGTCCTCCTGATTTTTTTGATTTAAAAGTACCCACCACATCAAAATAAATACCATTAATTTTAATATACTGGCCAATCGGATTTTCGCCTTTATCAAATAACTCATCAACAACCTTTTTGCCAATGGCTACTACTTTACGCTTTTCGTTTATGTCAATCTCGTTTACAAACCGGCCCCGGGTAATTTCTACCGGGTCTATTTGTTGCCAGGTTGGGTAATCTCCCATAATTGAATACGCCCCACTGCGTTCACCGCGAACTGTATTTATTCCTCCTTCGCTGGTCCATCCGTTTAGTCGGGGTGATAACGCTTTAATTTCTGGTATATTTTTTAGTAACACTTCGGTATCACCATTATTAAAATTAAATCGCCGGCCCCGGGTAAACCCTTTATAAGGCATGGTTGTAGTCTGAGTCCACATAAAACAGCTGTTGGTTGAAAAATCGCCCATGTTATCAAATACAGCATTGTGTAAGCCATTTCCCGATCCCAACATTATTACCAGCATGAAAATTCCCCAGAACACACCAAAAGCAGTAAGGAAAGTCCTTAGTTTGTTTTTTTTCAGTGCCTGAATAATTTCATTCCATTTATCTATGTCTATCATGGTTTTTTTTGTTTGGGATTTTTATTATTCTTCGCGTAAAGCTTCAATGGGTTTTATCCTGGAAGCCCTCCGGGCGGGAATTAATCCTGCCAGAACTCCGGAAATAATTAATAAAATAGTTGCTCCAATTGCAATGCGAATATCTGCCTGGGGATTTTTAAAAAAATCGGAATTGAGGTAGGGAGATAAAAACTCCAGTAAGCCAACACCCGAAACCAATCCAAAATATCCGGCAACACTGGTTATGAAAACCGATTCCAATAAAATTAATCCAATAATTGAATTCGGTGTTGCCCCAAGGGCTTTTCGGATACCTATTTCCTGTGTTCTTTCTTTTACTACAATTATCATAATGTTACTGACACCTACAATGCCCGAGATTATGGTTCCAATTCCAATAATCCATACGAATATTCTGATTCCGGCAAATAATCCCTGGAATTTTTTAAATTCCTCAACATTATTATTTATATAAATAGCCCGCTTATCTTCCACATTAAAAACGTGACGTTTTGCAAAACTGTTCCTTAATTTATTCTCTATCTGCGTACTTTGTTCCATCATTTCAGGATTGACAGTTATTGCCAAATTCTGTATTTCACGCCCTCCTGTAAAAACACGCTGCCCTGTTGAAATTGGTATATAAACACGGTTGTTGTCACGATCACTTCCATCACGAAACACACCTACCACTTTAAAAGGAACATTGTTAATTTTCATTATCTTACCTATAGGGTCTTCATCTTTAAAAAGGGCATCACGAACCACATAGCTAATAGCAACACTTTTACGGGTTTCCTTTACATCAAGATCACTTAAAAAACGGCCTTCCTCAATAGCAACATTTTCAAGAATTTTAGTTCCCGGATGAACCGCGATTATATCAAAAGAACCGTATTCTTTTTTATACGATAAATTCTTTTGTTGCCAAATGCTTAGTCGCGACGAAATTGATTCGATCCCCTTTGTTTCTCTCTTGGTTGCTTCATAATCGTCATTTGTAAACTTAACCCTTCTCCCGGGTTGCAATCCTTTATAGGCCATGCTGGTTTGTCCACGATAAATCCAGATGCTGTTGGTGGCATCCTGCTCAAATTGCGATGTCACCCCATTTTGTAATCCGTTTCCCGACCCCAGTAAAATGATCAGGATAAAAATTCCCCAGGCCACGCTAAAAGATGTGAGCACCGTCCGGAGCTTATTTTTCCGAAGTGTCGAGAATATTTCCAACCATTTTTCTTTATCAAACATTATTTTTAGTTTTATGTGTTAAGTGAACTGAAGTGTCTAAAGTTTTAAGTTTTATTTGTAATCTGATTTCTTACCACTTTTCCCTCTAAAGAATTCGGTATTGAAGAAGATAATTTTATAATACTAACAGCAAATTTTCTTGTTCGTATTTCTAAATTCCTGCTAAATTCCTTATTGTCCATTTGAAATCGTTTTTATAATGTTCTTATTTTCGTCATATACTAAAACGCCCAACTTTAGCTCACTCTTATAATTTTAATTCACTTTATTTACTCTTCTCTAATGGCATCAATCGGTTTTACCCTTACTGCTCTGTTTGCCGGCAAAAGCCCGGCCAGAGCTCCGGCAACAACTAAAATTAATAAGGAATTAATTCCTGACTTTAAATCGATTTGCGGATTTAAAAATATATTATCCGGATTTTGTGCCATAACCAAACCCAGTCCTTCATTTAATAAAATTCCAAGAACCAGTCCCACATAACCCGCTGCGGTTGTTAAAAATACCGACTCCATAATGATTTGCCGAATGATGCTGAAAGGGGTTGCGCCCAGGGCTCTTTTAATTCCTATTTCCTGTGTGCGCTCTTTAACAATTACAAGCATGATGTTGCTAATTCCGATTACACCGGCCAATAAAGTTCCTAATCCAACAATGTAGATAAGTATCCTAATTCCCAAAAACAGGTTGCTCATAATCTTAAATTGCCTTTCAATATTTACATGACCCACGGCCTCATTGTCCAGTGGAGAAATATCATGTCGCTTTTTTAAGATGCTTATAATTTTATCCTCAACCTGCGAAACCGGAACGTTCTTTTTTGCCGTGAAAGAAAGGAAGTGTACCACATCGCCATAATTAAAGGCCGTTTGCAAGGTGGTAAACGGAATGTGAATCGCCTTACGTTTGTCATATCCAAACGAAATGTTGTTGTTAACATCAAAAACCCCGATTATCTGAAAATATACTCCCGATACACGTATGTACTCCCCAACCGGATTTTCTCCTTTTTTAAATAAAATTTCCTCAACCCTTGGCCCAATTACACAAACTTTTCGGTTTTCCCGAATATCTATTTCATTTAAAAATCTCCCTTTTGTCATTTTAAATGGTTCTACTTTAGCTAACGCGGGATAATCACCATTCAGTATAAACGTTCCGTATTTGTCTTTGTACATGGTGTTGTTCGGTGTATTTTGTCTCCATCCCTGAAGACGGGGTACCAGGTATTCCAACTCAGGAACGTTTTTAATAATGGCTTCCATGTCGCCATTATCCATATTCCAACCCCGCCCTTTTTTAAATCCTTTATAGGGCACGGTGGTGTTTTGCGACCACATAAATGCTGCATTGGTGGCAAATCCCTCAAACTGGTGTGTAATCCCATTCTGAAGGCCATTGCCCGCTCCGGAAAGAGCAATAAGCATAAACAATCCCCAAAATACACCAAATGCGGTAAGAATCGATCGCAATTTGTTTTTGGTAATTGCCTGCCAGATTTCTTTATATAGTTCTACATCAAACATTGTTTTTAGGGTTAATCTGTGTAATTTTTATTTTGGGTAATTAATATTCAGTTTATTCATACCGCAAGGCTTCAATCGGCCGGATACGAGCTGCCCTTATTGCTGGGATCAATCCAGCTAAAGCGCCACTAACAATCAGTAATATGGTAGCCCCTAAGGCAATTCCTATATCAACATTCGGATTCAGGAAAACAACGGCCTGTCCGGCAGCATCCGTTGTTTGAGGAGCATTAGCAATACTCTGATCCACCAAATAATCGACCCCTTCCATTATGGCTATACCTATTACCATTCCAACATATCCTGCAATGGTGGTGATAAATACAGCCTCCGAAATAATTAAACTTACGACAGAATAAGGAGTAGCCCCCAAAGCCTTGCGAACACCGATTTCGCGGGTACGTTCCTTCACCACTATCAGCATTATGTTGCCAATGCCCACGATTCCAGCAATTAAAGTGCCTATACCTATCAGCCAGATAAACATCCGGATACCAGAAAAAACTTTTTGTGTTTGTTCGTAATCTTTTAACGTGTTATAAATGTCAACTGCTGATTTGTCTTCAGCGTTAAAATTATGCTGAAGCGACAGTTTTTTTCGAATGTTCTTTTCAATGGCCTCCGACTGCTCCACATTTGCATCTCCGGTAGTTATTCCTATTGTTGATACTTTAACTCCTCCATTAAAAATTTCCTGTGCTGCAGAAAAAGGCAAAACAACTCGTCGATCTTCGTAACGGTTTCCGTCGGAATAAACTCCAACCACCTGAAATGGTATCTTGTTAATTTTAATGTATTGACCAATCGGATCAACTTTCTTAAAAAGGGCTTTTTGGGTTTCTACTCCGACCACAACAACTTTTCGTCGGTGTTTTATATCTATTTCATTTAAATATCGTCCTTCGAGTACTTTTGAGCCCTCAATGGGCTGGTGTCCGGGAAGTACACACTGAACCGTAAAATTGCCAAATTCATTACCATAACTTACCTGGGTACCACCCCAAATATTAAATTGGGGAGAGATGTGGTCGATCCCGGCTATTTGATCGCGAATTATTTCATAATCCTGATTTGTGAGCTGAATTGGCCGGTTGGTACCTAATCCCTTGTGCTCCATGCTGGTCCTTCCTCCCGAAATCCAAACCGCATTTTTTGCATTGCTTTCAAAATTTCTCATCACGGCATTTTGCAAACCCTTACCAGCACCCAACAAGATAATAAGCATTAAAATACCCCACGCTACACTAAATGAGGTTAAAAAAGTACGGAGTTTATTCTTGCTTAAAGTTCCAAGAATTTCCTGCCACTTGTCTAAATCAAACATGGCTTAAGGCTTTTTTAGCTCCGTTTTTAATATTCGATTCAATGATTCCATCCTTAAGCCTGATGACACGATTTGTCATTTCTGCGATATCGTGCTCGTGGGTCACTATAATAACCGTAATACCTTCACTGTTAATTTCTTTCATAATATCCATTACTTCATATGAAGTGGTTGTGTCAAGTGCTCCGGTAGGTTCGTCGGCTAAAATAACTTTCGGTTTTGAAATTAATGAACGAGCAATTGCGATACGTTGTTTCTGACCACCGGATAATTCATTGGGCATATGAAGTGCCCACTCTTTAAGTCCCATTTTATCCAGGTACTCCATGGCGATCAGGTTCCTCTTTTTCCTGCTTATTTTTTGGTAATACAAAGGTAAGGCTACATTTTCGAGGGCATTCTTAAACGAAATAAGGTTAAATTGCTGAAAAACAAAACCCAGGGTGCGGTTTCTGTGAACGGCCGCTTTGGTTTCGTTCATGTTTTTGATAAGTTCTCCGTTTAAATAATAATTCCCGGAATCATAATTATCAAGTATTCCAACAATATTTAACAGGGTTGATTTTCCTGATCCGGAACTGCCCATGATTGACACCATTTCACCCGCTGCAATTTCAAGATCGATTCCTTTTAAAACGTGTAAACTGTTTGCGCCAGTTACATAGGATTTGTGTAGTTTTTCAATTCGTACCATTGGTTTTAAGGTTGATGTTTGGATTATAGACGCTTCTTTATTAAAGAAGTTACATTTTAATTATTTTATCAATATTTAAGTTCTGTTATTCATTATTATAAACCGTGCAAAAATAAAACGGTAAATCCCGGCATGGGTCATTTTTATGTTAAAGAATGTCACAATTTGTCATAGTTAAATATATGTGTTAACTATTTTGAGTAAAATCCTTTATTATTCCATAACGTAATAAAAAGCGATTTTATGCAAAATTAGTTAATTAATAAAAACCGACCTTACAATACCTAAAGAAACTTATGGTTGGCGATTCCGTAGAAAGCAACAAAAAACTTAAATAACACACATATGAAACTTAAATATTCTTTTGTCAGTTTTTTGATTGCTGGTTCGTTTATCATTTTTCAAGGATGCTTAAAAGATCCAGCAAACAATAAAATCAACTCAGGATTTCCGACAACATTTAAAGTAGATATCCCCCCATCACTTAGTCAGACAATCAGTCGAAAAAGTGCGAGTGCTGATTTGTCTGGAAAAGAAATTTACCAGCATTTAAATAATTTTATATATGTTGGAGAATCGGCCTCCGACCTTATTCAGGATATTATGAAAAGCATAAGTACTTATGGCCTGAACAAACCTATGGAATTTTCATATGTTAGTGATGATGATGGTCTGACAAAAAACGTAATTATTGTTTCAAATTCTGAGTTCGATGGTAAAACCTGGGAATTCCAGCTGACTATTACAGATGCTAATTCTGAAGGTAATGATGACGGCGGCAAGGCCCTGGAGGTTTTCTGGAATGAGAGTCCCGTTAAAGGTATTGCCATATTATGTCCCAAAAATTGGGATACTACAAGTTTACTAAGTATGAAAAACACTCTGTTTCGTGTAGATTATTCCGAAGCCGGCGAAAATGGTTATTCCCAGGAAATGACAGTATATATTTCACAATGGGGACAGGATTATGCCGATAGGTTTCACCTTGATAATTTGAAAATGTTTGTGGGAAAAAATGGTGATGTAGTTGATGTTTTCGGTAATTCCAATCATCCTGATGCCTGGCTCATTCTGGAAGAACCCGTTGGATTCGATTGGGCATTTGTTGCTTCAGCGAACCAAACCAAAAATATTGGTGTGGCCGAAGTTGGATTACCCATTAGCACGCTTGACGAAACAGACAGGAAGGTACTACTTGAAGATAATTCCATCAAAAACGTGCTTTCCGGTCAACTGCGTGAATATGTATATAATACACAAGGTTTTTATCCGGATAGTACTGCCATAAGTTTATTATTAACAAATGCTGATGCACCAGGATTTTTTAATAACAATGGATTTATTCAAGGGGGAATTGCTCCTTCGGGTGATTACAACCAGCTTGTAAGCAATATACAGTTGTTAAGCCCACATAATCCGCTTAATATCAGTCAATTGAAAGTTGAATTTAAATAGTTAATTTTTTATTGGTTAGAGACGACGGCTGCCTTGGGGCGGCCGTTTTTATTTATTTATTGGTTTAAACCATTATAATGGTAATTTGTATTTAGGGAATGTATTACCAACCTAAATATTACATTATGAAAAAGACAATAATCGTTTCGGCTTTAATGGTTGGATTAGTATTATCCGGCTACATTAGCAGGGCTCATTGTGAGATTCCCTGTGGCATTTATAATGACTCTTTACGCATAGCTTTAATTTATGAAGATATCACCACGATCGAAAAAAGTATGGTGATGATTAAGTCGCTTGAAGGAGAAGAAAAAATCAATTACAATCAGTTGATACGTTGGATAAACAATAAGGAAGAACACGCCAACAAAATACAGGATATTGTTTCGCAATATTTTATGTGTCAGCAGATAAAACCTGTTGATGAATCTGAAAAAGAAAAATACGCTGTGTATATTGAACAACTAACCGCTTTACACAATATTGCTGTTTTTGCTATGAAGGCGAAGCAATCAACAGACGAAGCTTATATCAGTAAGTTGAAAGAAGCTGTTCTTCGTTTTGAACACTCTTATTTTGATAATCACGACCATTGATTTTTCGGCTTTTATTATATAAAGTTCCGGCAAATCCGGTTCCGGAATTTTATTTTTCCAGTCTTGCCAGGACGCTTTGTTTATAGGTTCGTGATACGGGTAGTTCCTTGTTTTTCAGGTAAACCGTTTCTGCATCGAATGAAATAATTCGGTTAATGGCCACTAAAAATGATCGATGAGTTCTAAGAAATCCTTCATTTTCCAACAGTTTTTCATAACTTGAAATGGTTTCATGGGTAACAATCGTTTCATCATTGCACACAATTTTTACATAATCTTTTATGCTTTCAACATACTGAATGTGCTTAATATCAATTTTATACGTTTTTCTGTCAGCCTTAACATTTATACTTTTTGATGGTTCTTCTGCATTTATCGACAAAGGTTTTGAAACAGATCTTTGATAAAACTTGTCAATCGCTTTTAAAAACCGTTCAAACGAAACGGGTTTGAGTAAAAAGTCTATCACATCAAGGTCGAAAGCCTCCACTGCATAGTTGCGATAGGCCGTAGTAAAAATTATACCGGGAACATTCTTCAGGCTTTGAAGAAAACTTATACCATTTAGTTCGGGCATTTCAATATCCAGGAAAATCAAATCAATTTTGTTATTACGTAATGCTGTTATTGCTTCAATAGCACTACTACATTCCAATACCAGATTCAGGTCGGGTAACCTGTTCATATGTGTTATTAGGGCCTCCCTGGCCAGGGGTTCATCATCAACAACCAGGCAATTAATCATGGGTAATTTTTTTAGGTAGTTTTAATTTTATTTGAAATTTATTCCGGCTTTCGTTTTTTTCAAAAACAAACTTGTCTTCGAAAATAAGCTTAAGTCTTCTTAATGTGTTTTCCATTCCAATACCGGCACCGGATTCTTTTTCTTCCATTTGCTTCTTACTATTCGAAACTTCAATCTCAATAAAATCATCTGATTCAACCAGCGCTATTTTAATCCATGATTTATCAAGCGATTTTGCCACCCCGTGTTTAAAGGCATTTTCCACAAAAGGAATTATAAGCATGGGTGGAATGGTAACTAAATTATTCTTTATATCTACTGTAAAATCAATATCCATCCGGTCGGCAAACCTGATTTTTTCAAGTTCAATGTAATTATTGACAATGTGAATCTCGTCGCTAATTGGTACTTCCGGCGTATCAATTTTATATAAAATATAATCAAGCAAGTCGGAAAGTTTTAATACCGTTTCCGCTGTTTGGTCAGACTTTTTCAGCGCCAGGGCATAAATACTATTCAGAGTATTAAATAAAAAATGGGGGTTTATTTGCGTTTTTAGCATCTGCAATTCTGCCTCAACTTTTTCTTTTTCAACAGCTTGCGCCCTGTGTTCTTTTTCTGTCCACCGTTTGTAAAACTTGATGGAAACCGCAACAAATACAATAAAAAAGATATTCAGGAATAAAAGCAGTACATCCATCATTCCCGGGAACAATTGCCTTTCAGCATTCAACAACCACAGTATTAAAAAAACGGTCATTAACAACTGTAAGTAAACAAACAATAGCATAGCTATAAATGAATATAAGGTAAACTGCCAGTATTTGCTTTTTAGTAAAAACCTTGGAATCAGGTAATAATTAAATGTATAAACGGTTGGTATTGCTATTAATAAATTTATTAGTGATGCTATTATTGTATAGGTATTAATCTCAACGTATCGCTTGTAATAAAACAAAAAGAACAACCAGGCAAAAGTCCAAAAGGCAACATGCATAGATATCCGAATTACTTTTTGCAGGTTAAACTTTCGCATGGCTGTTTATATTATCTTTTTAATAAAGAAAATTAATAACATTGGCAATCCCAGAGGCAAGCCTTCAGGGATTTCTTTTGATTAAATTTACAACATATAATAAATAAGTATATAACCATTCGCTAAAATGCAGCATTTGTTGGCTGTTTTGCGTCATTAACAAGACAAGCGGCAAATCGATAAGGAAAATAATTATAAATGGGTTAATTTTATACATTAAGCTATTTAAAAAACTTAGCATAAAATCATGATTTATATTTGATTAGAAAAATTAAGTCGAACCGTAAAATATTAAAATCATGATGGTAAAAGATGTATTATTTTCACAATTTGGCTGGTGGATCCAATTTATTTTAACATTGGTGATGCTGGGCCTGGCCATTTTTCAATTTATAAAACTATATATTGGAAAAAGCAACTTAATTAAGAAAACGAATATAAACGCCGTTTTGCTTTTAGGTGTGGCTAATGCAGCATTGGGTATAACCTGTCAAATCCTGGGTATCGTTCTGGCTCTTGAGGCCATAATTGAAGCTGCTGATGTTTCTCCGCAAATAATCATTAATGGCTTTATGATTTCTTTCTACACAACCATTTACGGATTTTTTGTTTTTCTAATATCCGCTGTTTTGTGGTATGTTAACAAAATCAAATGGGAACTAAATAGCAAATAATAACTGTTTTTTCCTACAAAAATTCACGGACAAGATCTTTTCCTGTAAAGAGGTTCAAGGATCCTGTCCGTAGTTTTTTAACCAATTTTTCTCCGGCTTAAGAGATACTATTGCGTATAGGCATTCCATCCCTGGGCCTGAATTTGGGTACTGCCCCCGGCCCGGCCATAAAGTTTTACACCCTCTGCTTTTGGCAGAATTTCACCCACAATCGAAATGCCTTCTATTTCGGCAATTGCCATTAAATCATCTTTCGATATTGTAAACAGCAATTCATAGTCTTCCCCTCCATTCATGGCAAATAAGGTAGGATCAAGGTTTAATTCTTCGGCAACATTCATGGTTTGCGCATCTACCGGTAATTTATTCTCCTCTATTCTGACCCCGCAATCACTTTGTTTGCAAATGTGCATAATCTCAGAAGAAAGGCCATCGGAAATATCAATCATCGCCGTAGGAACAATGTTTGCTTTGTTCAGGGCTATGATAATATCGTGCCGCGCTTCAGGTTTAAGCTGGCGTTCCAACACATAATCATAAGCACTCATGTCGGGTTGTGAATCCGGGTTGACCATAAACACTTCTTTTTCGCGCTTTAAAACCTGGAGGCCGGCATAGGAGGCACCCAAATCGCCCGACACACAAACAAAATCGCCAGGTTTAGCTCCATTCCGGTAAACTGCTTTTCCTTTTTCAACCTCACCAATTGCTGTAATACTGATGGCCATCCCGGTAACAGAACTTGTTGTGTCTCCACCTACCAAATCAACATTGTAATTTTCACAGGCTTTTTTAATCCCCTCATAAAGCATCTCAATCGCTTCAAGCGAAAATTTTCCCGATAGTGCAATAGAAACAGTAATTTGCTTAGGAATTGCATTCATGGCATACACATCTGATAAGTTAACCACCACGGCTTTATATCCTAAATGTTTTATGGGTGTATAAATCAGATCAAAATGGATGCCTTCAACCAGTAAGTCGGTTGTAACTACAATGTCTTTATTATCATGATTCAAAACTGCGGCATCGTCGCCCACTCCTTTTACAGATGAGGTGTGCTTTAGTTTAATGTCGTTGGTTAATCTCTCAATCAGCCCGAATTCCCCCAGCTCTTTTAATGTTGTCAATTTCTTCTGCTCCTCCATATCAAAACATCTATTAAAATTCCGCTGCAAAAATAGTCAACTACCTTACCAAAACAAAAACAATATGATGAGTAAAAAAACCAAAAACGGTGAACGAATTATAAAAATTATTCATCTTTGATTCTAACCCACAGAATACCAAAATATTAATGCCTTTTCAGATACATCAAAACTAGTTTTGAATTTATAATCTCAAACGCTATATTTGTCGGTTCTAAAATTGAGAATAAAATAAATAAATAATGAGTGGTAAATTTCCTGAATACAAGCAACTTGACTTGTCGCAAATAAACAAGGATGTACTAAAAGAATGGACTGACGACGACACTTTTCATAAAAGCATGAGTACCCGTGCCGGAAAAGAAACTTTTGTTTTCTTTGAAGGCCCTCCATCAGCTAATGGTCAGCCGGGTATCCATCATGTTATGGCCCGTGCTATTAAGGATATTTTTTGCCGCTATAAAACCCTGCAGGGCTACCTGGTTAAACGTAAAGCCGGCTGGGACACTCACGGTCTTCCTGTTGAATTGGGTGTTGAAAAAATGTTGGGTATAACCAAAGAAGATATTGGAACTAAAATTTCAGTTGAAGATTATAACAACGCATGCCGCAAGGAGGTAATGAAATATACCGACATGTGGGAAGACCTTACTCGCAAGATGGGGTATTGGGTAAACATGGACGATCCATATATTACTTACGATAACAGGTACATCGAAAGTTTGTGGCATTTATTAAAGATGGTTTACGATAAAGGCCTGCTTTACAAGGGGTATACTATTCAACCTTACTCACCAGCTGCAGGAACCGGCCTGTCTACACACGAATTAAATCAGCCCGGTTGTTACCGCGATGTGAAAGATACTACTGCAACTGTTCAGTTTACGGTAATACGTAATTATAAAAGTGAATTCTTGTTCGAGGGAAATGAAAAAGTAACCATCATGGCCTGGACAACCACACCCTGGACCTTGCCATCAAATACGGCATTAGCTGTAGGAGCAAAAATTCACTATGTTAAGGTAAAATCTTACAATCCCTATACAGGAGAACCTATTACCGTTGTTTTAGCTAAAGATTTATTAAACAGCTACTTCAACCCTAAAAATGCAGAATTAAATCTGGAAGATTATAACGAAGGCGACAAAAAAATTCCTTTTAAAGTAGTAGCCGAATACACTGGCGAACAACTGGCTGGCATTAATTATGAACAGCTTATACCCTGGGTAAAACCAATGGGTGATGCATTCCGGGTAATTACCGGCGATTTTGTGACAATCGAAGATGGTACCGGTATTGTGCATATCGCTCCTACCTTTGGTGCTGATGACGACCGGGTTGCCAAAATTGCCGGAATTGTTCCTTTAATTTTTATCGATAAAGACGGTGGCCGCAGACCAATGGTTGACCTTACCGGCAAGTTTTATGATATAGATGATCTTGATCCGGATTTTGTAAAATCGAACGTAAATATTGATTTATATAAAGAATTTGCCGGACGGTTCGTTAAAAATGCTTACGATGAATCGCTTACCGATGATGATGCCTCGCTGGACATTGATTTATCAGTAATGCTGAAAAAAGAGAACAAAGCATTTAAAGTTGAAAAACACGTTCACAATTATCCTCACTGCTGGCGTACCGACAAACCAGTACTGTATTATCCGCTGGATAGCTGGTTTATCAAAACTACGGCTATAAAAGACCGGATGATTGAATTAAACACAACTATAAACTGGAAACCCAAAAGCACCGGCGAAGGCCGTTTTGGAAAATGGCTCGAAAACCTGGTTGATTGGAACCTTAGCCGCTCGCGCTATTGGGGAACTCCTCTCCCAATTTGGGTTAGCGAAGATCGTACAGAAGAAAAATGCATCGGCTCTGTTGAAGAATTAATAAATGAAATTGAAAAATCAATTGCTGCCGGGTTTATGGATAAAAATCCATATGAAGGATTTGAAACCGGTAATTATAGCAAAGAAAACTATGAGAAAATAGACCTGCACCGTCCTTATGTAGATGATATCGTGCTGGTTTCCGACAATGGTCAAAAATTATTCCGCGAAAAAGACCTGATCGATGTTTGGTTCGATTCCGGTGCAATGCCTTATGCACAGTGGCACTGGCCATTCGAAAATAAAGACGGTTTTGAACAACTCTACCCTGCTGATTTTATTGCCGAAGGTGTTGATCAAACCCGCGGGTGGTTTTTTACACTACATGCTATCTCAACATTGATATCGGATAATGTTGCTTTCCGGAATATTATATCGAATGGCCTGGTATTGGATAAAACTGGAGCCAAAATGAGTAAGCGTTTAGGCAATGCCGTTGATCCTTTTGCCTCAATTGAAAAATACGGATCGGATCCTTTACGCTGGTATATGATTACCAATGCCCAACCCTGGGATAATCTTAAGTTTGATGAAGATGGCGTAGATGAGGTTCGTCGTAAATTCTTTGGTACACTTTACAACACATACGGTTTTTTTGCACTCTATGCCAATGTTGATGGTTTTAAATACACAGAAAAAGATATCCCGGTAAACGATCGTCCGGAAATTGACCGATGGATTATTTCGCTGCTAAACTCATTAATCGTAGAAGTTAAAGATGCTTATGAAAGCTATGAGCCAACCCGTGCCGGCCGGGCTATTCAGGATTTTGTGGGGGACAATTTAAGCAACTGGTATGTTCGCTTAAACCGCAAGCGTTTCTGGGGTGGCGAATATAATAATGATAAAATAGCCGCTTACCAAACACTTTATACCTGTCTTGAAACCGTAGCCGTTTTGGCAAGCCCAATTGCACCGTTTTACTCTGACCGATTATTTAAGGATTTGTGTTCTGTGTCGGGGCGTACCCAGGGCAGCGTGCACCTTGCAAATTTTCCGGTTGAAAATGCCGGCTTAATTGACAAAGATTTGGAAGAACGAATGAACATTGCCCAGCGAATTTCATCGATGGTGTTGGGCTTGCGCCGCAAGGTAAGCCTCAAAGTTCGTCAGCCTTTAAATAAAATTATGGTGCCTGTTTTAAATAAAAATACGGCTCGTCAGGTTGATGCCGTTAAAGACATAATTCTTGCTGAGGTAAACATCAAAGAAATTGAATATCTGGATGATACTTCTGGTATCCTGGTAAAGAAAATAAAACCCAACTTCAAAGTGCTGGGCCCGAAACACGGTAAAATAATGAAGCAAATTGCCGGAGCCGTGGCTCAGATGACTCAAGACGACATTAACACCCTTGAGCGCAATAATCACTTCGAAATTTCAGCCGCTGGTGAAAACATCGTTTTAACCAACGAAGATGTTGAAATTCTATCAGAAGACATTCCGGGCTGGTTAGTAGCTAACGACGGTGCTCTGACTGTTGCTCTTGATATTACGGTTACAGACGAACTTAAAGATGAAGGCATTGCACGCGAATTTATTAACCGGATTCAGAACATCCGTAAGGAAAGTGGTTTTGAAGTGACCGACAAAATAAAAATACAGATTGTTGATCATGAGGCTATTACAAAAGCAATTAATAAATACGATAAATATATTAGTACACAAACCCTTGCTAAGAGCATTGAATTGGTTGACAATTTGGAACAAAACAATGCTACTCACGTAGAATTGGATGATTTTGTGAGTACCTTGATTCGTGTTGAAAAAGTATAATTGTTAATAAATAATTTGTAAATATAACGGGGGTAAGGCATAGGACAAGGTAAATTTTACTATTTTAGGTCTCCTTAAAAATTACAGCTATGGCAGAAGAGAAAACAAAAACAAGATATTCGGATGAAGAGCTTGCTGAATTTAAGCAGATAATTCTGGAAAAATTGGAGAAAGCACAACGTGATTATGACACGCTTAAAAGCGCGTTATCGCATACCGATGGAAATGATATTCTGGATACATCTCCTACATTTAAGGTGTTGGAAGAGGGTGCCATGGTTTTATCGCGCGAAGAAACCGGAAAGCTGGCACAACGTCAGGAAAAGTTTATACAGCATTTAAAAGCTGCATTAATCCGGGTTGAGAATAAAACCTATGGTATTTGCCGTGAAACCGGCAGATTAATTTCTAAAGAACGGTTAAGAGCCGTTCCTCATGCAACTCTTAGCATTGATGCTAAAAGAAACCAAAAATAAAAACGGATAATATCCGTTAAAAAAGAGGGAATCGCTAAAAATTCCCTCTTTTTCAATTATAAATATATACGTATGTCAAAAGGGCGTTTATCAATTCTCATTATTTTATTGGTCTTACTATTTGATCAGATACTTAAATTCTGGATAAAAACCACCATGATGATTGGCGAAGAGCACCATGTGCTGGGCAACTGGTTTATTATTCATTTTACAGAAAATAACGGCATGGCCTTCGGAATGGAATTCGCCGGGATAGCCGGCAAATACTTCTTAAGTTTATTTCGTGTTGCCGCAGTTGTTTTCATTGCTATTTATATATCAAAAATTGTAAAACGGGATGTTCCCGTGGGTTTTTTAATTGCCGTATCATTAATATTTGCAGGAGCCACTGGAAATATTATTGACAGTGCTTTTTATGGTTTAATATTCGATCACAGCTATTATCAGGTTGCTCATCTTTTCCCTGAGGCCGGAGGTTATTCCCACTTTCTTCAGGGTCGGGTGGTTGATATGCTGTACTTCCCCATTATAAAAGGACATTGGCCTTCATGGTCACCAATTAATCCAACAGAACCATTTATTTTTTTTAGGCCTGTTTTTAATATTGCCGATTCGGCCATTACTACAGGAATGCTCATGATTATTATATTCCATCGTAAAACATTGCAAAAGGAATTATAGCTGTTTGAAACTGTTAGATTGTTTAAGTGTTTAACCATTTAAAAGATTTATTAATCGAACCGGGTGTTAAAATAAACGGTTTATTGATTATCTTCAAAACTCGGGAATTAAAGGTTCAAAATTCAAATAATCTCTTAAGAGACTCTCAAACACTTTAACATACAAAAAATTAAACACTCTAACAATTCAATATAATTATGAATTGGGAAAAACTTCTTTCGGCAAAACGATTCGGTAAGGACTCATTTTCTGGGACAAATAACGAATGGATGCGATCGGAATTTCAGCGCGATTATGACCGCATTATTTTTTCATCGCCTTTCCGCCGATTACAAAATAAGACACAGGTTTTTCCCCTGCCCGGAAGTGTATTTGTTCACAACCGGTTAACTCACAGCCTGGAGGTTGCCAGTGTTGGTCGCTCGTTAGGGGGCCGTATTGCTGCATCATTAATAAAAAAACACTCCGGAATTGAAGCGCTTAAAGAAATTGGTACTATTGTAGGAACAGCCAGCCTTGCTCACGATTTGGGAAATCCGCCTTTTGGACATGCCGGAGAAAAAGCCATCTCAAACTATTTCATAAATGGGGCCGGTAAAAACCTTCAAAATAAAGTTTCTTCCGAAAAGTGGGCCGACTTAACAAACTTCGAAGGAAATGCAAATGCCTTGCGTTTATTAACCCATTCATTCAACGGCCGGCGTAAAGGAGGCTATGTGTTAACATATGCAACGTTGGCAAGTATTATCAAATATCCGTTTGGTTCAACAATGCGCTCCCCCAAAAACAAGTATGGCTTTTACTCTTCCGAAAAAGAAATTTTTTTGGATATTGCACATGAAACGGGTTTAATTGCCATTGAAAACGGCAAGTTTTGCCGACACCCGTTGGTTTTTTTGGTAGAAGCCGCCGATGACATTTCATACCAGATCATGGATGTTGAAGATGCTCACAAATTAGGCATTTTATCTACCGAACAAACCGTTTCCTTGTTAATGTCTTTCTTTAACCCCGACGAAGACTCTTCATTCATCTCAAAAAAAGATAGCATTTTTAAAGATGTTACGGACACAAACGAACAGATTGCCTTTTTAAGGGCATCCGTAATTAATCATCTTGTAAACAATGTATCTACTGTTTTTCTTGAAAATGAAGAGAGAATTCTTTCGGGAGAATTTCCTGGCTCATTGGTGAATTATCTGCCAGAAACCTCAAAACAAGCCATAAAAACCTGTGGAGATGTTGCCTGGGAAAAAATATATAATCATCATTCTGTTATTGAAATTGAAATAACCGGGTACAATGTTTTAAATACAATTTTAAATAATTTTATTACTGCTTTATTCGATAGTTCTGCTGATTATTCTAAAAAGCTTTTATCCTTACTCCCACTACAGTACAAGGAACAGCATGCGGATGATTATTCGAAAATACGGTCAATCCTCGATTTTATTTCAGGAATGACTGATTTATATGCATTAGATTTGTATAAACTTATTAAAGGTATAGGTATTTAGCGTCAAAATACCTTAATTTAGTCTTTTAAAATAAATACAGAAGCAGACTTTATGAAAAGATTTTTTTGGATTTCAATTATTTTAGCAACAATTGTGGGCTGTAAGGGGCCGGTAAAAAATGTAACCGATAAAGCCGGCAACTCAATTGAAACAGGTAAAATTGTAAACAATCAACATTCCTCAACAGATACAAATACCAATTATTGCTATTATTTACCACAAGCTTATAATGGTTCTGATAAACTTCCCATTATATTCTTTTTAGATCCACACGCCAACGGAAGCGAGCCCATTAAAAAATATGCTGATTTAGCCAACAAGTACAAATATATTTTGGTAGCCAGCAACAATGTTAAAAATGGCATGCCTGGAAATATCAGCATGAGTGAGTTTCAGCAAATGATTCAAGAAGCCCAACATCGTTTTGTTTTTGATGAAAAAAGAATGTTTACTGCAGGTTTTTCTGGTGGTGCCAAGCTGGCTATGGTTTTTGCACAGCAATTGCCTGAAATTATCGGAGTTGCTGCCTGTGGGGGCAGTATTCCAATGAATCAAAACGACAAACCTGGTTTTTATTATGTAGGAATTGTTGGCAATCAGGATTTTAATTACCTGGAAACAAACCAAACCTTCTCGTTGTACGATCAAAATGGTTTTGATTTTACTTCCGTAATTTTTGATGGCGACCACATGTGGCCACCAAAAGAAAGTTTTGAAATGGCTTTTATAGGGTTTAATATCTACGCCATAAAATTAAAACGGGCCGACAAAGACAAAACCTGGCTTGATGAAGTCTGGGAAAAAATGAACGATAGTATTGCTTCCTTCGATAAAAGAGGAGACCTGGTTAATGAAAATATTTACCTGAAACAAACCACCCGTTGGTTTCACGGATTAAGAAACATTCAGGATCTGACCAAACGATCGTACGAAATTGAACAAAACAGAGCCTTCCTAAATATTGCAAAAAAACGCCAAAAGTTAATTCAAACCGAGGTGGTATTAAGAAGCGAATACATAAAAGCCATCGAAACCCAGGATTTAACATGGTGGAAAAACGAGGTTCAGAGAATCAACGAATCGATCACCCAAAATGATAAAGCTGTTGCTAATGTTAGCAGCCGCCTGTTAAATTATTTAAGTATGGCCGGGTTTATGCTGGTTAAAACTGATTTGATGGACTCTCGCCTTGATGATGCCATCAAAAAAATAAAAATATACGAGATGGTGGATCCTGATAATCCAGATGTTTATTTAATGTACGCTCATTATTACATGCAGCAGGATGATACTGAAAACATGAAGCTGTATTTTAACAAGGCTTTAGATAATGGATTCAAGGATTTCGTAACCTATAAAAATGATTCTTTTTGGAGTGAATTGATGCGCAGAAACCCGGCTGTCTGATAAAATAATTGCTTAGAGTATCCAAAGCGTCTCCTGAATGGCTTTTGCCTGCATTTCTTCCACTTGGGCTTAACTGGCATAAATTTCGCAGTTTATCACGATTTCGGCAACATTATCAATAATAATTGCCGGGCTTTTTATTTAAAACCGGCAATTATTCCTTTAATAGTATTGAGCTTTTCCTCAAGCATTTCGTTAGTTTTAGCTTCAGCCAGTAAACGCAAATAAGGCTCCGTGTTACTTGGCCTTATATTAAACCACCAATCAGGATATTCAACGCGATACCCATCAAAATCAAATGAGGCCGTAGGTTTTTCTTTTTCAGTAAAAAAATTACGGACAGCATCCATTGCCTCCTGTTTTTGAGAAATTTTGAAATTTATTTCTCCAGAATTTGCATATTTCTCAATGTTACCAATCAATTGCGATAATGTCACCCCCGCTTTTTTCTGCTTAGCCACAATATTCAAAACCAGTAACGCCGCCAAAACACCGGAATCAGAATAATAAAAATCGCGGAAATAATAATGCCCGGCCAATTCCCCTCCATAAATACCGTCAATTTCCCGAAGTTTCAATGCCGCATACGCCCGTCCAACACGCCACATGTGCATAGTAGAGCCAAATGTTTCAATATATTCAGCCACCGCCTTTGAGGTGCGAATGTCCTGAAGAACATTTCCTTTTAATCCTTTTTCTTCAAGAAAATAATGCGCCAGTAACCCGATAATCAAATCCGGCGAAATAAACCGGCCTTTTTCATCCACAAACATAACCCTGTCGGCATCACCATCGAAAATTATACCAATGTCAGAACCTTCTTTTTTTACCAAATGTTTAAGTGCCTCAACGTTTTTTTCAATTAATGGATTTGGCTCATGGTTTGGAAAAGTGCCATCCATTTCATCAAACAAATAAACCGGGTCATCCCCCAATAATTGTTTTATTAGCAAGGCTGCCATTCCGTTCGAACAGTCAATGGCAATGTTTAAGTTCGAAAAATCAGCCAGAAATTGTTTTTGAAAATTCAGGTAATCACCTATAATATTATAATCAACAACGTTCCCTTTTTCCTTAACCGGAGATATTTTTCCGGATTCAACCTGTTTTTTTAACTCTCCTAAACCCGTATCGAATCCCACTGGCAAGGCGTTTTCACGAGAAACCTTTAATCCATTATACTCTTTCGAATTGTGTGAGGCCGTTATCTGAACCGATGCCTTAAACCCAAATTTAGCTGTGCCCCAATAAACCATTGGCGTTGTGGCAAGACCTAAATTATAAACATCTGCGCCGGCATCTGTAATTCCCTTGCATAAAAAATCAAATATTTCAGGTGAAGATGTCCTGATATCGCGGCCCACCAAAATTTTATCGGCTTTTAGCAGTTGGGGCAGGAAAAATCCAACCCTGTAAACATCGTCCTTATTAAAATCGCTGTTGTAAATTCCCCTGATATCATATGCGTGAAAAGCGTTCATAGTAATTAATGTTTGTTTTCTGCAAATGTATCATTAAAACCAAGAAAACAATTCTTTCTTTTCTGTTTCTATAACAGATAACGTTTAACCCGTTATCCGGATACCATTGATTCTGAAATATTAAAATAATTTATTTTTTGAGGTTAAATCATCACGGTCTGTTCTTGTGATTTTTTGCCGGTGATTCCATATTAAAATTCCCAGGCTTCCCAGTCTTTATCAATATTATTTCCAATATTAACCTGAGGAAGTTGTTCTTTGTCGTTAATAATCAGCGATTGTATTGGCAGGTTCTTCTGTATATACTGCTCCAGTTCGCCATAGGTTAACTCTCCTTTGGAATCCTTAAATTTTTTCAATAAATAGTACGTAAACAATCCATGTTGTTGGTCATCGTAAGCCATGGCGCTTTGATCGGCTGAACTGGCGGCGAACACAACCATGTTTCCGGTGATGCTTGCCTGTTTGGGAACAATCTTTACTCCTCTTGATTCATAAATAGGCTCTTCCCGGGATCCTCCGGAAAAACAACAGTCGAGAAAACAAGTGATTTTTTGGGTTTCATATTGAGTAAAATACTTAAAGGCTTCACTAAGTCCAATGGCAAAATCAATATCTTTTCCTGAAACATCAACAGGAATTAAGTAGGGTTCTTTGTTTTTCTCGCCGGGTAAACCGTGTCCGGCATAATAAAAAAACAACTCAGCCTGGCCATTCGAGTTTTTTGCTAACAAATTCATTTTTACCAGACCTTTTTTCATTTTTGCCAGAGTTGCATCAGTCAAAAAAGTGATGTTGTCTTCAGGAATACCTAACATATCAATTGCATATTCTTTAAATGATGTCGCATCATTCCGGGCAAATTTAACATTTGCGTTTTTTGAAAGATCGCTTTGAAACGAAGCATAATCTTCATTTCCAATGATTAAAGCAAATCGGTTTTCATTCGTTTTTGCAGTAACCGGAATATTATAATCTATATCCGATACAAACGATATCTCTATTTTACTTTTAGGTTTCATTGCTTCAGGAGCATTCTTTAATTCAATCGGTTGCGCCTCAATCGGATCAAGATACAGATAATTGGCTTTATTATACCTTATATTGGCCCCGGCAGCCCAGTCAATTAGAAAAGGAACGCCAGCCATGGCAATACTGGCACCCGACAAAATATTAAAAGAACCCTGAACATTAAGCCTTGCATCCTGATAGCCATCCTTTTTAACTTCGATGTTTAGTTCATTCCTTTTATTATACTCTGTTGGCTTTTGTCGGCGTTTAATTTTTACCCGGCAGGGAGTGTGTCGGTACATGTTTTTTCCATTTATGTAAACACTGCCTCCTTCAGGTAACGATTTTACTTTGATGTTTTGATTGGCCCCGGAAAAAATAGTGGCACACGAGGTGGAAACAAAAACCAAAGAGGTAAGCATTAAGTTTTTAACATGTTGGCTGCATCCAAATTTCATTTTTATGCTTATTAATATTGGTTTAATTACTAATTGGCGAAAAACAGACGAATTTACTTAAAAAAACGTTGCGGATCACTTCAAAATCCTTTTTATTATCCTTTTTTCGCTTAATGTCTTTATCTGTTTTTGGCGCTTCAATTTTACTAAAACAAAATTTATGGAGCCATTTTTGCAAGCACGTTCTCCCAAACATAAATCTTTGTATGTTTGCATTAAATTTGGCCTGATTATTAATTGCACCAATTAATTAATAGGTAAATTAATTTTAAAATAAATTAATGAAAACTAAAAGTATTTTTCCAAGCTCTCTTCTGATCAGATTAATATTGTTATTGCTACTATCATCGGCTTGTGCGCGAATGTCGTCTCCTGCCGGGGGCCCCAGAGATGTTGATCCACCCGTGCCTCTACGCAGCCGGCCTGTTAATTATTCCACGAATTTTGATCAGCAAAAAATAATTATCGAATTTGATGAATATGTGGTGTTGAAAAATATTCGCCAGGAACTTCTGGTTTCACCTCCCCTGCCCGAAAAACCAATTGTAAAACAAAGGGGGAAAGCCTTAATTATAAAAATTAACAACCAACTTAACGATAGTACCACCTATAATTTCAATTTTTATAATGCTATTTCTGACTTGAACGAAGGGAATGCTTTGCCTGATTTTCAATTTGAATTTTCAACCGGTCCTAAATTCGATTCAATTTACCTGGCGGGATATATGCACGATGCCTTTAATTTTAAGCCGGAAGAAAATTTATACGTGATGTTGTACGATAAATTTAATGACAGTATCCCCCGGACTACCAAACCCAATTATATTGCAAAAACCGATAAAGAGGGAAGATTTTATCTTACAAATCTGAAAAATATTCCTTATTATATTTTTGGTTTAAAAGACCTGAATAATGATATGATGTACGATTTACCCAATGAGAGGATTGCCTTTATCGACAGCTCTTTTAGCCCCACGTTTGTTGAAAAGACTTTTGTAGATACGATAAAAATAATTAAATCGATTTCGGACAATTTAAAAGATACCGTGTGGGGCGATTCATTAACTTATCATAAAAGCATGGTCACCACAATTGGAAATATCCGGTTATATATGTTTACTGAAGATAATGAACAGCAATACTTTAAGGATGCCTATCGCCCTGAAAAGCAACAGGTTATTGTTTCATTCAACCGGGAGTTAAAAGATAGTTTTTCTATTGTTCCTTTAGCAAAGGATACGATACTGAAAAATTGGTATACCATGGAACCAACCTCCAAAAATGACTCCCTGGTATTTTGGCTTACTGATTCAATATTGTTTAATAAGGACAGCCTGTCTTTTCAATTAAACTATACCATGAAAGATTCGAACCAACAAAATTATATTAAAACAGACACATTATTAACAACTTATAAAGCCCCTGAAAAAAAACCAGCGAAAGGAAAAGAAAAAAAGAAAGGTGCCGGAAGACTAAACCTCAATTTTCTGAATAACTCTGATAAAGAAACAAAGGAAGATTCGGTGATTCCTCCTTCGGAGCTTACTTTTAAAACCAATTTTAAAACACCCTTCGAAATTCCGGCAGCAGGAGAATTAATTGCAAGATTTCCGGTTAAAAATATTGACCAGACAAAAATCCAATTCTCAAAAATTGAAGATGATACGGTAAAGATCCCGGTTAAATATGAATTGACTCAAAGCGAAACCGAATTTCGTAAATACTTATTCTCCTTCAATAAGGATGAGGAAGAGTTATTTGAGGTTTTTATTCCCGCCGGTGCTATCACCGATATTTATGGTCATATAAATGACACGCTGGATTATAAATTTAAAATCCGGCCTCTCAATTACTATTGTAAAATTTCAATGACCATTAAAGGGGTTGAAGAAAATTCAGTTGTTCAGCTGCTTAACGAAAAAGAAAACGTTTTAGAAGAACGCAATATTATCGGAGATACTACCTTGGTTTACGATTATCTGGCTCCTTCAAAATACAAGTTTAAGCTTTATTATGACAGCAATGGTAACGGAAAATGGGATACCGGGAAATTTAGCAAATTACAACAGCCTGAAAAAGTATTTTACTATCCTTTTTTTCCGGAAAAACTTGAATTAAAGGGAAATACTGAAACAGAAAACACATGGAACCTATATCCAAATAAAGGTATGAAGGATGTAGATCCCTTAAAAAAAGCAGAAACAACCGAAGAATAAATTAAAAATAAAATGGGAGTACTAATGGAATTTGCAATATTCCCAACCGATAAGGGAATAAGTGTAAGCAATGATGTAAGCAAGGTTATTCAGGCAATTAAAGATAGCGGTTTTCCTCACCAACTAACCGCCATGGGAACCCTTGTAGAAACAGAAACAGTTGCCCAGGCCTTGAAAATAGTGGAACAATCTGCTGGAATTTTACAAGTTGCAAGTGACCGTGTATATAGCACGGTGAAGCTTGATATTAAAAAAGGAGCTCAAAACATGCTCTTAAATAAAGTTAGAAGTATTGAAGAAAAACTTAAACAAATTACCGGTTCTTCTATAATCTAAAAAATCATATAGCCTTATACCGGTTATTTAACAACGCTTATTTTCATTCGGATATCCCGCAAAGGCCGATTGTATTTATCCGTTTTTACCTGCGCAATACTATCTATCACATTTAAACCTTCAACCACTTCTCCAAAAACTGTATAATTCTGATCAAGATGGGGAGTGCCACCAACCGAGGAATAAATCTTTTTTTGCTCGTCGGTGTATTTAAAAAGTCCGGCTTTTTCAAAGTCCGGCTCCAGTATAAGACCTATTTTTTGAATTTCTGCATTCAATGATTGAACATCCCTGACCTGATTAAGAGAATCAAGTTTGGCTTTAAGTTTAGCGTTGGCGGGATTCATAATAAATTCTGAAAATATTTTTTGTTTTTTAGGCATATTTATCCGTTCCTCAATTTGAGCCAGTTGTTCAGGGGTAACTACAGAGCCCTGCACAATATAAAACTGACTCCCCGATGATTTTTTATCGGGATTTACTCGGTCGCCCTCACGGGCTGCAGCAATAACACCCTTTTTATGAAAAAGCGCCGGCACAAACTCAGCAGGTATTTCGTAACCCGGGCCCCCGTTTCCTAATTGTTTTCCAGCAGGAGCATTTTTTGAATCCGGATCGCCTCCTTGAATCATAAAATCTTTAATTACCCGATGAAAAAGCAGACTGTCATAGAATCCCTCCCCGGCCAACTTTATAAAATTATCGCGGTGAATGGGCGTTTCATTATAAAGCATCACCTTCATGTTACCATAGGGCGTTTCTATTTTAACATACTTGTGATTATCTTTCTTTTCCGGACCAGCCTTTACTATTTCATTAAAAGTCAAAACTATAAACAAGCCAACCAGTATAAAAATCTTTAAAATCTTAGCCATAATAAATTATAATTTTTGATTAAAAAAACAATTAAATTTGTTGTGCCTATTCGCTGTAAAATATTAATCTGTAACTATTTTGTAATTATTTAAAATATTATTTCCTTTAACCTTTCGTTACAATAGCGTAAACAAAAATAACTATTAATGCTTAAAACATGAGAGCAATTTTTTCACTATCACTGATTGCTGTTATTTTCTGTACCTTTTCGTGTAAAAAAACAGAAGGCCCCGGAGGAACTTCAACCATTATTGGTAAAATTTGGGCCAAGGATTACACCAGTGACTTTTCTTACCTAAAGGCAGAATTTTGGGCCGAAGAAGAAGACGTATACATTATTTACGGGAACGACTCAATATACAGCGACAGAACAAAAACCAATTATGACGGTAGTTATTGGTTTCAAAACCTGAATCCAGGCAGTTACACAATTTATGCATATTCCCGCGATAGTTCAAGGGTAAACTATTCTCCTTCAGGCAGAATTCCTATAAAAGTAACTGTAAATATCGATAAAAACGGTACCGATGTAATTGCTCCACAAATTACTATTTTGAATTAATATGATCTCAGAGGGAAAATATAATTCGCTGATTAATCAGTTTGAACCGGTTAAACTTGATGAAATTTTCCAACTAAAGCTGCTTAAGCGAGTTGACCAAAAATTTATTTTACCCATTGATTTAATTTCCAGATTATTGGATCGGGTTAAAAATGATTATCAGATACTTGAAATACAAGGTGCCCGCGATTTTGAATATTTCACACGATATTACGATACCCCCAGACTCGACTATTATTATAATCATCAAAACCAACGTGCCAATCGCTATAAAATCAGGACCCGGGATTATTTAATAAATAATCATTCTTTTCTGGAAGTAAAACAAAAAACAAATACCGGCCAAACCATAAAATCGCGAATGCCTATTGAAAAATGTTCGCACCTTGAAAAAGAACATTATGAATATCTTAATTCTATCGTTCCAACAGAAGGACAAGAGCTTATAAAAAGCGCCGATAATTCTTTTCGGCGTATTACGCTGGTTTCGTTTAAATCGTCGGAGCGTATTACAATTGATTATGATATATCTTTTACTAAAAACAACAAAACAATAAACCTGCCTTACATTTCAATTATTGAGGTTAAACGTGTTAAAAGCAGCTCAACCAGCCCGATTGCCCTTGCCCTGAAAGAGTTTAAGGTTTATTCACGGAGTTTTAGTAAATATTGCATCGGTTTAAGCTATTTAAACCCTGAATTGAAACAGAATTATTTTAAAACGACAAAACTATACTTAAAAAAACTTGAACATGCTACCCATATTTACTGACATTTCACACGAATTGTTCGGCATTAAATTGCTGAACACAAAGGATTTAATCGAATTAGTCATGCGTTTCCTTTTCAATTTTTCGGTTACGCTTGCCATCGTAAGGTACATTTATTATCCGCGTACACATCACCGCGACTTTCTATTTACTTTTATTTTAATTGGAATTATTGTGTTTTTAATGTGTTTCCTGCTTGAGAGTGTAAAACTACAATTGGGATTCGCGTTAGGTTTGTTTGCCGTGTTTGGAATTATCCGTTACAGGACACAACAGATTCCAATAAAAGAAATGACATACCTTTTTATTGTTATCGGCTTGTCTGTGGTTAATGCCCTGGCTAACAAAAAGGTAAGCTATGCTGAACTATTGTTTACGAACTTAATAATAATTGGCATTACCTATTTTATTGAAAACATAAAAGGTTTGGAAAACGAGTCGTTTACAATTGTTCACTATGAAAACATCGAGATGGCAAATCCGAACAAGAAAAAAGAACTGGTTGAGGATCTTGAAAACCGATTAGGCATTAAAATCAATCGCATTGAACTAAGTACTTTTGATTATCAGCGCGATGTGGTTAAAATATATGTGTATTTCTTTAAAAGCCAACAAGCCTGGTCTGAAGAAAAGGATTTGGATTACAGAACCATATCAAATGAATAAAATATTTTTTCCTCTTTTCTTAACTGCCGTAATTCTACTGGCTTTTTCTTTTAATGGAATTTGCCAGAAAAAAGATTTTCAGAGTTGGAATGAGATTTCTCTTGAAAAAGACTTGTCAAAAAAAGCTTCTGTTAGTTTTGAACAGGATTTCAGATTTCAGAATAATGCCACTTTATTTAAGGATCATATTACCGAAGTTGGCGGACAGTATAAAATTACCAAAGCTTTTCGCATCGGGGGCTCATACCGTTATACCCATACAATTGATCTTGAAAATGGTAACCAACACGAACACCGATTGTCACTAGAAGCCATTGCAAAGCATAAGCTTCAACGATTCGAGCTTGCTTATAAACTACGCTATCAATTAAATTTTGAGCAATTTGATCAAAATCGCTGGCATTATTTGCGAAACAAGTTCACGGTAAAGTACAATTTACCTAAAACATCATTGTTGCCATTCGTGGAATACGAATTTTCTTACAGCCTTAACAACCCCTATAAAAACAGCATCGATAAACACCGGTTTTCTTTGGGTTTTGAATATGGTCTTAGTAAAAACATTGATGTTTTCTCCTTTTATAGAATTCAGCTCGATCGCGAATATTTTAGAACGCCTTCAAATAAATACATCCTGGGTCTGGGGGCCAGCTTTCAGTTTTAGGGTTTTAGTTCATTCACTTAAAAAAGCTTTATCATCTAATTGGCCATCACTAATCCCTTTTTGATGGTTTTTTATGTAATGATTATTAAAAAATCATATATTTCCTTAATTTTGGGTATATGAATCCAAATTGTTAAATAGAATTTTCGTATAACCCGTTATTTATGAGAGTATTTCGTTTTGCTATATTGGTTTTTACTATTTTATTCCTGTTTAGCTGTCAAAATAATTCCAAAAAAGGAGATATTACCGACCCAGGCAGTAACTCAAAAATGAAGATTGAAAAATCAAATGAGACAACCGTTAAAAAAATATTTTTCAACCTTCCTTCTCCCATAGAATTAACGCAAACCGTGCTTGAATCGAAAAGCCCGTATACTCCGGAATTACTTAACCCTGTGGAAAATTTCGAGAATTATGTTTCTTCATCAAAACTGGCCCTGAACTTTGGCGTTTATGGTGCCGATTTATGTTATTGCCGGGTTTATGATGAGTTACAGGAATCAATAAGTTATTTGGCAACGATACGTAAAATTACCGAAAAACTGCAAATACCGGAAAGTGAGGGTGCTGAAACAATTAACCGGATTGAAGAAAATATTGCAAACAGTGATTCCATCTTTAAAATAATAGCCGACACCTATGCCGCGGCTGATGGTTATTTAAAAGAAAACGATCGGGACCTGACGGCAACTTTTATTCTGATCGGCGGATGGATTGAAGGAATGCACTTTGCGGTTAAAATTAATAGTGAATCAAAAAACCAAAAACAATTAATATCCAGAATTGCCGAACAAAAATTTTCATTGCAAAATTTAATGAACCTTATTAACGAATACGGCAACAATTCAAATATTGCTGAAATTAAACCCTTGTTTGAAAAACTTGAAAAAGTATATGAAAACATTGAAATATCGTATGACAAAGCGGTTGTTGTTACCGATCAGGAAACTAAAAAAACCACTATTGATAATACGGCAAATATAAAAATTACAGATCAACAACTGGATGAAATTAGTGGTTTGGTTAATGAAATACGCAGTAAAATTATTGGTTAATTACTATTTTAATGAATTGCATCAAAACCCAACATATGAAAACATCAATTAAATTTTTGTTTATATTTAGTCTAATCCTTGGTCTTCAATTAAATGTTTCCGGGCAGTGTAAAACATTTACCAAAAACGAATGTAAGCCCAAACTAGACCCGTATATATATAACGGACAACTAAATAGTGCCGTGCTTAATGAAGGCGATGTTGCAGAACTAATGTTGACTTTTTACAGTAATCAGGATTACCGAATTTTGGTATGTGGTGCTGAAGAATTAGGCAAAATTGAATTTGTACTAAAAGATGCCAACGGCCAGGAGCTGTTCACCAATGCAGATCATGACTATATTGATTTCTGGGACTTCCGTACTAAATCAACGCAACAACTTACCGTTGAAGTGCATGTTCCTCAAACCTCAAACGGAGAACAATATAAAAGCGGATGCGTTTCTATTCTTGTCGGTTTTCGTGATAAAAGCGAATAATAGTTTAAATTTATATTAAAAACGGGGGTTCGTTGACCCCCGTTTTTATTTTTATTATTGATTTAATTCAATTCTGTTGAAGCTGTACCAATCATATTGCCATCGCAAAAAATATCAACCTTATATGTTCCGGAAATAAGTTCATTGTCGTCGCTGTTTTCAAAATAAACAACCGCGTTAACCACAGAACCTTCATAATCAACCTGACGAACCGAGGAATATGCAATCTGCTCTCCTTCATATGAAAAAACAGGCTGATTGTTCTGAATCAGAATATGCTGATCAGGATCTGTAATGCGCAAATAAATATCCTTGGTTCCCCGAGGAGCGATAGGGTTTTCATCAAGAGAAAAGTTCACAGCAAAACGTTTAACTTTTTTAGCCCTTTTTGTCGATTTCCCTTTATAGTTAAATGAAGACATGGATATATCTACAGCCTTAATCACCGATGCAATCTTAACTTTATCTGCTGCCTCATCGTATTTGTCTGATAGTTTCTGGTTCTCCTTTTTGGCTGACTGAAATTGCTTTTTTATTTGAATATTCTCAGCTGTAAGTTCAATATTCAGCGTGTTCAATGAATCAATCTGATGCACAAACCCTTTCATAATATTACGAAGGGTTTTTAACTCCTTTTTATACTTGGTTATCTCTGCCCGGTTTTGTGCCTTTGTAGATTTCAGTTCGGTTATTAACTTTTGCACCCGTTCCTTTTCCTGAGATAACTGAACCGTAATACTATCATTATTTGTTTTAATATCATCATAATCGCCTAAAAGATCTTCGTATTCTCTGGTCAATTCAACTTTCTCCTCTGTTGCATCATTTAAATCTGCAATGATTCTTTCGGTTTTCCTTTGTTGATGAAAATACAAATACGCCAGGCCCAACAAAATAATTACTAAAATTCCGATGATAACTTTGTAGCCTTTGCCACCTTTTTCTGCTGTATTAAATTCTTTAATATTGTCCACGATAGATTAATTTTCAGTTTGAATCGCACAAATTTATTACTTTTTTAGCAATTCCCTATGTACCTGTATTTATTCTTTATTCGGCTGGTCATTAATCTTGGAGCTTAATGGCCACATGTTATCCTTAACAGTATCAACATAGGCAATAATTGATCCCACAAGTATTTCGGCCTGAACCTTAATTGGTATTTTGGCCTTATCGTCCGATATCCAAACCTGTATATCCTCTCCCCCTTTAAAAATGCTTCCCTCAACCATTAAAATAGTAAATTTCAGACAGCGGTATTTTTCCCCGGTATTGGTCTCAACCTGCTCTCTTCCCAAAAAACGCAGATATAGGTCATATATTTCGTTGTCAATAACCATATCAAGAGGAATGGTATCATTTAACATTAATCCTTCAACATCTATCGTCCGACAGGCATAAATAGCCGTTAACACATCTAATGTGCCTGGTTTTAAGGCCAACGTGTCTTTGTGTTTTGGGGTATCACTGTTTTCGATACTTGAATAAATTTTTTTTCTATAGTGGTCAAAAATATATTGATTATTAACCCGGTAACTACCCTCGCTGGTAACCCGTGAAAAATAAAACGGCTTTAAAGTCAGGGTGTCTGCATATGAACCATAAAAATCGCGCACTTTAAAAATCCAGTCATAATTAGGCCTGGTAAATCCTTTGCTTTCAAAATGAAAAACCGGTCTGTTTTTAAGGTTTTCTTTTTTTATTAAAAAGGAAGCTTCTGCAGCATTGAACCACAAAAACCCCAACTTATAATAAACCTTATACGAAACAAATTCGCCCGATTGAAATGTCTGATTTCTATAATTATGCTGAGCATTTACAGTATCGTGTAAAATAAAAATTATGCTGCTGAAAAAAATTGTCCTTATTATATTCAAGGTTTATCTGGTGTTTAAATAACAACTTCCGATAAATTTAATGGTTTCAGAAATGGGTGTATATGTAAATCCTGTCTTTTCCGTTATTTTATTTCCTTTGTAAACATCAATTGTATGGGCAATTTTATGTGTCTGCTTTGTAAATGTAGCCTCTTTTTGTGTAAAAAAGCTTTTAATCCGGTCGATTCTGTATGCTAATCCTGTCATTAATTTTCCGGCATAAATTGTTGGGGTTTTTACCCCAAGTGCTTCTGAAATTTTAATAAACAACTCCTGATAGGAGAGATTATCAGAAGCCAAAATAAACCGCTCTTCCGATATCTCAGCCTTCATTAGCAAAATCATTGCTTTTGAAACATCACGCACATCAACGTAGTTGGTTGTCCCTTTGGTATAAAACTTAATTCCCCGGGCAATCATGGAAAATAATTTGGGAGTTCCATGTATCCAGTCTCCCGCACCTAAAATTACGGCAGGATTCACAATTACTGCATTAAGACCTTCTGCAATGCCTCGCCAAACCTCCATTTCTGAATAATGTTTGCTAATTGAATAGGTCGATTTTTCGGCTGACGACCATGGAGTATTCTCATCTATGGGCTGTCCATTCACTTTTCCGCCCAATGCCCCAATGCTACTGATATGACAAAGCTTTCTTATGTTATTTTCAAGGCAGGCATTCACTAAGTTTTTTGTGCCATCAACATTAATTTCGATAATCTCGTTTTTGTGTTTCGGGTTAAAAGAAACCATTGCCGCACAATGATAAACCTCGGCCTGCTCTGGTATTATTTTTTTTAGCCAGTCAATGTCTGATAGGTCTCCTTTAACCCAGGTAATATTTTCAGATATTTTATTCGTATTGCTTGTATAAAAGCGAAGGTTAGAAAGGAATTTTTCAACTGAGGCATCATTCCTTTTTAAAGCAAACACTTTTTCTCCATTGGAAACCAAATCGAAAATCAACCTTGTGCCAACCAAACCTGTCCCTCCTGTTACAAAAATCATATATGTTGTTTTTACTTCAATGACAAAGATAAATGAAAACCTATCATCTGAAATCATGCATCAGTATAAAAAACAACACCGGTTGTCATAATTACTTTTTTCAACCGCAAAAACCTGTAATTTTTTTATATTTATGCACCAAACATGTAACCCCTGTTAAATAAAATAGGTATAATTTAAATGTTTGATAATATGTGTTTTAACAAATCAAATCTCGGTTTTAATTTGTTGTAACAGATATTTAAAGTAAAATTGGACGAATGAAGAAACAATTACTTTTTTTTGGTTTTCTGTTGTCATTTAGTTTTGCCTCTTTGTCTCAGGTAGATGAGTCTTCTAAAATTCAGCATTTTGAAAAGCGTGCTTTCAATTTAAAGATGAATTTCGTTGCCAGCCAAGAAACCGATAAGTATGATATTGTTTATCATCGCATTTATTGGGAAATAGATCCTGGCATTGCTGAAATTTCAGGTACTGTAACTTCATATTTCAAACCAACTATTACAAGTCTAAGTTCCATTTATTTTGATCTTATTGATACCTTGTATGTGGATAGTGTAAAACAAAGCGGAACATTATTAAAGTACACACACATTAATAATCTGGTTAATATAACTTTAAAATCACCGGTGCCAAAAGGAATACTTGATTCCTTGACCGTTTTTTATCATGGGCAACCCCAATCGATAACGGGTTTTGGTTCGTTTGAAACCAGTATTCATAACAATGCCCCTATTCTCTGGACGCTTTCAGAACCTTACGGAGCCCGTGAATGGTGGCCCTGTAAACAATCATTAACCGACAAAATAGACTCCATTGATATTTATGTTAAAACGCCTCAAAATTACAAGGTGGGTTCAAACGGAAAGCTCATGTTTGAACGAATTGAGGGTGACAAAAAATTAACTTTCTGGAAGCATCGTTATCCGATTGCTGCCTACCTGGTTGCTATTGCTGTAACAAATTACGATACATATATTCAATATGCTAAAGTGAATGATACGGATTCTGTTGAAATATTAAACTATATATACCCCGAAAAACTCTCATCAATAAAAGCGCAACTTGCTGTTACCATTGATGCCATTGAGTTGTTTAGTAAGATGTTTATTCCTTATCCTTTTTACAAAGAAAAATACGGCCACGCTCAATTTGGTTGGGGCGGAGGTATGGAACATCAAACTATGGGGTTTTTGGTTGATTTCAGAGAAAGTTTAATTATTCACGAATTGGCACATCAATGGTTTGGAGATCATGTTACCTGTGCCAGCTGGCATGATATCTGGATGAACGAGGGATTTGCCGTTTTCTGTGAATATGTTGCCGAAGAACATATGCATCCGGAAGCATGGATAGACTGGAAAAAAGCAAGAATGGATATTGTATTACAAAATCCCGCAAACAAATCGGTTTATGTACAAGATACCACAGATATTAACCGGATTTTTGACGGCACTTTTACTTATCAAAAAGGCGGGCTGATTTTACAGATGCTTCGCGAACAGATTGGCGACGATGCCTTTTTTAAAGGAATGCATGATTTATTAACCGACCCAAAAACTGCCGGTGGTTTTGCTTCGGCTGAAGATTTTCGCGCAATTATGGAAAATGCTGCAGATACAAACCTGACCACATACTTTGATAATTGGTATTATGGCAAAGGTTATCCTGATTATACGATAAACTGGCAACAAAATTTTGATCGTGAAGTTTCCATTACCATTTCACAGCAAACCACAGATATTTCTGTTCCTTTTTTTGCAATGCGCGTTCCTGTTTTATTAAAAGGAAACGGACAGGAGAAGTTGGTAAAATTATATAATACCACAAATAACCAGAACTTTAAAATTAAAACAGATTTTATTGTTTCCGATATTGTTTTTGATCCTTATTACAATATCCTGGCTCCCCATCCTGCAACTATAATTTTTGGTGTTGATGAAACTCCTGTGGAGAAACATATATTAATAATGCCCAATCCGACAAAAAACACGTTGACTGTTAAGGCATGGAAAGATACCTCTATTCAAAAATTTGATATTATAGATAATTCCGGTAAAGAGGTGTTGAAAACAACCTCCCCTGAAAACACAAAACATTTGGAAATAAACTTATCCCCCTATCCAAATGGTTTGTATTATATAAGAGTTGAAACTAACGAAGGGTTGTTTGTCAGAAAATTTATCAAATCGAATTAATTAATCCGCACAGCCAGATTCGTTTTTGGAGATACCAGGATGGTTCCCGGTGGAATATATATTTTATCACCCGGTTTAACATTTGAATACACTTGCCTTTTTCCAACTTTTTTCAAACTGGTAACTTTTATTTTTTTCTTTCCTTCTTTATAATACAGGTAATACTCCTTATTTTTGGGATTATTCAGAACGTCAAAAAGTATTTGTGAATCATTAAAATATTCATAAATAACCTTTCCTTCTTCAACAATTATATAATAATCCTTTCCATCAACCGGTACTTTTTCTTCTGTTTCCTGAGACACGAATTCCGGTTGATTTTCAAAAACCGGTATCAAATATTTGTTGGCGTAGGTGTTCCGTATGTAACCTGAAGAAAATTCAGCCAGCATGTTTGCAAATAGCTCTTCCATTTGCGCATCATCAATAGGGTTTTCATAACGAGTAAGCAGAGTAAGATTTATCATACTAAATAAGTTATTCCTAAACCCGCTTGTATCCAAAGGAATGGTGTTGTAATCAGCAAAAAGCTCTTCGTAAAAAAGGCTGCGTTTCATTACTTTTTCGGCATATTTAATTGCATTATCGCCGGTCCCATTGTACTTCCGTAATCCTTCAAGCTTATGTTCAAAATCGTACTCCTTTACTTTTGTTAAAAAAACAAATGGAAATTTTACCTGTGCCCGCAAACTTCTGAAATGTTGTTTGCCTTTTTTGTCAAAATAAAAATACTGTTTCCAGGTCTCCCGGTCTGTTTTATATAAATATTCTGCTGTTTTGCGATACAACTGTGGTAATCCACTGCTCATATTATTGTCGCCCGTTGCCCAGGGATTAAAATTTGATTCGGTAAACTGTTGTGCTAAAACAATGCTAAGACTTGGAGCATTTTTCCCCATTTTCTGATAAGCAAACCACGCCTCTTCCTCGTAATATTGAGCAAGATTTGAGGGAATATATCCCACACCTGTTTTATATGACGGGTTATAAATTACATAATAACGGGCTGAGTTGTTTCCTCGAAAACTCTGTAGTTCAATTGGAATTCTAAAATTTTCAGGTATTTCATTTTTTTTCCATGATTCATATTGAGCTTCGCGCTGCCTGGTGTATGTCTGATAATTTTTAGTGACCATACGGTTATAGTTCACCAGTTTTTTCATGTCAGCGGAAGGATCTCTATTTTGACCTATCCCCGCATTAGAATAAAAAAAGAAGCCTGAAAGAATTATGCTTGCTAAAACACCACGAACGTTCATAAAATCAAAACTGATTCAAAATGTTACAGGTGACAAAATTAGTTATTTTTTTTAATCCTTAATGGTTTAATTTTCTGTTTGTTATAGGATGTTTTTTTGTTAACAAAGCCTTAATCAGCGCCAATTGGAAAGGTTATAGGTTACAAAAAACAAAATTATGTTATTATACTGGCCTTTGTCCATAAACCTTTCGTAACCACTTGAATAGGGCCTGACAGGAAATATTGAATAAGAATATTGCGCGCTTATTATTATTTTATCGTTAAAATGATAATTTAATCCCCCAACCGCAGCGGCCTCAATTTTTCTGAATTCAGGATTGGCCGGCAACAATCCATACCCGTCTAAGTCTTCCATGGCTTTTGCCAGATACCCCAAAGAAATTCCTCCCTCAAAGTCGACTTTTTTAAAATATTGGTATCGAATAGTTAATGGTATTTCCACATAATGTAGTTGCGATTTATAATAAACCCCCGCCTTGTTATCAACCCGTCGGCTCCCTTTTAGACAGTAGCGAAGGCCCATTTGCCAAGCCAGGTTTTTATTGATATACCGGTTTACAAAAGCTCCGGCAACGGCTCCTGCTTTATTATAACCTCCATAATAATCGCCATCTAATTGTGATGCCACACCCCCGCCGTAAACACCGGCATTAAATTCCTGTGCCAGAATCCCAAATGAAAACAGCATCAGCACTCCTGTTGTCAAAAAAATTCGTTTGATACTATTCATATTGCATTAATTTTTCTTCCAATTCCATCATTCCTTCACCTGCACCTTTTTGAATTACATGAAAACTTAATCCGTAAGGAACGGAAACATTATTCGGATCAACTAAAAATTTCGGAATTTCGTTGCGTGCATACATAATAAGCCCGGCAGCCGGATAAACATTCAACGAGGTACCAATAACCAGAAATATATCTGCACTATTCACAAGAGGAACCGCCTGATCGATAGCCGGAACCATTTCTCCAAACCAAACAATATGGGGTCGTAACTGGGAGCCCTTTTCACAGGTGTCGCCTAACTTTACCGGTTTGGTTCCTATATCATAAATTAAATTAGGATGCGACATGCTTCTAACCTTTGTTAATTCTCCATGCAGATGAAGTATGTTTTTACTGCCGGCCCTTTCGTGAAGATTGTCAACATTTTGCGTAATAATATACACCTCAAATTTATCTTGTAATTTTGCCAGAATTTTGTGTCCCTTGTTGGGTTGAACATTTTCGAGCTGAGATCTGCGTGTGTTGTAAAATTCCAACACTAATTCCGGATTTTTTTGAAATGCTTCAGGCGTGGCAACATCTTCAATCCGGTATTGTTCCCACAAACCGCCGGTCTCACGAAAAGTAGTAATGCCACTTTCAGCACTCATGCCTGCACCCGTTAAAACTACCAATCGTTTTTTTTGCATGATGTTTATTTTTTAATATTTATCACTGGGTGACCGTCCTTTTTCCACCCTTCAATACCCCTGTCTAAATTTACAATAATTTTAAAATTCTTTTCACAAAGAATGCTGCATGCTTTAGTGCTTCTCATCCCGACAGTGCAATATACAAAAACAGGGGTGTCTCTATCAACCGTGTCGATAAATGCGTTTAGAACATCTATAGTAGGCACAAAAACAGCATTGGGAATAATTTTGTTTTTAAGTAAATCGGTTGGTCGCACATCCAGTATAATTTCATTGGTGCAGGAATCTATTAAAACCTCGAATTCATCAGGATTTACTGTCCGAAAACAATTATTTTCCTGAGCCAGCCCGGTAAATGAAATCAAAAAGAGACCTATTACATTAAGGTGTGTCCTAATCATACTTTTATAAAGATTCTTCTATCGCCTTAAGGCCTATTCCTGCACTTTTATTAATTCTGTTAATATGGCATCGGAAACAAAAATTCCTTTGTCGGTTAAAATTATATTTTCATTTTCAATTTTCATATCTTTCCGGTCAATAAATGGTACAATATCGCCAGATAAAGATTCTAATATTTCGCGGCCAAACAACTTTTCCACCTGTTTTAAATTTACTCCCCATTTTGTCCTTAATCCTGTCATTAAATATTCGTTGTATTTGTCTGTCACAGATAATTCTTCGGACTCAAAATATTTCTGATTGTTCAAAATGCCATTAATATATTTATTCAAATCGGCCACATTCCAGCTTCGGGTATTCTTGTTGTAACTATGTGCAGCCGGCCCTGCTCCCAGGTACATTTTTTGCTGCCAGTAACTTCTGTTGTGCTTTGAATAAAATCCTTCCCGGGCAAAGTTGGAAATTTCATAATGTTCAAAATCGGCACTTTTCGCCCAATCTATCAGTTGTTCAAATTGTTTAACACTGGTTTCTTCCTTAACAGGAGTCAATGTTCCTTTTTTCAGCATTGTGCCAAAAGAGGTTCCTGATTCGTATGTTAAGTGATACGCCGAAAGATGCTGGATATTAAGTTTTTGCATCTGAATAAGTTCTTTTTCCCATTGCAAAACAGTTAATCCTGGTAACCCATAAATTAAATCGGTGCTGATATTGTTAAAACCGGCATCCTGTGCCATTTTAACACAATCGACAGCCTGTTGCGAATTATGCCTGCGGTTCATAAGGGATAAAAAATGATTATTAAAGCTCTGTATACCAATACTTAAGCGATTTATTGGCGTTTTTTTCAGATGGTTTATATACTGTTTGGTTAAATCATCGGGGTTCGATTCCAATGTAATTTCCAGCTTCGCATTGGTCTTGAAATTTTCAAAAATTATATTAATAATCCGGTTAATTTCATTGGCTTCAAGCAAAGACGGAGTTCCTCCCCCAAAATAAATTGTGTTAATGTTTTCCTGATGCAATTCTTTTTTTCTGTTGATTAGTTCCTTAATCAACGCATTCAGAAAATCCTGTTTTTTTAAAACCTGAGTGGTCTTATAAAAATCACAATAATTACACCTTTGTTTGCAAAAGGGTATATGAATATAAATACCTGCCATTCCCCGCTTTTGCCCAAAGATAATAAAACAAAACTTTTTGCTTATTAATAACTCAGGTTAATAGGTTTCAGGCACAAAAGTCTGATCGGCGAAAGGAGATCTCACATAGCCATCTTCTTCAACCCGGGGAGGAAGTTTAATTTTTTCGTGTTTAATTTCTTGGTATGGAATTTTACTTAACAAGTGGCTTATGCAATTTAACCGGGCGCGTTTTTTATTGTCTGCCGGAACAACAAACCATGGAGATTGTTTGGTGTCAGTATATCTGAACATTTCATCTTTAGCCTTACTGTATTCAACCCATTTTTCGCGCGAAGCCAAATCCATCGGACTTAATTTCCAGTGCTTAGTCGGATCATTAATCCTTGACTGAAACCGATGTTCCTGTTCTTCATCCGAAACAGAAAACCAATATTTAATAAGTATTATTCCCGATCGCATAAGCATTCGTTCAAATTCGGGGCAACTTCTCATGAATTCATCGTATTCCTCTGTAGTACAAAACCCCATTACCCGTTCCACCCCAGCCCGGTTATACCAGCTGCGATCAAAAATTACCATTTCACCGGCAGCCGGCAAGTGTGGTACATATCTTTGAAAATACCATTGCGTTTTTTCTCTTTCGGTTGGAGCCGCAAGGGCAACAACCTTGCAGGTTCTTGGATTCAGGGTTTGAGTAATTCTTTTAATTACACCTCCTTTTCCGGCAGCATCGCGGCCTTCAAAAATAACCACAACCTTAAGTTTTTCCTGCTTTATCCATTCCTGAAGCTTAACCAGTTCTACCTGCAAACGGGCAAGCTCTTCATTATAAAAATCAGTATCTATTTTTCTGGTGTCTCTTTTTTGCGGCTCAACATGCTTTTCTTTGTGCTTGTCGTTCCCTTTTTTGTGTTTACTGTTATCTTTGCTCATACAGAAATTTTTAAACAATAAAAGTTACATAATTTATTGATTAAAAAAAAGTTAAAAATGATGCCATATTAAACGTTCAATAGCAATAACCGAAGATGATTAACTGAACTTATCAAAAGATTTTGTGGCAGATTGTGAAGATATATTAGACAAAAGCTACCTGCAGTTTGATTTTGCAAAAACCCTTTCGAAAAAATGATTGTGGCTTTTTTTGCTGCTTCTCAACGCATTGTGGTTATTAAAACAACCCCGTTTGCTCCTCTTACCCCATAAATTGTGGTAGCATTGTCTTTTAAAACATCAATGCTCTTTACCCAATTGGGACTTATGTGCGAGATATCATCAACAACAACCCCGTCAACCACATAAATAGCATAAATATCCTGAGTAAAAGAAGTAACCCCCCGAACCAATACTTTTTTTACACCACCGGCATTTACAACCTGAACGCCGGCAAATTTTCCTTGTATGAGTGAAAAAATATCCGGATAGTTCGAAAAGTCGTTATTATATTGAGACAGATGCGAAACAGCATAGGTTAAATCTTTCTGGGAAACGTGACCATATCCCACGGCAATTTCCTCATTTTTAGTCCCTTCTAATAAAACCATTTTTACCCGAAGAGTGCTTTTGTTTTTTACGTTTTTAACAACTTTTTGAAATCCACCTCCGGTAAAAATAAGTTTGTCATTTTTGGCCACTACAATTTGAAAACAGCCCAAAGAATCGGTGGCGACTTTGGATTTTGATTTTTTTGCCTCAACCTTTATATTCATTAGCGGTAAATCCTTAAAACAATATACACTACCGGAAACTACAGAATTTTGAGCCACATTTGTTGTGTGCATCAAAAATGCACTAATTATTAAAATAACAAATCTTTTCATAAAAGTTCGTATTGATTAAACCGTTGAAATTGAGACAAAAGCAGTAAATGTTGGTCTTCTTATAAAAGAAAATATGCTTTAAAATAAAATGAAAGATAAAGATTTTTTTTGATTTTCAGGGCTTTTAAAAAAATGAAAGCTTGTTGTGAGGTAGTTTGTCCAATATTATTCAACCAAATTAATTAACCCATGAAAAAAAATTACTGTAGCCCTAAGAAGAGAGGTTATAGCAGCTATTTAGAAGAGACCTCACAACAAGCATTTCAAAGAACTATAACCTTTTGACATAACAAATTTACGTAATAAACCCGCCTTAATACAAATAATTTGATGTGCAACGTGTTATGTTTTCTTCTGATGTTTATCTGTTTAAAACTGACCAGTATCATAAAAATATGAGCCCGATGATTAATTTATTTTGCGACCCTCTTTTAATAGCTTTATCGTAACCGGCAGCATATATACCATACAGCCCTTTTCCATGTTTTCAAGATCGGGTTTTATTTGCTCATAAAATTGTTCGAGCGTTATTGTTTTGTCAACCATTTCGATTACAATCGGCAGTTTTTCAGTAAGTTCCCAAAACTTTGAGGTGTTAACTTTTTTACTACTTAAACCATATCCCATCACTCCCCGGTAAACTGTTACGCCGGCAATATTATTGTCCTTTGCCAGATTCACAATATGCTCATACAACAATTTCATACCTATCCGATCCGTGGTGCTTGCATATAATCGTAAAACACTAAAGCTTTCCATAACTATAATAAATTAGAAGTTATATATCCCAGATAAACAGCAAATAATCCTAAGATGACACTTATTCCTGTATATATGAAAAATGATAATATCATATCGCTGTGTATCAACATGAGGTTTTCATTGGTAAATGATGAAAATGTGGTAAATCCGCCGCATAGCCCAACCATTAAAAGCAACCGCAAATCGGGTGTCATAAAAAGGCTTTTTTCAGCGATCCCGGTCAACAAACCAATTATATAACTTCCCGTCACATTTACTGTCAGGGTTCCTATAGGAATCGACCAAAAATCGACCGACAGATTTAGTTGCGAAACTAAATATCGGGCCATACTTCCCACAAAGCCTCCGATTCCAACTAATAATAATTTTTTAATCATTTTAATTTTTTTTACCCGTTTTCCGGATTAAAGACCGAGCTGTTTTCATGTCCTTTTATTCTTTTCCTTGCCCGGAAAAACATATAAATTATTAACGGAAAATACAATACCAATAATAGTTTTACCTTGCTCATCAAAATAAAATCATAGATGCCATGAAATAAAAAAGGATAGAAAAAAGCTTTTATCATATATCTGATTCTTTTGCTCGGCACAAATTTAGCTAAACCAAACCAAAAGCCCATCATTACTCCAAACATTGCGTGTGCCGGAACCGCAGTAAAAGCCCTAACCAATCCCACTTTTGCCCCGCCGGCAACATCAAACACATAACCAATATTTTCAACCAGGGCAAAACCCAGAGAAACAAAAACAGCATAAACAATCCCATCAAATTCTTCGTTAAAATTCAGATTTTTCCATATTAAAACATAAACTGCAAAAAATTTGAATGTTTCCTCAACAAGCCCTGCCGCCATGAAAGCCGTCCAGGCGGCATTTGGAATTGTTGCTGTTGTCGGTGTCCATGATTCTATCATTTTTTCAAAAAAAATAACAGGAAAAACAATTGCTCCGCCTGCTACCAATCCTTCAAAAAGCAGGCTTAATGGTTCTTTTTCATATTTATCACGGTAATAAAAATATGCGAGTATTATAAATACCGGGGCAACAGAAATAATTAGCAGGTTAATCATTTACAGATTCTCTTATATGGTGTTATAGTTCGTTTTTCTTCATTACCCCTCTTTCAATGGCAGCAATCATCATTCCGGCGATGTCTTTATTGGTAGCCCCCTCAATTCCTTCAAGGCCCGGTGAAGAATTTACTTCAAGAAGTAACGGACCTTGGTTGCTGCGGATAATATCAACCCCCGCCACTTTTAAATTCATTGTTTTTGCTGCTTTTATCGCTACTTTTCGCTCTTCGGGTGTTGTTTTAACAATTTGTGCTGTTCCCCCCATGTGAATATTAGCACGGAACTCACCAGGAGCGGCCGTTCGCTGAATAGCGGCAACCACCTTTCCGTCAATTACAAAACAACGAATATCCTTACCCCCAGCTTCTTTTATAAATTCCTGAACCAAAATATTAACTCGTAAACTTTTAAAGGCATCAATAACAGATTCCGCAGCTTTTTTTGTTTCGGTTAATACTACTCCTTTGCCTTGTGTGCCTTCCAGCAATTTTACAATTAACGGAGCCCCGCCAACCATTTTTATTAGATCGTTTGTATCCAGTGGAGAATTTGCAAATCCTGTTGTTGGAATTGGCAACCCACTATGGATCAATATCTGAAGGGAATATAATTTGTCGCGAGCCTGACTGATAGCAGAAGCAGAATTCAAAGTATAAACACCCAGCGCCTCAAAATGACGAGTAAGTGCACATCCATAAAATGTTGCACTGGGTCTGATCCGTGGTATAACCGCGTCAAAATCATCAAGAACTCGTCCCCCGCGATAGTGCATCTCCGGGTTTTTCCCATCAAGTTTGATATAACAATGCCGGATGTTTAAAAATTCCATTTCATGACCCCGCTCCTCTCCGGCCTCCATTATTCGTCGGTTACTATACAAATCCGGGTTGCTGGCCAATAATCCGATTTTTAATCCTGTCGGCTTTTTATTGTCAGAAAAATACAGTGTATTCAACATTTCTCGTGTCCGGTCGCCCAATAAAAATGAGGTTTCCGGATCAACCAGCATTTTTCCTGCCATCGCCTGCCGGCCCAATAGCATTCTATACCCCATCGTATCTCGGTTAGTAAGTGAAACTTCTGCCTCAAAATTGGTGTCTGCTAATGTAAATACCGTTCGTATCACATATCTCCATTCACTAATACCACTACTGCTTTTTACGCTTCTTTTATCAATTACAGGAGCTTCACAATGAAGAGTCGTTTTTCCGTTATTTTGTAGAGGATGAACATCGAACCTGACCCAAAGCTCGCCATCGCGTTTAAACGGCATAATATTAACCGCGTGCAATGCCGATGTTTTTGCTCCCGAATCGACCCTTACTTTTATGGCAGGAATATTTAATTGCGGCAACGCGCACCATTCCTCACTGCCAACAATAATTTTATTCAAACTCATTTTAACTTCATTTTATAATATAAGATTACTGTTTTTTTTTGATTTTGCAAATAATTAAAGCCTTGAGTAAATGTTTGTATCCTAATGGATGGTATAAGCTTTTCCTGTTTTATTCTTGCATTATTTAATTTATTAGTAATATTTTGCCTTTTCAGTTACAGATTTTGTACTTTCACAAAAACAAAACCTGTGTCGTTGTGATGTATAATAGGTTTATTATCTGGATGATATGATTGAAAAGGAAACAATTGACAGAATTTTTGATGCTGCCGATATTGTTGAAGTTGTTTCAGATTTTGTAAGCCTTAGAAAACGAGGTGTAAATTATCTGGGGAATTGTCCTTTTCATAACGAAAAAACCCCATCATTTACTGTTTCCCCATCAAAAGGCATCTTTAAATGCTTTGGTTGTGGAAAAGGAGGCAACGCGGTTAACTTTTTAATGGAACACGAGCAGCTTACTTATGTTGACTCACTGAAATGGCTGGCTAAAAAATATCATATTGAGGTTGTTGAAAAAGAACTGACTGCCGAGCAAAGAGAGCAACAGGATGCGCGCGAGAGTATGTTAATTGTCAGCACCTTTGCCCAGAAGGTTTTTACACACAATTTATTCGAAACGGAAGAAGGCCGGGCTGTTGGTTTATCCTATTTTAAAGAGCGTGGTTTTACCGATAAAACAATAAAAAAGTTTGAGCTTGGATATTGCCGTAAATCATCTGATAGTTTTTCCCGACAAGCATTAGCAAAAGGATACAAAGAAAAATTCCTGATTGATACAGGACTAACCATAAAAAGAGAAGATCAAAGTTATTATGACCGGTTTACTGAACGGGTCATGTTTCCTATTCACAGCCTTATGGGCCGTGTTATAGGTTTTGGCGGGCGCACCCTGCGTACCGATAAAAAAGCAGCAAAATACCTGAATTCGCCTGAGTCAGAAATTTACCACAAAAGTAAAGTGCTTTATGGTTTATTTTTTGCCAAAAAATCAATTATTCAAAATGAAAAATGTTACCTGGTTGAAGGCTACACTGATGTATTAAGCATGCACCAGGCGGGAATTGAAAATGTGGTGGCCTCGTCGGGAACGGCTCTTACTCCTGATCAAATTCGTCTTATTAAGCGTTTTACCCCTAACATTACCGTATTATACGATGGTGATGCAGCCGGAATTAAAGCTGCATTGCGAGGAATCGACCTGGTTCTTGAAGAAGGAATGAATGTTAAGGTGGTATTGCTGCCCGACGGCGAAGATCCCGACTCTTTTGCACATAAACACAATGCCTCCGGGTTTTATGATTTTATAAAGGAAAACGAAACCGACTTTATCTCCTTTAAAACAAAACTTCTACTGGGCGACGTACAAGGCGATCCGGTTAAAAAAGCCAATCTTATCTCTGATATTGTCCGGACTATTTCGGTTATTCCGGATTCAATAACCCGCGCCCTATATATTAAAGAGTGTTCGGGGATGATGGCTGTAGACGAAAAGATTCTTCATTCGGAAATCAATAAAATACTCTACAAAAATCGTGAACAACGATGGAAAAGAGAACAAAACGCACCGGTAAATCCCCTGAATGAACCGCTAAATGTCAATTTACCGGTTTCAAATAAATACGAATTGTTTGAAAAAGAAATTTTAAGATTACTACTGACTTATGGCCAAAAAGTTCTGTTTACCATTGCCGGAACTGATGATCGGCCGGAGGAGAAAATTACTACGGCTTATTATATCTGCCGGGAAATTGAAAACGAAATAGAATTGCAAACCCCGGTATTCAAAATAATATTTGATGAAATAAATACACAGCTTGCAAACGATAATTTGCTTGACAGCTCCTATTTTATTCATCATGAAAATGAGTTGGTTTCAAAAGCGGCAGCTGATCTTTTAGCCGAGGGTTACCAGGTAAGTAAGATGTGGAGCCGCAAAGGAACCTACATAAGTACCGAGGAAGATAATTTAAAAAGCGTTATTGATAATGCTATATCGGGTTATAAGTACGAACTGGTAATGAAACTTTTACAAGATATCGAAACTGAGTTGAAAATATTACCCGGCGAACCGGAATCAGAAGAAAAGCAAAAAGAACTTTATGAAAAGTATATGCTTTATACGCAGTTTAAGATTGATATATCAAAAACACTGGGCGAAAGGATTATTTTAAAAAGATAAACTCCTTTTTATTACAAAGTAAAGGGGATTGCTACCTGCGGGTGAAAAAAGAACCGGCACGCTTCTTTCTTTAAAAGTTTATAATTCTCATATTTGCCAAATTCATAAATATTTACTATACTTCTGTATTATTTAACCTGATTTGTATATGGTGAACATCCAAACTTTACGATTAACCTGGTGGCTGATTATAACAAGTTTCATTTTTTCAGCGTGTTCATTTCAAAAGGAAAATCTCCGGGACGAAAAATATGGCGGAACACTTCGGATAAATGCCAGCGATGTTCCCGATGTTATTTTTCCCGGGCGGGTACTTAAATCAAGCGAGCAGCTAATTATAAACCAGGTATATGTAGGTCTTGTAAAATATAATGCCCGCACGCTTAATATTGAAGCATCGCTTGCAAAACGGTGGCGGGCAGAGCGGAATCAAACCCTGTATACTTTCTTTCTATTCAATAACGCCTTTTTTCAAAAGGATGATTGCTTTGGCCAAACCAAAATCCGCAAGATTACCGCCCAGGATGTTAAGTACAGCATTGAACATATTGCTCATTATCATGCCATTAACGGGCATGAATTATCGTTACAACTTAAAAATATTATCGGTTCCGAAACCGTTTTAGATACTATTAACCAAACTGATTCTGCAAGTATTTCCGGCATCAAAGTAATAAATGATACAACCATCGTTTTTGAATTAAAAGAACCCGATGCCCTGTTTTTGCATTATCTGGCAAATACTAATGGATTGGTTTATCCTCACGAAGCTTTTGACACATATGGTTATAACAGTACTGTTGGCTCCGGCCCGTTTAAATTTACTTATCCGGCAATAAAAGGACAAAAGATGATTTTGCTGGCAAACCGTGATTTTTTCGGTAAAAATAAACAAAATCAGGTTTTACCTTTTATTGATACTCTGGAGGTTTCGTTTATTACCTCTCCTCCCAAAGAGCTGATTTTTTTTGAACAGGGTAAACTGGATTTGGTCGTTGGGGTTTCGGGTGAATACGTCACCGATTTTATGGATAAACATATAGATGAATTTCAAAGTAATCCTCCCTATTATATTATGAAACAAACCGCAGATAAGTATAACAATGTTAAATATAATTTTGAGCGGGCAAATGTACGTGATTTGGAATTGAACGTTATTGGTTATTTTGATTTTTCGCAGGTGTATTTTAAAGAGCCCGTTGAACAAGAAATAAAAGTTTACTAAAAATCACAAAAAAATCCGGATTGTAAACAACCATCCGGAAAAAGAAATATAGTTTAAAAATTCTATTTAATAACTATCTCATAATTCATTGGCATTACTTGTTTATAAACCGCAGATACGCCACAATAGCGCTCCATTGAAAGATCAATCGCTTTTTTTAGTTTTTCGGTTTCAAGATTATCGCCTGAAAATTCATATACAAGTTTAATTTCATTATAATGTTTGGGGTGTTCTTCGGTCATATTGGCCTCAACACACACATTAAACGAAGTTAAATTAACCCTCATTTTTTTTAATATCGAAACTACGTCCATCCCTGTACACCCTCCGAGAGCAACGAGCATCAATTCTTTTGGTCTTGGGCCAAGATCATTTCCTCCAACCTGAGGCAAAGCATCAACGATTAAGTTATGTCCCCCTAAGTTTGTTTCGAATGCCATGTCGCCCTTCCAATTCATATTTATTGATTTCTTCATATTACTAATTTTTATTATTAAACATAACACAAAAACAATTGTTTTACGATTGTAGCAAAACGTTAATATATCAAATGAATTCTTTTTTCAAAAACCGCTCCATAAAAAGCGGCTGTCATGTTGTCGAATTTTTATAAAAATCATTTCACTATTCATAATGTTTTTAAATAAAGAATTTTTTGCGTATATGGGTCAAATTCCTCTCATAATCTTAGCATCCAATATGAAAAAAAACTATTTTTGCGCTCAGAAACTTGTTAAAACAACAAGCGGTTTCTAATGTAAAAAACTACCACAATGAAGAATGCTCCTCAAATTCCGGAATGTAAAGAATGTATGTTGTCATGCAAACGTGTTTTTACGGTGTTAACAGAAGCGGAGATTGACAGAATGACTTATGAAAAAAGCTGCAATTCTTACAAAAAGGGATCAACTATATTTCACGAAGGAAATCGAATTCATCACTTCTATTGTATTTTTTCTGGTATTGTTAAAATGTACAAGACCGGTATTGAAGGCAAAGAGCAAATTGTAGGTTTTGCCCAGGCGGGCGATATAATTGGCTACCGGTCAATATTAAGTAAGGAATCGGCCTGTACTACAGCAAAAGCTATTGAAGATGTGATTTTGTGTGCCATTCCCGCTGAAAACATGTTCGATTTAGTTGAAAATAATCCAAAATTTTCAATGGAGATTATGCAATTAGCTTGCAAAGAACTCGGTGAGGCCAACCAGTTTTTAACAGATATGTCACAGAAATCGGTTCGTGAAAGGCTTGCCGAGGTATTAATTAAACTAAAAGAGACATTTAGCGTTGATCAAGATGGTTTTTTAAGAATTTCACTTACCCGCGAAGAATTAGCCAGTCTTGTGGGTACTGCCACAGAATCGGTGATCCGCCTTTTATCAGAATTTAAGGCAGATAAATATATCGATATCAATGGCCGAAAAATCAGAATATTAAATGAAGAACGGTTGCGGAAAATTAGCAATTATTACTAATCTTCTGTCTTTTCTTTTCCCGCAATTTTACCATTCCCGTTTTAGCAAAAATTTATTGTTGGAATTCGTTTCTTTATGCATTTCAATTAATTTTGATCCCTAATTTAAATTTATAAGCTTATGTTTTCAGGTATTGTTGAAGAAACCGGAAAAATAATTTCCGTTGAAAAAAATCAAGAAAATATTGATATAACTATCGGATGCTCTTTTGTAAAAGATTTGAAAATTGATCAAAGCGTTGCCCACAATGGCGTTTGCCTGACTGTTGTTAGAAAAACAACAGAATCATATACCGTAACGGCCATACAGGAGACTTTAATAAAATCAAACCTTGGTGATTTAACTTCCGGAAGCGAAGTAAATCTTGAACGAAGCATGTCGCTTGACAAATTACTTGATGGTCATATGGTACAGGGCCACGTAGATCAAACGGCCACCTGTATAAAAATTGAAGAAGCTGATGGTAGCTGGTATTTTACTTTTGAATATGAACCCTGCGAAAATATTACTGTTGAAAAGGGTTCAATTTCTGTTGATGGAGTGAGTTTGACGGTTGTAAATTCACAAAACACCTCTTTTCAGGTTGCCATAATTCCCTATACTTTCGAAAACACCGTTTTTCACACCTATAAAATTGGTTCGCGTGTTAACCTTGAATTTGATATTATAGGCAAATACATTACCAAAATAATGAAGCAACAGTTACAGAAATAAATTATTGTTTTTAATTCAGGTGCTTTTGTCTGTTTCTTTTTTGTATTTTAACCTAACGCCAGAATTATGAATTGGTTTACGCCAAGTCCTTTCCAATGCAAAAGATTATCCACTTACTCAATTAATGTGGGTTCATTAACTCTTGGCAGTATGGATCCTGTAAGGGTGCAATCAATGGCTAACACGCCTACTCACAATGTTGAACAATCAATAAAACAAGCTATAGAAATTATTGAGGCAGGAGGAGAACTCGTCCGGTTTACTGTAATTAATGCAAAAGACGCAGAAGCCCTTAATAACATTAAACAAGGTCTTGTCGAACGAGGTTTTCAAACTCCGGTTGTAGCTGATGTGCATTTTAATCCCAATCTGGCTGATATTGCCGCACAATATGTGGATAAAGTTCGGATAAATCCCGGAAACTATATCGACAAAAGGGCAACATTTAAACAGATTGATTTTACAGATGAGGAATACCAACTAGAGCTGGATAGAATTGAAACCCGGTTTTCCAAATTCCTTGATATTTGTGTTTCAAATAAAACTGCCGTCCGCATTGGAACAAATCATGGCTCATTATCCGATCGAATTATGAGCCGTTATGGAGATACGCCACATGGAATGGTAGAAGCAACTATGGAATTTTTACGCATTTGCCATAAAAAGAATTTTACCAACGTTGTGGTTTCCTTAAAATCGAGTAATACCCGGGTAATGGTATATGCCTATCGCTTTTTGGCCCGGGAAATGCAAATTGAAGGATTGCAATTCGGGTTGCATTTAGGAGTTACCGAAGCCGGTAGTGGTGAAGATGGCAGGATTAAGTCTGCCGTGGGCATCGGGGCTCTTATGCACGATGGATTAGGAGATACAATCCGGGTTTCGTTAACCGAACACCCGGCACATGAAATACCGATTGCAAAAAAACTGGTTTCTCACATGTCAAAATTTGAGCAGATTCCTGCCTTAAGTCAGGATCGCCCTTTATGGTCACCATATGATTATAATAAACGACAAGTACTTCCGGTCTTTTCAGAAACATGCGTTGTAGCCGATATTTCATCGGAGAGTGAGCTTAAGCCGGGCATTTTTGAACAACTGGGATTTGTTTATAATGTTAATAATAACAGCCTGTTTGCTGGAGATCTTTCTCCGGATTATATTTATGTGGGAGAACAACCTGTCGTCACAAAATTTGAGGGCAAAACAAAAATATTGATTGATTCAAAATACTGGGAAGACCAACCAGGAACAATACCTTTGTTCAGTATTGATGAATATTTACTAACCCAAATAAAAAGCCCGGAACAAAACTGGGTTCAAATTAATTATCAGCAACTTACCCCGGATTTGTTACTGTTTTTACAATCCGATCCAACAATAGTTATAGTAGCCTATTCGTTTCACAAAAACTATGTTCAGGAGTTGCGCTTGTTAATAAATACTTTAATGGCAAAGCACATTAAAAGCCCGGTGGTGCTACAAATGGCTTATACTGATCCCGATCCGGAATCTTTTCAGCTAAAATGCGCCGCCGATTGTGGTTTGTTTTTTATTGATGGCCTGGCTGACGGTGTTTGGTTAAAAAACACCTTTAGTAAGAATAATCAGCGAACTGTTGAAACTTCTTTTGGTATTTTACAGGCCTGTCGGACCCGTATTTCTAAAACTGAATATATTAGTTGCCCGGGTTGTGGCAGGACTCTGTTTGATCTGGAACGTTCACTGTCTGAAATAAAAAACGCAACAGGGCATCTTAAGGGTCTTAAAATAGCCGTAATGGGATGCATTGTAAATGGTCCCGGTGAAATGGCCGATGCTGATTATGGATATGTTGGTTCTGGTCCGGGAAAAGTCTCTTTATACAAAGGTAAAACCATGGTTTTGCCAAATATACCAACAAATGAGGCAGTGGAAAAATTGCTTGTGTTTATTGAAAATGATCGAACCAATAATTAAATTCCACTGGTTTATAAAATAATTGTGCCGTTTTTATCGGATGCTTTCTGAGCCAGGTCCCCAACCGTTTTACCCTTATAAATTTCGACAAGCGTCTTTCTGGCTTCTTCAAATTCACCATGTATTGCGCAATATCCTGTTAATGAATTTTTGTCATCACACCGGCCGGCACCCAATAAGCAAGAATTAAATAAATCATCACCATCCATTTCGGTAATAATGTCGTACAAGCTTATGCTGTTTGGATCTTTCCCCAACCCAAATCCGCCATGAGGGCCTTTGGTAGATGAAATAAAACGGCGTCGGACCAGTACTTGTAGAATTTTACCTAAAAATGGGGAGGGAATACCCAATCCTTCTGCTATTTTTTTTATGCCAATACGTTTATTTTCTGAGGCATTAACCGCCAGATAAATTACTGCTCTTATAGCATATTTGCTTGTGTTCGATAACATTGATTCTTATTTTAAAGGAATTTTGTCAATTCTTCTTTGATGCCTTCCTCCTTCGAATTCCGTTATTAAAAATATCCTTATAATCTCCTTGGCCTGGCTAACCGTAATAAACCGCGCTGGTAATGAACAAATGTTCGCATTATTATGCTGTCGGGCCAGTGCCGATATCTCTGGGTTCCAACACAAAGCCGCCCTAATGCCCTGGTGTTTATTGGCTGTCATGTTAATTCCGTTCCCACTACCGCAAATTGTAATACCAAAATCATATTTTCCTTTTTCAACCGCAGCCGCAAGTGGATGAGCTGTATCAGGATAGTCCATGCTTTCCGGTGAATTCGTCCCAAAATCTGTTACTTCGTTTCCTTCTTCTACAAGAAATTTTTCTATTTCTTCTTTCATTTCAAACCCTGCGTGATCGCAAGCAATGGCTAAATTCATATTCTTTATCAGTTTTTTTGTCAAAAGTATATAATAATTTAATACCTGAAGGCTTTTTTTTCTTCATCAATTGATATACTGTTTTTGAAATTCTGTCCTTTTTTAAACAGAAAAACACTGATAATTAATACTCTTTATTGCAAAATTTAAAAGTCAATAGTTTTGCTATTTTTATTTTTTAACAATGTTAATATATTGGCTTTGTGTATTTTAAAACGGACCGTTTTGCAGCTTTTTGAAAATCAAGCATTTCGTGTTTTAAATTATTGTTAATTATTCATTAAAGTTGTTAATTATTTTTTGAGTTAATTCTTAAAGAAAAATTTGCCTGGGATATATCATTTTTCAAATATGTCTTTTTTATAAAATTCCAAAATAGTTAGCTTTTGTTTTTAGTAAAAAATGAACATTTTTTCAGCATTTTTCGGGGCTGACTAAAAATATTATTTTTTAACATTCGGGTTTTTAACATTCTGTTAATTTTATTTGTAATTAGTTATGTTTTAATTGGTTTTAATTTGAGGGTTTTGTTAATTGTTTTTGATGTGCTTTTAATAACCCAAAAATCAAGAGTTAATTAACTTTTTTTTTAACAAAACTAACAGCCTATTATTATCATCAAAATAGAATTAATTTTTTTCAATTTTATTATTTTATATGATATATGTGTTAAAATTTAGTTAGCGTTTAACAAATATTTTTTCGGTTTAAATAATGCAAATATCTTTGTTAATTATTATTTAAAATAGTGTGGAGAGGAGATAAGATGAAAAGCTTGATAAATAAAGGATTTGTTGATAAACCTATTGAAAAGGGTTTGGATTTGGTAAAGGAGATAGAGAAACTTAAAAAAGAAAAAAATGCGATTATATTAGGACATTTTTATCAATTGCCTGAAATTCAGGATATTTCTGATTTTATTGGTGATAGTTTGGCTTTATCACAAAAGGCAGCAAAAACAGAAGCCGATATTATTGTTTTTGCTGGGGTTCATTTTATGGCAGAAACCGCTAAATTATTAAGTCCTGAAAAGAAAGTTTTACTTCCTGATTTAATGGCAGGATGTTCTCTTGCTGATAGCTGTCCGACTAATGATTTTAAAGAATTTAAAGATAAATATCCTGATCATATTGTAATATCGTATATAAATACTACAAATGAAATAAAGGCTTTGAGTGATATTATTTGTACATCGAGTAATGCTGTTGAAATAGTTAATAGTTTACCAAAAGAACAACAAATAATATTTGCTCCTGATATAAATTTAGGTGATTATATAAATAAAATGACTGGAAGAAATATGGTTATTTGGCCTGGTGCCTGTCATGTTCATAAAAGATTTTCCGTTGAAAGAATTGTTAATTTAAAAAAAGATCATCCTGAAGCTAAAGTTATTGCTCATCCTGAATGTGAAGCTGATGTTTTAATTTTAGCTGATCATATTGGAAGTACTACATCATTACTAAAATTTACAATGACTGATAGTTCAAAAGAATATATTATTGCAACTGAAACAGGAATTTTGCATCAAATGCAAAAGGAAAATAGTAATAAAGTTTTTATTCCGGCTCCGCCTGATGATGTAACTTGCTCTTGTAATGATTGTTCATATATGAAATTAATTACATTAGATAAAGTTTATAATACTTTGAAATACGAACAACCGGAAATTTTTATTGAAAAAGAAATGAGAACCAAAGCTTTAAATCCTGTTAAAAGAATGTTAGAGATTTCAGAAAAACTTGGTTTATAAATTTTTGTATGAGAATTATTTTAATATTAATAATAATATTAACGTTTTCAATTATTACAAACGGACAGATAAAGAATATAGAGAATCCGAATGGAAAAAATATTTATTATTATGCCAATGGAAAAGTGAGTAGTGAAGGTAGAATGATTAATAATAAGCCTGATGGTCTTTGGAAATCTTATTATCCGGATGGAAAATTAAAATCAATTGGTATAAGAAGAAGTGAGTTGCTTGATAGTGTTTGGAATTTTTATGATATAAAGGGAAATATTAGTGAAAAGATAAATTACCTGGATGGAAGGAAGAGCGGCTATCAATACTCTTTTGAATATTTTAAAAATAGCAACGATTCAATTGTTGGATATATAAAAAGTCAGGAATTATATTTAAATAATTTGAGAAATGGTATTTCAGAATTTTATTATCCTGATGGAATGTTAAAAACAGCAATAAGTTATAAAAGTGGTAGAAAGGATGGATATACAAAGGAATTTAATGAAAATGGAATAATAACCATGATAATTATTTATAGTGACGGAAGAGAAGTTGATAGAGAAATAATTAATCAATATAAGGATTCATTAAAAAATGGACCTTGGAAGGAGTTTTATCCTAATGGAAAACTAAAAAAGGAAGAAAATTTTAATAATGGACAATTGAATGGATTAGTAAAATTGTATGATTTAAGTGGTGAATTATTAAAAGCTAATCGTTATGAGAATGATACATTAAAAGATACTGTAGTAAATATTGAAAGTGAAATTGATATTGTTGAAGACTTTTATAAAATTAGAGATGAAAATGGTAATAAGATAAAGAAAAGTTCAGGAGGATTTAAAAATGGAGTTCCGGTTGGTGTGCACAGAACTTATGATTCACTTGGTAGAGTGAATAGTAGTAAGATGTATGATAGAAATGGAATATTAATAGCAAAAGGAATTGTAAATGAGGAAGGTGATAAATTGGGTGATTGGATATATTTTTATCCTTCTGGAGAAATAAAATCCGAAGGGGCTTACAGAAGTAATAGAAGATATGGTGAATGGAAGTATTATTATGAGGATGGAAAATTAGAGCAGAATGGATTTTTTAAAAGGGGAGTTCCTGATGGAATATGGAAATGGTATTTTGAAGAAGGGTTATTAAAAAGAGAAGAAAATTACAGAATTGGTTTAGAAGAAGGTGAATCTGTTGAGTATGATGAATTTGGTGTATTAATTGCCAAAGGCTCCTATTTGGAAGGGTTAAAAGATGGAAAATGGTTTTATGATTTTTATGACCATACTGAAACCGGAAATTATAAAGGAGATTATAGAGATGGAATTTGGATTTATTCCTATAAAAGTGGGCAGTTATATTATGAAGGTGATTATAATCAGGGAAATCCTGATGGAAAACATGTTTATTATTATAAAAACGGAAAATTAAAAAAAGTTGAATATTATGTATTTGGTAGAAAAGAAAAGAATTGGGAATATTATGATTATTATGGTACATTATTAAAAGTACTAACCTTTGAGAATGATAAATTGATAAAAATTGATGGTGTAACAGTTGAAACTGAATAATATTTGAAACCTTATAAAGAGTTAGCAGGCCAAACATTGATTTATGGTTTAGGAACCATTATACCTAGAGTATTAAATTTTTTATTAACTCCGCTCTATACTTATACGTTAATTGAGGCAGATTATGGAGTAATTACTTATTTATATTCATTTGTTGCCTTTTTTATGGTGATTTTGACTTTTGGAATGGAAACCACTTTTTTTAGATTTAGTTCGAGTGAGGAAAACAGTAAGCAGGTTTTTAATAATGCTTTTGGGTCATTAGTTTTAAGTAGTACTATTTTTCTTTTGATGGTTTTTATTTATAAAAATCATATAGCTAATAGTATTGGCTATAGAAATTCTGGAAAACTAATAATTTATTTAGCTTTTATAATATATTTTGATGTTTTAACCGCCATTCCTTTAGCAAAATTGCGACAGGATAACAGAGCCAAATTTTTTGCTGTAATTCGCTCAATTAATGTATTGATTAATATTTGTTTAAATATTTTTTTCTTTGTTGTTTGTAAAGATTCAAAAAATGAAGTTTTAAATAGTTTGTATAATCCTACTATTGGTGTTGGATATGCGTTTATAAGTAATTTAGCTGCTTCAGCATTTACTTTTATAGTTTTATTACCAACAATACTAAAGTTTAAAATAAAATTTAATGAAAAGCTTTTTTTAAAAATGATTAAATATACTATACCGCTTGTTGTTGTTGGTTTTGCAGGAATGATTAATGAAGTTGCTGATAAAATATTTTTGAAATACCTGACACCAATAGAGTTGAATCCTTTAAAACAGGTCGGTATTTACGGAGCAAATTACAAATTGGCTGTTTTAATGACAATTTTTATACAAATGTTTAAATATGCTGCCGAACCATTCTTTTTTAAACATGCTTCCGCTACGGATGCAAAGGAAATTTACAGTAAAGTTATGACATATTTTGTTATTTTCTGTTTGCTAATTTTTTTAATTGTAACGTTATATATTGATGCTGTTAAGATTTTAATTGGAAGTGAATATAGAGTAGGTTTAAATATTGTACCTATAGTTTTACTGGCTAATATGTTTTTAGGAATTTATTACAATTTAAGTGTATGGTATAAGATTAATAATTTAACACATTATGGTGCTATAATTTCATTAATTGGTGTAGTAATAACTTTAGTTTTGAATTTTAGTCTTATACCTGTAATTGGTTATATGGGTTCTGCTATTGCAACATTAGCATGTTATTTTATTATGGCAGTGATATCATATTATTGGGGACAAAAAATTTATAAAATTGATTATCAAAAGAAAAGATTAATAATGTATATAGTTATAAGTTTAATTGGTTTTTTTCTGGAAAGTATTTTGAAAACGAATTATATAATTCTAAATTTTATAAGTGCAACTTTGATCCTAATTGGATTCTTAGTTGTTGTTATTAAAGTGGAATCAATTAATTTTGAAGATATTAAAAGTTTTATATTTAAAAAAGCATGATGAAGATTCCAATTATAAACAAATCTAATAACCCTGTTCCAAAGTATGAAACTGAGGCTTCAGCTGGAATGGATCTTAGAGCATTTATTGATAGTGATATTACGTTGAAACCTTTTGAAAGGATGTTAATTCCAACAGGATTATATATTGAATTACCTATTGGATATGAAGCTCAGATAAGGCCAAGAAGTGGAATGGCCATCAAATACGGAATAACTGTTTTGAACACTCCTGGTACTATTGATGCTGATTACAGGGGAGAAATAAAAGTTATACTAATTAATTTAAGTAATAATGAGTTTGTTATAAAGAGTGGTGAAAGAATATGCCAAATGGTTATAGCAAAACATGAGAAAGTATATCTAAATGTAGTTAAAGTATTGACAGAAACTGATCGTGGTGCTGGTGGTTTTGGTCATACAGGAGATTAGGTATATTTTTTGTGATTAAATGGAAAATTTTGAAATGAAATCGATAAATAGAGTTTTTGTAGGAATTGTATTATTCTTTGGAATAATTAGTTTAAACAGTTGTAAAACTAATCAAGGTGTGACACTTGAGTCAAAAGTAATAAAGGATTCTTTGAGTGAAGAACTACAATTTGAATTTCGGTATAATTTTATTGAAGCTAATAAATACTATGAAGCTGGTAATTATGATATGGCTATTGGAATTTTTAATAATTGTTTGAAAATTGATCCAAATAGTGCAGCAACTCATTATCAGTTGGCATCTATTTATTTAATTGCTAAAGATTATACCAATGCAGAGCAGCATGCTGAGAAAGCAATTGAGCTCAATAGTAAAAATGTGTGGTATTTATATTTAGCTGGAAATATATATGAGCAAAATAATAAGTTGGATAAAGCTAAAGAAGTATTTGCAAAGCTAATTGAAATGGAACCGGATAAGCTTGATTTTTATTTGAATTATGCTGATATTTTTTTGAAAGAAAAGGATTTTGAAGGAGCTCAGAAAATATACGATAATGTAGAAAAGCAATTTGGTATTTCTGAGACCATTTCTATTCAAAAATATAAGATTTATTTGGCTGAAAATAAAAAAAAGGAAGCTTTGAATGAATTAAAAATTTTGATTAAAGCTTTTCCGGAAAATATCGAATATCAACGAATGGTGGGTGATTTTTATACGCAAACAAATGATGCTGAAAATGCTAGAATTACATATAATAAAATATTACAGAAATTCCCTGATGATGGTTATTCCTATATTGGTTTAGCTGAGTGTTTCAGAAAAGAAGGTAATCTTGCTGAATCTTTAAAAATGTTAACAAAAGCATTTGAATGTGATGACGTTGAAAGCGATGTTAAGTTTAATATGTTGTTAGGTTTGATGCAAAAAAGTAAAGGTGATGAAGAGATAATTAATAAAATTTATGAATTGACTGAAATGTTAATTAAACAATATCCTAATGATTTGGATATTAAGACTATATATGCTAATAATTTGATACAACAAAAGAAATTTAAAGAAGCACGTGAAGTAATGATTGAAATTAGCAAAGAAAGAAAAGATAAATATGCTATTTGGGAACAATTGGTATTGTTGGATAACCAGTTTGAGAAATGGAAAGATATGGGTGCACATACTGACGAAGCATTAAAATATTTTCCAAATCAAAGTTTATTATATTTTTTCAATGGTATTAGTGCATTTATGACTGAAGATTATAATAAGGCTGTTAAAAGTTTAACCTTTGGTAACAAGTTAATAACAGATAAAGATCCTTTAAAGATTAATTATTTAATTTACTTAGGAGAAGCTACTTATAAAATTGGCGAAAAAAGTACTGCATATGATTATTTTGATGAAGTATTAAAGCTTGATCCTAAAAATCTGGGTATATTGAATAATTATGCCTACTATCTTGCTCTTGATAATAATAACCTTGATAAGGCAGAAAAAATGTCAGAGATTACTATTACTAAGGAACCAAATAATGCTACATATTTAGATACTTATGCCTGGATTCTTTTTAAGAGGAAGGAAAATGCACTTGCTTTAAATTTCATGGAAAAGGCCATTGAAAATGATAAGGATTTGAGCGATGTTGTATTAGAACATTATGGTGATATTTTATATAACAATAATAGAATTGAAGAAGCTTTAATTCAATGGAAAAAGGCAATAAAAATTGGAAATGGTAGTGGATTACTTGAGAAAAAGATTGATGAAGGTAAGTATATTGAGTAAAGCTTTTTTTTTACTTATTGTTTTTTTATTAAGCAGCTGTCACGTTTATTATGATGGAATAACTGAAGCAATTAATTCTGATAAAAGTGCTATACTGAAGAAAAGTCAGAATTTAGAAATTCAAAAACCAATTAGATGGAATATTAGTGGTGATATTATTGGCTATGAAAAAGATTTTAAAATTGAGGGAATAGCCACTATTTTTAATGATAATAGGGCTCAGTTTAATCTTTATTCTAAAACCTTTGGTATAGAATTGTTAAAATGTGATTTTGTAAATGATTCTATAATATATTTAGATAGATTGAACAAAAAATATTACAAAGGTTGGATTGATAGTTTACCTTTTTTAAGTGGATTAAAAATTAATACTGAAGAAGCAATTAAAATTATTACAGGGAAAAATTTCAACAATGCAATTTTCAAATATAATAGTCGTTCGGGAATTTTTTATAATTATAGAAAATCGAATATAAACGGCGAGGTTTCTCTTTATGCTGAAGGTTTTAATAAAGAACATAAAATACTATTTAATGGAAAAAAATTAGATATTGGTTTCTTTGACTACTTAAGAAAAGAAAAATTGCCTACTATTGTGAAAGGTTATATGCAGTTATCAGAGAATAAAGTAATTTTTAATTTTAAATTTCAAAATATTGAGAATTATTCGGGTAAGGCTAAAGAATTTGTTATTCCGAAGGGCTACACTAAAATAAATTAAACAGCGGATGTAATGCTTAAGAGTTTACTGGTATTGCTATTATTAAATTTTGTTATTATTACTTATGGTCAATCCAGGAAGGAGTTGGAAGAACAAAGAATGAATAATTTGAAGGAAATAAGTTTTACTAATAAATTGATAAAGGAGGCTGAAAGTAATAAAAAGTATTCTTACAATAAATTATTGCTTATAAATAAAAAGATTAAATCAAGAAATGAAATAATAAATTCCATTAATGAGGAGATTGATTACTTAGATAATAATATAGAATTGCAGCAAGAAATTATTATTGGATTAGAAAATGATATGACGGCATTAAAAAAGGAATATGCAAAAATGATCTATTATAGTTACTTACATCGAAGCAATTATGATAAGCTTATGTTTATTCTCGCTTCCGATAATTTTAATGCAGCTTTTAAAAGAATAAAATATTTACAACAATATTCTGAATATAGAATTAAGCAAGCTGATGAGATTGAATCTACAAAAAAGGAAATTGGGGATAAAATAGTTGAACTTGAAATATTGAAGGCTGATAAAAAGGATTTATTGGTTGAAAAAAGTAATGAGAATCAAAAACTTATCACTGAGAAAAATCAGAAGAATGCTGAGGTTAAAAAGTTTAGTAATAGGGAGAATGAATTAAGAGTAAAGCTTAAAAAACAAAATGAAGTTACAGATAGGTTAAATGCTGAAATTAAAAGAATTATTGAAGAAGAGGCTAGAAAAGCTGCTGAAAATGCGAAGAACAAAGGTAATGGTTTATTTAAATTGACTCCTGAAGAAAAACTTATTGCTGATATATTTTATAAAAATCAAAGTCACTTACCCTGGCCTACTGAAAGAGGAGTAATAACTGGTGATTTTGGTGAACAACCACATCCTTTTTTAAAAGGTATAAAAATTCGAAATGACGGTATTGATATTTCAACTACAGAAGGAGCTTTAGCCAGAGCAATATTTGATGGTATGGTATCGGCTGTTGTTGCCATACCGGGTGCTCATAAAACTGTTTTAATTAGACATGGAAATTATTTAACCGTATATTCAAACTTGAAAGATGTATTTGTAAAACAAGGTGAAAAAGTAAAAACAAAACAATCAATAGGTGTTGTGTATACGGAAAATGATAAGGAACATAAAACAGTACTACAATTTCAGATTAGGAAGGAGACTGAACCATTAAATCCTGTTGATTGGTTAGCAAAAAGTTCAAATGGATAAAATTGATAGTTTTGAAAAACGATTAAATGATTTTATTGATAAGTATTATAGAAATCAATTTATTAAAGGATTGGTTTTAATAATATTTTTGACTGCTATAATAATTCTTCTTACAAGTACAATTGAATACTTTTCCTGGTTTAAACCAAAAGGACGATTTGTTCTATTTACATTTTCTATTGTAAGTATTCTTTTTATACTAAATTATTTTTTGTTCGTTCCTATTCTAAAGTATTTCGGAATTTTGAAAAGAATTACTTATAAACGAACAGTTTCTATAATTGAACATAATATTCCAGAGTTAAAAGATTACCTTTCTAATATTATTGAATTGAAGTTTGATAATAGTGATTTTAATAATATAGATTTATTGAACGCAGCAATTTTTCAGAAGATTAAAATAACGGAGTCTTATAATTTTAAAAGTGTAATTAAACTTCAAAAACTGGTTCCTATTTTGAACTATTTGGGTACTCTTATTATTATATATGTGTTGATTTTTTCAATTAAGCCTGATATTATTATTGATGGATCAAAAAGAGTTCTTCATTTTAATAGAGAGTTTGAAAGAAAAATTGGTTATAAAATATTTATTGACGAGAAGTTATTAACCATTGAACAAGGAAAGGATTTAGATTTTTCTGTTAAGATAGAAGGATCTGAAACCCCTCGATATTTAGATTATTTTATTGGAAATAATGAATATTTATTGAAAAAGATAAATAATAAAAGATTTCAAGCTAATATTAAGAATGTGAATAAGTCTTTTTCTTTTAGAATTGGTAATGATGAATTTAAGAGCAAGGCATATAACGTTAAAATTATTAAGCCGCCGTATTTAAAAGGATATAAAGTAAATATTTTCTATCCAAAATACATTGGTTTAGAAAATGTTGAATACGATAATATATCAAATTTTAAGTTGCCCATAGGAACAACAATACGGTTTGATTTAGAGTTACGTAATACTGATTCAATTGTATTTTTTGATAATGGCGATTCAACCCAGTTTTTTATTGAAAATAATTTTTATTCTATTAAAAAAGATTTGACTAAAAGTATAGCATACTTTATTTCTGCTTGTAATAAAAATTTAAATAAAGTTATTATTCCTAGGTCATTTATTAATGTGATACCTGATTTGTATCCTGAAATATCTGTTGAACAAGTAAATGATGAATTTAATAAGAAAATCTTTTATTTTAAAGGTAATATTAGTGATGATTATGGATTTTCAAGTTTGAAATTTATTGTTAACAAGAAAGAATTTGAGATACCTATACAAAAGAATAATAGAAATCAGGAATTTTATTTTAGTTATGAGTTTGCTGAAGGTCCTAATAGTAAGGAAGTATATTATTTTGAAATATTTGATAACGATGCAATAAATGGATATAAGGGTAAAAAGAGCGGGAATTTTATTTTTGAATTTCCTGATGTAAATAAACTGATTTCAGAAAAGGATGAGAAGAATAAAGAAATTTTTAAAAAGCTTGAAAAATCTAGAATATTAGTTGATGAATTTAAAAGAGATATAACTGATTTAAAAAGCAAAATGTTTTCAGAAAATCTATCAGATTTTGAAAAGAAACAAATTTTTAATAGTTTAATTGAAAAGCAGGAAAGTTTACAGCAATTGATGAATGAATTGACAAAGGAAAATCAGATTAAAAATACTGAATTTGACAGTTTTAGTGAGGTAAATAATGAATTACTTAAAAAGCAAAATGATATCCAAAAGCTTTTAGAAGGAGTTATGGATGATGACTTAAAGAATCTTTTGGATGAATTAAGAAAATTAAAAGAAAGCATAAATAAAGAAGATTTGAATAATAATCTCGATAAATTAGAATTAAATTATAAAGATTTGGGAGAACAATTAGATAAAAATTTTCAATTGTTAAAAAAATATGAAATTGAAAAGGATTTAAATCTTATTTCAAAGGAGTTAAAGGATTTTAGTAAAAAGCAAAATGATTTAGCAAACAAGGTTCAGATACCGATTGATTCTTTAATTAATAAAAGTAGTAAAAAAGCAAATGATTTAGAAAACCAATTTGAGCAAACATATGAGAAGAATAATTCTCTTGAGCATCCAATGAAGATTAATGATTTAAAAGAAGATTTTAAGGAATTGAGCAGAGAGGCAGAAAATGTTTTAGATAAAAATTTAGCTTCTGAACAAAAAGAACAAAAATTGCGTGATAACAGCGATCAAGCTAAGAAACTTGCAAATAAAATTGATAAGATGCTTAACAATAACAGATCAAATGAGAATGCTGAAAATGCGGATGTATTAAGACAGATACTTGAAAATTTAATTTATTTTAGTTTTAAGCAGGAGGAAATTATTAAAGATTTTAGTTATGTGTCTGAAAACTCTCCTAAATTTAACGATATTGTAAAGGAACAAAATGATTTAAATAAGAAATTTGATATTATTAGAGATTCATTAATTGCATTGAGTAAAAGAACCACTTACTTAGGAAATCATATTGCAAAAAAGACATTTGAGATTCAGGAAGGATTGTTTGATGCAGATATTTTAGTAAATGATAAAAAAATTAATGCTGCTAATTTGAAGCAAAGATATTTAATGGAATCGGCAAATGATTTAATATTGTTATTGTCGGAGTCACTTAAAAATATGGATAATGCGAGTGGGCAGGGAGGAGGAAGCAGCAAGAGTAAAAATAGGGCTAAGCAATCAAAACCTTCGTTGTCTGAAATGCGTAAAAGTCAGGAAAGTTTGAAGGAAGAGCTTGAACAATTAATTAAAAAAATGAAGGAAGGTGGTAGTTCTGGTTCTGATGGAAAAAAATTCAATGAAAAATTGGGAAAATCACTTGCTGAACAGGAGATTTTACAGCAGATGATTAATCAATTGGAAAATAATAATTCAATTGAAAGAGACGTTGCTAAACAATTGAATGAAATAAAAAATTTAATAGAACAGAACAAAAGAGATTTTGTTAATAGAAGAGTTGATAGAAACACATTAAACAGACAAAAGGAAATTGTTACAAGATTATTAGAATCAGAAAAAGCAGAGATGCAAAGAGAAACAGATGATAAACGTAAATCTGAGGAAGCTTTAAAATATGAGATTAGTAATCCCAGAAAAATATTTGACGAGGATGAAAGAAATGAAAATTTTAATGATATTTTAAATAAAAACTCGTTAAAATTGAACTATTTTTACAAAAATAAATATCAGGAATATTTAAAAAAGCTAAACTGAAACCTGATGAAGAGAGAGATAATTATCCCATCAAAGATTGAAAGTATTTCTTTAGTCGAGAATTTAATTGATGAAATATCCATTGAATTATCTCTGGTTTCTGATTTATATGGTAATGTACTTATTGCATCCATTGAAGCTGTTACAAATGCGATTGTACATGGTAACAAATTAGATGCAAACAAGAATGTAAACATTCATCTTTCCCATAATTCCCCTTATTTACTAATCCGTATTTCTGACGAAGGTAATGGATTTGAGTTTGAATCCATCCCTGATCCTACAAAGCCTGAGAATGTTGAAAAAACCGATGGAAGAGGTGTTTTTTTAATGAAGCATCTGGCTGATGAGGTTACCTTTGATAAAGGAGGATCTATTGTAAATTTAAAATTCAAATTATAAGTGATTGATTTTGTTTTTGAAAGTATTCATCCCATTAATTTTAATGTGGATGATATTAGAAATTGGATATTGTCTGTAATTAAAAAAGAAAATAAAATTGCTGGCGATATTTGTTTTATCTTTTGTTCTGATGACTATTTATTGGAGATTAACAGAAAGTATTTGAAACATGATTATTATACCGATGTAATAAGTTTCGATTATAGTGGACAAGAGATTGTTTCAGGTGATATTTTTATTAGTATAGAAAGAGTAATGGAAAACGCAGTTGAATTTAGTGAAATTTTTGAAAAGGAAACTTTGCGGGTAATTATACATGGAGTTTTGCATTTGATTGGCTTTAAAGATAAAAGTAAAAGAGATAAAAAAGAAATGACAGAAAAAGAAAACACCTATTTACAATTGTTTGAGGATGTTGAAGGAATATAATGTTATAGTAGTTGGTGCGGGCCACGCGGGAAGTGAAGCTGCTGCGGCAGCAGCAAATTTGGGTTCTAGCACATTGTTGGTTACGATGGACTTAACGAAAATTGCTCAAATGTCTTGTAATCCTGCAATTGGGGGTATTGCGAAAGGTCAAATTGTTAGAGAAATTGATGCTCTTGGTGGATATACCGGTATTGTTACTGACAAAGCAACCATTCAATTTAGAATGTTAAATAAATCAAAAGGCCCGGCAATGTGGAGTCCAAGGGCTCAATGTGATAGAACAATGTTTTCTGTTGAATGGAGAAAAGAACTTGAAAAGATTAAGAATCTTGATTTTTTTCAGGACAAAGTTGTTTCCCTAATTTTAGAAAATGATTGTGTAAAAGGAATTGTTACACAAATGGGATTTAAATTTCGTGCTAAAAGTGTTATACTAACAAATGGAACTTTTTTAAATGGATTAATGCATATTGGTGCAACGCAGATGGTTGGTGGTAGAATTTCTGAGCCTGCGAGCAAAGGAATTACGGAACAATTATCTTCATCTGGATTTAAAACAGACAGGATGAAAACTGGCACCCCGGCAAGAATTGATGGAAGAAGCATTGATTTTTCTAAAATGATTGAACAAAAAGGAGATGAAAATCCAGCTACATTTTCATTTCTTAATAGTGAGAGGATATTGGAAAGACAAAAACCCTGTTATATAAGCCATACTTCTGTTGAAGTACACGAAGCTCTGAAGGAAGGTTTTAAATTTTCTCCTTTATTCAATGGTTCTATAAAAGGACGTGGACCCAGATATTGTCCTAGCATTGAGGACAAAGTTGTAACTTTTTCTGATAAAGGTAGCCACCAAATGTTTTTAGAACCGGAAGGATTTGAAACAAAAGAATATTACATTAATGGATTTTCATCTTCGTTACCATGGGAGGTTCAACTTAAAGGATTAAGATTAATACCTGGATTGGAAAACGCAAAAATTTTCAGGCCGGGATATGCTATCGAGTATGATTATTTTGATCCCACACAATTAAAACACACATTAGAGACTAAGATAATAGGAAATCTTTTTTTTGCAGGACAGATAAATGGAACAACGGGATATGAGGAAGCTGCGGCACAAGGAATAATTGCAGGAATTAATGCTCACCAAAAAACGGAGAATAAAGAGGAGTTTATTTTATCTAGAGACGAAGCTTACATTGGTGTTTTAATTGATGACCTGGTTACAAAGGGTGTTGATGAACCTTATAGAATGTTTACAAGCCGTGCTGAATTCAGAATTTTACTTAGGCAAGACAATGCCGATTTCCGCTTGACACCAAAATCATACAAGTTTGGATTAGCCACGAAAGAGAGATACGAACGCGCCATTTATAAAAAGGAGGCGATTAAAAGAATAATTGAATTCTTTGAAAGAACTAGTATAAAAGCATCCGAAGTTAATACTTATTTAAAGAGCGTGGGATCTGCAGAAACAAAGCAAGGACAAAAATTAATCAATATTATAAACAGGCCTGACGTAAATATTTTTGGTTTAATACAGATATTTGAACCACTTCGATTATTCTGCGAACATTTTATTGGCCAAAGATTAGCAATATTAGAAGGGGCTGAAATAGAGATGAAGTATAAAGGTTATTTAGATCGGGAAAAGCAGATTGCAAATAAAATCAGGAAACTCGAACATCTTAAAATTCCGGAAGCCATTGATTATGCAAGATTCTTATCAATATCTACGGAAGCGCGCCAAAAGCTTAATAGAATCAAACCACAAACTATTGGACAAGCCTCCAGGATACCCGGAATAAGCCCAGCAGACATTAACGTGCTGTTAGTAAGCTTTGGCCGCTGAACGTTCCACGTGGAACATTAACCCAACTATTTAAACAAAAGCTTTAATGTTCCACGTGGAACAATTTCAGAAAAACAACAAAATTTCTATTTTATTGTCACGGTTATTTTGCTGACAGGATATATTGAAAGCAATTTAAAAAGAACAAAATTGACACGGCCTATTTAATTTAATAATTCCATTTGTGTTGAGCAACTTCCTAAAGAACAATATAATATTTTTGGGTAAATACAAAATAGCAGATAAACAAAAACGAAAAAACTCGTGTTAAATAAGTCAAATGATTTTGGTGGTGCTTTTTGTGTTGCGATTAAATAATTGTTGTACGATTTAAAACAAGCACAAATAGATATTTGATAATACGCGCTAAATAAGGAAAAGGCGGCATAAATATTTAATAAAAAAATCATATAACAAAAAACAATTTATTGAGGTTATAGTCGAATTTATATTACTTTTGTGCGCTTTTTAAAACAGAATAACAAAATGAAGAATATTCGGAATATTGCAATCATTGCACACGTCGATCATGGAAAAACGACTCTGGTAGATAAAATTTTGGTTCAAACAAAATTATTTAAAGAACACGAGAAACCTGGAGAGTTGATTCTTGATAGCAATGATTTAGAAAGAGAGAGGGGAATTACAATTCTATCAAAGAATGTTTCAGTAAAATACAGTGACATAAAAATAAACATTATTGATACACCGGGACACTCCGATTTTGGTGGAGAAGTAGAACGGGTTTTGAATATGGCCGACGGCGTTTTATTATTAGTCGATGCCTTTGAGGGAGCCATGCCACAAACAAGATTTGTTCTTCAAAAGGCGATAAATTTAGGCTTGAAACCCATTGTAGTAATTAATAAAGTCGATAAACCAAATTGTCGTCCGGAAGAAGTTCAGGAGGAAATCTTTGAATTAATGTTTAATCTTGATGCAAACGAAGATCAGCTGGATTTTCCGACAATTTATGGTTCTGCTAAAAATGGTTGGATGGCAACTGATTTTAAATCACCTTCGTCGGATATTATTCCTTTATTGGATGCAATTATTAAATATATACCGGAACCAAGAGTAAATAAAGGGTCGTTGCAGATGCTTATTACTTCATTGGACTATTCTTCATATATTGGTAGAATTGCGGTTGGAAGAGTAAACCGGGGAGAAATTAAGGCCGGACAACAAATTAGTTTATGTAAACGGGATGGTTCAATTCAGCGCTCAAAAATAAAAGAACTTTTCGTTTTTGAAGGCATGTCTAAGGCAAAGGCCGAAAGTGTTGAAGCTGGCGATATTTGCGCCATTGTTGGAATAGACGGTTTTGAGATTGGCGACACTATAGCAGATTTTGAAAACCCGGAACCATTAGATCCGATTGCCATTGATGAACCAACCATGAGCATGCTTTTCACTATTAATAATTCACCATTTTTTGGCAAAGATGGAAAATTTGTTACCTCTCGACATTTAAAAGAAAGACTTGAAAGAGAATTGGAAAAAAACCTTGCTCTTCGTGTTGAACCAACGAGTTCTGCTGATGCTTTTAATGTTTTTGGCCGGGGCATATTGCACCTTTCGGTATTGATTGAAACTATGCGCCGCGAAGGTTACGAACTTCAGGTTGGCCAACCTCAGGTAATTATAAAAAATATCGGTGGAGAAAAATGTGAGCCCATTGAACAATTAACTATTGATTTACCGGAAGAATATTCTGGAAAAGCAATTGAAATGGTTACTCAGAGAAAAGGTGAATTATTGAATATGGAACGAAAAGGAGAGCGGATTCATCTTGAATTTAAAATCCCATCAAGAGGTATTATCGGAATGTCTAACAATATTTTAACTGCTACGGCTGGTGAAGCAGTAATGAGTCATCGATTTATAAGTTATGAGCCCTATAAAGGGGAAATCCTGAATCGGGTTAACGGTTCCTTAATTGCTTTAGAAGGCGGAACAACTTTTGCCTATGCATTGGGAAAACTTCAGGATCGTGGTAAATTTTTTGTTGGCCCACAGGAGGAAGTGTATGAAGGAATGGTTGTGGGAGAAAACAGCCGGGACAACGATATTGTTTTGAATGTAACAAAGACAAAGAAACTTACTAATATGAGAGCATCGGGATCAGATGAAAAAATACAACTGGCTCCGCCAATTCGTTTTTCACTGGAAGAAGCATTAGAATACATTCAAAAAGACGAATACGTCGAAATAACCCCTAATGCCATAAGATTACGTAAGATTTTGCTAAAAGAGTTTGAAAGAAAGCGCACTAAAATGGTGTAACAGACAGTATATCAATAAAAAAAGCCTCAAAAATTCAGATTTTTGAGGCTTTTTTGTTATAATTTGATCAATTCTATTTTTTATTGAGGTATTTATCAATTTTTTCAAGCAAAACTTTGCCCATAATAGGTTTTGATAAATAATCGTTACAACCGGCACTTAAAATTTTTTCTTTTTCACCGGCCAGTGCATATGCAGTTTGTGCAATAATAGGGATATCCGGATTAATTTTTTTTATTTCGTTGGTAGCTTCATATCCATTCATTTCCGGCATTTTTATATCCATAAGAATTACATCAATTGAGCCGTCTTTTTGAACAGCTTCAAGCGCCGACTTGCCCGTTTCGGCCCAAATAAGTGTCGCATTTGTCCTTTTGAGCAAAGCTTCCAAAAAAAGATAATTAGTCCTTTCGTCTTCAGCAATTAGAATTTTTTTCCCTGTGAAATCGTAATTATTAAACATACTTTCTGCTTTTGCTTATAACAAATTTAAGGTTTTTTTTTAATCGAACTTAACCTAAAGTTCAAAAATGATTCGAACCGGGCATTCATACAATGAAAGGTACAAATATAGTTTAATATTTGTCAAATTATTCTCTTATTTTTTTGCTGTATAACTTAATTTTAAAGTGATCACAAAGCATTATGATCTACAATTAAATTTTCCTGGCTAAAAAAATGCAATTCTATAATCAGCAAAAAGAAAGGAATTATAAAAAAAGACAATAAATCTTTGGAAATGTCAATCTTTTGTTTTTAAATTTGACCAACCGTTCATTCAAAAACCCAAAATGCCCCGAACAAAAGAACAGCTTGAAGAAATCAGAAAAGAAAAGAGAGCGTTGATAAAACAGGCAGCAATGGAATTGTTTGCTATAGATGGTTACCACCCTACGTCTATTTCAAAAATTGCCAAAAAAGCAAATATTTCAAAAGGCTTACTCTACAATTATTTTGAAAACAAAGAAGCGCTTATGCAGGAAATTGTTGCCGATGGCCTCAATGAAACTTATGAATCTTTTGATCAAAACAATGATGGTGTTTTAACTGCTGATGAATTTGAATATTTTGTCAGGCAAAGTATTCAGTTACTGAAGAGGAGAAAACATTTTTATCGACTCTTCTATACAATAATAATGCAACCCGATGTTCAGGATTTTATTGAGCACGGATCTACTCAAATATCTCACAAAGTTATGGATGCTACTGTTAAATATTTTGCTGACCGGTTTACTGATCCACAGGCTGAAATGCTTGTTTTCACTTCCTTAATAAAAGGTCTAAGCATGCAATATGTATTTTCTGACGATCCGTTTTTTACCGACGATATTATAGAAAAAGCAATTACAAAAATTATAGAAATGTATAAAAAATAAAAATTTAAGCCATGATTAAGAAAAGCATTGTTCTTTTCCTGGTAATTTCATCCTTTTTTCCTGTTGCATTTGCGCAGGATGCGAAAGATATTGTAAAAAAGGCGGATGATAAATTCCAGGGAAATTCCAACCAGAGTGTCATGTCAATGACCATTGTTCGTCCCAAATATACCCGGACAATTGAATTTAAAAACTGGTCGTTGAAACGGGATTTTTTTATGACCCTGATTACAGCTCCGGCTAAAGATAAAGGTCAGGTATTTATGAAACGAAATACTGAAATGTGGAATTTTACTCCGTCGATCAACCGGATGATTAAGTTGCCACCATCTATGATGTCACAAGGGTGGATGGGCTCAGATTATTCTAATGACGACCTGGTAAAACAATCTTCGATTGTAAATGATTACACTCAAACCTTGTTGGGAGAAGAAGAAATTGAAGGAAGGACCTGCTATAAAATTCAATTGGTACCAACCCTGGAGGCCAATGTTGTATGGGGCAAAATAATAATGTGGATTGATAAGGAACTTTTTATCAATTTAAAAAGCGAGTATTATGATGAAGAAGACTATCTCGTCAGAACAGAACTTGGTAAGGAAATTAAAAAATTTGATAACCGGGATTTACCGTCCGTTCTTGAGATTATTCCGGCGGAAGAGCCTGAAAATAAAACCATTATTACCATTAAATCGATTGATTTTGATGTAGATATTAAGGAAAGCTTTTTCTCACAACAAAATATGAAGCGAATTCGCTAATCGGATTTAAAACCGTTTAAATGCTAAAAATTCTTAAAATTTTTCAAAATGAACAGAATTGTTAAAATGGCCTGGCGGAATATCTGGCGGAACAAGCGAAGAACTTTAATTACTATAGCCTCCATCTTTTTTGCCATCTTTTTTGCCATTATCATGCGTTCGTTCCAGTTAGGAACTTATGCAAATATGATTAAACAAAGCATCGAAATGTTTACGGGTTACCTTCAGGTTCAGGACCCGGAGTATTTTGATGATCCGAATCTGGACAATTCACTTGCTTTTAATCAGGAGTTGATTAAAAAGATAAAGAATACCCCCGGAGTAAAAATTGCTGCTCCAAGGATTGAATCATTTGTTTTGGCGGCCAACGGCACTCAAAGTAAAGGAATCCTGGTAACAGGAATTGATCCTGATAAAGAAGTTAAAATTAGTAACCCGGAACATTTATTGGTTCATTATCAGCTAACCCCGGAAATTGTTAAAAGTTTTACTAAAACTTTTAACCCCCCTAAAAAGTTAGTAGAGCTGCTAAAAATGCACGAAAACGGGGCCTACAATAATTTGGACAGACTTGCGCTCGATTTAGCCATTAAACCCGCCGAAATGGACAAATTCAGGGTGTTTTTTAAAGAGAAGTCGTTTGTTGAAGGTTCGTATCTAAGTGAAAAGGATGATGGGGTGCTCGTTTCAGAAAAACTGGCAAAATTTCTAAATGTAGTGGTTGGCGACACCTTAACCCTGCTTGGTCAGGGATACCATGGAAACTCAGCAGCAGGCCTGTTTCCTGTTCGTGGGATTGTGAGAATCCCTGCTCCCGATCTTAATAATAAACTAATTTATATGACCATTCCAACAGCACAGGAATTTTTTAGTTTGGGCGACCGGATAACAGCAGTGGTAATAAACCTTGTAAACACCGATGAAATGGAAGAGGTCCAAACAGCTCTGGAAAATCAATTAAATAGTGGAAGTTATACAGTTAAAAACTGGAAGGACATAAACAAAACCCTGAAACAACAAATTGATGGGGATAATAAAAGCGGACAGATGTTTATTGGCGTTTTATACTTCATCATATTTTTCGGAATTTTTGGAACAGTAATCATGATGATTAACGAGCGCAAAAGAGAATTTGGAGTGCTCGTTGCTATAGGGATGCGAAAAAAGAAACTTGCCCTGGTTGTTCTTATGGAAATGTTCTTTATAGGATTAGTTGGAACCATAAGCGGGATGCTGGCTTCTGTTCCTTTGATTCTGACCTTCCATCAAAACCCGATTCGTTTTACGGGAGAGTCGGCTAAAATTTATGAAGATATGGGATTCGATCCGGTCATGCCAACTGCAACTATTGGACATTATTTTAGCTGGCAGGCAATTATTATATTAATTATGGTAATTGCAGCCTGCTATTTTCCTCTTCAGAGAATCAGGAAGATGAAGATAATGAATGCCTTAAGGGCATAATCGGCATTATAGCTTTAAAAATTTTAAAATTGAAAAACAAACCATGCAAAAGGATAATCAGCACACCAATTGCAATTAAACTAAAAATGAGATGATACTCAGTATTTCATGGAAAAACGTATGGAGAAACCGAAGCCGAAGCCTGGTTGTAGTAATTGCGGTAACTTTGGGAACCATCGCCGGCGTTTTTGTTGCCGGACTTATGAAAGGGTGGGTCGATCAACGAATACGATCGGCAATTTATACCGAGATGGGCCACATAAAAGTACAAAACCCCAAATATTTGATAAATGAAGAAATTGAATATACCCTGCCGGAAGTAAATAAACTGAAAAACTTTTTGGATAGTACACCTGATGTTCAGGGATATTCCTTTAGAAGCAAAGTTATGGCGATGGCCTCAACAGCAAGGGGAAGCGCCGGGATAATTCTTAAAGGCATTGATCCAGATAAAGAAAAACAGGTCAGCGATGTATACACAAAAATATTACCGGAAAGTGGCGGCTATTTTGATACCAACTCAAGGCTGCCGCAAGTGTTAATCAGTAATAAAACAGCCGAGCAACTGCGAATTAAAAATTACCGGATTAATGATGCCACAATCGATTCTTTAAAAAACCAGGAAGTTCCTGATGAATCACTGGCAAAGTTACAACCCATAATAAATAAGCGATTTCTTACAGACAAGAAATTTAAAGCAGCAATGGAAGGCATTTGGACTAAAACCGAAATCAGAAAATATGGACACGCGCTGTTAAGCGAATCAATGTATTTTCAACCGAGAGCTAAAATCACATTTAGCTTCACCAAAGCAAACGGAGAAATTGGATACCAAAAATACCAGGTATGTGGAATTTTTAAAACGGCCAATACCATGTTCGACCAGTCAAGCGCCTTTGTAAAACAAAAAGATCTGGAACGGGCCACAGATTTGGGCCCGGACGACTTTCACGAAGTTTCCATTATATTGAATGATGATGGTAAAAACGCCGTGGATTTCCGGAATAAAATAATGGAAAAATTTCCTGACATGAATGCAATGACTTGGAAGGAACTTGCTCCCGATGCCGGAATGTTAGCCGATTTTATGCAAATGTACTATTACATGATTATGGGAATCATCTTTTTTGCTTTGGCATTTGGTATAATAAACACGATGTTAATGGCTATCCTTGAACGGATTAAGGAATTAGGAATGCTTATGGCTATAGGCATGAAAAAGCGGAAGGTATTCCAGATGATTATGCTCGAAACTGTATTTTTAACGTTAACAGGAAGTATTATTGGAATGATAATAGGAGGATTAATTATTGCCATTACAGGAAGTACTGGTCTTAATTTTTCCTCAGTTGCCGAAGGATTTGAGGCCATTGGCTACGCTGCGGTGGTATATCCCACTATCGAAACCAGCTTTTTTATAGGAGTAACACTTATGGTTATAGCGATAGCCATTTTATCATCTATAATTCCTGCAAGAAAGGCACTTAAATTAAAACCCGTTGAAGCACTGAGAATAGAATAAATTAGTCCATTTAATCATGAGCAAACAAATAAACTAGCTCATTAAATAATGAAAATCATGAAAGTAATAGAAATCAACAACCTGCAAAAAATTTATAATGAATCGGAGGTAGAGGTTCATGCCGTTAACAATGTAACAATCGATTTTGAGGAAGGGGAATTTACTGCTATTGTAGGTCCTTCGGGTTCGGGTAAAACCACGCTGTTAAATATGATCGGTGGTTTGGATGCACCAACATCAGGTGAGGTAATGGTGGGAGGATCGTTAATGAGTGCCCTTAAAGGATCAGAACTCACGGATTTTCGATTAAACAACATAGGCTTTGTTTTTCAGGCCTATAATTTAATTCCTGTATTAACCGCAAGGGAAAACACCGAATTTGTAATGCATTTGCAGGGCAAAACAAAGGACGAGTGTGAAAAAAGATCGTTGGAATTGCTAAATGCGGTAGGTTTAGGAGAGAGAGTGAATGCCAGACCCAACAAATTATCTGGTGGGCAACAACAAAGAGTTGCCGTAGCGCGCGCTTTGGCATCCAAACCAAAGTTTGTATTGGCGGACGAACCCACAGCAAATCTCGATTCAAAATCGACAGAAACACTACTTGATATAATGGAAAAATTAAATAAGAACGAAAACATCACATTTATCTTTAGTACACACGATGCCCGGGTGGTAAAAAAGGCCAGGCGGGTTATTACTCTCGAAGACGGAAAAATATTAAGCGATGTTAAGAAAAACGGCGGAGAATGAGGGACACCGACCTCCTGGTCGGTAAAAAAGCAAAGCACCCAAAAGTACAGGTTGATAATTAATTAAGAAACATAATACACTTCGGATGACTAGCGGCTAGTTTATAAATTAGTCATCCGATATGTATTTAAACAGAATTTTATGAACTCGCCAATAGTATTAAAAAGATCTATAATTTTTGCTTTAATAATGGTTTTGGGATTAAATACTTTTTCCCAAAATAAATTCACAATCAACGGATATGTTTCTCAAATGGGATCAGGAATGTTTTTTGCGGATTCTTCAGACGTTAAGTGGGATTATGTTTTGCATAACCGCATAAATATGAGTTATTATGCTAATGATAATTTAATTGCTCATTTAGAATTCCGCAACCAGTTTGTTTGGGGCGAAACCATGAAAAACACTCCCAATTACGCTCAAAATTTTGAAAAAGATAAGGGTCTGGTTGATTTAAACTGGAATTGGTTTCACAACGACAATAATTTGTTAAACACCCAAATTGACCGGGCTTATGTTGAATATACCCGGAATAATTTGGAATTAACCATAGGCCGGCAGCGGATTAATTGGGGACGTACTTTGGTGTGGAATCCAAACGACATTTTTAATGCCTATTCATACTATGATTTCGATTATATGGAAAAGCCTGGCTCCGATGCTGTCCGTGCGGTTTATTACACTGGCTCAGCCTCCTCAATTGAAGGCGTAGTAAAAGTGGATAGTGCCAACCATGTTACCTCGGCCGCTTTGTATAAGTTTAATAGATGGGGCACCGACTTTCAGTTTTTGGGAGGTTATGCCAATGGCGAAGACCTGGTGTTTGGAACAGGATGGGAAGGAAATATTAAGTCTTTTGCTTTACGCGGGGAACTGAGTTATTATCATCCCACAAAAAATTTTGCAGATACTAGCGGTGTTTTTCTTGCTACCGTAGGTACAGACATCAGTTTTGGAAACAGCATGATGGTTCAGGCTGAATTTTTATACAATGATCATAAAACACGAACATCTTTAACAGATTTAATGTCAGCCCCGGCAAATTCAAAAAGCCTGTCTATTTCCGAATATAATTTGTTTGTAAATGTAACTTATCCGATCACGCCTATTTTATCAGCATATGCGGCAGGCATGTATTATACCGATCAAAAAGGGTATTTTCTAATGCCGGGATTCGACCTTTCTTTGACCGACAACATGAGCCTGTCCCTGATTTATCAATATTTTAATGTGGAAATTTATAAGGATCAACGCCTTGGATTAAATATGGCATTTGCACGATTAAAGTGGAATTTTTAGTTATCTTTCTGAATTCTAAAATTGACAACTATGAGATTTCACGTGAAACAAATCGGCTTATGGCTGATTTTTTTAACAGCAGCAAATTTTTCTTTTGGCAAGAAGAAGGAAAAAACCCCATCAATTCTGATTTGGTAAACGGATTAAAATTCCGAAGTATTGGCCCGGCTTTTACTTCGGGCCGGATTGCCGATTTTGCGGTGAACCCGGAAAATTTTTCGGAGTATTATGTGGCATCGGCAAGCGGAGGCATATGGAAAACAGAAAATAACGGTATCACATTTGTACCCGTATTTGATACATGCGGAGCCTATTCAATAGGATGCCTTGCCATTGATTCTAAAAACACGAATGTGCTTTGGGTTGGCACGGGCGAAAACAATCATCAGCGGGCTCTGGGTTATGGTAACGGAGTTTATCTTACGGTGGATGGTGGGCAGAGTTGGACAAATATGGGATTGAAAAACGCCCGTCAAATAGGAATGATTTTAATTGATCCCCGGAATTCAAACACGGTTTATGTTGCGGCCGAAGGGTCCGCCTGGGGGCCGGGTGGTGATCGGGGTCTTTATAAAACAACAGACCTTGGCCAGACATGGAATAAAATTCTCAACATTAGCGAAAACACCGGAGTAAACAACATTATTTGTGACCCAAGAAACCCCGACATATTATACGCTACAAGCGAGCAGCGCCGCAGGCATGTATATACTAAAATTGGTGGCGGCCCGGAATCTGGGATTCAAAAATCGACCGATGGCGGAAAAACCTGGAAAAAGCTTACTATTGGTTTGCCCAAAGAAGATATGGGTGGAATCGGGATTGCAATATCTCCCCAAAATCCGGATGTGCTTTATGCTATAATTGAAGCAGCAAATAACGCCGGCGGGTTTTTCCGGTCAACAGACCGGGGTGAATCCTGGGTAAAAATGAGTTCATATACTTCGAGCGGACAGTATTTCAATGAAATTTATTGTGACCCACAGGTTTTTGACAAAATTTATTCGCTGGAAACCTATAGCAAAGTTACTTTGGACGGAGGAAAAAACTGGAAAAACGTTAACACAAAGGATCGACATGTAGATGACCATGCCATGTGGATAAACCCAACTGATAATAAAAATTATATGATCGGGGGAGATGGCGGCGTGTATATAACCTGGGATAATGGAATGAACTGGTACCATGCTTCAAACCTTCCCATTACACAGTTTTACAGAGTTGCTGTCGATAATCATAAACCCTTTTACAATGTATATGGAGGAACACAGGATAATGCTACCCTGGGAGGACCATCACAAAACATAAGTTCATTTGGGGTAACAAGCGGCGAGTGGGTGGTTACCGTGTTTGGTGATGGTTTTTGGTCGCAGGTTGATACAGAAAACCCCGATATTATTTATTCTGAGGCGCAATATGGAAACCTGGTTCGGTATGATAAAAAGAGCGGTGAGCGCATTTTTATAAAACCACAACCCGGTGAGGATGAGTTAACTTATAGGTGGAACTGGAACACCCCTGTAATTTTAAGCCCGCATGCAAGTAACCGGATTTATATGGCTGCCAACAAGGTTTTTAGAAGTGACGACAGGGGAAATACCTGGCAAACAATTTCCGGCGATCTTACTGCGCAAATTGACCGAAACACATGGCCGGTTATGGGAAAATACTGGAGTATCGATGCGGTTGCAAAAGATGTTTCCACTTCATTGTATGGAACTGTTGTTTCGCTGGAAGAATCTCCGGTTCAGGAAAATTTGTTATATGCCGGAACTGACGACGGTTTAATTCAGGTCTCTGAAGATGCAAAAACATGGACTAAGCATGTTGGTTTTCCCGGAGTCCCCGCAAACACGTATGTAAGTGATATTTTCGCATCTCGGTTCGATGCCAATGTGGTTTTTGCATCGTTTGACAACATTAAGCAGGATGATTTTAAACCGTACATATTAAAAAGTTCTGACAAAGGAAAATCGTGGGTTTCTATAGCCGGCAATCTTCCTGCTAATGGAACAGTTCATACAATCCAGCAGGATTTTGTGAACCCCAATCTTTTATTTGTGGGAACGGAATTTGGCGTGTTTTTTACCACGGACGGAGGATTAAACTGGGTGCAACTTAAGTCAGGAATCCCCACCATTGCGGTTGAAGATATCGCCATACAGAAAGACAAATGTGATTTGGTTCTGGCAACATTCGGTCGAGGATTTTATGTGTTGGATAATTATGAGCCTTTGCGTGATATAAATACTGCGCAGACACAAAAGCCGGCGCTTTTATTCCCCGTGCCTGATGCACCGTTATTTATGCAAACCGACAAAATTTATGGTCAGGGAGCAACATATTATGCAGCAAAAAATCCTGAATTTGGGGCAACTTTTTCGTTTTATCTGAAGGATGTTCCAAAAACACAAAAGGAGATTCGGCACGAAAAGGAAAAGCAATTGTACAAAGACGGAAAACCCATCCCGCAACCGGACCCGAAAATACTCGAAGCCGAGGAAAGAGAATTACCATCATATTTGTTAGTGACAATCAAAGATGCAGAAGGAGACGGGGTTAGGAATTTTACACAAAAGCCGGTAAAAGGAATTACACGATTCAATTGGGATTTAAGATATAACAGCCCGGACGCGATTGCAAACGAAGAAAAGTTTGACCCTTTTAAAAAACAGAAAGGGGGAATTTTTGTGCTACCGGGAACTTATTCTGTGAATATTGCAATGGTCAGTAACGGAAGCCAAACACCCCTAATTAATGACACTCAGTTTAAGGTGGTACCTTTAAATAACACAACACTTCCGGCTGCTAATCGTAAAGAAATGGTTGCTTTTCAGAAAAAAGTAGCACAATTTACAAAAAGCATGGATGGTGCAATCCGGCAAACCAGGATATTAACCAAGGAATTAAATGCAATTAAACAAACTGCTGTTTTAGTTAATGATGCGAATGGTAATTTGAATAAAATTATTAAGGAAATTGACGATCAACTACAGGCCATTGATTTTGCTTTTACGGGCACCAAGCCTAAAGCTAGTTTCGAAGAGGTTCCTCCGGCACATTTTCCCCTGGAGAATAGGTTGGCTGATTTGATTGAAACGCAAATCAGCAGCACTTCGGATATTACTCAAACGTCAAGACAATCGTTCGATGCTTTAATGAAAGAATATCCTCCTTTAAAAGAAGAGCTTGAAAAAATAGCCGGAGAAAAACTACCTGCTGTTAGGAAAATGCTTGACAATTTAGGAGCACCGTATACTCCAGGAAGGATACCGGATTATAAATATGAAAAATGAATGAAAAGACAGTACTTATTAAAAATTGCCGGGGTTGACCGGCATTTTTTATTGGGCCCGACAGCCCCAAGGAACGCCGACATGGCGATAGACTGTCGGTAAAAGAATTAATTTTTAACCTAGCAATATCCTGAAACCAAGTCACAACCACAGACTGCTTTTTTTAAAGAATTAATTTCAACAAGAAATGATTTTTACTGTATGTTGAGGGAAAAAATCGAAAGGCTATCGCCATGTTGGTGTTCCAAAAAAAAACCGCTCCAAGCGGAGCGGCTTACTTTTATTTTCACGTGAAACAAAATTTCACAGAATATGCTATTTAGATAGAGCAGCAACTCCTGGCAGCACCTTACCTTCCAGGAATTCCAAAGAAGCACCACCTCCGGTTGAAATGTGGCTCATTTTATCAGCTAAACCACTTTGGTTAACAGCAGCAACAGAATCACCACCACCAATAATTGAAACAGCCGAAGAATCTGCAACAGCCTGGCAAACCCCAAAGGTTCCTTTGGCAAAGTTTGGCATTTCAAAACAACCCATTGGTCCGTTCCAAACCACCGTTTTTGCTTTGGCAATTTCAGCAGAATAAGCTACAACTGTTTTGGGGCCTACGTCTAATGCCATACGACCTTCTGGTATATCCAATTCCACCTCCTCGATGCTGGCATTATTATCAAATTTATCAGCAGCTAAATTGTCAACAGGCAACATGAATTTAACACCCTTGGCAGCAGCATCGGCCAGAATTTGTTTTGCAGTATCTACCAGATCTTCTTCAACTAATGAATTTCCGATAGAGTGTCCCTGAGCTTTATAAAAAGTATAAGCCATACCGCCGCCAATTAATATGGTATCTACCTTCTCAATGAATGTTTTAAGCACTTCCAGTTTACCTGATACTTTAGCTCCACCAACAATAGCAACAAATGGACGTTCCGGATTAGCAACCGTATCACCGAGGAACTTAATTTCTTTTTCTAATAAGAATCCGGCCATTTTGCTGTCGGCAGCAAAATAATCAGCAATTAATGCAGTGGAAGCATGTGCGCGGTGTGCGGTACCAAAAGCATCATTAACATAAACATCGGCATAACTTGCCAGAGTATTTACAAAAGCTTTTTGCGATTCTTTAACCTGGGCTTTTCCTTCTTTCTTTTGCTCGTCAGTGGCATTATCACCTAAATGGTAAGGTTTACCTTCTTCTTCTTCATAAAAGCGAAGGTTTTCCAATAACAAAATTTCACCGGTTTTTAAATCAGCAGCCTTTTGGGCAACTTCGTCACCAATAACATCTCCGGCAAAAATTACTTTTTTACCAAGGTTTTTCTCCAAAGCCGGAATAATATGTTTCATGCTGAATTTTTCCTGCTTAGTTCCATTCGGACGGCCAAGGTGCGACATCAAAATAGCGGAACCGCCATCGTTCAAGATTTTATTGATGGTGGGTAGTGCGCCCACAATACGGGTTTCATCAGTAACTTCAAAGGTTTCCTTGTTCAAAGGAACATTAAAGTCAACCCTCACTATGGCTTTCTTGCCTTTGAAATTGTAATCATTAATTTTAACCATGATTCAATAATTTTATATCTGATTGTTAATTTTAGAGTTACAAAATTTGCGATCACAAATATATGAAATTGCCGGTTTTTTAATTGTTTTTATTCACTTAAATCAATGAAAAACAGAGCAATCGTTTGCAAAAGCGAAATTTAAAACCCCAACTTTTTTTTATACTTTTGGCCCGGTTTAAAACAAGATTAAAATGAATCAGGGCGAAACAGTTTTTGAGCAGGTGGTGAAATCGCGCCGTTCCATGCGGGTTTATGATCAAACCGAAGACTATAATAAGGACATTGTTAAAAAAAGTCTGGAACTGGCAATCTTGTCTCCGAATAGCAGCAACATGCAATTGTGGGAATTTTACAGGATTATAAATCCCGAAGCCAGGAAAAAAGTGGCAGAATATTGCATGAACCAGGTCACAGCACGCACAGCATCGGAATTAGTTGTTTTTGTGGCACGCCCCGATAAGGTGAAGAAATCAATTAAATTCAACCTTGATTTGGTTAACGACCCGGATAGTTTTGAGCCGGAAAGCAACCGTCAACGACGACGAAAATATTATGGTAAAACCATGCCCCTGTTTTATTCCCGCGATTTTTTATTTCTATTTAGTTTATTTAAAAAAGCTCTGGTCTCGGCGGTTGGTCTTAAAAAACCAATTGTGCGTGAAGTAACCAGTATAAATAAAAAAATTACCATCCACAAAAGCGTGGGTTTAGCCGCACAAACTTTTATGCTGGCTGTTCGTTCTTTTGGATACGATACCTGTCCTATGGAAGGTTTCGATTCAAAGCGAATTAAAAAATTCCTGAAATTACCTGCCCGCTCCGAAATAAACATGGTTATCTCCGTTGGCAAAGGCACAGAAAAGGGCATTTTTTATCCGCAAAAAAGATATAATTATTCAGAGGTTGTTAAAGAAATTTAATTCTTTTTCTTTTCTTCTGTTTTTTTAGCTGTTTCTGGTTTTTCAAAACGCAATGAATAAATAATCGCTTCCAGCTGCCGGACGTATTCCCGTTTGTTGTATTTAGGAGCATAAACGTAACCTTCAACTGTAACAATCCGGTTATACCGTTTATCAAATTGTGAAATACTTACAAAAGGACCGCCCATAAAATCGCCTTCAACTTTCCACAGGCCGCGCAGTTCGGCTGTATATTTGCCATTTAACTTATAGGAACGAAACTGAGGAAAAACTTCTAGTTCTGTGGTCATATAACTTCCGGGATTCGGGCCAGCCACATATTTTTTAAGCATTTCGTCTCTTTTATTTATTAACGAATTAACAGAAAAATCATTGGTGTCGGTATATTCATAATAATAAACAAAAATGCCCTGGCTGATTTCCGGGGTTTCGTGTGAAATCCAAATAAAGTTATTTGTATCCATGTCATAGGTATAACCTTTGGGAATGGTGAGGTAAACATCAGCACTCTCCTGAAGTTTTTTCATCACCTCGGGTTCCGAATATATTTTATAATTTTCAGTAATTCGGTCACTCTCTGTTTTATAAAGAAGACCCAGTATTTTTTGAGCATTTTTATCAAAAAGTTTCAAAAAACTATCGTTGTCGGGAGCCACCATTGTAATTACAATTTGAGGTTTTGCCCATTTATCATATTCAACAAGAATACCCGGTTTTTCAATAGTGTTGGAAATATGGGTCAAAATAATATTCCGGTGTACCCTAAACAATTGGGTAAAAGCTTTACGCGAAATGTTAATAGGATTAAACAAGGGTTCGCTCTGGGGTAAACCGGGGCAATCAACCAACAGCAAATCTTTAAAAGCCTTCCCCGGTTGCGATTCCCATTGATTCTTTTCCATCACAATTAAAACTTCACCGGCTTTACCGGAAACGCCTGGCAATAAACTTTTTTTAACTTTTCCTTGATTACAGCTTATCGTGAGCAAGCTTGTTAAGATTATTATAGTAATACTTAAATGTTTCATCTCGAATTAAAATTAAAAATGATTGTAAAAATACAAATTACAATGTATTGTAAACAAACTACATTGTTGTTTGTGTTAATAAAGAGTGTAAAACCGGAATAATACATAAAAATAATTTTAGAATTTGGATAAAACAGCATGAAATAGAAACGGAGGCCGGCATTTTGCATAAAGCGAATGACGGGTGTACATTAAAACAATTATTGGGGTGTTTGTGTTATACCAATAACAGTTACATTTAAAAGAAAAACATAAAACAAAGCACAAATAAATATTTAGAGGAAACAATTTTCTTTAAAAACGAACTTTTATATGGTCAATTTGTTTCATTACAAAATACTGTTTTTCCTTTTCCTAACAATGGTAAATTTTGGTTGGTTTATGAGTTCAAATCAGCAGCCTCCCAAGCTGTTGATAATAATAATGTTGAAGGGGAAACAGTTTGACGGATGGGGTTTAAAGACATGAGAAAACTTTTAATGAATCGGGAAATCATAATTTTGACAGTTTTGCCATATGAATTTCTGTAAAAGTTGAGTCTTTAGAATTATTTTAAACACGCCCGTTTGTCGCAGAAAGCAGATCTCCCCGATCTGCTTTTTTTATGCCTCAAACTTTTTAAATAAAAACTTGGAAATATAGCGACACAACATTATATCACAAATCTAAAAGGCAATATAAATCACAGTTTTTTGGACAACAAAAAAATAAAACCCCAAAATTTAAAAGGGAAGCAAACTTTTATGTAATTTAGCTAAAGCCTTTTATATTAAATTTATTTTTTAATTTTTCTGCAATTTCATTGATTTTTTAGTCCGGGAAAACAATTTGCTACATGTTGTTATTTGTGTTAGCTAAAATAGACTCATTAAAGAATTCCAAATTGAATTTGTAATTTCTGTAAACCCTGTTTTTAAAACAGGGTCAATATTCAACAATTTATAACCAATGAAAAAATAAAAGCCAAATGTTATGAAAAAAAGTTTACTGATTTCTGGTTTATTTTTGATGTTAACCACACAAGTTGCTTTGTCGCAAACACAATTTTGGGGCGTTATACAGGGTTCCGGAGGCGGGGCAAAAACAGGAATTGGAAGTAGTGGTAGCCTCATCTTCAGAACCGACGGGCAGGGAAATAATTTTGTCAGCGAGTATACATTTTCGCCACAGGGTGGCGATTCTCCGCAATATACAAAACTTTGTGAGGCTGATAACGGGAAACTGTACGGCATGACCTCATATGGTGGAGACGATGGTAACGGAGTTTTATTTGAATACGACCCAAATACAGAAAGGTACGTTATAAAACACAGTTTTAAGACAATAGACGGAGCTGAACCCAGCGGTAGTTTATTTAAAGCGGCGAATGGACTTTTGTATGGTTTAACCAGTTATGGTGGAATCCAGGGTTCAGGAACATTGTTTGAATATGACCCGATTAATTCAAAGTTCACAAAAAAATTCGATTTTTCATCTTCTTTTGGTGAATATCCCTATGGCGGGGTGGTCGAGGCCAATATTGGCAAATTATACGGAATGACCAGTGGTGGCGGGCAAAATGGTTCTGGTGCCCTTTTTGAATTTGATATTAAAACAGGTATTGTAAGTAAAAAGGTTGATTTTGGATCGATTTATAAAGCTTTACCCGGAGGAACATCTCCTTACGGTGATTTGACATTAGCATCAAACGGTAAATTATATGGGATGACTACTTTTGGCGGGTCAATCGATAATGGTGTTATTTTCGAGTACAACCCCGGAGCGGATTCTGTTTCAGTTAAATATGATTTTGCGAATAGTCTGTTTGGAGGGCAACCCTATGGAAGCCTTACCCAGGCAAGCAATGGAAAAATGTATGGCATGACAAGTTTAGGAGGAACTAATGATGCCGGTGTCATATTTGAATACAATATTTCAACAGAAAACGTCATTGTGAAATTTAATCTTGACAGCACAATTAATGGATATGAACCATATGGAAATCTTGAAGAGGGAACCAATGGAATATTATATGGATTAACCGCGTATGGAGGAGCTAACTTTGGTGGAACATTGTTTAAATTCGACACGACATCAAATTCATGTACGGTTTTAAAAAATTTTGGCGACAAGTTAATAGATGGTGTCGTTCCGTTTGGAACAGTAACCGTTACTTCTCAAAACCGAATTTTCGGACTGACCAGTGATGGGGGAAGCAGCGGCCATGGAGGGATACTTTTTGAATATGATACAATTACAGCAAAAGTGGTTAATAAGGCTAACCTGCTTGATTCTGATGGTAATGGTCCTGCCTCCGGATTAATTCAGGCAGCAAATGGCAAATTTTATGGAACTACAAATTCAGGAGGAGTATACAACGACGGCGTAATCTATGAATACGATCCCGCCTCCGGAGTGTATCAAAAACTATTTAGTTTTAATTTGGACAGCACCGGATACGAAAGTTACTCCGCTTTGTTTGAATCCTCAACTGGAACTTTATATGGGGTGGCTTATGCAGGGGGGCTCTATGGATATGGAACCATGTATAAATTTGATATTAACACAAATATTTTCACAAAACTTCATGATTTTAATGACACGGCAGGAGGCTATCCTGTGGGACAACTTGTTGAGGCTTCAAACGGAAAAATCTACGGGGTAACAAGCACTGGAATAATGGGCCCTGGTATTATTTTCGAATATGATACAACAAGTTCTCAATTTACAACACCGTATTCTTTTGGCTCCGCTGAAGGGGGAATGCCGAATTGTGGATTGTTGGCTGCAAGCAATAATCTTTTGTATGGAGCAACAACAACCGGAGGAGCCAGTGGATATGGCACTATTTTTAGTTTTAACCCCGGAACCTATGGTGTTGACACATTGTATAGTTTTAAGGCAACGGATGGTTACACTGTTGTTGAAAATCTGGTACAATCAGCAAACGATACAATTTATGGCGTTTCCAGCAATGGCGGGTTGGGTTATGGAATTATTTTTAAATATGACCTAACTACCGGAATTTATACGCAAAAAGCAGAGTTTGATTATACAAACAATGGTGCATACCCAAACCATGGTTTAACCATTGGTTCTGATGGAAATCTTTACGGAAACACCAGTAACGGGGGGGGGTTGGGAAATGGTGTTATTTATGAATTTAATATTGCAGCCGACACCTTACTTGGGAAACATAATTTTGATTATACCTATGGTCAAATAGCAGGAAACTTGATTGAAACCGGTTGCTACACGATTAACACGACAGCAACCGCAGCAATTTGTAAAGGAGAAAGCTATATTTTTGGAACACAGACATTAACCACTGCCGGCACATATGTTGAAACATTTGTTTCGTTAACCGGATGCGATTCTATAGTTACGTTAACATTAACTGAAGCCTGCCAGCCAGACAATGAATATTGGGGAATGACCATGGCGGGAGGTGCCAATGGAGTTGGTTCAATATTTAAAACGGACGAAAAAGGAGAAAATTTTAAACTTGTATATTCCTTTAATACCGGAACCACCGGAAACTCGCCCGGGGGTAATTTGCTACAGGCCAGTAATGGCAAGTTATACGGATTAGCTTCTGCCGGAGGCGCAAATAACATGGGAGTTATATTTGAATATAACCCGGTTTTAAAAACCTATACCAAACTTTTCGATTTTGATGGTACTGCAAGCGGTTCTGTTCCTGCTGAAGATTTATTCGAATTACAAGGAGGCAAACTTTATGGCATGACCACAGAAGGAGGAATAAATAATGCCGGGGTTATTTTCGAATTTGACATTGCCAATAATGTATTTACTAAACGAATTGATTTTGATTCTGTTGCCACGGGTGCAATGCCGGCTGGTTCCTTATTTCTGGCAGACAATGGCCATATGTATGGTGTGACCAGGAAGGGTGGTGTGAATGATATGGGGGTACTTTTTGAATACAATCCTGCTAACAACAGTTGTATAAAAAGACTTGACTTTGACGGGGCCGTTTCGGGAGCTGATCCTTCAGGAAGTTTGATGCAGGCCAACAATGGTTTGTTATACGGATTAGCCTCTGCCGGAGGAATGAATAATTTTGGGGTGGTATATTCCTATAATACTAGCGACAGCATCTATACAAAAACATATGAGTTTTATATGCAATCTGATGGGAGCAAACCGCAGGGCAATTTGGTACAGGCAAACGATGGTTACCTTTATGGATTAACCCGCGAAGGAGGAATGAATAATTTTGGCGGATTATTTCAGTATGATATGTATTATAATACCACTACGCTTGTTGTAAGTTTTGATAGCACAACAAACGGACAGTATCCAAACAATTCCATGGTACAATCAACCACAGGAAAACTGTTAGGAATGACAACCAATGGTGCTACAAATAACAACGGGACAATTTTTGAATACGACCCGGTAACCCAGAATTTAATTAACAAACACAATTTTACCGGTCCCGATGGAGCAAACCCGTATTATGGCAAGCTTGTTCTGATTAACCAATACCCGATTTATGATACAATCTCAGCAGCAATTTGCGAAGGCGACACATATATGTTGGGCACCCAGACTCTTACAACAACGGGCAGTTATAATGAAGTATTTGTGGCTGCCAATGGAATGGATTCGACAGTTACGCTTAATTTATTGGTAAACTCATCTTACTCGGTTTACGATACAGCAACTATTTGCTCCGGAGACAGCTATATACTAGGCACCCAAACGCTTACAATAGCTGGCAATTACAGTGAATTGTTTAGTACAATTGCGGGATGCGATTCAATCGTATTGTTGACCTTGTATGTGGACTCTTTACCTTATAAACCGAGCCAACCATCAGGGGTGATTAATGTTGATAATACAGTTGGCAATTCAATTTATACTACAACAGCAGTGGCAAATGCAGATTCGCTGAGGTGGCTTTTAGTGCCGGCTTCAGCAGGAAGCATTTCAGGAAATGGAATATCCGGCACGGTTTCCTGGTCGCAAACCTTTTTTGGTACAGCAAAAATATTTGTCAAGGGAATAAATCATTGTGGCGAAGGATCGTATTCCGATTCACTGATGGTTTCGGTTACCGATAATCCGGTAGCAAGTTTTTCTTATATCATTAATGGGAGGGCAGTTACCTTCACCAATCAGTCGGTAAACGGAGGAGCCTATAACTGGGATTTTGGTAATGGAGCACAATCACAGGAAGAGAATCCGGTTTATACTTACAATAGAGATGGATATTACACCGTATGCCTGGTTGCACGAAATATTCTGACCAATCAAAAAGCCGACAGTTGTGTAGATATTACCATAGGCGATCCGGTTAACAGTTGTGATGCTAAATTTGCATTTAATGTGACAGATAGCATGGTTACTTTTACCAATAATTCAACAACGGGATATACAGATGTATTTTGGGATTTTGGCGATGGAAAGTATTCTTTTGATGATAACCCAACACACAAGTATAGCCAACCCGATGTTTATGATGTAACATTAATAATTTACAATGCTTCAACGAATTGTACGGATGAAATTACAGAACAAATAGAAGTAATTTTTGGAAGCGCTGTGGTCTGTGATGCTAATTACTCCTATTTCAGCAATCAGGATTCCATAAGCTTTATTAATGAATCAAGCACAAACACAACTGATTTTTTCTGGGATTTTGGTGACGGTCAGTATAGCTTTTTAGAAAACCCATTACATGTATTTGCGGAATCAGGATATTATGAAGTAACACTGAGTATTTACGATTCCGTTAGCCAATGTCTTGATGACAGAACAAAAGTAATTTATGTATATAAACCGGGACAGGCCTCATGTAACGCTAAATTTACATTCTATCCCGATCAGTTTACAGTTTCATTTACCTCACAGGCTGTTGGTGATTATAGCCAGCATTTCTGGGATTTTAATGACGGCACAAACAGTAATGAGGTTAATCCTGTTCATGTCTATAGTAAACCCGGCTATTATTATGTAGGATATACCGTAATTGATACCGTAAACGGATGTTTTGATACCCGTTATAAAGATGTGTTTGTTGAAGGTTCAGATTCGACTAGTGCAGCGAGTGAAATAACAGCTAAATTCAGTTATGTGGGTCAGGACAATACCAATAAAATAACCTTTAGCGACAAGTCCTTAGGTAATGTAACTAACTGGTATTGGGACTTTGGAGATAATTCACCGGCCAGCCTGGTTGAAAACCCGGTTTATACTTATAAAACAAATGATTATTACAGGGTTTGTTTAACCGCAAATAACAGTATAAACCAGGCAACCAAATGTAAGTTTATTGCAGTTGGTGATGTTTCAAATAGCATTACCGCATTTTTCACCTATTTTGCCGATTCGTTAACATCTACCGGGCACTTTAAAAACCAGGCATTAGGAAATATTACAACTTATTACTGGGATTTCGGCGATGGATATAGTTCGGAACAAAAAGACCCAACTCATGCTTATGCTGATACGGGTTATTATGCGGTTTGTCTGACCACAACCTCGGCATCAGGAAAACAAAAAACATATTGTGACGATGTTCGGATAGGAAACTCTATAGAAAACCCATGTTTGTTCAGCTGTGTTTGGCCGGGTGATGCCAATAACGACCTCGAAGCGAACCATTATGATATTATGACCATAGGATTGAACTATAACCTGACCGGTCCTAAACGGGAGAATGCCACCACAAACTGGTATGGACAATACGGACAGAATTGGAGTACCTATCAGCTTGATGGCACAAACAACAAATACGGCGACTGTAATGGCGATGGAATAATTGATATTAATGATGTTAGTGCTATCAAACAAAACTTTGCATTTAGCCACTATCGCCAACCGGATTTTAAAGGCGCTGATTGGGTTATTACTTGTGTGTGGGATACTGCTGCAACCAAGATGGCCGGAAGTCGGAGAAGTGCAAAAGCCCAGTTGGGGCCACCGGCAAAACATAAAGGGGGTGAAATTTATGCCATTGGTTTTGAAATTGAAGTAATTGGTGGCGAAAAAATATTGTGGGACAGCGTTAATGTTAAATTCGACCGAAGCTGGTTTGGCGAGGATGGCACAAGTATGCTTACCGTTGATAAGGTAGACAGCATAAAACACATTATTTATGTAGGAATGACCCGTACCGACCAGCAGAATGTGACAGGTAGCGGGACTATTGCTACGATCAATTTCAGGTATAAAAATAATGTGTTAGAAAACGGTGTGAGTTTCAATGTGACTACAAAAGGCGGTATACAGTCAACCGGTGAAGATGTGGGTGTTGAAGGCAACATAGAATTGGACTTGAATCCACTGGTTAAAATCTGCAAAGGAAGCTCGGCAATAATTGATGCTGGTTCCGGGTTCGACACCTATACCTGGTCAACCGGGGCAAAAGATACCAGCCGGATTGAAGTAAATGCAGCAGGCACTTATGCGGTTACGGTAAGTTCGGCATCCGGGGCTACAGCATCCGACACGGTGAAAGTGGTGGTGAATGACCTGCCCTCCGTTGATCTGGGTGAAGATATTACCTCCGAAACAGCCTTTGATCTGGATGCCGGGGCCGGGCAATCTGCCTACTTATGGTCAACCGGGGATACCGGCCAGAAAATCAAGGTCTCTAAAACCGGCGAATATTGGGTAATGGTTACCAACAGCCTGGGCTGTTCGGCTGCCGATACCATTAATGTAACAGTAACCAGTATCAATGATAAAATATCCAATAAAGTTTCGATCTATCCGAACCCCAATAATGGTAAATTTTGGTTGGTTTATGAATCCAAATCAGTGGAAACACAGGCTGTTGAAATAATTAATTTGGAAGGAAAAACCGTTTGGAGGAAAGAATTCGATATATCCAAATCAAATAAACAATTAATACAAGCAGATAATTTGAAAGAGGGAGTTTATTACCTTAAGGTGGTTCACTCAGATAAAACAGATTTAGTGCGATTTGTTATTTATTAAAAGAGTTAAATGAAACAAAAAAGCAGGCTTATAAGCCTGCTTTTTTATTGATTAAATATTGTTAAACCCTTACTCCCAGCACAATCATATCGTCAACCTGTTCATTATCTCCGCGCCAGTCATCAATAGTACTTTCTAAAATTTCCCACTGTTCAGCCATCGATTTTGGCTGGATACTTCCAAGAAGTTTTTTAAACTGTCCTGATTTGAATTTTCCTCCGTCAGGCCCGCCAAACTGGTCGGCATATCCATCAGAAAAGATGTAAAAAGTATCACCTTTTTCCAGATCCATTTCATTGTTGGTAAAGCTTTCTTTTTCACGAATATAAATACCTATCGGCATTTTATCGGCTTTAACTTCAATCAGTTCATTATTCCGGAACAAATACAAAGGATTATAAGCTCCGGCATATTGCAGTTTCATGTTTTGAAGGTCAACCACACAAACGGCAATATCCATTCCGTCTTTGGCTTCCCCCTCTTTTCCGGTTTGATCAAGCGTGCGCTTAACCTGGTTACGCAGTTGATTCAAAATTAAATTGGGCTGCAACGTATTATTCTTATTAACAATTTCATTTAAAAACGATACTCCCAGCATACTCATAAACGCACCGGGCACACCATGACCGGTACAATCAGCAGCAATTAAAATCAGCGTGTTTTCTACCCGGTTCATCCAATAAAAGTCACCACTAACAATATCCCGGGGCCGGAATAATACAAAATGCTCTGGCAGATGCTCATTAACCCAATCGGTAGATGGTAAAATTGCTGTTTGAATACGCTTGGCATAAATGATACTATCAGTAATTTCTTCTTTTTGTTTCTCAATTTCTTCTTTTTGTTCTGCCAGCAATATATTATCTCGTTTTTTGCGCTCAAAACTAAAGAACATTTGTATAGAAAATCCCGAAACCAAAACCAGACCAATCAGGATAAAAATCCGGATTAACCGGTCTCTCTTTTGTTTTTGCTGATATTCTAAATCTTTCTGTGCCTGAATAAATTCCTGCTCTTTCTGCTGTTTGTCGAATTCATATTGCATGCTGGCTTTTGTCAACAGTTCAATGTTTTCATCATTTTTCAGCGAATCGCTCCAGTTTTTATACAACACCTGGTTTTCATAAGCATTTTTAAAATTACCGATGTTGGCATTGGCAATACTTAGATACTTGTGTATATCTCTAATATTGGCTGCCAATTCCTGTTCTTCTGCCATGTTTTTAGCCTTTGTCAGATATTCAATGGCTTTATAAAATTGATTTAGATTCACATAAGCTTCGCCAATACCTTGATAGGAGAAAACTTTTTCTTCTATCTCATCCAAATCCTTATTATTTAGTGAAAGGCTTTTGTTATAATAATCCCTGGCTTTTTTAAGTAAGACCTTTTTTTCTGCTGTCGCTTTCCCCTCTGAGGCAAGCACATAAGTTTGCCCGAATAAATTATATACAACAACCAAGCCCCTTATGTCTTTAATTTCATCATAGATTTTTAACGCATCTTCATAAACCATCAAGGTAGAATCAAACATTAATTTTTGTGAATAAATTCCTCCAATATTTCGGTAAGTATCTGCAATGGTTTGTTTATCGTTACTTTGGGTTGCCTTCGCAATTGCTTTATTAAAATAATTTAAGGCTTCGTTGTATTTTCCCTGTTCTTCGTAAATTCCGCCTATGTTTGCCTGCGTTTTGGCCACCATAAATGTGTTTTGAAGCTCCTCGTTTATTTCAAGGCTTTTAAAATAGTTGTCGAGGGCTTTTTCAAAACTTCCCAGATTATAAAATGCAGCACCAATATTGTTATAGCATGTAGCGGCCAGTTTTTTATCACCAATAGATAAATACAGGCTTAAAGCTTCTTTATAATGATTTATTGAAACGGTAAAGTTTGATTGAATCTGATATACCAACCCCACCAACAACTCATAACTGGCAGCAATTTGTTTGTTTCTGCTGGCAAGTTTCAGGTTTTTTTCATAGTAAACCAGGATACTGTCAAATTTATATTCATAATAAAATGATTTACCGATATTATAAAGCGCTTTTGATATCCCGGAATTAAAAGAAATGCTTTTTGCTAATTCCAGGGCTTGTTTTGAATATGCGATCGCAGTATCATTTTTTGTTCCAATATATTGTTCGGCCAAATCATTCAATGTATTTACTTTATTTGAGTCGGCTAACTCATTTCCCAACACTTCCAGCAGACTGTCAGCTTTACTTTCCTTCTCCTGTTGCGGCCAAACATTATTTGATAAGGTTAAAATAAGGGTAAATATTGCCAAAAATCTCATCTTTGATTTTCTTAATCAAGTTTATTAGATAATGATAATCATAAATATAAGAGTTATTTCTATTTTAAAGCCATTTTAAACGGTTTTATAGCATGAATAACTAAATATTTATGATGCACACACAAAAATACATTTTTGATTCATTTTTGAGTTAAAATATTATAAAAAGATACAATTTCAAACAAGCAGATTTGTGCTGTTTACAAATTATTCTTTTGCAATTATCAAAAAAGGGTTTCATTTTTGAATTTAAAATGCTTATTTTAAATTTACAAATAGGGTGATTTTAACAGACATCAACACTTAATAAAATGAGGAAAATATACCTGCTTATATTGTTGGGAATATTCTTTTCTGTATTCTCTTATTCCCAGGAGAACCCAAGAATTGTCGCAAAAACGTTTTTCACAAACCCCAAAGGGTTAGAATCAGCAAAAAGGGATTTTAAAATAGCCGAAAAATATTATCGAAAAGGCCAGGGAACATTTGATGAGGCATTAAAGCATTATCTCAAAGTTTATAGTTATAGCGACAGCTCTGCCGCGATGAATTATAAAATTGCTATTTGTTATCTGTGGACATCAAATAAAAAAGCTTCGTTACCCTATCTATTGAAAAGTACCCCAGAAACAGCAAAGGATTATTACCTGGTTCTTGGCCGCTCATATCAATATAACCTGATGTTTGAAAAAGCCAGCGAAGCCTATAAGAAATATCTGAATTCATTAACCCCTTGGAAACAGCGCGATGCAAAAAAAATGATCGACCATCTGGTTGAAGAATGTGAGGTTAGCAAAAGCATTTTACAGGATTCGGTTGCCGCTTTTGTAATAAATTTGGGGCCTGTGGTAAATTCCTATTACGATGAGTATGGATCCGTTCTTTCAAATGACCAGAAACATCTGTATTTTACCTCAAGACGGCCAACTAAAGAACCCACCAAAAGAGTTTCAAGATTTAAATTTAAGGAACGGATACTTAAGGCGAATACGAATGGTATTGATAAGCCAGTGGAATGGGTGGATGGCCAGCCGAATATAGATTTTTTTACAAATACCGGTGTAGCGGGTTACGATAAAAATTCTGATAAAATTTTTATTTACAAAGGGCAACAACAAGACGGCAAACTTTATAATGCAACGCTTCAAAATGGAATCTGGGAAAAAATAAGACCTTTCCAAAGAGGAATTAATCATTTGGCCTATAAAGAAACTTCCATTTCAATCGACGGTGACGGAACTGCTTATTTCGTGTCAAACAGGCGAAAAGGTTATGGGGGAAAAGACATCTGGATGGCAACAAAAAAAACGGATAAAAGATACAACAAGCCCGTCAACCTTGGGAATGTGATCAATACGCCATTCGATGAAGAAGGTGTTTATGTGAAGGAAGATGGTAAGACTTTGTTCTTTTCCTCAAAAGGGCACAAGGGAATGGGGGGTTATGATGTGTACCGGTCCGATAAAAAAGCAGACGGCAGCTGGGGAGACCCTGTTAACATGGGTTACCCAATTAATACCGCAGGCGATGATTTATTTTATTATCCTACCCGCGATAGTCTGGTATCGTTAATATCAACAATGCGGGGCGACAGTTATGGCGGATTAGATATTTATGAGATAAAACTTGACAGCCGTATACCGTTCAAACTCCTTGGTTCGGTTACCGATGTTCAAACGGGGAAAGTATTACCCGCGGCAGTTAATATTTATAATGGTTTAACCGGAAAACTGATTAACTCGGTTAAAGTGGATTCAACGGCAGAAGTTTATATGACCGATTTTGACGATGCCGGAAATTATTTTATACAAGTTGATTATAAAGGATATAAATCCCAAACCGAAAGAGTTATATGTCCGGATGTAAAACACGCTACCGTTGTTCAGGATTTTGCTTTGGAAGCATTGCGTCACCCCTTTACTCTTGTTGGTAGGATAACCGATACTGATAAGGGAACACCGGTTAAAGCAGCATTAACATTCAAATTGGCAGCAGATCAGGACTCTGTTATTGGTCGTGCAGTTTCCGATTCTGTTTCAGGAAATTATACCATTACTTTTGGGGATAAACACAACATGGTAATTATGGTTGATGCCGATGATTATTTTAGCACGGAAGAACCATTAAGTGCACAAAACGAACCCAAAAGCGTTATTTCAAAAGACATTAGGCTTAAAAGGAGTAAAATTGATTACACTTTAACCGGGCGGATTACCGATGAAACCGGAAATATTCCTGTTAAAGCTGCGCTTAGCTTTTTCTATCCCGGAAAGAATGATCCATTTAATATTGTTATTTCTGATAGTATCGATGGAAAATTTACTGCTGTAATTGATAATCCGGGCCCATTTGAAATTGAAGTAGATGCTGCCGGATACATTTTTGTAAACGAAGTTTATCAGTTCCCGGAAGGTCAAACCTTTACGGCAAGGAATTTTAGTCTTAAGAAAATTGAAACCGGGGTTAAGGTGGTTATTAACAACATCCTCTTTAACAGTGGTAAAGCAACGCTAAAACCGGAATCGTTTGCTGAGCTGAACAAACTGGTTACTTTGCTTCAGCAGAACCCCAATACCCGGATTGAAGTTTCCGGCCACACAGACAATGTGGGGTCGGCGGCTATTAACAAACGAATATCAAAAGCAAGGGCTCTGGCCGTTAAAAATTACCTTGTATCAAGGGGAATTGAACAAGACAGGATTGAGTACCAGGGATATGGCTTTGACCAGCCCATTGCACCAAATGACACAGAAGAAGGCCGGGCTAAAAACCGACGTGTAGAATTAAAATTTCTAAATTAGAAAGGGCACCACTATGAACAAAAGGAAATTTTTAATTGGGAGCATAGGATTTGTTTTTCTTTTCTCTATGAGCCACTGCGTAAAAGATGATGTGGTATTGAAGGATCCACAAAAAGTATTACGGCCATGGGATGTTAATGCCCCGCTTTTTTCACTGAATCTGAGAGCCGAAAGCCTGATAAATAAAGTGGCTCCGAATTCAAGTATTTTTGTTGATAATGACGGGCTTATTAATTTTCAGATGGATAACGAATACGATGTTCCCCCCACGAATATTGTTGATTTTGAAACGAGGAATTTTAGCAGTATTCACCAAATTAAAAAGGACACGGTTATATATGATACTATTCCCATAACCATTAATCCGCTCTGTGACTATGACAGTATTTGGATTAATACCGGTGATTTAATGGCAAGTATAGGCAATTTCCCAAGTAATAAAGGAACCTACACCATCCGGTTTCCAGGGATATTTTTAGACAATGGTAAAAGCTTTGAATTTACCGGAAAACTGGGGTCGGCCGCAACAGCCTCACAAAATCTCAGTTTGGCGTTGATGCATTGTGTTAAAAACAGCATTGGATTTAGTTCATATGTGGCAGAAACAACAATTAAATTCAATTCATCAAAAACCACGCAAGGGCAACTGCAATTAGGGTTTAAAATTGACAAATTCGAATCAAAAGTTGACTGGGGATATTTTGGAAGAGCAGAGGTTTTTCGTGTAACTAAGAATTTAGACATGAATTTATTCAAGGGCCTTGATTTTAGTGAAATGGTTCAGTTAAAGGAATTTAAAATGATACTTGATGCAAAGAATTATTATGGTATACCTTTTAAACTCAAGTTTGACACAGTTCAGTTTATAAATACAACAAAAAACGAACAGAAAACCCTTGATTTTTATAACAGCAACTATTTATTAATTGATAAACCAAACTATAATACTCCGGTTGTTCCGGTACATGATAGCTCAATGATTGATAAAGATAATTCAAATATAGTTGACGGTATAAATATTGGACCCAATATGGTCCACTTTGGTATATCGGTTATAATGAACCCAACAGATCCGCCACAAAAAAACTTTTTAATAAACAATGGTGCTGACAAACTCTTTTTCAATGCCAGAATTATCGTTCCGTTTTGGTTTAAAAGCACAAATTTTAACCGGATTGACACGATAGGATTTAATATCTCCAATATGATTAACAATGAATCCACTTTAGATTACCTGGAGTATTTAAAACTATATTTTGATTTTGAGAATGGTTTACCTTTTAACATTTCCACACAAGGGTATCTGGCACGTGAAAACGGCGAAATTGTCGATTCCCTTTTTAGTTGTAACGGCAATGATTGTGATAACACCGGGCGAAGAATTCTTATGATGTCAGGATCGGGGTCCAATCCGGGAATTGCAAAAATTGATGTGGTACTTGACAGCACCAAGGTAAGAGAAATGTACAAGGAAAAAGTTACTCAAATCTTTTTAAGCACAAGAGCGACTACCGGGCCGGTTGATAATCCTGATTTTGTGAAACTTAAAGAGGATAATTATTTGAGGATGAAATTCGATTTTGAACTTAAAAGCAGTACTACAAACTAAATTTATTTAATAACATTTAGGTATGAAAAAACTACATAAATATTTTTTGAGTGGCCTGTTATTAGGATTTTTTGGTACTGCAGTGGCTCAGCGTCCAATGGCGCTGTATTTCCTTGAAAACGTACCCCAATCAACACTCACAAATCCGGCAATGGCTCCAAGGGCAAACGCCTATTTTGGATTACCGATTATAAATACAATTTACACAGGTTATTATTCCGATTTATTGGGGGCCAAAATATTTCAACAAACCAGTAATGGAGACTGGGTCACCCTTACAAACCCGCAATACGATTTTAGCCCGCTTTATAAAAAGTTAAATAAGGCTGCCAACATCCGCATGTTTGAAACAACAAAACCATTAATGTTTGGTTTTCGCGGCAAAAAGGGTTATTTCATGTTTGGCGTATCTGAAAAACTCACCCAAACAATGAATCTTCCGGTTGATTTCATTAAAATTTTCGACCGGGGTATTCCCGATGGAACAAACATTGATCTTAGCCAATTTGCATTTAACGCCAAGTATTATCGGGAATTTTCATTTGGATACTCTTATCAATTTATGAAAGAGTTAAGAGTAGGAGCTAATGTAAAGTTTCTTCAGGGACTAGCGGCAATTAAAACCGATCTGAATAAATTTAACATTAATGCCACGAAGGACGAATGGGATATGAGTATGGACGGAGGTATATATATGTCGGCACCAGTAGAATTTTACACCAGCGGTAGTGGTATCATTCCTGATTCAGTGGTTGCTCCCAGCGATATTTTAAAAACGGTTGTGAGTACAGGAATAACCAACTTAAAAAACCCGGGTATTGCTGTTGACCTGGGGGCTGTATATAATTATAATGAAGATTGGTCGTTTTCTGCTGCACTTAACGATATGGGGTTTATCCGATGGCAGGGCAATTTAAATTCGTTTACTGCCAAGGGTAGTTATAAGTATACAGGCATTGATATTAACGAATCTAATATTGATAGTTTGGGCAACGTGGTGCATAATATGATGGATAGTATCGGCTCTCAAATTAATTTCCAGCACGGGCATAAAGGTTTTTCAACGGGCATCGGCCCCAAGCTTTATTTATCAGGGCAATATCATTTGAACCAATCCATAAGCTGTGGTCTGCTTTCCCGCACATTATTTTTTAAAAATGATTTCAGACAGGAATTCACAGCTTCATTCGATCTTAACCTGTATGATGTTTTAACCACTTCAGTAAATTATACTGTTTCTACCAAAGGATATAGTACTTTTGGTCTGGGATTAGCATTGCGGGGAGGACCCTTACAGATATACCTTGCCAGCGATTATATACCGTTAGCATACCGGACTATTAAAATTGAAACAACCCAGCCCGATGGTTCTGTAAACACTAAAAAACTATTTGGGCCAAATGGGCTTAATAATTTCAATTTAATGATAGGGTTAAATTTTCTTATAGAACCTAATGGTTTTAAAGATGACCCAATGATAGACACCTATAATTCTTTTTAATTAAAAATCACAACACATAAAAAGAAAGGGGCTTTTATGGCCCCATTTTTTATCAATCAACTATTGTAATCCAGTTAAATTCGTCTTTTTCATCGCCATTTTGTGTTGCAACGAGTTTTTGGTATAGTTTAACCGAAACCGGTCCAGGTTGACCATCCTTACTAAAAACATATTCCCGGCCATCATTATCCGGGTCAACTATTTTGCCAATAGGCGATATTACCGCAGCAGTGCCACAGGCTCCGCATTCTTCAAATGATGCCAGTTCTTCAACAGCAATCTGTCGGCGTTCAACTTTCATTCCCAGGCTTTCTGCCAGGGTCATCAGGCTTTTATTTGTGATACTTTGTAATATGGATGATGATTTTGGAGTCACATAAGTATTGTCTTTTATACCAAAAAAGTTTGCCGGACCGCATTCATCAATATATTTCTTTTCTTTAGCATCAAGATACAGAGCAGCGGCAAACCCTTGTTGATGTGCCCTGTCGCCAGAAACAAGGCTGGCAGCATAATTTCCTCCAACCTTATAAATACCTGTTCCCAGAGGAGCAGCACGGTCGGCATCACGCACAATTTGAATATTAACCGGTTTAAAACCCTCTTTAAAATAAGGTCCAACCGGGGTTACAAATACCATAAAAAGATATTCTTTTGCTGGTTTTACACCAACTTCGGCACCCGTACCAACTAAAAGTGGGCGAATGTATAATGATGCACCGGTTCCATAAGGGGGCACAAATTCACGATTTAGCTCAATGGCTTTTTTACATGCATTCCAGAAAATTTTCGAAGGAACTTCCGGCATCATTATTCCTTTTGCGGAATTAACCATTCGCAAATGGTTTTCCTCCCAACGAAAAACGCGTATTTTGCTGTCTTTGCCGCTAAAAGCCTTAAGCCCTTCAAATGCCTCCTGGCCATAATGCAAACAGGTGGCGGCCATGTGTACAGGTACCATTTCAGAAGAAGAAACCTCCAATTCGCCCCACTTACCGTCCCGGTAATAGCATCTCACATTATAATTAGTCTTCGAATATCCGAATGATAATTTTTCCCATTCTATATTTTTCATATGTATTTATATTATCGTTAAGGGCAATAAAAATAGATATTAATTCAGGTAGTGTCAATAGTTTTGTTGGTGTTAAAAAATACATGGAAAAAAAAGCCGGCCTAAAGGCCGACTTTCAGATTTTTATGTTAATCCTGCATATTTTATAATCTGATTATTTCGGTTTATTACCATTATTGGAATTTTTTGTTCCGAATTGGGCTTGTCTACCAGGTATTTATGATATTTCCGAATCATCATAACAATAAGGTCAGAATCAATCATTTCAGCAAAACGGAGTACTTCATCCTGAAAATCCTTGTTCTTTTTAGCTGTTTTAATACCATAAATTATATTTTTCTTATCGAGTAATTTCTTTGTAAAATAAATATTGTTAGCCATGTCTTTTTTCTTGTAATCATCCATGTAGAAAGGCTTAATAATATTGATATTACAATTATAATATTTTGAAAGATATACGATCCAGTGCAGGGTCTCTTTATATTTTTTATCATGATCAAGAGGAACCACAATTTCTTTATAGTAGTTATGTGCCGGTTTTTTCTGAGCCACAATAAAAGGAATATCCAGACCGCGTAAACGGGTAATCATATCCTTAGGATAAAAGGTTTTTTTATCGTTAAGTTTGTATGAATTACCTATTAAAAACAAATTAGCTTTGGCATCTCTGCCCAATCGATAAAAATTTGAAACACTCACACCCAGTTCAACTGCAATATAAGGATTTACATCAAAATCCTTCATTACTTTTTCACCAATTTCTTTCAGCTTTTCCTTTTCATCATTTATAATCTTTTCTTTTTTAGCTTTTCCGGCAAACAGACCAGGACTGTTTAAAAAGCGAACTAACATAACGTGATTGTTTACCTCCTTAGCAAGCTGAACAGCGTGTTGCAGAGCAATCTCGCTTGCTTCGGTATAATCCCAAGGTACTACAATTACATCTTTTCTTTTCTTTGACATAACTTTATGGGCGTTAAATAATGTTCCTTAATTTACAAAGTTAACTTTTTTCTTCAACTAATTTCCTTATTGCTTCTAATTGGTTGTTTTTATTTACATCACGCAGTCTTTTCGCTGTTTCCGTGAAGTATTGATGATTTTCAATAAAAGCAATTTGGATTTGATTCCATTTGTTTAAATTATCTTCAATGATATTATGTTCAGTAAGCTCTCTGAATAAATTACCAGAAACAGGAATAAAATCGACCCGACCCAAATAGTCCAAATCAGCATCACAAATAATTTCTTCTAATAAATTGGTGGGTTGAGGCGGAAGCTTTGTTTTCATAATTAATTCAGCAATTCTGTTTATTTGCTCTTCGGTGTAGTCATAATCTGGTAATATTTCCCGGGCAATTTCAACGCCTGCTTCTTCATGGTCTTTATAAACCCTGGTGAACCCGGTATCATGAAATACAGCGGCGGTCTTCAGCAACAGCATTTCCTCATCTGAAATTCCTTCCTGTCGGCCGATAAGTTCCACCTGAACTGTAACGTCAATGGTATGCTTTAAATTATGATAATGTAAATTTTCGGGTAATTCTTCTTCCAAAATATTCATCACATGTTCTTCAAGGTCGTCAAAGCGAATTAAAGCCAATCGGGTGGCGAAAGTGCTGTTTGGTTTTATACCAAAGCCATCAACAGAAAGTGCGGGTCGAAAGCCTTCAATAAAGTACATGTCGATTTCACCTTTATATTTAACAGGCATTTTTCCCCGATACTGGCACAAGAAGTAATCTTTAACCAACTCGTAAGTCATGCCCGTAATGTTTACTTTTCCAATTTCACCAGAGGCCTCCATCCGGCTGGCAATATTAACCGTATCTCCCCAAATTTCAAGGCGTTTTTTATTATTGACAGAATTACTGAATACCGGCCCGGTATGAATACCCATGCGCAAATCCCATATTTTTTGGTTTTTAGCGATATACTGATCTTTTATTGATTGCATATATTGCTGCATTTCGAATGCGGCCAACACAACTTCAATCGGGTTTGTCCGGTTTTTTTGCGGAATTCCGCCGGCACACATATAGGAATCGCCAATGCTTTTTATTTTTTCTATATGAAGTTTCTGAACCACATCATCAAAATGGAAAAAGAATTTATCCACATCATCAATTAATTGTTCGGCATTATCCTGATCGGCAACCTTTGTAAAACCCAATATATTTGAGAATAACACCGTAACCATTTTGTAGCGAAGCGTTTTTTCCTTGGTTTTTTCTTTGAGTTTTTCAAATTCTTCTTTTGGAAGGTAATTGGTAAGCAATTCCTCGTATTTGGCCTTTTGTTCTGATAATTCTTTTGTTCGGGAACTAATTTCAGTTTCTAACAGATGCTTCTCGCGGGCAATTCTGAAATCGGCCCATGAATATATCAATACAATCAAGCACAACAAAAGCATTGAATATATAAGCCAGGCCACAAAACTATTAAAAACACCGGGATGAACATCAAACGCAACAGTATCGGTATAAACATTGTTTTTTGCATCGCGTGCCAAGGCGGTAATTTGGTTCGATGACCATTTAATTTTCGAAAACTCTTTAAAAGGATACGGATTCCACGTTGAAAAACGATGTATTCCTACCGGCAGGATAAACCGGTATTCGACTAAGCCGTATTGCCTGATGATTGAAGAATCAATCCAAACCGAAATTAACTGAGGGTTTATTTTGGGGGGAGTAACCGCATTGCGAACAATACCGGTTGAGCCGGTGGTTATTTGTAACGGAAAATTGTCGTTTATTATAATTTTGCCAATAAGCGGCACGGCTGTTTTTGCGGGTTCTTCTGAATGAATTTGCAAAAAACCCAATAACAGAAAGGCTAAAAACAGAGCATAATGCTTTTTTACAAGCTTTTTGAAAAAACGTTTAAACCCTATTCTGTTCATTTACAAATAATTTTGAATGAATATAACAGGTTTAAACGAAATAATCAAAAATTAATTCTATGTAAATGGAGAAAGCGGGTTTGTTTTTGACAAAAATAAAAAAAGCTGCCACGAAAGGCAGCTTCTATGTTGAGCGATTATTAAAAATTTAACGCTACTCCAACGGCCAACGGATACAATTCGGGGCCTAAATCCTTTTCAAAAAGCGGCATCATACTGTAGGAACCATAAATTCCAAAATTACCATATCCTAACCGGGCTGTTAGCCGATAATCAAGAAAAGTGGTAAAAAAGTCACTTTTATCTTTATTCTTTACCTTGTCGTTCGTTTTAATTTTAGTGTGTGCCCCCAGTTTCAAACCTCCTTCAACACCGGCGCTCAGATAAAAATCTTCACCATGCGATGGAATCTGGAATTCAATAAGCAAAGGCACCATCAAGTAGCAAGTGGTAAGTTTACTCATTTTTGCCTGTGTGTCACTGCTTTCACTGTAAATTAAAACGGTTGAGTCGGATGATAACACGGTGTTTTCGTTTCGGAATTTGTAGTTATTCCATTTTATACCAACGCCAGTAACAAACCCTACATGGTTTTTAATTAGGTTCAACCCCACCTGGGCAAAATTCAGATTAACTTCGAACGAATTATTTGTGTTTACGGCAAGCAGGCTGTACTCTGCCGGCAGCAAGGTGCTCAAATCGGAAGTAACATAATTATTAAGACCCATGCTAAAGCCAGCCCAGTGCGGACTAAATTGACTTTTTTTCGGTTTCCGGTGAAAAGTCCAGTTATCATCATTATCTTTCCAGGTCCAGTCTTCGTCCCAGTCTTTGTCATCCCAGTCATCTTCTTTGTTAACAACAATGTCGTCACCATCGTCAACTACGGAGATTTTCATTTTCCCAATCCTGATTTTAGTTGTATCAGAATCTTTTGACTTTGGTTCAAGGTTTTGCAACTCAGATTCAATATCCGAAAAGGTACTGTCAGTTTGGGTAGTATCATTTGATACTTTTGCACCGGATTCCGGAACAGTGTCTTTTGAAAAGGTTTTTAATTCATCCGAAAAATTGTTTCCGTAAGCTGAAAAAATGGCTAAACAAACTATTAGAGTAGCCAGCGTAAACGTGTTGTATTTCATGATTTTAAGCATTAGGTTACTAATTTTTTTTATTTACTTGTGTCGAAAAAGCGAAATATTTGCTGTTAAAAGCAATCCTGGTTTTTTTATCTTTTCCGTCTTTTTCTACTTTTATTTCGGCATTGGTAATTTTGTTAAAGCCGTTTATACCGGCTTGAGCAATTTCCCAAAAAGCCGTTTTATTGCTTTGGTCTTTAGTTTCTAAGGGTTCTTTGTTATTGTTTTGTTCATTGGCAATAATATTTGTGTTAACGTTTTTTTCATGATTTAAAATAACACCGGATAATTGTTTTTCCTGCAACATACGTGAGCAGGGAGCACATTCAATCTGTGTTAAACTAATGGGTTTTATTGGATTAATATCCATGCGGCTATTTGCAGCAAAACTTGTGCAGGTAGGATTTTTCTTTTGACTTATTTTCTCAAAACCGAAAGGATCGTGTAAAACAGCATGGTTTTTTGCAAATTGTTTAATCGGTTCAACAATCTTTTCAGATCTGTCTGGTTGTGATTGAATGGGTTGTTTTTCAACTGTTTTTGCCGTATTTATACGACTGGCTAATTGAGTTTTGTCGTCGAGCGTACTAACATAATAAAACATAGCACCAAACACCAGTATAGCCGCGGCTGATGAAACAACCGAAAAGTATTTCCTGGTTTTAAGCGACAATAAATTAAACCGTTTTATTTTGCGTTTCTCCGGGTAGATTATAGATAAATCGGGTTCCAAACGGGTTTTATAATACAAATCGAGAATTTGTTTTTTATCAGGATTTACAGCTATAAATTCATTTATGGCAATTAATCCATGCTGATCGAGCCAGCCCTCCATACAGGCAATGCAATATTCCTCAAAATTGGTGTCATTCACCTCATGAATTATTTCGCCCTGTTTTAATAACAGCTTTTCATTAAAATTTTCCTGGCCTGTAAAAAGACGGGTTTTTTCAAACAATTGTAATTCTTTCTTTTTTTCAGGATCGTTTTTAACTAATTCTTCCAAAAAGGTTTTTTCGGAATCTGGCAAAAATCCTTCAATGTGGGCGACACATAAACGTTGAAAATAATCTGATGATACGGAAGTATTCTGGAGGGGTATTTTTTTTAAAGCCTCCTTATCTGTAAAATCTACTGAAGCTGGTTCAATCAGGTTTGAACTGAACATTTCAAATTCTTCCTGAATATCGGGATTAAGCAACAGGAATTGCTCGACTTCCAGCCGTAATTTGGCAGAAAGAGTGCCTTCAGCGTAGTCAACCAAAAATGACTCGTAATTTTCTCGTGTAATCCTCATTCCTGTTCGTTAAAAATTGTCTTATAAAACGGACTCCATACTTCCAATATAATTTTTCAATGTAACCCGGGCCCGGAATATGTAAACTTTTACCTGTGATTCACTAAGCCCGGTTATTTCTCCAATTTCCTGATAAGAGTAGCCTTCGTAATCGCGAAGCATAATTACCGACCGCTGTACGTCGTTTAATTGATTCAAAGCTTCATTAAGAACTTCACTCAAATCTGAATACTGTTTGCTGTGGGAGTATTTTTCTTCCCTCACATTTTCAAAATCAGCCATCCTTTTTTCTTTTCGGATAACATCAATCATCGTGTGATAAGCGGCAGTAAAAATGTAACTTTTTACTTTCTGAAAACTTACGTTTCCAGCATTGATCCACAGCTTTTCAAATGTATCCTGAATGATGTCCTTGGCTTTTTCTGAATCTTTAATGTTTTTCAGAATGAACCTGTAAACTCCATCAGAATGTAAATCGACCGCCTTGTTATATTCTTCTATGTTCATTTTTAAATAATGGCTACGGTGTAGTGACGGAATGGTGTTTGTTTTGTTACAAAGAAAATTAAAATATTTTAATTTCGAACGAATTATCATCACAACGTGCACAATTACAGGCAAATACAAAAAGATTAAAATTGTAGAATTTTTAGTTTTTTATGATGGGTAGTTTCTATCAGAATGGTATTTTTAACCTTTAATTTTTGAAAAGCGAATTATATACAACAATTAAATCAGGATAAAATGAAAAAATTATTTTGGGTATTCATTTCCATCGGCATTCTGTTTATTTCTTGCCAAACCACATCAAATAAAGAACAGCCAAACAGAACAAGTGAACATTTGGTGTTGGCAACCGATTGGTTTCAAAAATCGGCTGAGATGCGTGCCTGTTTTTACCAGGCGTATAATTTGGCCGAATTACGCTTAAAGGAACATTTGAAAAACTATCGGGGAGAAAAGCCGACAGCCGTAGTGCTGGATATTGATGAAACCGTGTTGGATAATAGTCCTTACGAAGGATTTTTGATAAAAACCGGAGAGGCATATTCTGGCGAAACCTGGAAAAAATGGACGGCAACCGCATCGGCGAAAGCCTTGCCCGGTGCTCTTGAATTTACAAATGCGGCAAAGGATTTGGGAGTTAACGTAATTTATATTTCGAATCGAAAAGAGGATGAATTAAAACCGACGCTAAAGAATCTGAGCGATTTGGGATTCCCCGATGCCGACACAAACTTTGTTTTCCTGCGGAAGTTGGGAGAAAGCAGTGACAAAACTTCGCGCCGCGAAATGGTTATGAAAAAATACGAAGTGTTATTATATATTGGCGATAATTTGACTGATTTTAGACAAATGTATGGGGGACGCGATTCAACTCTTGGTTTTGACCGGGTTAATCAGAATAAAGAAACCTGGGGAAACCGGTTTATTATTCTTCCAAATCCAATGTATGGAGAATGGGAGGGTGCGATTTATGGAAATAATTATGCCATGCCGACAGATAAAAAAAGTAATCTGAGAAGATCGGTTTTGGAAAAGTTTACCGAATAAAATCAGAAGCAAATAAAATGAAAAAGGCGGATTATTCTTACTTTCTAAGAAGTATAATCCGCCTTTTAATTATTTTAAAATAGAGGAAGTTTTTATTTTATACCAAGTTTCTTTTTTAGTTCTTTTGGTATTACATCTTTATTAACACCCCAGCTTAAAGTTTTATATTTTACAAAAGTATCTGAGGCATAAAAATATCCGCCATAATTATTATAGTCGGTTCCCCAGGAGTTTTTCACGTAATAATATTTGGTGCCGTTTTGGTCTTTTGCCAGGCCGGTTAACACCATTCCGTGATCGTCGGTGGTTTCATAATCATCAAAAGCTTCTTGACGGAGTTCCTGCGTAATTTTCTTTTCGGGCATGGGTTTATCAAAACTATAAAGCATTTTCTGCCTTTCTGCTTTGTCCATTTTTTCCCATTTTAACCTTTCAGTATCAGCCATTTCAGCCACATCATCTTCAGGAATTACAGCCACTCCATTTTTTGAAGAGAACCCTTTTTCGCTTACATCGCTGGCCCAAACTACGGCATAACCCATGTTTAATGAATTGTCGAACATGTTCATCATCTCATCCATGGGAATGTTCCAGTAACGAGACCATGTCCAGTTATCGGGAACTTCAAGCACAAACTGGCTGTAAAAAGGATGGTGTGTAAACGAAGTAAAAAATACATAATCATCAGGATTCACTCCCACAACTTCATCGGCAAATGTGCGGGGAGTGTAGGTTTTTCCTTTCCATTCAAACGATTCGGGTACTTTTCCCAGGTAAGCATCCAATATTCCTTCAAAACCCTCGAACCATGCAGTGGAAAGTTTATGGTTTTTGTTTTTAATGACTCCGTCAAGGTAATCTTTAAGTACTTCGTCCAACTCGCCATGTGTGTGAACTTTGGAGCCATAATTCAAACCATTGTATATATCCTCGGGCATGGCACCATAATTTTTAAGCACGTTAAAAACATCGTTAACGGCACCGCCGGGACCAAAATTATATTCGCCATGCATGCGTACATAGTTTTTAGCTTTTTCCTCGTAGCTTTTACGAACCACGAACATTTCCGACAGGTTTACGTATTCTTTTCCCATCCGAAGCATTTCTGCTTCAACAAATCCAATTGAAGAAAAACTCCAACAGGTTCCAGATCGTTGCTGATTGTTAACAGCACTACTTATTACATCTTTTACCATAGTAAAATGATAACCTTCAGGTTTTGTGCTTGTTGTATCTTCCTGTGCCATTGTTAATGTACTACAGAACAGAGCAATAAAACCTGCAATAATTAATCGTTTTGTCATATTAAGTTTATTTTGATTTTAAAACTAAGTTGCCAAAAATAATAAAAAGAAACAGTCGTGCTAACGAACTTGTTAACAAGCATGTTTCGCTGAACAAAAAATGCATGCCCGAATATAGCCGAAGAAAAGCACTTTAAAACTAAGGCAGGAAGCTACAACCAGGAAAATAAAATAAGCCGCAAATCTTATTTTGCGTATTTTATTTTATTACTTACTTTTGCGGCACAAATCTGCCCCCATAGTTCAAGGGATAGAACGACAGTTTCCTAAACTGTAAATCCAGGTTCGAGTCCTGGTGGGGGTACAAATCTTTCCACGAAATTTCCTCCAACAACAGTTATAATTACTAAATAATTTAGTCTTACCATAAACAGCTTTTTTAGTTATTGGATAAAAAGGGTGGTGTTTTTCAAAAAGAAGATAAGGATCAAAAACAAAAAGATATCCGTAACAGCATTGAAAAACGAATTACTTATTGTACTTTGTACAATAATAAACAACAAAATTCAATTTCAGCTAAACAATTATTAAACAAACACCAAAATTTTATGAAAACAGTTACAAAAACAGGGGTTTTGTTCCGGGGAAAAAACGGGGGAAAAATCCTGAAGACAATGCAAATTGTCTTATTTATTATTTTGCTGAATGCTGTTCAGGCAATAGGATCTGCTGTTTCACAGCAAACGCTAACGGTTACGGGAACCATTGTCGATGAGGGTAGTCAACCCTTACCGGGAGTTAATGTAATAATTAAAGGAACCACCAATGGTACGGTTTCCGATGTTAATGGTTATTACAAAATTGATATTCCATCGGAAGATGCAATTTTGTTATTTTCGATGGTAGGATACAAGACGGAGGAGATTCAAGTATCGGGAAGAACAAAGATTAATCTTAAAATGGAACCCAGTACAGAATCGCTTGATGAAGTTGTGGTTATCGGATATGGGTCGGTAACCAAAAGGGAATTAACCGGGGCGGTTACTTCAGTAAAAGAGGATAATTTTAATAAAGGAGTTGTGGATAATCCTATGCAACTGGTTCAGGGAAAAGTTGCCGGGTTAACCATTATTACCCCTAATGGAGGAGACCCAACGTCAAATTCTGAAGTGCTTTTAAGAGGAACATCAAGTATTCTGGGAAGCTCAGCTCCATTGGTTGTTATTGATGGTATTCCTGGGGGTGATTTGGGTTCAGTTATACCCGAAGATGTTGAATCCATTGATATCTTAAAGGACGGATCGGCTGCTGCAATTTATGGTACACGTGGTACAAACGGGGTAATACTTATTACTACAAAAAAGGGAAGTAGTGGAAAAATACAAACGGAATTTTCAAGCAGTTTTATGACTGAAAGAATTCTTAATAAGCTGCAGGTTTTAACCGGGGATGAATATCGTCAGGTTAAAGAAGATTGGGCCGCTTCCGGAGACACCAGAATGGAAAAAGAGGCTGCCAGTATGACGGATTATGGTTATAGCACCGATTGGTTAGATGCCATTATGAGAAAGCCATTAACTCATAAAGAACATTTGGCAGTTAGTGGGGGGACAAGCAGCTCTAACTATCGGGTATCTTTCGAATATGTGGACAGGGAAGGCATCTTGTTGAATTCAGACAAAAAGGATTATAAAGTAAGCGCCAACCTGAATCATAGAACATTAAAAGACAAATTGAATATAAAGGCACAATTTGGTTTTTCTGAAAGTAATGAAAACCCTGTTAATTACGATGCCATACGCCAGGCAATAAAAAGAAATCCTACCGAACCCATATACAATGAAGATGGAAGTTTCTTTGAAGTAGCTAATTGGGTATATTATAACCCGGTTGCACTACTTGTAGAAAGAACAAACGATGTTGAAAACCGCCGCTTTTATTTGAATCTTGGAGCAGATTTAGATATAACCAAATCACTTAAAGCAAGCATTGTTGGTGGATCGCAAAACTACAATTCTTTAAGTGGTTATTATGAACCAAGCTACACTTTTACCCAACAATTGGCTGGTATCGCCGGGTATGCAAGTCGGGGAACTAATAACACATCAACAAAAACGCTGGAAACAACATTAAGCTGGAAGAAAGAAATAGACAATCATAATATTAATGTTATAGGCGGATATTCATATCAGGATTATATGAGTGAAAATTTTAATGCATCAAACAGTAACTTTATTTCCGATCAAACAACTTACAATAATTTAGCCAGTGGTACTTTCCTTACTGAAGGAAGGGCTACCATGGATTCGTATAAAGAAGAGAATCGGTTAATAGGGTTCTTCGGACGTTTATCCTATCATTATGCGGGAAAATACTTCTTTTCAGCAAGTGTACGACGCGAGGGTTCATCAAAATTTGGTATAAATCAAAGATGGGGTACTTTCCCCGCAGTTTCGGCAGCGTGGGATTTATCGCAGGAATCTTTTGTGCAGAGCTTGGGTTTATTTGATCAGTTAAAACTGAGAACCGGTTACGGAGTTACGGGAAACCAGGGAATTAGTGATTCATATGTTCCTTTAATCAGGTATGGACAGGACGGAACCTTTTATTATAAGGGAGAAATGAAAATTGGCTATTCTCCCGTTAGTAATCCAAACCCGGATCTTCGTTGGGAAACTAAACATGAAACCAATATAGGTGCCGACTGGTCAGTAGTTGGTTCACGAATAAGTGGTACGATCGACTACTATATTCGGGATACCAAAGATTTGTTAGAACTATATGATGTTCCTGTACCTCCAAACCTTTATAATCAAACCTGGCAAAATGTCGGCTCGATGCGTAGTTCGGGTATTGAATTCAGCTTTAATACCGTACCGGTCAGAACTGACAATTTTACATGGAATCTCAATCTGGTTTTAGATCATCGCAAGAGCAAAGTATTATCGTTATCAAACGATCAGTTTAGCATTGAATACAGAAATATTGGTGATGTGGGTGCACCCGGAATCAGTGCATGGACACACCGCCTTGAAGCAGGCCAGCCTTTAGGAAACATACACGCATACAAGTTTGTCGGATTTGATGAAAATGGCAAATGGATTTTTGCAGATATTAATGGTGATGGTAAAATTACTACCGATGACAGAACCGTTGTTGGAAATGCCATTCCTGATTTATATGCCGGTTTAACCAATTCATTCCAGTATGGCAATTTCGACTTAATGGTTACTATGAGGGGCATGTTTGGACAACAGGTAATTAATACCAAACGTATTTGGTATGATAACCGGACCTTTTTCCCTGAAAATGTATTCAAAACAGCTTTAAATCAGGAACTTTGGGACGATCCAGAATTTTCAAGTTATTATGTTGAAGATGCTGGTTTTGTTAAGGTTGATAATATCACTCTCGGTTATACACTTAAAAATATTCCTTTGGTAGAATCAGCACGGTTTTATGCAACTGTATTGGATGCCTTTTTGTTTACAAAATATTCAGGGGCAGATCCCGAAGTGTCAATTACCGGATTGGAACCAGGAAATGACAATCGGTTTGAATATCCAAGCACGAGGACATTTTTGGTTGGTTTTAAATTTAATTTCTAAAACAGATGAAGATGAAAAATATATTATATAGCGGATTCCTGTTAATATTGTTTTTTACAGGATGCACCGATCTGGATGTGAATGTATATTCAGAAATTACAAGCGACAATTTCTTTTTAACCGAAGAACAGGTACTCTCTGCTGCTGGTCCTGCATACTCTGCAATTAAGGGCTATGTTGTTCCTGAAGGCATGTGGGGGTGTTTAGAAATGTGTACCGATCAAATATTAATCCCGACAAGGGGAGCCGACTGGTATAATGACGGAATGTATCAACGTTTGCACAGACACGAATGGTTAGCAACCGAATCATATGTTGGAAACGCGTGGAGTTTAATTTATACCGGAGTAGCAAATTGTAATCGCGTTATTTACCAGTATGATCAGGTTGAAAATCAAAGTGATGCTTTGATTGCTGTGTCAAACGAATTACATGGATTAAGAGCTTTCTATTATTATTTAGCACTCGATTTATTTGGTAATGTGCCATTGGTTGACCGTTATGATGTGCCCGACGATTATGCGCCGACTAATGCAAAGAGGAGTGAAATTTATGATTTTGTTGAGAAGTCGTTAGTTGATGTTATCCCATACTTAAACGGAGCGGTTGGTATGGAAACGTATGGTCGTTTTCATAAATGGGCTGCCTATGCTGTTTTGGCTAAACTTTATTTAAATGCTGAAGTTTTTGCCGGAAAAACAAAATACGATGAATGTATAGCCGCTTGTGATTCCATTATAAATTCAGGTAATTACTCTTTGGAAAAAGATTATTACAGTAATTTTTTAATTGCAAACGAAGGTTCTAAGGAAAACATTTTTGTTATTCCTTATGATGCTACAACCGCAGTTGATTGGGGGGCAAGCTTTAATATCGATTTATGGACACTGCATGGACAAAATTACCTAACCTATGATTTGGAAAATCAACCATGGAATGGAGTGTGTGGAGTTCCTTCATGGTATCATACTTATGATGAGGCTGACATTCGGCGCAACATGTGGTTAACAGGTCAACAATATTCTTCGACGGGAGATAGTCTGTTTTGTACTAAAGCTCAGGCCGGGGAACCTTTGAATTTTGCCGTTGATTTTGATGATATGGAATATGCCCGGGAACAAGATGGTGCAAGGATTGCAAAGTATGAATATACTGGTGCCATGAACTTTCAGATGGAGAACGATTATGTCATTTTAAGATATGCTGATGTTTTATTAATGAAAGCAGAAGCATTAATGCGCAAAAATGGTGGAACTGCAACCCAGGAAGCTGTCGACTTGGTTAATCAGGTTAGAGCACGGGCATTTCCTGATGATGAAAGCAAATTATATACAACAGCTACTTTAACCCTTGATGCTCTTCTAAATGAAAGGGGATGGGAACTTTGCTCTGAAGGTTGGAGAAGGAACGATTTGATCCGTTTTGGTAAATTTAATGATCCTTGCGACTTTAGACCAAATCGTGCGGCTGACACCTATAATTTATATCCAATTCCACAAGGTGAGATTAATGCCAATCCAAACCTGGTTCAAAATCCGGGATACTAGAAATATTAACTTTTAATAAAAAGAGACTCCTTTTTAAAGGAGTCTCTTTTTATTTATTTTCACTCCGTTAAGGACTCTGAAAAATTAAAATACAATGGTCATAATGCCGTTGGCAGGAATGGTTCCTTTAAGTGCTTTTTTCTCAATCCAAACCTGAAACATTTTTTCATGGTCCAACAGGTTGTAAACCACAGATGCAATTTTACCATCTGGGTTTATAAAAGCTGTGGCGATTAAATCATCGTTGTTTGATGTACAGGCAAGGCGTTTTGCTCCGGGTTTAATAAATCTGGAAAATTGTCCAAACACGTAATACGGAGGATTATAGGTAAGTTCCCCGGTTTTGAGATTTGCAGTAACAATATTTGAACCGCCCAAACCTCCGGCATGACGGGGGCCATTGGTGGTATCCAGAACAAAATTCCAGAAATCCCAGCCATTGCACCAGTTGTTTAAATCGTGAATCATACTGATGGCAAGCTTGTTTGCTGATTGCCAGGTGCCGCGCATGCCTCCTTCTGTATACAATAGTTTCTTATCAGGCCAGGCATCATGGAGTATTCGCACATTATCAAAGTGGTCGCCCACATACCAGTGGTAAGCTGTTCCCCAGATATATTTTGAAGCTTCCGGGTCTTCGTAAGCCGCCTCGGCGCGTTGGTAAATCAGGCCACGATTATGATCCCAGATCATGATTTTTACATCGCCCAATCCGTTCTTTTTGAGGGTTGGCCCGAGATAATCGCGCACAAAATTTTTTTCTTCATCAGCAGTAAAAATGCAAGATTCCCAGACCTGAACAGCCATGGCCTCGTTTTGAACAGTTACTCCCCACATTGAAATTCCCTGTTCCTGGTAGGCTTTAATGTACTTCACAAAATAATCGGCCCAGGTTTGATCATATTCAGGCAACAATTTGCCTCCATGAAGCATCTCGCCATTGGTTTTCATCCATCCCGGCGGACTCCATGGCGAGGCATAAAAACGGAGATTTCCTTTGGCTGCTTCCTGCGCCCTTTTGATAAACGGAATGCGATATTTCAGATCATGTTTGATGCTAAAATTCTTAAGGGTTTTGTCGCCTTTTACATCATCGTAAGTGTACATTTCGTCGGAATAATCGCAACTGTGGATGGTGGTGCGGCAAAGCGTATAGCCATTTCCTTCATCGGGATCGAAGCAGGCTTTAAGAAAAGCATCCTGTGATTCTTTTGGCAGTTTTCCAAAAGTTACAGCGGCAGCATCGGTAAAAGCGCCGCCAAATCCTTCAATGGTCTGGAAGGTTTTATCATCATCAATCATGATAGTTGGATAATTCTCGTCAGGTTGTTCCAACGGCTCAAAAGCCCGGAATCCCTGATTAGCCAAAAGCTGTCCGGTAGATTCTGCACTGGTAAACACCTGTGCCTCCAGATAATTTTTTTGCTGGGAAAATCCATTTAACCCGACAAACCACAGTAATGTGATGGTTAAAAGTATTTGTCCGTTTTTTACTTTGTCCCTTGTTCTCGTTTTTTTCATAGCAGGTTTATTTAAATTTTAGGTAGATTACAAAGTAGTCATTCGACCATTAAATTCTAAATTAAAGAGAAACGAGGTTAAAAAGGAATTTGTTAGCATTTGTATAATTACTAAAAATCAGTAAATTAATCAAAAAAAACAGGGGGATAAGGATATTTAAGGATTACCATTAGGGTTAGATTGATGTTTTTGAAATTTCAGGCGAACGAATAAAATACTCTTTATAACCTCTTTCATTAAAATTTATTAGATTAGCTATTTATAACAAATTGTTAACCGGGTTAAGGCCAAAATTTTAATTCCATGCTCGTAAAAACATATGGTAGCGCAGTATTTGGCATAAATGCCACCACCATTACCGTTGAGGTAAATTTATCGATAGGTATACAGTTTCATTTGGTTGGATTGCCCGATAGCGCCGTAAAAGAAAGTCAGCAACGCATAAATGCGGCATTGCATAATAATAAACTTGATTTTCCCAGGCAGAAAATTGTTATAAATATGGCACCGGCAGATATCCGCAAGGAGGGTTCGGCATACGATTTAACCCTTGCCGTGGGAATATTAGCAGCTTCTGGTCAGATTATAAGCAATGTTTTGGAGAAATTTATAATAATGGGAGAGCTTTCTCTTGACGGGAGCCTGCAGCCTATAAAGGGAGCGTTGCCCATTGCTATTAAAGCTCGCGAAGAGGGATTCCGGGGGTTTATCCTGCCCAAACAAAACGCACGCGAAGCTGCGGTGGTGGATAATCTTGAGGTTTATCCGGCAGAGAATATCCGGGAAGTTGTGGAGTTTTTAAATGGCAAAAAAGCCATTAAACGCCTGGTAATTGATACGCGCAATGAATTTTACAAAGGAATAAAGAAGCACGACACAGATTTTTCAGATGTGCGGGGACAGGAAAATGTAAAAAGGGCCATGGAAATTGCCGCGGCTGGCGGGCATAACATAATAATGTTATGTATTGAATCTACCATATTATATGAATCCTTTACTAAGGCAATAACATCTTAGTTAAAAGGGTATTATATTAATTGTATTTTGGCTTTCTGTCTAATCTGTGAGCTGTTAATTTCTCACTACTAGAGCCTTTTTCTTTATAATCAATCCCAACTAGCATACGAACTTGAACTTTATTTTTAAGATGAATTGTTATCCCGTTTAGTGATTTATAAATTCTTGTTGCAATTACATCATCGCTTAATACAGGTATTTTAGCATTTCTATCTTTAACAGGAAAGATTTCTATGCGGTCAACTAATGTACGAATTTGCCCCCGAATCTTTTCACGGATTACTATTTTTTCTTGTTCATTTTCTGTTTTTTCAAAGACTTGCTTTAAATTATTCAGAAGTGCTACACTATTTGAAATATCAACTTTTTGAGAAGTTAGTTCATTTAGCTTTGATGCTACACCGTTAAGCTCTGTTTCGGCTGTTTCCTTTAGGGTTTTAAGGGTTTTTATTTGTTCTACTATAATAGTCCTTATTTCTGCTGCATCCTCGTTTAAAAGCGTGTTTGTGCCGTTGGTAATTTGCCTGTTATAATCCTCAATTTGATTATTTAAAAAGAGGTTTTTCCGTTTTACTTCATTTATTTCTATCTCAATTTCAGTATTGTTCGGTAAAAGGGATTTAATATCAAGCTCCTCAAAATGGCTAAAAAATAAATGTTCCATTTCATCATAACGTACTGTTTTAGCTTTGCAAGTATTTAAGCGGCCTGACTTATCACATTTTAGATATTGGCAATTGTTCCCTTTATCTACAAAGTGCATTGGACCACCGCAAAGCCCACATTTTGCAACGTATGTAAATAGATTTCTTGCTTTGCCCGTTTTTCCACCGCCTTGATTATTTAGTTTAGCATTTCTTTGTATAATTGTTTGGGCTTTCTCGAATGTTTCTTTGGTAACTGCTGCGGGGTAATACCCTTTAATAACCTCCCCATTTTTAATGCGTTCCTATTTGCCCGTTTCTACATCGTGAGTTATTGTATATGGTTGAAAATCGCCATAAACATGAATATCCCGCAATATTTTATTTATGTAGCTTTGTCGCCAACCCCCTAATGAGTTTTTACGCATGGGTTCAGGTCGCCAAATTGTTTTATCGCTATTTAAAAGCTTTTCAATGCTATAATTGCCCATACCTTGCAACTTATAAGCGTAAATTAATTCAATAGCTTTGGCACGGTTAGGAATTAAGATGAACTTGCTTTTATCCTTTGAAAGCTCCA
>JBJKSB010000040.1:0-2655 GCA_046704385.1 Bacteroidales bacterium | reverse complement strand
CTAGCCTGATTAATTCATAAACCGCAAAACATTGAATTTTTAAAAAAATTCGACCTCATTTTTGTCATGAGCATTGGGATTCTATCGGGTAAAATTTGTCTTGGAGGTATTTTGAGATAAAAAAATGTTCTCGTTTTGGTAATTTCATGCTAAAATCCCGTTAATCCGATATACTTTTTCCATACAACATGGCCGTTCTGAAAGATTTTTATGTTTAAAGGTTGATGAACAACGTCAGGTTTGTAGCAATTCAAGCATTTGAAAACTTTTGGTCTGTAACTCACGGGTTGGACAAAACCGGGGAAACTCAATTTTTATTTTGGTTTTCATTTCCCTGACCCAGGCAGCCGTCTTGATTACTTTGTTCTGGAGGGTTTTAAAGGTAACATTGGCCAAATCAGTTCCTTTGAACAGTTCTTTTTGCATAGTATGGAGCAATATGTACGCCAACGAATGCATAAATAAACGGAACTGGTTTGCCAGGAAACTCTTGCACGAGGATTTATCGGACCGCAAGTACAGCTTATGTTCCTTTATGCGTAGTTCCATTGAACACCTGGCACAATATCCTTTCTCGTACAGGTTTTTGGCTTTGAAATGGATTAAATCGGTGACTATATATCGCACATTGGTGCCCAGTTCTGTTACTTCAACTTTTACGATTACTTTTTGCGGTGTCTGCCAGCTTCCGGACTGGTACATGAAAGAATGGTAACGTTTTACCGGCCTGCCATCCTGTTTAAATTCACCTTTGGCACTGTTAATGGTAACTTCTGCCAGTTCATTGAGCTTTTTGTTGCCGGAAAGTCCCGTGATAAAACCTGTTTTCTCCTGCCCTGTGCACCATTCCATAAAATCCCTTGACGCAAAATGACTGTCTCCCCTTACAATAATCATCGTATTTGGCCAATGTTTGCGTAAATGACTTATAAGTTTTTGGAGAAATAATGCAATATTGTTTTGTTTATCACGTCTTCCCGGTTTTAATATGGTGGTGACCAATTTCCCGGAAAGGCCTTCGTAAATGTGTAATGGCATGTAACAATGTTCACCATAAAAATGGTTGTAAAAGTTAAGCTCCTGTTGTCCGTATGTATTGTTGTTGGTATCGTCACAGTCAAGGATGATAACCTTGGGAGGCTGGCTATACGAGCCGATAAAGGCTTCAACCAATTGCTTGCCGATTTTGTATAGCTCTTTCTTTCCTACGCTGTTCTCAAGCCTGCTCATAGTTGGTTGTGAGGCCAGTTCATCGCCACTCTGGGGCAAACGTCCCACACAGGTTTTTAATACCAAGTCTTCGCGTAAATCATTACAATCGTTACAATCTTCGTAACCTGCTGCTATTTGATAAACACGTTGGGCAATCAGCTCTTTAATAGTATGGTTTATATAACGTTGGTCCCGATTGTCTGAAATACAATTACTTATGGTATCGATTATCCCTATCTGGTTCTCTACCTCACGCAATAACAGTAGCCCGCCGTCACTGCTGATGCGGTCCCCACTGAAGCTGAGTTCAATTTTTTTATTTGCTACTGGAAATAGGTTTAAAGTGGGAGTATGATTTTCAAAATTATTTTTTATCATTGTTGTCGGGATGTTTGTTGTCAACACCCTAAAAATACTGATACTTCAGCTTTTTTAGGGAACAAACTCCCTTTTTTTATGAATAATTCAGGCTAGTAAAACTAAAGAATCTTCAGAAAAATTATTATTACTTTTTTGTTGTAAAATTAATAAATGAAATCTGGAATCGGTTCTAATATCTTTATAACAATACAAATCATTCTTTAATAATTTTTTGCTTTGATCTTCTAGCCGATAGTCAATCAACAAATCAATAAAGTCAAGAAGTGGTTGATGCTTATATTTATTTCGCAAGGCTTTCAAAAAACGGTCGAATACTAGAACTGCTGGTGCAAATTCTGGTAAATAATTATTGGAATAAGACTCAGCGATAAATTTCAACATCAAGGGATCTCTGATATGGTCTTTAATTGAATTGGATAAATTCTTCCAACTTGTTTTTAAATTAAATCTATTTTTATAGTACAGATATGCTTTATTTGTTTCATTAATAGAGAAATGATCTAATAAAAATGGTTTATTCCCAAAATATAGTTCACTTGCAACATTATTGTAAATATTTAAATTCGCTTCCCAAAATACTCTACGGCAAGTAAATACTATTTTTAGGTTACTAGGTAATCGAGATGCAAAATCTTCAATTTCATACCTTAAGCTTTGAGGAGAAATTCCATAACTTTCATTTATGGCATCAATAATTATCAGAAAAACTATGTTTTCTTCCGCTACAATTTTATTAATCTGATTTAATGTCGTATGCAAATCTTTATACTCAGTGTATAAATCATCAGAAATTTTTCTTTGAATAGACCCAGCGGACTGTAAACTATGTACATCATAAAAAAGGGATATATACTTATTGTCAGATTCATTTACTATTGAAAATAATAAAGTTGATTTTCCTACACCAGATTCACCAATTATTCCTAATATAGGTTTGTCAGAGTGTATAAAGGCATTGATATCTGGCCCAGTCTCAACTCTAGGAATTGGATTAAAACTTCCACTCACAGTCGATCTAATTAAACTATTCTTTTCTTTAAATCGAAGTAATGATACATTGGA
>JBJKSB010000039.1:0-59834 GCA_046704385.1 Bacteroidales bacterium | reverse complement strand
TAGATGAATTTTGCTACAAAGTAAATCGACGATACTATGGTGAGAAAATATTTGAAAGATTGCTAATAGCTTCAGTTTCTATAAATTATAAGAATGTTATTACTGATTCCCGATAGACATATAATATATTAAACGCCCATGCAAATTTATTGTACGAATCGGCTTATGAATATTTAAATAACCATATTGACTGGGCACCCAAAAATATTACTCACGAGGACGCTAAATTTATCCTTAAAACCTGTTTTCAGTCGCTTTCAAAAATTGATAAAGGCAGGCCTGTTCGCAACAGGATGAGCCTGGGAGAGATTACACGAATAATTAATCGTGATAATATTTCGTACGAAACAGTATGTGGCGTGTTGAATATTTTCAGGTTGCCTGATAGTACCTTTATTCGTCCCTTTATCAACCCTGATGATATTGATACCCAATTTTTATCAACCAATACCATACTGGATATTACGCATGAAGCCCTGATCAGGAACTGGGAACTCCTTAGCGACTGGGGAAATACAGAATATACAAATTATACCAGTTACGAAGAGCTGTATATCCAGCTGGAGCGATGGATGCAAAACGATAAATCACCTCGTTTTTTGTTGGCTGCAGGAAACTTATCCCATTTCGAAAAATGGTACGAGCAGTGTAAACCATCGGCATACTGGCTTGTTAAGTACGACAACTCCGACAAAAACAGGGAAGACAAACTCACTGAAGCCCAAATAATTGCTGATAGTATTGATGCATATTTGAAACAAAGCAGAACCCATATCACTAAAGCAGAAAATGCTAAAAAACGCAGAAAAAATATCGCTTTAATATCAGCTTCAGGGGTTATTCTGGCTTTATCCATTTTAATGGGGTTTGCTTTTAAAGAAAAAGCCAACGCTTTAAAACAGGAAAAACTGGCCAAGGTGCAAAAACTTGAGGCACAAAAAGGGAAAAAAGAAGCTGAGCAGGAACGCAACAAAGCCATTGAGGCAAATAACATGGCTAAAGAACAAAAACAATTGGCCGAAGCAAATGCCCAGGAAGCATTAAAAGCAAAATCACTGTCAGATGTGGCCCGTAAAAACGCAGAGAAAATGCGTGTGCTGGCTGAAGAGAAAAGCCAGATAGCGCAAAACGAAAGTTTAAAAGCCCTGCAGGAAAAAAAACGAGCCGACGAGCAGCGCACCATTGCAGAACTTGCAAGAGACAGTGCAAATGCCCTCAGTATGCTTGCCACCGCTCAAACACTGGCCTTTCAGGCCAAGCAAAATTATAACAATAAGTATTTAAATCTTGAAAAAGCATATAAAGCATTTGAACTAAACCGTCAATATGGTGGATACACCCGCGATGCTTCCATTTACGATGGTTTATATAATTCTCTACAGATAAACGGTTACAATAACATGGTTTATAAAGGCAATGACAAAATTGTCGGTTTGGGTGCCAATCCTGATAATTCAATAATCATCTACACAAGTAACAACAAACTAATGCGGCTGATTGGTAACGACTACACAAATGTTAAAGAGGATATTATTCAAAATCCAGGTCTTACGCTTAAAGCATTTATTCTTGCAAAAGACATCCTATTATCTGATGAAAACCGGGATTTATACCTGGTAAACAGCCAGACTAACTCCTTACAAAAATTTGATGAGAGCCCCGGTTTTATTACTACCGCCACGGAGACATATAATTGCCTGTACCTTTCCGGCGATGATGATTCAATATATTCCTACGAATTAAAAAATAAGACTTTTCATAAATCCGCTGCTCTGCAAATTGGGTCAAAAGCAACCCGGCTGTCAGCCAGTAATAATAAGGTTTTTGCAGGCACAAAAAATGGTAAAATCTTTAGTATAAGTCCCCCAGATAACAAAACATATATGCTTGATTCCCTTCCGGGTAGGATATCAGCATTAGCTATAAATCCTGATGGCAAATACTTAATTGCAGGATCATCGTTGGGCGAAATTAAAGTTTATGACCTATCGGATAATGCAACACCTGTACATAATATTTTAAAGGCCGATTTATTAATTGAAAATATTGCCATCGCCCCTGATAATTCATTAATGGCCGTCATGTCATCTGATAAAGTAATATCGATTTACGACATGAATAACTGGAATGAAAAACCCGTATTAATAAGATTCGCCAATAAAAACCTTGAACTTCAGACAATGACATTTAATTCAAATCACCAGCTTGTAGTTTGCTATACCAATAACGTGGTCCAGGTATGGGAAACTAACAATAACAGCTACGCTGTAATGGTAAAAAATGAATTAGCAGATAAAACAGAAAATTAAAATAAACATGCTTACAAAAACATATATAAAACGGATTTTTCCGACATTGTTTTTTGTGTCTTTTTTACTCTCAGTAAAAGGCCAGTCAAATTGCCAGGAATTACTAAATACTTCAAGTCAGGCATATGCTGACGGAAAATATGAACTCGTTGTTAATCTTCTTGAGGGTAAAATATTTAACTGCAATTTTGATAAACTGGAGATTGAGCAGGCCACAAAAATATTATCGGCAGCTTATGCTAAATTAGGAGAAGATAAGCTGGCCTCAGAACTGGTTTTTGGGCTTCTAAAAAAGAATCCTACCTACCAGGTTCAAACAACCAGCGATCCTCAACCATTTATTTCAGTATTCAACAATTTTAATATAAAACAGCGGTTGTCTGTGGGATTAAACCTTGGACAAAGCAGGCCTATTATCGACCCAGTTAAGTCATATCCTGTTTTAATTGATGAAAACTCTAATCACAAGTATACGGCTTCTTCAAGCTTTCTTTTTTCGGTTAGTGCACAATATAAGTTTAGCAATAATATATCGGTGCTGTTTGAACCCATCTTGTCTTCCATCGCATTTAAAGATGAACTGAACTATAATGATCAGGTTAAGATTTCATACACTGAAAATTCACCTTTCCTGCAATTACCAATCAGCCTGGGTTATAAAATATATCAGCGAAATAAAATTTCACTGTCATTGCTGGGAGGTATTCAGGGTACTTTTTTTGGCCAAACTCAAAGCAAACTCAGCTACGAGCTTGAAGGAAGCGGAATAATGAATGCTACCGGATTTGATAACCTGCAACGAAAAAAATTTCAGCCTGGTTGGCAAACAGGTTTAAAGCTGGAATACAATAAATCGAGATATAATTTTAATATTCAGGCTAATTATGGGGCCTGGTTTAAGGATTATGCATTGAAGAGTAGTGACTATGCCACAAATAATCTTATTACCGACTATAATTATTATCCGAACCAATTAAAACTTCAAAACCTCAATTTTAAAATCGGGGTTTCTTACATTCTATCTTATAAAGTAAAACATAAATATTAATCCGCATGAAATATTTTATCATAGCTTTTGCCGTCCTGCTTATTGCATCCTGTCAGGACGAGGAACTGGCCGCCTTGAACGAGATGAATTATATTTTGTATAATAAAGAAATTAAATGTTTACCCGTATCGGGTTCTGATGGTTTCTACTCCATTTTAGTTAAGGACTCCATTCCATATTTGTCTTTTATTGACCTTAGCGGTAATGAATCAAATCTGCTCAATATTTCTGATTATTTCACTGAAGGACAAACCGTCGACTCAATCGCAAATATCAATTTAAGCCGGAATTCTGATGATAACCTGATAATTTCTTATACTTATACCAATTCTGAAAATAAAACAACGGTCCAGGCTATTGAAGTGTCTAAACCAGGTGAGGTTACCGACCAATTAAGCTGGAACCTGTCATCAAGCGACTCGATAACCTTATCGTTTAATGCTGTTAGTAAAACCTCCGATGGCAACTGGTTAATTATATCCTCAGGAATGAACCAGTCAAATAATTTCCAACCCGATGCTGGAGGAGGATCTGTGATATATTTAAATATTGATGAAGTGAATGCGGGAACCCTTGTAAATTCTTCGCTTCAACAATATGAAGGCATGGTAAACAATACATTTGTTTTGTCAGACAATTCAATCGCCATTTCCTTTACAGCAATGCAGCAAATGGCTCCCGGTTCCAATCCTGATTTAAATACAAATTATTTATCCGGCCTTACATTCATTTCATCATCAACCAATATTAAAGATATGGAATTAACTGATTCTATATCAGAAATATACAACATTGGATTTTATAATAATGGGATTGATTTAGTTGGTTCAGCGTCAAATAATGGAACTTCAGGTAATACTACCCTTATTTATTCACAATACAATACGGATTTGGAAAAAATAACCAGTTTTAAAATATTGCTTGAATCAAAATTTACAGCCACTTGTACACACCATTTGGATAATCAGATAATTATTGGAGGATATTCGGGAAACAGGGCTTTCTCAAATACTGATTTTTATTCATCGGATATTACCTCCAGCTCGGTGTTTTCGTTAAACACTGAAGGCGGTGTTAACTGGACCAACCAAAATCAGGCCAATTTCCCTGAAATGATGCTTGGTATTACAAATAGCAATTCAGAGCTTATAGAGTTGTATGCAAAAAAAGCCTATAATACAACGAATGCCCTGGCCTTTTCAAAAACCTGTTTAACCGGCAACACAAAATAAATGAATATGAATATCCCTATAGCAATAACCATAACAATCAATATAATTTTACTGACAGCGCTTGGGTTTTTAAGTAAAAAATATAAAAGGAGTGAAAAATCAGCACCTGGTAAATTGTCAGTCCTAATAGAGAAAACAAGGGATTTAGAACAAGAAGTATATCGACAATCGGTAATAATAAGCGATTATAAAGAACGATTGCAGCTTAATCCAAAAGTAAACGAATTTAAAAATGAACCGGTTCATCAAAATGATAACGAGGATGAACTTAATGCTGCAATAAGCGAAAAACAAAAGCTTGAAGCAGAAAAGGAAGCTTTTAAACAAAAGACCCAAAAGTTATGGGAACAAAGTATTGCCGTTTATAAAGAAAAAGATCGCATCGATTCGTTACGGAAATTTATTGAATCGAAACATAACCACCTGACCCAAAGTATAGGGTATGCACAACGTATACAGCGGGCACTACTGCCAACTGATGAACTTTTAAATACGCTCCTGCCCGACTTTTTTATATTATACCGGCCCCGTGATATTGTTTCTGGTGATTTTTACTGGATAAAACAACTTGGGTCAAAAATTGTGCTTATAGCTGCGGATTGTACCGGACATGGAGTACCTGGAGCCTTCATGAGCCTCCTGGGAATTTCGCATTTGAATGAGATTGTATCGCTCTATAAAGAAATAAGCGCTGCTTCTGTTCTCGAAATAATGAGGGAAAAAATAAAAGCAACCTTTAACGATGTCAATGGTAACATTCGTATTACTGATGGTATGGATATGGTGGTTTGTATTTTTGACCCGGCAACCAAAACACTGGAATTTTCGGGCGCAAACAATAATATTTTAATAGCACGGTCCGATAAAACTTTAATAGAATTAAAAGGTACACGAAATCCTGTATCGTATTTTTTAAAGGAAAAGCCTTTTGAGAACCAGGTGATTAACCTGGAACCAAATGAATATGTGTTTTTATTTTCCGACGGCTATTTCGATCAGTTTGGAGAAAAAGCAAAAGATAAGATTAAACGTTCACAGTTTAAAAAAATAATTGAAGGATGCATCCTGGATAACCTTCCGTTAAAAGAATATAATGACAGGTTGGTTAGTTTCCTTGAGGACTGGCAGGGAAATGAAAATCAAATTGATGATATCATGGTTTTTGGTGTCAATTTTTATACTAATGACTTAATCCAATAGATTTCAATTGAGCTTAATTATTTTGCAGGTTAGAACCTGTATCAATGAGCGCCTATTGCTTTTCAAGAACTTTATTAAATTCCAGATAACTCATGTTATTTTATTAAATCCTCAGAATATTTTAAAATCCAACTACCTTACTGACTAGAAAATACAAGCTGTTGACGCACTACGATTTTTTAATGTCAAATCGTTAAAATAATTAGAATAAACGCAACCAAAATAGCCAATATCAAGTCTGTATATCCACTAATAACCTTTTAAATATTCACCATGATAAGATTTTACAACTTGATATTCAGACTATTTTTAATACTTCTTTTAACTGGATGTGAAAAAAATAATAATTTATCATCTGAAATAGAATACGTTAAATATGGAACATCATTTGGAGAATGTATCGGCTATTGTGCAAATGATATTACTATCAATAGCCAAGAGATTGATTTCCATAAAAACGGTTGGGATACACAAGGCCTTTTGCCTGAAATTTCAGATACAGAGAATATTAATTCAACGTATTGGACAGAACTTATTGAAAAAATAAATATCGATGCTTTTTTAAGTCTCGACTCAATCATTGGTTGTCCTGATTGTGCTGATGGTGGTGCAGAGTGGATTGAAATAAAAAGCAAGGAAAAAACATATAAAGTCATTTTTGAGTACCGCAATGAGCCCGACGAAACCAAAGATTACATTGGATACCTAAGAACTTATTTAAACGCATTTCAAATTGATACTAATGAAACTGTAAATTTCAATGAGAGGACCTTAATTAATCAAAACGGGATCGTAAAAAATTTTGTGGCAACCAGAGGCAGTTATCAGTGGTTAATAGGTATTAAAAGCAATAATGACACAACGTATTATTACGATAAATATCTTGATAATGAATATTATGAGAATAACATAAACATTGAATTTAATGGAGTAATTACATTTGATTCAACCCAAATTTATAAGACATCGCCCGATGATGTACCCACCCCTGATTTTAAAGTAAGAAATATCAGAACTTTTGATATTAAAGTAAAATAAAACACCCGTAGAAAACGAAAAAGCTACCTGTTGGTTTTTACCCGCCAAAGGAATCTGTTACGAACAATTTGATAACAGTTAATGTTGTATAAAATTTCCGATATTTGATTTTGCATTACGAATAACCCTATATTTGTATTGGGAAAGTAACTAAAATTAAATGTCAAACCGCTATAAAATATATTCTGAAATTCATTTTGGTATTATAAAGTTAGCACCCGGGGTTAAAACCATGGAAGAACTTCTTGATATTGCCGAACTATACCGCAAGGACAAAGATTTCTCTAATGTATATTATCAATTAAACGACCTGCGAGATTGTACATTCAATTTTAAACCGGATAGAATTGGAGAAATGAAATCGTTAATTGACCGTTTTATGCTAATTGACAATCAACGGCTGGGTATCTACCTGGTAAATCAGCCCACAGAAACGGCTTATCTTCATATTTTTTTCAAGTCGCTGAATTATACCCGTAAATTTTGTTCGTCCCTCGAAAAGGCTTATTCGCTCCTGGCGCTGCCTATAAGTTTTGATGAATTTAAACAACTGGTGGATATATAAATCTCATATGTACCTAAAAATATATTCAATTACCCCTCAAAACCAACCTAACTTAATCAAATTGCGACTTTGTGTCCTGGCCCATTTCAATTTAAATCAACATCGCATAAGGCATTCTTTTACTTGCCTGAATTGACCATAAATTTCAAAAATATCTTCTTTAAATACGAATTTTATTTTAACTTCAAGTCAGAATCTGAACCTATGAAAGAATCAAAACCGACATACGAGGAATTGTTGTCCCGAATTAAATATCTGGAGAAAGAAAATCTGCAATTAAAATCCTTAAAAGACGAAATAGAAAAAATTAAAGAGCAGGCCGAGAAAAATGAGAGAGAATTAAATGAGGCACAAAAGCTTTCACAAACGGGGAGCTGGGTGTTTGACCCGGTATCGCAGCAGCCCGTATGGTCCGATGAAATGTTTCGAATATGGGGTTTAAATCCTGATTTAGGAGCACCTGCCTATCTCGATCATAAAAAATATATTCATACCGATGACTGGAATACTTTTGACAAAGCCGTTAGTCTGGCCGTTGAGAAAGGCATACCATACGATTTAGTATTACGAATTTGCAGACCCGATGGAGAGCAAAGAATAATTAATACCATTTGCCAGCCAACCGTTGATGAATCAGGAAATGTAGTAGGGTTACGAGGGACTATACTTGATATCACTCACCGAAGAACCATTGAGCAAAAACTTAAGGACAGTGAAAAAAGGCTGCAAAGTATTCTGGACAATTCACCTTCATTAATTTATATGCTCGACCTTGAAGGTAAATTTATTATCGCTAATCATAAACTTGAAAAAGTATTAAAGGTTAAAAAGGAAAATTTAATTGGCAAAACCCGGAAAAAAATAATGCCCAAAGAAATCGCTGAATCGCATTGGGCCAACGATATAAATGTAATAAACAAAAAAAGTGCTATTATTTTTGAAGAAAGCAATTTGGAACATGACGGGGTTCACTATTACTATTCTGTGAAATTCCCGATTTTTGATTCTGAGAATAAAGTAGTAGCCGTTTGCGGCATTTCTTCAGATGTAACGGAACGAAAAAGGGCAGAACTTGAATTGCTACAGGCAAAAGAAAAAGCAGAGGAAGGTGACAAATTAAAAACGGCTTTTATCCAAAATATGTCTCATGAAATCAGAACCCCTCTAAATGCTATAATGGGCTTTTCGAGCCTTTTATTAGCGAATGTAAATAATCATGAAAAATTAGAGCGATTTGCAAATATCATTAAAATAAGAAGCAACGATTTGCTCGATATTATTAACGATATTCTTGATATTTCGAAAATTGAGTCGGGTTCACTTTCGGTATCGCATGATAAGTGTAAATTGAATGAATTGTTTTCTGAATTAGAAGTTATGTTTGGCGAACAACAAAACCGGACCCACACAAAACATATATCGTTAATATTTGAAATTGACAATAGACTTGGCTCAACTTCCATAATCACCGATAACGGCAAGCTAAAACAAATATTAATTAATTTAGTAAGCAATGCCCTGAAATTTACTGAAGAAGGCCAGGTTAAATGTAGCTGCCGGTTAAATGATAATAAAATTCTGTTTATTGTTTCAGATACAGGTATTGGCATACCCCAGGATAAGTTGTCGTATATTTTTGAGCGATTTGCACAGTTGGATTCACTTCCGCATAAGAACTTAAGTGGCACCGGTTTGGGTCTTCCTATAGTGAAAGGCCTGGTTCATTTGCTGAATGGTGAGGTGTGGGTTGACTCAGAAGTAAACAAAGGCTCTTCATTCAGTTTCACCATCGATTACAATATCAGTGAACCACAAGCTGTTTCAAAAAATTCAAAACCGGATACTATAAATATTGCCGAAGAGCAAAAAACCATATTAATAGTTGAAGATGATTTTTACAATTCTGAATATATTAAAGAAGTACTCTCAGGTTTCAATTTTAATATTATTTGTGCCGGCACAGCACGCGATGCCATAAAGTTTGCAACAGAACTACCCATCGATTTAATTTTAATGGATGTTCGCTTACCCGATTTGAATGGTTACGAAGCAACAAAGGAAATTTTAAAATCGAACCCCGACATTAAAATTATTGCCCAAACAGCCTATGCAAATTTTGAAGAAAAAGATAAAGCGCTAAGTATGGGCTGTATAGATTATATAAGTAAACCCACTAAAGAAAACAGCCTGATTAAAATTATTCAGAAAAATTTATAATTTTCGTGCTAAAAAAAAATCATCCAAATCCAGGTATTACAAACCAATAAGCAAGCAAAGGAAAGGGCTGATCCCACACCATTAAGCATTATAGACACTCAACAGAAGTAACAAGACTCTTCAGTTTAAGGAAAACTCGAGAGAGAGAGAAAGTCAAAAGCAAATTCTTAAAGTTAAACTGAAAATGTTTTTAGCAAAAATCTGACATGTATTCATTATATTTGTTTCAAAGTCATCGGGGGATCATGAAACACAACATCAAGCGCGCAAAACTCCATACCCAAAGACCACCGGAAGGGTACTAAAAAACATAACACTATAAATAAATTTATTATGAAAGTTGAATTTTTTGCTTTTCGAGAGAAACATAAAGAACCCATAAAAAATGCCAATGCTATGATTCGGTTTGGTATTATATTTATGTTTATTGGCTTTTTAATTTTTTTAATGACCTCTTTTGGGATATTTAGTCCTGTAGGAAACAACACAGCAGCAGCAGAAGGATTTTGGTTTAAAGCAATAATTGAATTTATGCAATTAACTGTTTTCAAATGGTTAATTGTGACCTTGTTTTCCATCGTTGGAATCTATTTTGCTATGAAAGGTGTTTCTGAAAAACGGAAAATTTCTGAATTCTAAAATGAATCCTTACAACTTTTTAAAGACATTGAATGAAGCTTTATTTAAAAATTCTTCTGGTCGTTTTAAGTATTATCACCACAAAGCTTAGCGCACAACAGACATCTGAAATTAATCCTGAATTGCTTTGTAAATCCTGGACAGCAAAATGGATAGCATTTCCCGGCAATTCAATTACGCAGTATGGAGTTTATTTATTCAGAAAAGAAATAATTATAAAAACAAAACCTGTTAAATTTATTGTACATGTTTCAGCAGACAATCGTTACAAACTTTATATAAACTCCAAATACATATGTAATGGCCCGGCCAGAAGTTATTTATTTAATTGGGCCTTTGAAAGTATCGATATTGCACCCTATCTGCACACAGGCAAAAATATTATTACTTCCGTAGTGTGGAATTTTGCCGAGCACCGTCCTTTGGCTCAAATTTCAAAGCAAACCGGATTTATTTTACAGGGAAATTCAGATATCGAAAGTATTTGTAATACCGATAGTAGCTGGATGGTTTTTAACGATATTTCCTATGCACCCCAGCCGGTTAATGTTGAGGGTTATTTTGCTGTAGGTGACGGTGAAGAATTTAATTGCGCGACCCATCCCTGGAGATGGACGGAAGAAAATTTTACAACCACTCCGGACTGGAAACATGCAAAAGAAACAGAAATTGCCAGACCCGTTGGTTTTTTAGGCGAATATGGAAACACTTCAACACATACCCTCCATAAAAGGGAAATTCCATTTATGGAGGAAAAAAACCAACGCTTTTTTAAAATTCGCCGTTCTGATTTAAGCGATATTCCTGAAGGATTTTTAAAAGGTGAATCATCGCTAAAAATATCACCAAATTCAAAAATAAAAATTCTGTTCGACCAAAATGAACTAACCACTGCATACCCCGTTATTACTTTCTCAAAAGGATCAAAAAGTATTATTAAATTAACATATGCTGAAAGTTTATTTGATAATAATGGAAATAAGGGCAACCGAAACGATATTGAAAATAAACACATCGCAGGCAATTCCGATGTTATTATTTGTGACGGAGGTAATAATCGTACATTTCAAACGCTCTGGTGGCGTGCTTTCAGATACCTGGAACTGGATATAGAAACCGGAAACGAGCCGCTGGTTATAAATGATTTTCATAGTATTTTTTCGGCTTATCCTTTTAAAGAAAAGGCATCATTTACCTGCGATAATCCTCTTTTTCAAAAAATATGGGATGTTGGCTGGCGAACCCAACGTTTATGCGCCAATGAAACATACTTTGATTGTCCTTATTACGAACAACTTCAATATGCCGGCGATACAAGAATACAGTCTCTCGTTTCAACCTACGTTTCCGGAGATTCAAGATTGGTTAAAAATGCGATAATCGCTTTGCATAGTTCACAATTGCCTTTAGGAATTAACCAAAGTCGTTATCCTTGCCGTGAAGTTCAGATTATACCCACCTTTTCATTGGTTTGGGTTACCATGGTACACGATTATTGGTTGCTGAACGGCGATTCGGCATTTGTCAGATCAATGCTACCCGGAATTATGGAAACCCTGAACTGGTTTAAAACACGCATAGATACAAGCGGTATGTTGGGTCGCGTTGAATGGTGGAATTTTGTTGACTGGGTCAACTCCAAAGGATGGGATAACGGAGCTCCCCCGGCAATATATGATGGCAATTCAGCGGTAGTAAGTCTGCAATATGTTTATACTCTTGAAAAAGCGGCTGAACTATTCGAAGCATTTAACATGAATGATGTTGCCACAGATTATAAAAACATTTCTGCCAACCTAAGAAAAGCGGTATATCAAAAATGTTTTGATAAATCAAAGGGACTAATTGCCGATTCACCCGAAAAAGCAACCTTCAGCCAGCATGCCAATGCTTTGGCCATTACCACAAATACATTTCCTGAAAAAATGGATAAATCAGCTGTTGTGAATACCCTGTTGAATGATAAAGAACTGGCCCCGTGCAGCTTATATTTTAGTTTTTATTTATTTGAAGCCCTTGAAATGGCAGGCAAAGCCGATTTATTTACAAATTCATTACAGCCCTGGGAAAAAATGTTGGCTTCCGGACTAACAACCTTCGCCGAAAGACCCGACCCCACACGTTCCGATTGTCATGCCTGGAGCGCTTCGCCGGTATATTTCTTTTTATCGTTGGTTAGTGGTATTAAACCTGCCACACCCGGATTCGATTCCGTTTTGATTGAACCCAACCTGGGAAATTTAAAAAATATTGATGCCACCATGCCCCACAAGCTGGGCAGCATTCATGTTAAATTACACAAAAACAAGGATAATCACCTTATGGGTGAAATAACCTTACCCCATGATTTAACAGGTGTTTTTATTGGGAATGGAGAGAAAATACAATTGCATGATGGAATAAATGTAATTGAATGAAACCTAATAAAAAATTAATTATATGATTAGAAAGAATTACAAATTATTCATGCCTGTTGGAATGCTTAGTTTAACAATAGCTTTAATTCTTAAAACTTACGCTTCACAGAATGATTTTACTGATTTCATAATGGGTATATTTATCGGATTATCCATTGCTTTAAATTTGACTTTTGTTTATCGTGAGGTGAAGTTATCTAAAAACAAATAAACGATAGTTTATACCAACATTTAAAAAACATTGCAACCTAAATTCTCAGGTTATTAAAATAAAGACTCCCATCGGTAATTTACTTGCACCATTCAAAGAATAATTTATAGATTTGCACTTCAAAAATATATGTAACGATGCAACATAAAATTTTCATTTACAATACACTTACACGAAAAAAAGAAGAATTTATTCCTATAAATCCGGGTAAACTGGGGTTATATGTCTGTGGACCCACTGTTTACGGTGATCCGCACTTGGGACATGCCCGGCCGGCTATTACATTCGATGTTGTATCACGTTACTTCAGTCACCTTGGTTACCATGTTCGTTACGTCCGTAATATTACCGATGTAGGCCACCTTACTGATGAGGTTTTCGACGAAGGCGAAGATAAAATCTCAAAAAAAGCCCGCATAGAACAACTGGAACCGATGGAAATTGTGCATCAGTATACCGAAAGCTACCACGAAAGCATGCGTATGCTGAATGTGAAAAGTCCTAGTATTGAGCCACGCGCAACCGGCCATATAATTGAACAGCAGGATATGGTCAGGAAATTACTTAAGCTGGGTTTTGCCTACGAAACAAATGGCTCGGTATATTTTGACGTGTTGAAATACAATGAAAAACACCCATACGGAATCCTTTCGGGACGAAAAGTGGAGGAATTACTTGAAAATACCCGTACTCTCGACGGCCAGTCGGAGAAACACAATAGCTACGATTTTGCTTTGTGGAAAAAAGCAAGTCCCGAACATATTATGCGCTGGCCATCGGAATGGAGCGATGGTTTCCCGGGGTGGCATATGGAATGCTCGGCCATGAGCATCAAATACCTGGGCGAAACATTCGATATTCATGGCGGCGGCATGGATCTGATTTTCCCGCACCACGAAGCCGAAATTGCGCAATCAACAGCAGCTTTGGGACATTCGTCAGTTAATTACTGGATGCATAATAATATGATTACCATCGAAGGACAGAAAATGGGAAAATCGCTGGGCAATTTTATTACGCTGAATGAATTCTTTACCGGAAACCACAAATCGCTGGAACAAGCCTACAGCCCGATGACCATCCGGTTCTTTATTCTCCAGGCACATTACCGCGGCACCGTCGATTTCAGTAACGGGGCTTTGATAGCTGCTGAAAAAGGGTTTGATAGGTTGATGAAAGGCTTCGAATCTATAAATAAAATTAAACCGGCAGGGGAATCTACTGTGGATATCAGCTCGCTTAGCGACAAATGTTATGAGGCCATGAACGACGATTTTAACACACCTGTGTTAATTGCCAACCTGTTCGAGGGCTTAAAAATCATAAATTCATTGCTGGCCGGAACAGAAAAGATTGACGAGTCAGGCCTTGAACAGCTTAAAAAGTTCTTTAACGATTTTGCTTTTGATATTCTTGGCTTAAAAGCCGAAGAACAAGCAGCTGCCAGTAATGATCTTTCGGATTCACTCGTAAACATGCTGCTTAATTTACGTCTTGAGGCCAAACAAAATAAAGACTGGGCAACTTCCGACCGCATCCGCAATGAACTTACCCAACTGGGCATTATCATTAAAGATACTAAGGACGGTTTTGAGTGGGAAAGGCAGTAATCCATAAAACGATTATATATAATTTGTTGCCGAATTGCTAATGTGTTTCAATATCACTTATTGCAGTCTTAAAAGCTGGCGTTTTCGTGTTAATTCGTGTAATTCATGGCTAAAAAACAATTCATAAAATAAATTATTATTTTTGCCGATTATTTAAAATAAAGATATGGAAGAGTTAAGAAGGACAAAAATTGCAGATGTACTAAAATCGGATTCGATTGGTGCAAAAGTTTGTGTAAAAGGTTGGGTTCGTACCAAAAGGGGTAGTAAAAATGTTTCGTTTATTGCCCTTAACGATGGTTCCGTAATTCATAATATTCAGATTGTTGCCGATCACGAAAACATTGACGATTCCATTCTTGAGCGCATTCACACAGGTGCATCTTTATCGGTTATCGGTACCTTGAATGAAAGTCAGGGCTCAGGCCAAAATGTTGAAATTAATGCCGAAACTATTGTGGTATTGGGTGAGGCCAATCCTGATGAGTACCCGTTGCAACCTAAAAAACACAGCCTGGAATTTTTACGTGAAAAAGCACATTTACGATTCCGTACCAATACATTCAGCGCAGTTTTCCGCATCCGCCATGCCATGGCTTATGCCATCCACAAATTCTTTAATGATAAGGGATTTTACTACATGCATTCTCCCATTATCACCGGATCGGATGCTGAAGGTGCCGGCGAAATGTTCCAGGTAACTACCCTCAATTTAGAAAACCTGCCAAAAACCGATGATGGCAAAATAGATTATAATGAAGACTTTTTTGGCAAGATGACCAACCTTACCGTGTCGGGTCAGCTTGAAGGCGAACTGGCAGCATTGGCCCTGGGTGAAATTTACACATTCGGCCCAACTTTCAGGGCTGAAAATTCAAACACATCGCGCCACCTGGCCGAGTTTTGGATGATTGAACCCGAAATGGCCTTTTACGATATTTATGATAACATGGATTTAGCCGAGGAAATGTTGAAGTACCTGGTTAAATATGCACTTGACAACTGTCGCGCCGATCTTGAATTCCTGGAAAAAAGGCTTATTGACGAAGAAAAAAACAAACCGCAGGATCAGCGTTCACCCATGCCGCTGATCGAAAAACTGGAATTTGTTTTAGCCAATAATTTCGAACGTTTAACTTATACCGAAGCTATTAATGTATTGGAAAATTCAAAGCCGGCCAAAAAGAACCAGTTTCAGTATCCGGTAAAATGGGGTATCGATTTGCAAAGTGAACACGAGCGATTCCTGGTGGAAAAACATTATAAAAAACCAGTTATTCTGACCGATTATCCAAAAGAAATCAAGGCTTTTTACATGAAACAAAACAACGATGGTAAAACGGTTCGTGCCATGGACGTATTGTTCCCGGGTATTGGTGAAATTATCGGCGGTTCGCAACGTGAAGAAAGTTACGAAAAACTAAAAGCCCGTATTGATGAGCTGGGTATACCCGAAAAGGATATGTGGTGGTTCCTTGAAACCCGCAAATTTGGTACCGTGCCTCATAGTGGATATGGACTAGGGTTTGAGCGTATGATGTTATTCGTTACCGGTATGACTAACATCCGCGACGTGATACCTTTTGCAAGGACACCGAAAAACGCAGAATACTAATTCTATTTTTTCCTTTTCCATAAAAACAAATCATTTTTATTTTGTATTATTGAAACGGTTTAAGAGATTTTTGAACCGGTGAGGGTTACGCTAATGGACAAAAACTGAATGTTATGGATTTAAAGTATATAACTGACAGACAGGGGAATAAAACCGGGGTTCAACTTCCAATAAATGAGTGGGAAAATATTCAGAAGGATCTTAAAGAACTGGAACGCTTAAGAAATAAAAACCGGTTTCTTTCAGAAAAAGCAGAAGCCGTTGAAGAGATGAAACAAATAAAAGAGGGTACAGAGCAAGCCCGCAACGCTGAAGACTTCCTTGATGATCTCTAATTTATTAACCTGAGTTCGAGATAAAATACCCTACACAGAAAACCCGTATTGTGTGAGATATGGACTAAAAATGCTGGCTGAACTTAATCACGTGGCGAGCAGGCTGAAGAGACAGGATAAATACCTTAAAGACTTTCCGCAACCCTAATTATCGGCAAATAAACATGCAACAAAGCCCCTGTTTTTTCGTTTTTAGAACAAATTATAGACAGTCAGATTTGCATAAAACAATACAAAATGCCAGCTATTTTCAGTATCTTGCAATTAGATTTTTAAATACTTTTTTTAGTCAGAATAAACAATGTTAAATCAACGGTTACAACAAAAATTATTACAGAAACTTTCGCCTCAACAGATACAATTAATAAAACTGCTTGAAATTCCTACCATACATTTAAACCAGCGTATTAAAAAAGAATTGGAAGAAAATCCCGCCCTTGAAGAAGGCAATCCCGAAGTTGATTTTGGCAATGATGATGATGACGTTCCTGAAGAAAAGGAAACCGACGAATATTCCCTGGAAGAATATCTGGCTGATGAAGATGAAATTCCCAGTTATAAACTCAGAGCCAGCAATTATTCCAAAGATGAAGAACGGAAAGAGGTCCCTTTTTCATTAGGATCGACATTTCACGAAAGCCTGATCTCGCAGTTGGGATTGCGGGTTATGCCCGATTTCGACCGCAAACTGGCCGAATATATCATCGGTAATATTGATGATGACGGATACCTGCGCCGCGATTTGGATTCCATAGTGGACGACCTGGCTTTTACGCTTAACATTGAAACTACAGAAGAGCATCTGGAATCAATTCTTGAAGTAATTCAGGATTTTGACCCCCCTGGTGTTGGAGCCCTGAACCTGCAACAATGCCTGCTGATCCAGATTCAGAAGAAAGACGAAAACAGCAAATCTGTACAGTTGGCATTAAAGATACTGGAGGAGTATTTTACAGAATTTACGAGGAAACATTACGATAAAATTATATCGCGCTTAAGCATTACTGAAGAGGATTTGAAAGCTGCCCTTGATGAAATTTTAAGGTTAAATCCTAAACCGGGAGGTGCATATTCTGATCCGCGCGATCAAACCAACCGACCAATTATCCCTGATTTTGTACTCGATAATTTTGAAGGGGAATTACAGGTTTCACTAAACGAACGGAATGTGCCCGATCTCCGCTTAAGCAGGGCGTATGGAGATATGTTGGACGCTTTTACCCATAAAAAGACCAAAAAAAATAAACAAGACAAAGAGACCATCGCCTTTGTAAGGCAAAAACTTGATTCGGCTAAATGGTTTATAGATGCTATACGACAAAGGCAAATGACTTTGTTGTTAACCATGGAAGCTATTCTTGAATTTCAAAAGGAATACTTTTTTGATGGCGATGAAAAAAAGCTTCGCCCAATGATCCTTAAAGATATTGCCGATGTTACCGGGTTGGATATTTCAACCATTTCAAGGGTAGCAAACAGTAAATATATCCAAACAGATTTTGGTATCCTGTCGCTGAAATCATTCTTTTCGGAAGCTATGCAAACTACTTCAGGCGAGGAGGTTTCAGCACGTGAAGTTAAGAGTATTCTGGAGGAAGCCATTTCGGGCGAGGATAAGAAAAAACCTCTGACCGACGAACGACTTACCGAGATATTACAGGAAAAAGGATATAAAATTGCCCGTCGTACTGTGGCAAAATATCGCGAGCAATTAGATATACCAGTTGCACGTTTGCGTAAAGAATTGGTTTAACTATTTAAATAATTTATAATTAATGTAAATTTCATGCTTAAAAATATCATTTGAATTACTTTAACCCCCTTAAAATTAAATAATGACAAAGAAACTATTTAAATCACTCTCCTACATTTTACACCCGGTTTTTATGCCGTTTATAGGTGTGTTGCTCATTTTAAACTTAAGTCATTTGGTCATGTGGCCGGTTGAGTCAAAAAAAGCAATTCTTTCACTTGTTGGAATTATCACCGTGTTTTTTCCCCTGGCCATTATTCCGTTTTTGTATTACAAAAAAGCTTTAACTGGGGTTACCATGCCCAATAAAAGAGAGCGCTTGCTTCCCCTGTTCTTAACTTCAATATTTTATTTTTTTGGATATTACATCCTGCATAAATATTCGGCCCCCCTGTTTCTGCAACAATATATGATTGCCATATTTGTAAGTGTCTTCATGGCATCCATCATCAACATAGGGTGGAAAATCAGTCTGCATATGATTGGTATTGGCGGGCTAATCGGATTACTTTCGGCTATTTCACATTTGTTTGGCCTTTATGTAAACTGGATTTTGATGTTGGCTGTATTAATCGCCGGAATTATCGGTACTACCCGCTTGTATCTGGAAGAACATAATCCATCACAAATATATACGGGTTTTATTATGGGATATGTTATTAACTTCAGCGTAATCGTATTTTTCAACTCATAACCTTCTGCATGTCAAAAAAGAGCAAGCAATCCAAGCGAAAGAAAAAGAGCGGTAAAGATTCATCCTACAACCGTAAATCACTTATAAGTAAAATATTTCACATCTTTAATGAAGAACCGGGCCGTTCACTAAATTACAGGCAAGTAGCCAGTTTGCTACTAATTAAAGACAATGAAACCAAGCGCCTTATAAACACCTGCCTGGTGGAAATGGCACAGAATGGAGATTTAACCGAGATTCATCGGGGTAAATTTAAATTAAAAACCCAGGGTGCCTATATTACCGGAAGGGTAGACTTAACTACCCGCGGTTCCGCCTACATTATTTCCGATGAGATTGAACGCGATGTTTTTGTGGCGGCTAAAAATCTGAACCACGCTATGCATCACGACCTTGTTAAGGTTTATGTGTATGCACTGAAAAAAAGGAATCATGTGGAAGGTGAGGTAGTGGAAATATTAAAACGACATCGTGAAGTATTTGTAGGTATTGTTGAAACCTCGGCACATTTTGCTTTTTTGGTGCCTGAACGAAACCAGTTACCTTTCGATATTTTTATTCCGCTCGATAAATTAAACAAGGCAACAAAAGGACAAAAAGCCATTGCCAAAATACTTGAATGGCCCGAAAAGCAAAAAAACCCAATAGGTGAAATTATTGAAGTATTGGGAAACCCCGGAGAGAACGATGTGGAAATGCATGCCATTTTAGCGGAATTTGGCTTACCTTACCACTTCCCCGACAGGGTTTTGTTGGCTGCCGATAAAATCCCGGATGCCATTAGTGAGGAAGAAATCAGTAAAAGACGCGACTTCAGGCAGGTTACTACCTTTACCATCGACCCGTTTGATGCAAAAGACTTTGACGATGCCTTGTCGTTTCAAAAACTTGCCAACGGAAATTTCGAAGTAGGTGTTCATATTGCTGATGTTACGCATTATGTCAGACCAAATTCAGCATTAGAGAAAGAAGCATTTCAACGGGCTACATCAATTTACCTGGTCGACAGGGTAGTACCTATGTTACCCGAACGATTATCGAATGTAATTTGCTCATTACGCCCCAATGAAGACAAGCTGGTTTTTTCTGCAGTATTTGAACTTGACGGTAAAGCAAATGTTGTTCACGAATGGTTTGGAAAAGCCATCATTAATTCCGATCGCAGGTTTACATATGAAGAAGCACAGGAAGTAATTGAAACGGGTAAGGGAGATTTGAATGAAGAAATCATGTCAATACATGAACTGGCCGTAAAATTACGAAAAAAGCGTTTCCAGAATGGTTCTATTGCTTTTGAACGCGACGAAGTGAAATTCGAATTAGATGATAAATCCAAACCGGTTGGCGTTTATCTAAAGGAAAATAAAGAAAGTAACCAGCTTATTGAGGAGTTTATGCTGCTGGCCAATAAAAAAGTAGCTGAGCATATTGGAAAACCCGATGGTAAAAAAACTGTAAAAACCTTTGTTTACCGCATACACGACGAACCGAACAAAGAAAAGCTTGGAGCCTTTGCCTATTTTATAAAAAGGTTTGGATATCAGGTTCAAACCAAATCGCGCAAGAAAATTGCCGATAGTATGAATCAGCTTTTAGTGGATGTAAAAGGCAAAAATGAGCAAACTGTAGTTGAAACCCTGGCTATCAGAACCATGGCCAAAGCAGAATATTCCACAAAAAATATCGGTCATTATGGATTGACATTCGACTATTATTCACACTTTACTTCACCTATCAGGCGTTATCCCGATATGATGGCACACCGTATGCTGGAGCATTATCTTAATGGAGGCAAATCGTACGATCAGGAAAAATACGAAGAAATGTGTAAGCATTCTTCCGATATGGAACAACTTGCTGTTAATGCGGAACGCGCTTCAGTAAAATACAAGCAAGTTGAGTTTATGCAGGACAATGTTGGAAAAGAATTCCCCGGGGTTATTTCTGGAGTAACCCAGTGGGGCATTTACGTGGAACTTATTGACAGTAAATGTGAAGGCATGGTATCAGTCCGTTCCCTGACCGACGATTTTTATGAATACGATGATGCTGAATTTGCTTTAATTGGCGAACGCACCAAAAAAAGATATACCATGGGTGATGAAGTAAATATCCGTGTGATTTCGGCAAACCTGGCAAGAAAGCAGCTTGATTTTGAGGTGGTTTAAAATCAAATCGGTATTCTTCCCTGAAAATTGTTTGTCATAATTTCCTTGTAGCTGATGGATGATAACAGAGAATAATTCCTCCCGATTATTTTTTATCTAAACATAATATTCTGGCACAACATTTGGTTAATCATTAAGCCAAATGCAAATAATGCACAATTGCTCTGCTTATCAAAAAAGGCTGGTCAAAAAATGATCAGCCTTTCATTTTATACTTAAGGTCAGTTTCTTCTGTTGTTATTAACCTGAGGTTAATTATGCACTTAATATTTTGATCTGAGTTCGTTTAGTTCCTTTTCCAGTGTTCTTAAACGCTCCTCCATCTGTGGCAGTTTTCTGAAATAAATATATGATTTACGATAGTCTCGCAGATCAAATGCCGGTGCACCCATATGGATTTCTCCATCAGCAATATTTCCTGAAACACCTGATTGAGCCGCAAGTTTAACATCATCGCCAATTTGTACATGGCCGGCAATACCAACCTGACCACCATACATATTATTTTTACCGATTTTAGTTGAACCGGCGATGCCTGTTTGTGCTGCCATTACGGTACTTTCGCCCACCTCAACATTATGACCAATCTGGATCAGGTTGTCAAGTTTGGCACCTTTCCGAATTATAGTGCTTCCCATAGTGGCCCGGTCGATGGTAGTATTCGATCCTACTTCAACAAAATCTTCAAGAATAACATTACCTATTTGTGGAATCTTTTTATAGTTTGAAGTGTCGGTTGGAGCAAAACCAAATCCATCGGCCCCGATTACAGCTCCTGAATGTATGGTAACATGTTTACCAAGCTGACAATTGTAATAGATTTTTGCTCCTGCATAAATAATGGTGTCATCGTCAATAGTTACATTATCACCCACAAAAACCTGGGGATATATTTTAACATTCCTGCCAATTTTAACATTCTTGCCAAGGTAGGCAAAAGCTCCAACATAAATATCATTGCCATAAACGCATGACTCATGGATAAAACAAGGCTGCTCAATACCAAGTTTGGTTTCGAACATAGCCTCAGCCACCATCTCCAACAATAAAGCAAATGCCTGGTAAGCATTTTGTACAAAAATCAGCGTGGCCGAAATTTCCTTTTCCGGTTTAAAGTCGCTATTAACCAAAACCACACTCGATTTAGTGGTATAAATAAAAGATGTGTACTTTGGGTTTGCTAAAAAGGCTAGTGTACCCGGTTTTCCATCTTCAATTTTTGAAACATCGCTCACTTTTACCTCACCGTTCCCCTCAACCCTTCCGTTTAAAAAACCGGCAATCTGATTTGCAGAAAATTCCATAAACTATGACTTTATCGTAAACTTTACTTTGATCAAAAAATAAAACCAAAAGTTGCTTTTGTTGACCAAATTTTTTTGGCAAATCTATAAAACAAAAGCTAAAAATGTACAATTATTACATTTATTGATTGAAATATAAGTTATATAACTTCTTTTTTACAAGGAAACTGATTTGGGAAAACACAGAAAATACTTACTTACCGTTGCCGATAAAGCCTTAATATCCAACATATCGGCCACATTAACAATTTCAGTAACTTTTCCGTCATTTTCTTTTATCAAAATCTTATCCGTTTCCTGTTTATAGGCATTATTTTCAATAGTATCTGATTTTACAAAATATGCGACATTCTGAGGCGAAATATCCATAATTTTAATGGTTTTATTCTTAATCTCCTCAATCGTCTCCGTGCTAAAGGGGGTATCTTGTATAACATTTCGAAAAAGCCGGCGATTAATAAAATCAGAACATAATACCGAAAGCACCTTGTCGGGATGTTTTGTCCATACCTTAATAGATGAAATGAGATCGTTATCATCGAGCAACGCAAAAGCATCCAGTATCGTTTGGGCATCAGACTTTTGATCGGTATTATTCAAACCACTAAAAGAAACAGTTTGATACAAAAAATACTGAAATGCCGGCGTAGCAAATAATTTTTCCCCGTTTTGTGCCAGGTATTTTGCCCGCTTCAGAATACTCAGCAGCATTTGTTCCACAGCATGAACGGTTTTATGCAAATAAACCTGCCAATACATCAGACGGCGGTCAATAATAAACTTTTCAACAGAGTAAATTCCTTTTTTTTCCACCACCAGCTTGTCCTCAACCACATCAAGCATTTTAATAATTCTATCGGAGCTTACCACTCCTTCTGAAACCCCGGTAAAAAAACTATCGCGCCGCAAATAATCAAGCCGGTCAACATCCAACTGACTGGATACCAATTGATGTAAAAAATTCTTCTTATAACTACCTTTAAATATCTCGATAGCAATCTCCAGCTCTCCATTAAACTGTTGGTTGAGCTGTTGCATAAATACCCGCGATAAATTTTCATGCGAAATATTTACAATACTGTTTTCCAAGGAATGCGAGAAAGGCCCGTGACCCATATCGTGCATTAAAATTGCCAGGTAAGCACCTTCTGCCTCATCGCGGGTAATTTCAACCCCCTTTGATGCAAGTACATCCAATGCCATTTCCATCAGATAAGTTGCCCCCAGAGAATGATGAAACCTGGTGTGTATAGCTCCCGGATAAACCAAATCAGTCAGACCCAGCTGCTTAATACGACGTAAGCGTTGAAACCATTCGTGATTAACTATCGATAAGGTATTCCGCCCCGGAAAATTGATAAATCCATAAACCGGATCATTAAGTATTTTGCGACTGAAGCCTTCTTTTTTATTGGTTATCATTAAAACATAAATTAAAAATGCTAAAGTAAATCATTCCTTTTAAACAATACAACGGTTCAACCTCCTCTATATCATTAATTTTGATATAATTTTTTGGTATATCGAGAATTATTTCTAGTTTTGCAGCAAATATTGAAGGGATAGAAGATTCAGGGGACTTTCAGTCCCCTGTTTTATTGGAAAAAAAATTTATGATTGAAAAAACTATCATAGAAAAACTGGTAAAGGAAAAAATGGAAGGTACCGACTTATTTCTGGTTGAAATAAAAATCAACTCCTCCAATGGTATTGGCATTTTTGTCGATTCCCCGTCAGGCGTTAGCATTGATACCTGCGTGGACATTAGCAGACATATTGAGCATTCGCTGGACAGGGAGATTGAGGATTTTTCGCTTGAAGTATCTTCGCCAGGAATCGGAGTTCCCTTTAAGGTTATTGAGCAGTATAAAAAAGCCATTGGAAAAACAGTTGAAGTTTTATTTACCAATGGTAAAAAAATGGAAGGGAAGCTAAGCGCTTTAACTTCAGATAATTTCACGTTGGAATATTCAGTAAGAGAAAAACCGGAAGGAGCAAAACGCCCCCTATGGGTTGAGAAAAAGATAGAAGTCGGTTTTCAGGAAATAAAATCGACAAAAGAGATAATTACATTTTAAGAGATAAATGTTAAAACAATGGAAAATTTAAACCTGATAGACACGTTTTCGGAGTTTAAGGAGCTTAAAAGCATTGATCGCGCCACTATGATGCGCGTTTTGGAAGACGTTTTCAGAAGCACCTTAATTAAAAGATTTGGAACAGACGAAAATTTCGACATCATTATTAATATTGATAAGGGTGACTTTGAAATTTGGCGCAACCGTGAAGTTGTTGATGATGCAGAACTTGAAGATCCGAATTGCCAGATTACACTATCAGCAGCAAAAAAAATTGACGAGGATTATGAGATTGGAGAAGATGTTACCGATGAAGTAAAATTACTGGATTTTGGAAGAAGGGCAATTTTGGCACTTCGGCAAAATCTTACCTCAAGAATTCTGGAATTAGAAAAAGATAATATTTACGGAAAATATAAAGATCGCATTGGCGAGATTGTAACTGGTGAAGTTTACCAGGTTTGGAAGAAAGAAATTATGGTGGTTGATGATGAAGGAAATGAATTAATTCTTCCAAAAACCGAACAAATACCCAGCGATTATTTCCGCAAAGGAGATGCCGTAAGAGCTGCTGTTGTTCGTGTTGAAATGCGGAACAGTAATCCTTTGATTATTTTAAGCCGCACCAGTCCAATTTTCCTTGAAAGGTTATTTGAACTGGAAGTTCCGGAAATTTTTGACGGCCTGATCATCATTAAAAATATTAAACGCATCCCAGGTGAAAGAGCCAAGGTGGCAGTGGAATCGTACGACGACAGAGTTGATCCGGTTGGTGCCTGTGTTGGGATGAAAGGTTCAAGGATTCATGGCATCGTTCGTGAATTAAGAAACGAAAACATTGATGTAATCAATTTTACAAATAATACACAACTTTATATCCAGCGGGCATTAAGTCCGGCAAAAGTTTCCTTAATTAAACTAAACGAGGAAAATAAACGTGCCGATGTTTATCTTCAACCCGACCAGGTTTCACTGGCAATTGGTAAAGGGGGTTCAAACATTAAACTTGCAAGCCAGTTAACCGGTTACGAAATAGATGTTTACCGCGAAGCTGCCGGAGACGAAGAAGATGTTAATCTTGAAGAATTTGCTGATGAAATTGAAAGTTGGGTATTAGATGAACTTAAAGCAATTGGTTGCGACACAGCCAAAAGCGTCCTCGATTTATCGGTTTCAGATTTAGTAAAACGAACCGATTTGGAAGAAGAAACAATTAATGAGGTAATTCGCGTACTAAAATCAGAATTTGAATAACTTTTAAATAAATTTGTTTCGAATACATAAAGGTAAAGTTAAAATAAAGGTCAAGAAATGACAGACGGTGATAAAGCAAAAAGGCTCAGTAAAGTCGCGAGAGAGTTTAATGTAGGTATTACAACAATTGTAGAATTCTTGCATAAAAAAGGTGTTCAGATTGAAGCCAATCCGAACACAAAAATAGGACAAGATGTTTACAGTTTGCTCACTAAAGAATATAGTACTGACATTCGCCTAAAAGAAGAATCAGCAAAACTTGAAATTGGCAAACACAGAGGAAAGCAAGAGTCCATTTCAATTGATAATGATTTTGACCGCATTGAAATTGATGAAGATGAAAGCGAACCTGTTGAAAGGGAAGTAATTATCAAGGACAATAGCAGCCATAAACCGGTTAAAAAAGAAAGTGCATCACCCGCTGAAACAAAAGAGGAGCCCGCTGTTGAAGACAAATCTGATGAAAATGTTCATGTAAAAGTGGTTGGAAAAATTGATCTGGAACCCAAAAAGAAAAAGGAACCGGAACCCCCTGCTCCGGTTGAAGAACCTGAAGAAGAAACTCAGAAGCCAGAGGTTAAAGAGAAACAAGAGGTGGTTAAAGTAGAAGTCGAAAAACCAGAGGAAGAGAAAGAACAAGAACCAGAGGCAGAAATTGAAGATAAAGAAATTAAGACCGAGGTGGAACAGCTTGAAGATGTTAAGGTGGTTGGAAAAATTGACTTAAATCTTCTTAATCAGAAAACCCGTCCGTCACGAAAATCAAAAGAAGAAAAAGCTAAAGAACGTTTAGAGCGCGAAAACGCCAAAAAACCGGTTGAAGCACAAGAAAAAACCTCGTCCGAAAACAAAGATAAAAATGTGGGTAAAACGGATCGGAGAGACAATTTCATTCAGCGGAAAACTGAAAAATTATCGGGTCCCACCGTTGTTGGAAAAATCGATCTTCCCTCGAAACAAAAGACTAAACCTGTTGCATCATCAAGCGACGAGGACCTAAACCGGAAGAAAAAGAAACGGAAGAGGATCAGCAAGGATCGGGTGGATATTTCAACCCCAAATGAACAACAAGGACAAGGAGACAGGAATAAAAAACAAAATACACAGCAGTTTAAAAAAGGTCAGAAAAGAAGACCTATAAAGCAAGAGGTTAACGAAGAAGATGTTCAAAAGCAAATTAAAGATACTCTTGCCCGCTTGACTGCAACAAAAGGTAAAAGCAAAGGATCAAAATATCGTCGCGATAAGCGTGAAATGGTAAGCCAAAAAGCCATGGACGACCTGGCCAAACTTGAGGCTGAAAAAAATATTCTGAAAGTAACCGAGTTTGTGTCGGTGAATGAACTGGCCAACATGATGAGTGTTCAGGTTAATGAAGTTATTGGAACCTGTATGGCATTAGGTCTTTTTGTATCCATAAATCAACGCCTCGATGCGGAAACCATGTCACTGGTTGCCGATGAATTTGGTTATAAAGTACAATTTGTAAGTGCCGAGGTACTTGAGGCTATCGCTGATGATGAGGAAGATAGTGACGATAACCTGGAACCGCGTCCGCCAATTGTAACTGTAATGGGACACGTTGACCATGGTAAAACCTCATTGCTTGACTTTATCCGTAAAGCCAATGTTATTTCCGGTGAAGCTGGAGGTATTACCCAGCACATTGGAGCTTATAGCGTAAACCTTGAAGATGGACGGAAGATTACCTTCCTTGATACTCCGGGACACGAAGCGTTTACAGCCATGCGTGCCCGTGGTGCACAGGTAACCGACGTAGCCATAATTATTGTGGCTGCTGATGACAGCATTATGCCACAAACAGTTGAAGCAATCAACCACGCCCAGGCTGCTAATGTTCCCATTGTTTTTGCTATCAATAAAATTGATAAAGCGGGTGCCAACCCCGATAAAATAAAAGAAGGACTGGCCAATATGAACCTTTTAGTTGAAGAATGGGGCGGTAAATACCAGTCGCAGGATATTTCTGCTAAAATGGGGAAAAATATCAATGAATTACTTGAAAAAGTAATGCTCGAAGCAGAAATGCTTGAATTGAAAGCCAATCCTAATAAAAGAGCTAATGGTACTGTAATTGAAGCCTCTCTTGACAAAGGAAGAGGATATGTAACCACTGTTCTTATTGAATCGGGAACTTTAAAAATCGGAGATATTTTACTTGCCGGAAGTCATACCGGTCACGTAAAAGCCATGTATAACGAACGCAATGAATTGGTAAAAGAAGCCGGACCTTCAACCCCGGTTCTGATATTGGGTTTAAATGGTGCTGCCCAGGCTGGTGATAAGTTTAATGTTTTGGATAGTGACCGTGAAGCCCGGGAAATTGCTAACCGCAGACAACAGTTGGCCCGCGAACAGGGATTACGCACCCAAAAACATATTACCCTTGATGAAATTGGTCGTCGTATTGCCGTAGGTAACTTCCAGGAATTGAACGTAATTGTTAAAGGTGATGTAGACGGATCAATTGAGGCCCTGTCTGATTCATTGATTAAATTATCAACTGAAGAAATTCAGGTTAATGTAAAACATAAGGCAGTAGGTCAGATATCAGAATCAGATATTCTGTTGGCTGCTGCATCCGATGCTATTATTATCGGATTCCAGGTTCGTCCTTCGATGGCAGCCCGCAAACTGGCTGAAAAAGAAGAAATTGACATTCGCCTGTACTCGGTGATTTACGATGCTATTAACGAAGTAAAAGATGCCATGGAAGGTATGTTATCGCCTGAAATTAAAGAAGAAATTGTGGCCACCGTGGAGGTTCGCGAGGTATTTAAAATTACGAAAGTGGGAACCATCGCCGGTTGTTTTGTTCGCGACGGTAAAATTAAACGTACCTCAAAAGTGCGCGTAATACGCGATGGTATTGTGGTTTATACTGGTGATCTGGGATCGCTGAAACGATTTAAAGACGACGCAAAAGAAGTAGCTTCAGGATATGAATGCGGATTAAATATCGACAAATTCAACGATGTTAAAGTAGGCGATGTAATTGAGGCTTACGAAGAAGTTGAAGTTAAGAGGAGCTTGTAGTAGCCTGAATTCGAAATAAATAAACATATAAAAAAGAACCCTATTCTAGTATGGACAGGGTTCTTTTTTATTGGTTATGAATTTTATTTTTCAACCGTTTTTCAAAATAGAATTCTGCCAATTCAAAATCTTCGATAGTATCTATATCAATAGAATTTTCGCGATCCATAATATAGGCCATGGTTTCACTTCCTAAAAATCCACGATTTTCTAAAAATTTACTTATAGGCGCAATATAAATAGCCCCATTGATTCTATAATAGGAGGGTAAATCCTGTGACCGTTTTCCTATTATTTCTTTACGAATAAAATTGGCCATGCTTAAATCATCGGGTAAAGTATTGCTCCATAATGGCGAATGATTGACCTGGCAAACAGAAATCATACTTTTAGCTGAATCTACAGCTTTTTCAATAAACTCATCAATATCCTTTACCTCACGTAGCGGGGACGTTGGTTGTAGCAACAAAATATAATCATACTTATCTTTTATTTCATTAATTGCATGGTTCAACACTTCAAATGTACCTGATTCATCTGTAGCCAGTTCGTCAGGCCTCATAAAAGGTACCTCGGCTCCGTATTTTATACTAATTTTTGCAATCTCATTATTTTCGGTTGATACGATTAGTTTATCAATATATTTTGATTTTTTTGCTTCACTTATAGTCCAGTAAATCAGAGGATAGCCCGCCAATGATTTTAGGTTTTTATTTGATAACCGTTTACTCCCTCCCCGGGCAGGTATTATAGCCAGTATTTTATTTGCTATGTACATCTTACCAAACAATATGCGCTATATCTCTCTGGGCTTTGTTAAAATCATCGTGATTGCCTATATCTAACCAATAACTCATAATTGGATAATGCAATAATTTTTTTCCTTCGTTTACTACTTTATTCATTAAGTCGGTAGCATTAAATACTTTATTTTCAGGGATATCGGAAACAACTTCTTTTTTCATCAAGTAAATTCCGGCATTGGCGTAATATGTATAGGAAGGTTTCTCCTTAAACGACTTGACATTTCTATCGTCTGTTTCAAATATGGCATAGGGCAAGTCTACTTTGTAAGGTATTGAAGCCACCATCATATCAACTTCTTCGTCGATAAATGTTTTATAGAAATCCTCATAATCCAAATTGGTTAACAGATCGGAATTCATTAAAAGAATCGCATCATTTTTAAAATCATTTACCAGGCCTAAAGCCCCGGCTGTACCCAAAAAAGCTTGTTCCTTAATAATGGTAATATCTATATTACTTTTATAGTTGTTACAAAATTCTAAAATCTGTTCCGCCAAATAATTAACGGTGACATACAGGTTATTAATCCCAAACTGAGCCAAGCGATCGAGGTTATATTCAATTATCGCTTTATTACCCACTTTTAATAACGGTTTTGGGGTTTTTAATGTTAGTGGCAATAACCTTTCTCCTTTTCCACCGGCCATTATCACTGCATCAACAGGTAGTATTGATTTTATTTCCGTAAAATCATATATCCTTACTATTTCATTTGAAGAATTTAGCATGGGTACAGCTTTTAACATTCTGTTTCTGAATTCTTTAAGCTTCGTAAAGCTGTTGCTTGTTTCGTTCAAATAACTAAAATTACGGTACATAAATGCATCAATGGAACTATTAATGTCTAAACCATTTATCAGGCCCCGCCTAATATCGCCATCAGTTAACGTTCCTATTAACTTGTTTTGATCTAAAACAAAGAGTGTTAATGTTTTATGATTGTCATTCAATTTTATCAGGGCATTTTTTAAGCTGTCGCTTACGTTTATGGTACAGGAACTTAACTTCATAGTGATTTAATTATTTTAACTATTTTATCAGCGGCATTCCCATCTCCATAAATATTACAATCCTGCAATACCTCTTTATTCTCAATCATATGAACTGATTCGATTATAGATTCGCAGGAAATTACCGCATTAACAATATTTGAAGTTTGTGTCCTCCCTTTTTGCCTGTTGCCAAGATTAATCACCCATTTAGGGAAAAAAGCTGCCTCAACAAACCCGCTTGAAGAATTTCCTAAAAGAAACCTGCTATATTTCATACATGAAAGATACCCTTTCATTCCCAAAGATTCCCTTAAAATTATTTTTGGGTTCTGAATGGCGAATTGCTCTAATTTTCTCCTGACCATTAACCCCATGGTATCGGCATTGGGCATGGTAATCAAAATCTGATACTTGTTTTGAAGCTGTTTAAAAGCTTCAATTAATTGATTAATGTATGCTTCGTTTTTTTTAAATTCAACCGTTTCAGGATTAAATGTTGATAAAATGGTTGGTACCAAAATATCCAGGTCAAATTTTTGCTTAATCTCATTTGGATTATAAAAATCCATTTGTTTTAAATTATCAATGCTCAAAGCACCAACATTGAAAATATTCTCCGGTTCCTGTAAAATTTCAATGGCCCGGTTTTTATATGGTTCCGTGCTTACAAACAAATACTCTGACATCAGCGAAATACAATGCCTGTATGCATTATCAATTGCTCCCAGGGTGGTCTCTCCGGCATGAATATGTGCAAATTTAATCCTGAATGGAGAAGCTGCCGATACGGCTGCAAACATTTCATAACGGTCCCCCAGACAGAACACCAGGTTAAAATGATTCGCCTCCCAAAAGGCAGAGAATTTCATTATTGTTTCACCAATTGAGCTGCTTATTGCCTCAGGAGTGTCATCTTCAGGGAGTGTGTTCAGTTTATGTTTTACTTCAAAACCAGCTGATATAATTTCATTAATAGTATTCCCAAATTTTTCAGAAAGGTGTGTTCCAAATGCAATTATTTCTAGTTCAAAATAACTATCACACCTAATTTTGTTTAATAAAGGTATGTATATTCCAAAATCCGCTCGTGTACTTGTTAATACTCCTATCTTCATTAAATTTCAATTAAATCGTCGGGCATAAAATCGTGGATCGCCTTTTTACCAAGAATCTCCTTCCACAGCATAGGAGATAAGCCATTCCCTGGCCGTTTAGTCGTCAAATTTTCCAAGGTAAAAATTTCCCCTTTATGAATTGTTTGCGATGCTACTATGCTTTTTCTTGCCACATTAATATTCTTTTTTTCGCTGTCGCTCGGTTTTTTAATTCCGTCTCCTAAAGCATTTTCTATATTCCGTATTGCATGCACCATCATTTTTAGCTCATCGGGAATAAGACTTGCTTTATGATCCGGCCCTTCAAGAGTTCTATCAAGCGTAAAATGTTTTTCGATTATGTTTGCCCCCAAAGCCACTGCTGCAATAGGAACTTCAATTCCTAAAGTATGGTCGGAATATCCATACTTAAGACCCAGCGATTTACCCAGGCTTGGCATTGCATTTAAGTTTACATCCTTCATCGGTGTTGGATATTCTGTGTTGGCATGCAAAACAGTAATATTTTCCTTTTTAGTTCCGGCTTCTACCAGAACATTTACAGCATCTTCAACCTCAGCTAATGTTGCCATACCTGTCGATAATATTACTTTTTTATTTAACCTCCCTATTTCTTCCAAATAAGGCAAATTGGTAATTTCGCCACTGGGTATTTTAAAAATATTCAACCCTAAGCTGTGCAGTAATCTTATGCTGGAACTGTCGAATGGAGTAGATAAAAATTCTATATTCTTTTGTTGGCAATACTGTATTAACGATATATGCATCTGCTCGTTTAACTCCAGTTTTTTAATCATTTCAAACTGAGATTCGTCACTTTGAGTAAGTTCTTTTTGGTAGGATGCTTTTGCTGCCGATTTTGTAACCAGGTTTTCTGCTTTAAACGTTTGGAATTTTACAGCATCAGCACCCGCTTCAGCGGCGGCATCAACCAGCTTTTTTGCCAGCAGCAGATCACCATTATGGTTAACCCCGGCTTCTGCTATAATATATACTTTCACTTTACTTAACAATGGAATTTGCCTTTATAAAACTTTGTTTTTCAATTTGAATATATTCTTTACTAACAGCCCCACTACCAAAAAAACTATCTTCACCCAAAATAACACCACCATTAATAATACTACCTGTTGACACATGGCAATGGTTGCGAATTTTAGAATCATGCTCAACTAATGCTTTTGTATTGATGATACAATTTATCCCAATCTCGGCATCTGCATTAATTAAAGCCTGGTGCATTACAATGCTGCCTTCGGCTATTTTTGCACTCTTGGCCACATGAGCCAGGGGCGAAATGATGGTTGCGAATTTTGCTCCCTTGCTTTTAAGCTCCTCATAAATAGTTTTTCTGCGCTTTGGTAATCCTATTTGTCCAAGTGTAATAAAATAAAAATCGGTTTTACCCATAAAAGACAGGCTCTCTACATCGGATCCGATAATGGGGTATCCCAGTACCTTCTTTCCTACATTTTCACGCAGATCAATAATACCAATTATTTCAAATTGCTGAGTTTGTTCAATCACATCAATACACGCCTTACAGTGCCCTCCTCCCCCGATTAATATTAAACGTTTCTTCATATTTTAAATTACACTACTTGGAATATTTGCTACTCTTTCCTCGAACCATTCAGAATTATCCAGATTTTCGGCAATACAATTTTGAAAGGCCGGTAATCGGTTCATTAATTGCCAAATAGGCCTGGTCATTATACCTTGATTATTCGTAAAATTAAGAAATTTATCTCTTTGCTCTTTATTCTCTAAAATAATTGCATTTAACCAATAATTAGAAGTAGATAAGGCCGGTTCAGTAACAAATTGAATATTCAATGATTTGAAATAATCTGCATATAAAGAAGCAATTTTCCTTTTTGTCTTTAAAAAATCAGGCAGTTGCTCCATTTGGGCACATCCAAGTGCTGCTGCCAAATTTGTCAACCGGTAATTATATCCCAACTGATCATGAAAAAACTCCCAATTGTGCGGAACTTTAGCCGTTGTAGTCAGATGTTTTGCTTTTTTTGCTATTTCTTTGTTATCAGTAATTATCATTCCACCTCCGCCGGTGGTTATGGTTTTATTGCCATTAAAGCTTAATACTCCCATCAAACCAAACGTGCCTGTATGCATATTCCTGTAATAGGAACCTAACGATTCTGCTGCATCTTCAATCAGCGTAATATTATATTGGTTGCAAATTTCAACTAAAGCTTCAATTTTACATGGATGTCCAAAAGTATGCATAGGAACGCACGCACTTATTTTTTTGTGCGTCTCTTTATAGAAACAAGTATTTCCTTTCTGATAGGTTTTATCTTCCAAAAATTTTCTAACCGCATCAGGAGATAATCCAAGAGTTTCTTTGTCAACATCTAAAAATACCGGTTGAGCTCCGATATAACCTATTGCATTAGAAGTTGCCACAAAAGTAAGTGCCTGTGTTAAAACCAAATCACCTTCATTGACCCCGGCCAAAAGTAAAGCCATATGCAATGCCGCTGTACCATTAACTGCAGCTACTGCATATTTTGAACCCGTAAATTCTGCCATCATTTCTTCAAAACGCGAAACATATTTTCCAACGCTTGAAACAAAAGTGGAATCTATACAATCGATCAGATATTTTTTTTCATTGCCTCCAAATTTTGGTGCGTGCAATGCTATCGTTCCGCTTTTTTCATTATATAATTCGCGTATAAAATCTACTGCTTTCTGAAAATTCTCCATAATAATTTCAAAAAATTACATTTTCTGATCAAGAAATTTTCCTTTCTCTTCGTGTCCAAATTCGGGGATCATTTCAAAAAAAAGATCAATTATATCTTTTTTAGTCCACGATTCTTTCTTTCTGATTTTAGCTATTTCTGCTGTGAAATGGTCAATTTTATTACTTTCGAGGTTCAGGTTATTTTTAATAATTCCAACATTATGTAACCGTTGCATATCTAACAATTCATTCTCAGTAAAAAATTCTTCAATATCTTTTTCACCCGTAGTATCGCTTTTACTAAAAAAACACGGCCACTTCCCTACATGTAAATTTGACGTGGCAAGGTCACGGGCTTCATCTTCCGATTTACACAAAACAGGTTCAAGCCCTATGCTGTTTAGATATCGGACGGCTATTTCAGAAAATGAAATCAGGTGCAATTTCTCATCAAGTTTAGGAAAAAAAATATCACGATTATCTCCAAAAATACACGATAATAAACATAGTTCTCCCGCCTCTTTCGGCGTAACAAAATATCTTTTTACATCATTGGGTGCAGCTATGGGCTGTCTTTTTTTTATTCGTTGTTCAAATCCGTAAAGTAGTGAACCGTCGGAAAATGCTACATTAGCGAACCTTGCGGTAGATATCTCAATTTTCTGACTTCTTAGCATTAAAAACATTTCCATAATCCTCTTTGATGCTCCCATCATATTTACCGGGTTTGCTGCCTTATCTGTCGATACACAAAAATACTTTTTAACTCCTTTTTCAATAGATTGAATGATTGTTTTATCGGTATTGAAAATATTTACATCAATCATCCGCATCAGCGTGAACGGGTCTTTCTCACTACGTACATGTTTTAAAGCCGATAGGTTCAACACATAATCGAAAACTCCATCAGCATTAATAAACCTGTCATACTCAATAGAACCAATATCGAGGGCAAAAGTCTGAAAATCGCCCTCTATATACCCGTAAGTACTGCGTATATCACGCACAAGTTCAACTAAATTGTTTTCACTAATATCAACAACATGTAATTTTTGGGGATTTCTTTTAAAAATCTCTTTAACTACTGCCTGTCCAATTGAACCGGCTCCCCCTAAGACTAAAAATTTTGAATTGCTAATAATTTGTATTAATTCATCCTCCAGCTGAAGAATATCGTCAGTAAACAATTCTTTTTGCCGTCCTATTAAATTTAAAATATCCATCAAGTAATTTTTACGCTTCAAATGTAAAATTAAAAAAGCAATAGTTAAAATGGTATCCCTCCAATACTTGAATTCGGTTTTTACATTTTTAAATATGCCTTTTGTAGTTTTTCCAAAACTTTAAAGGCAAAAAATTCAGGTGTTTGTTTAAAATCCTGCTCGGTTGGTTGTATTTCTTTTAGCCGTTTTAAATGCAGCAAAAAATCATCGACGGTTCTGGCTACACTAAATACTTTATTGTCAGCAATTTCAGAATAGTTATTCCGATAACTATCCACACCGATAAAAACTGTAGGCACTTTTAAAAATGCCGCCTCAAAAGCCGAAGTTGAATAGCATGTGGCATGAATTTTTGTTTGCTTAAGCAATAACAAGATGTTTTGATTCCCTTTTAATAATTCAATATTACCATGCTGATCGAATTCTCTATAAAAATCATCCGGGTTTGGTTCTCCAGGATGTGGTTTTAAATATATATGATAGTTGTCAGGTAATTTCTTTGCCAAACCAATGGCAAAATCTCTTATATGTTCCCGAACTGTAAACTGAGAAGTTATTAATATATTTAATTTTGTTGTGTTTAATTGTATTTGCTCGCTATCGGATTTAACATTTTTCAGGAAATAATCCATAAACACCGATCCCGTAACCAGAATCTGATCCGGATCAAAATATTTACTATTATTTACTAATAACTTTTTATAATAGTCACCATAAGCAAAAAAATAGTCAGGAAATAACTGATTATCATGTTTCTGTTTTAATATATATCCTATGCTGGTTTCGGAAATATGCCCGTGCTGAATTTCGAATACAGGAATTTTGAGTTTTTTGCACACCGAACTTAAAGCCATTTGCCTGTAATCGTAGGAACAAATTACTAAAACCTTTTTTGGTTTGTACTTTTTTAAAATCCTCAAATAATGACTTTGAAGAAGCTCAAATTTTATTAAAATATTACGGATTTCTTTCCCTGTTACTTTAATTCCAAGTCTTAAAAATGCATCAACAAACAATTCTGTATTAATTCTGGCCTTTTTAAACTTTTTTCGGAATAATAATAAATCTATCAGAAAATCTTCATGCAAAATATTTTTTGAGTAAGGTTTTGGTGTGTAATACGGTTTTACAGGCCTGCCCCTTTCAATAAATATAGCCCTATCTATGTTCAATAAGGATGTAAACGAGTCGCCATAAACAGAAAATGATTTATTGTTGACTTTAAACCTCCGGTTTTGCGTGTTTTCAGCTATTAGCAGATCATAAGCCCCTTTTGGAGGTTTTCTTAAATAAAAATAAAATACATCCTGTAATATTTTAAAAATTATGGCAAGCTTACTTAAAGATGGATAATCCTTGTTCCCCGATCCTTTTATAACAACCGGAAAAACAATATTCTGCTTGAGAACCGGGTAAACCCATATTCCCTTATACATTAATTTTGAAAGATCCGTTTTTGCTTCAAGCTCAAAAAAATTCTTCATCTATTTTGAATATTTCACTTTAACTTTTCGTATTATGTCCCTTAAATTACTGATCTCACTTTTATTAAAAAATCTAAACATATATAAAAGAAACAAAAACGAAACGAGGACAAAAATTTTAATGGGAATTAACATTAACATGCTTATAGACACCTTATTAAGTACAACAACATAGGTAAAAACATAAAGGGCAAAAATTCCTAACAAAGTTAAAATCCTTCTGTATTGATAAGGTATATAATATACCCTTTGTGAAATAGTAAAAGTTGCCACAAACATTACAAATAAATACCCTAAAGTAGCAAATGCCGAACCTACAATACCAAACTTAGGAACCAGTATCCAGTTCAATAAAATATTAATCAGCGTAGCCGATATGGTGATAAGGGGCAAATATTTTACTGCCTTTTTTACAAGCATAATTCCACTTGCTGCCATAAAATAGAAACCGTTAAAAATATAACTAATTACAATGATTGGAATAATTGATGCTCCTTTTAAATACGCTTTGGTTCCTAAAACCAAAATAGCCTCTTTTGAAAAAAAGATTAACACCATCCCTATTAACAAGATTACAAGAGTATAGTAAGTAATTAATTTAGAAAAAACCAACTTGTCCTCTTCCTTATTTTCCAACGCCTTTTTAGTAAAAAACGGTACCCATGAATTATTAATTGAAGTAACTATTATTTGCATAATAGAACCTAACAAAAAACCAATATTGAATATTGCTGTTTCCTCCAACCCATCAAAATAATTAATGAAAAACCGTCCTGAAAAATTAGCAATAATTGCCGCAATTAAGTGTGGCACCAACGGTAATGAATATTGCAATATTTTCTTTAGGTCTTTAAAATTTATGTTAAACTTAATGTCTTTAATAAGCAGTATGAAAGACAGTATGCCAAATGCCACTGTTACCGCAAATTCAGAGAAAATTTTGCCTATCGCCCCCTTTTTGAGCAAAACTACCGCATAAATGGTAAATAATACAATGAACAAAAATTTTAAAAAACTATAAATGCCATATTGAGCCGATTTAACCCTAACTTTATAAAGTATTATTTTAAAATCGTAGAATAACCCGAAATAGGCTGTCCAGATGGTTAAAAACACAAAGGGATAGAATGGAACGTTTGGAAAAATAGGGACAAATATTTGTTCGCCGAAAAAAGTTAAAATCAAACAAATTATGAATCCAAAAAATGATGTGAAAAGAATAATATTTCCAAAAAGCTTTTTTTGCTCAATTGAACCATATTCGTGATCAAAATAAAATCGAGAAAAAGCGCCTCGCATACCGAGGTTAATAAAAATAATCAACACTCCAATAAACGGACTGATTAATGATATGATACCGTAATCGGCCTGTGTCAAATACCGAGTATAAATGGGTATAAGTAAAATTCCAACTGCTTTGGTCAGTAGTTCCGAAATAGAATAAATGGCACTATCTTTTCCTATTTGTTTTAAATGTTGCCTCATAAACAATCAACCAGATTACAGAACATCACTAAAAATATAAAATTTTAAGCTTGCTTACCTTTTTGTGAGAAAATCCAGAATCTTTTCTCCTGCCCTTCCATCTCCAAAAGGATTGCCTTTAGCGGTAGGTTTTATTCGCTTTGTTTTTTCTATTATTGCATGCTTATCGGCCCCAACCACATAATTCCAGCCATTTTCAAGGGTCTCAATCCATTCTGTTTCATCACGAAAAGTTATACAGGGTTTATCCATAAAAAAAGCTTCTTTCTGCAACCCCCCAGAGTCGGTTAAAACTTTGGTGCTGTGATTTAGCAAAAACAATAATTCTAAATAACCTACAGGTTCAATTATTTTGATATTACCAGAATACTTAATTTCGCTTAAAAGCTTTTTAGTGCGCGGATGTAAGGGCAATATAACCGGTTTGTCTAATTCCGAAAATGCCGTAAAAATATTCTGTAGCCTTTTTTTATCATCTGTGTTTTCCTGCCTGTGGATGGTTGCCAGGTAATATTCTTTAAAAGGCAAGTCATCACGATGGTATTTGTTAAGAGCTTTTTCTTTATAATAAAGAACTGAATCGTACATTACGTCTCCGCTCAAAATACTCGTCGCCTCAAGACCTTCTTTTTTCAGCAAATTCATAGCATTTTGAGTTGGCGCAAAAAGTAAATCTGAAATATGATCGGTAGCAATACGATTAATTTCCTCAGGCATTTTCCGGTTAAAACTTCTAAGACCTGCTTCAACATGGGCAATCGGAATATGTAACTTTGAGGCTGCCAGCGATCCGGCAACGGTTGAATTAGTATCTCCATACACCAAAACCCAATCGGGTTTTTCTTCAAGTAAAACTTTTTCAATTCGTTCAAGCATTTTGCCGGTTTGCTCCCCATGCAAACCTGATCCAACCTCTAAATTATAATCCGGCGCAGGAATTTCAAGTTCTTTAAAGAAAATTTCAGACATATTGTTATCATAATGCTGTCCTGTATGGATGATAATTTCCTTTATTTCAGAATGTTGTTTAATGACCCTGCTTAAAACTGCCGCTTTTATAAATTGAGGGCGTGCTCCAACAATAGTCGCTATCTTCATGTTGACAATGTTTTATATTCGGCAATAAAATTTCTTGATGTGTTTTGCCAGTTATAATGATCATGAACTGCTAAGGTTCCGTTTACGCTCATTTGCTTCATTATTTCAGGATTTTTGTATAAATAGAGCACCTTTTCAGCAAATTCCTTCATGTTATCGAACGTGTACGAAACCCCTGAATTTGTTTGTTCTACAATTCGTTGCACTGAATTACAATTTGACACAACCAAAGGTACTCCCTGCAACATACATTGGAAAAGTTTGTTTGGCGATGAACAATCTGTTTGTTCCCATTTTATGTGGGGAATCAGGGTTAGGTTGGCCGCAGCGGTCAGTTCAAGAACCTCTTGTAAGGGTTTCCATCCTAAAAAATCGACATAATTTTCTAATTGATTTTCATGCACTAGTTTTTCCAGATGATTCTGATAACTACCTTTTCCAACTATTTGCAATTTAATATTTGGGATCTCATCAATCAAATATTTTAATCCAGGAATTACATATTGTAACCCCCGTTCAATATTTAACCCTCCCGCAAAAAATAATGTGAAATGTCGGGTGTCCGGTTTGTATTCAAATGCATTAAAATTCTCAGGAGCAATAGTATTTTCCAGTATAATAATTTTCCCGGAATCATGGCCTGCCTCTGCAATCCTGTTTTTCATTTCATCAACAACTGTAATTATTCTATCGGCATTTTTCAAAATATTTTTTTCATAATCTACCCACTGCTTTTTCGATGATAATAATTTTCCAAAAAAAGTATTGGTGTGAGTTGCCCTGGAAATATGTGCAGGCCAGTTTTCATGCAGATCAATTACTAATTTCAGTTTAAATTTTTTCTTAAAATAGGCTCCAACTTTACTTAGCGGTAAGTCATGAATATGGATAATATCGAATGTCTCTTTTTTAATGGTCTGTTTTATATAACGTTTCCACCAATTAAAATAAACCGGCAATTTCAAAACCGCCACACTTGATTTATATATTAACCCAGGAATTTTTTTACGATATACTTTTATGCCGTCAACCTGTTCAAAATGAGGTCTGTCTTTAAAAGTATAGCAAGCTATTGAAACCTGAAATCCATTTAATAATAAGGTTTGAGCCTCTTTATAAACCCGGTCGTCAGGAGGAAATTCCTCGTCTAATACCATTAATACTTTTTTGCTCATAATCATCAGTAAAATGAGGCGTTAAAAGTATAAAATAATTATAACTCTGAATAATTTACGGTATTACTAATCTGTTTATTATTGTAGCTGATTCTATAAGAAAAAATATGTAGGTTTGTACTTTGCTAAAAATAACAACTATGATTAAAATGTTAGACTATAAAAAATTACTTCCCCATTTGGCTGCCATAATATTCTTCCTGGGAATAAGTGTGGCATATTTTACACCTGTTATGCAAGGGAAAGTGCTAAAAAGGCACGACTATTCTACCTATAAAGGCATGTCGCAGGAAATACGAAATTTTAAAAACAAAACCGGCGAAACCACTCTGTGGACCAATAGTATGTTTGGTGGTATGCCAACTTATCTTATTTCACCTAATCGCGATAAAGTATTTAGTGTAGTTAACCGTGTATTAAAAGTGTGGCACAATGAACAAATGTCGATCGTGTTTTTATACCTGATTGGTTTTTACATTGCCTTGTTGGCGTTTAACATTCGACCTATACTGGCTGTGGCCGGAGCTGTAGCTTTTGCCTTTTCGTCGTACTTTTTCATAATTATTGGAGCCGGTCATGCCACAAAGGCTTTCGCTATTGGATACATGGCCCCGATTATAGCCGGAATTTATATTTCCTTTAGCAAAAAACCGTTGGGAGGAGCCCTTTTAGCGGCCTTTTTCCTTACGCTTCAGATTAGGGCAAACCATTATCAAATAACGTATTATACGCTAATCATTTTATTTATTTTTGCAATTGTCTGGCTTGTTAAAACCATTAAAGAAAAATCGTATACTACTCTTGTTAAACCTATTATTTATAATGTTGCAGGGATTTTGTTAGCTATTGGAGTTAATGCCACGAGTCTTTACTTTACAAACCAGTACGGAAAATTCTCCATTCGCGGTCCTTCCGAACTTACCAATAATCAGGATGTTAAAACATCGGGCCTTGATAAGGATTATGCCACACAATGGAGCTACGGTGTAGGTGAAACCTTTACTTTACTAATACCTGATTTTAAAGGAGGAGCTTCAGCAGGAAGTTTAAGTGAAAAATCGGCAACCTATAAATTATTTGCTCAGGCACAGGGAAGAACAGCTGCTAAGAAAGTGATAAAACAGTTGCCTTTGTATTGGGGCGATCAACCAGTTACTTCAGGTCCTGTATATATAGGAGCGATTATCTGTTTCTTATTTGTAATGGGCCTTTTCCTGGTTAAAGGTCCGCTTAAATGGTGGCTTGCCGCTGCAACTCTATTGAGCATCCTGTTGGCATGGGGTAAAAATTTTATGCCTTTAACTGACTTATTTATGGATTATTTTCCGGGCTACAACAAATTCCGGACAGTTTCCATGACCCTGGTTATTGCCGAATTTGCCATGCCTTTATTAGGTATCGTTGCTTTATCGAAAATATTTAGTGACGAAATTAATGCTAAAGAATTCAAAAAAGCGCTGTATTGGTCTCTTGGCCTTACAGCAGGATTTAGTCTGTTCTTTGGCGTATTCTCAGGGATGTTTTCGTTCAGTAGTGCCAACGATGCAGGAATGCAACAAGTATTAGTAGATGTGCTTAGAGCTGACAGGCAATCACTTTTGCGTAGCGATGCTTTTCGTTCGTTCTTTTTCATAATTTTAGCAGCAATTTTAGTTTGGTTGGGTTACGAAAATAAAGTAGATAAAAAATACCTGTACCCCGCTCTGATTGTTCTTTTGCTACTCGATATGTGGCCCGTAAATAAAAGATATCTTAATAATGATAATTTTGAAAGTGCAAAAGCGGCCACACAAGAGTTTGAACCAACTCAAGCCGACAAGTACCTGTTGAAAGATACCGACCCTGATTTCAGAGTGTTGAATTTAACCGTAAGCACCTTTAATGATGCTACAACATCCTATTATCACAAATCGATCGGTGGTTATCACGGAGCAAAGATGCGTCGTTACCAGGAATTGATTGATTACTACATTGCCCCTGAAATCCAGACAATTATCAGTAAATTTCAAGCCAAAAACCAAAGCAACCCTTACGAAGTAATAGCTCAACAGCCTGTTTTAAATATGCTTAACACAAAATATATTATAATTAATCCTAAATCGTTCCCATTAGTAAATACCGCGTGTTATGGAAATGCCTGGTTTGTTGACCAGATTAAAGAAGTTCCGAATGCTGATGGTGAAATAAAAACCATTGGAGAGGTTAATTTAAAAACAACAGCAGTTGCTGATAAGAAATTTGCTGAAACATATAATACAACAAGTTTCGCAGCCGATTCAACCTCAAAAATTGTTTTAAATGAGTATAAACCCAATTACCTGTCATATACCTCAAATTCGGCAACCGATCAGGCAGCTGTTTTCTCTGAAATTTATTATCCCAAAGGATGGAAGGCTTATATAGATGGTAAGCCTGCGAAATATTTCCGGGCCGATTATGTTCTACGGGCAATGATTATTCCTAAAGGTGAACACAAGATTGAATGGCGGTTTAAGCCGGCAGCATTTCCGTTAAGTGTAGCAGTATCGTATGCTAGTTCAATTTTATTATTGTTAGTATGTTTAGGATACCTGCTGTACCCTTTATTAAAAAACAAAGAATAAGCCTCTTTAAAAAATATAGCAAATTGCTGTCAAAGATATTCTGATGAGAATTATTTATATCTTTGCAGCAATTTTAGATTATGAGCGGGCGAGAACAAAAAATATCAAAACGTAAACTTAGAAGTTCCTATCTGACTTCAATTATCAGTATTTCGTTGGTATTATTATTAATTGGCATTGTTGGTCTGCTTATATTGAATGCCCGGAAACTTTCGCGTCATGTTAAGGAAAATATTGGCTTTACCGTAATTCTTCAAGACAATATTCGTGAGGTTGAAATGATTAGGCTTCAAAAAAATCTGGATGCAATACGGGCTGTAAAATCAACAGAATATATTACCAAAGAAAAAGCAGCCCAGGAACTTCAGGAAGAATTGGGTGAAGACTTTATCGAATTCCTTGGTTATAATCCGCTATTACCAAGTATTGATGTAAGGTTGTTTGCTGAATATGCCAATGCCGACAGTATATCAAAAATTGAAGATAAAATTATGAGTTACCCTCAGGTTAAGGAAGTGGCTTATCAAAAATCGCTGATTGAAATTGTGAACCGTAATATACGTAAAATCAGTATCATTTTATTGGCCTTTAGTGCCATGTTACTGATGATTTCATTATCATTAATAAATAATACCATCCGGTTGACCGTTTATTCACGCCGCTTTTTAATTAAAACTATGCAATTAGTCGGTGCGACGCGTAAATTTGTCCGTACTCCTTTCATTACCAAAAGTCTGACACATGCATTTTATTCAATTTTTATTACTTATTTACTTTTGGGAGGTATTGTTTACGCCATAGCCACACAAGTACCGGAATTATCAATTTTAAACGATATTGATACGCTCGCTGTGCTTTTTGGAATAGTAATGGTGATAGGCTTTGTAATTGTTTGGTTATCAACTTGGTTTGCGGTGAATAAATATTTGAAATTACGCACCGACGATCTATATTATTAAATATTATTATTATGAGTAATACTCAGGAAAATAAAAAAATTGAATTTGCTCTTGAACGCAGCAACTTTATACTGATGGGCATTGGACTGGCAGTAATTATTTTGGGTTTTATCCTGATGGCAGGAGGAAAATCGACCGACCCAAACGTGTTTAATGCCTCTATGTTTAGTTTCACCCGAATTACGCTTGCCCCATTTCTTGCTTTTGCGGGTTTTGTCTTTGAGATTTATGCTATTATGAAAAAACCCAAAGAATAATCCGTATTATCTGAATGAATTGGTTACAAGCGTTAATTATTTCTATAGTAGAAGGAATTACAGAATTTTTGCCTATCTCTTCGACCGGGCATATGATTATTTTTGAAAAATTATTAGGAGTCGAAAATTCAGAATTTGTCAAAGCTTTTATTGTCAACATTCAATTTGGTGCCATCCTTTCGGTGGTTATTATTTATTGGCAAAAGTTTATGCAGAGTATGAATTTTTATTACAAGCTTTTAATAGCTTTTTTACCAGCAGCTTTTTTTGGATTGCTGTTTGGTAAATTCATCGACACCTTGCTTGAAAATGTAGCCGTAGTGGCAGTAATGTTGGTTTTAGGTGGAATTATCCTGGTTTTTGTCGATAACTGGTTTAAAAATCCAAACGAAAAACAACAGGAAGTTACTTATAAAAAATCTTTTATTATTGGCCTTTTTCAGGTAATTGCCATGATACCGGGTGTTTCACGTTCGGCAGCAACTATAATAGGAGGTATGACTCAAAAACTTAACCGGAAAAACGCTGCTGAATTTTCATTTTTTTTAGCAGTACCAACCATGGCAGCCGCCTCAGGTTATAAATTACTTGAGAATTATAAATCCATCACAACCGATAATATCGGTATGCTGATATTTGGAAATGTAGTCGCTTTTATAGTAGCATTCATTGCTATTAAATCATTTATAGCGTTTTTAACCAAAAACGGTTTCAAAGTATTTGGTTATTACAGAATAATAGTTGGAGCAATAATTCTTATTTTACTTGCCACTGGTGTTGAACTTAATGTGCTTTAATGAATTTTATTGAGGGCGAAGTAATTTTAATAGATAAACCACTTACCTGGACATCATTTGATATTGTTAACAAAATCCGATATCTGTTACGCTCAGCCTATAAAGTAAAAAAAATTAAAGTTGGTCATGCAGGTACTCTTGATCCACTTGCTACAGGACTATTGGTGGTTTGTACAGGTAAAATGACTAAAAAAATTGAAACGTTTCAGGCACAACATAAGGAATATATTGCCACATTGAAATTTGGTGCGGTTACTCCTTCGTTTGACAGCGAGACAGATGAATCGGAAAAATTTGATTACGAACATATTACGCAAGAACTTTTTAACCAAAATTTGAGTACTTTTATTGGTGAAATAGAACAGGTGCCACCTGTATTTTCGGCAAAAAAAGTGGATGGACAAAAAGCCTATATAGCCGCACGACAAGGAAAAGAAATTGAACTAAAACCTAATAGAATTGTAATTCATTCAATAGAAATAATAGAGTTTAATTTGCCTTACGTTAAACTTAAAATTAATTGCGGCAAAGGAACATATATACGGTCGTTGGCTAATGATATAGGAAAATCTTTAAACTCCGGAGCATATTTAACGCAATTGCGCAGAACAAAAATCGGAGATTTTGATGTAGAAAATGCTTACGAAATTTTTGAATTCGAAAAATTTATGAAAAATTTGCAACTAATTTAAAATTAAGTTCGTATAAACCACCTCGAAAATTTAACATATATATAAAATGAAGTTATCACAGTTTAGTTTTAAGCTTCCCGAAGAATTAATTGCATTACATCCGGCAGAGAATAGAGATGAATCACGTTTAATGGTGATAGACAGGGCGACCGGTAAGATTGAGCACAGAATTTTCAAAGACATTATTGATTATTTTGACGATCAGGATGTATTAGTTTTTAATAATACTAAAGTGTTTCCGGCACGATTGTATGGAAATAAAGAAAAAACCGGGGCTAAAATTGAAGTGTTTTTGTTGCGCGAATTAAACCGCGAACAGCGCTTATGGGATGTTTTGGTTGACCCGGCAAGAAAAATCAGAATTGGAAATAAACTATACTTTGGTGATGATGACCTTATGGTTGCTGAAGTTATCGACAATACCACGAGCCGTGGACGTACCCTTCGGTTTTTATATGATGGCCCGTATGACGAGTTTAAGAAAAATCTGTACAGCTTAGGTGAAACTCCTCTTCCAAAATTTATAAAGAGAGACGTTATTCCGGAAGATAAAGACCGGTATCAAACCATTTTTGCAAAACATGAAGGTGCTGTGGCAGCCCCAACAGCGGGATTACATTTTAGTCGTGAGCTGTTAAAACGTTTTGAAATAAAAGGGATAGATTTTGCTGAGGTTACGCTACACGTTGGTTTGGGCAATTTCCGTACGGTTGATGTTGAAGATTTGACAAAACACAAAATGGATTCAGAACAGATTATAATTACCGATGAAGCCATAAAAATTGTAAATGCTGCCAAAGATAAACGTAAACATGTTTGCGCTGTAGGAACTACAGTTATGCGCACACTCGAAAGCTCTGTTTCAACCAATGGATACTTAAATCCTTATGAAGGGTGGACAAATAAATTCATTTTTCCTCCTTATGATTTTAGTGTAGCCACACGTATGATTTCAAACTTCCATCTTCCTTTGAGTACTCTGTTAATGATGGTTTCGGCTTTTGCCGGTTACGATTTTCTATTTGATGCCTATCACAAAGCCATTAAGGAAAAATATCGTTTTGGGACTTACGGCGATGCTATGTTAATTTTATAAAAACAGAGTTTAAATTTATTGTTAATAATACCAAAATAAATATTATTTTTATCTATTAAAGGTTATTGTATCTAGGTAATTACTTATTTATAATATATCTTTGCACAGTTGCTTAACCCGTATTTTAAGTAACTTTTTACTAACAAATAAATACTACTATTATGAGAAAATTTACTTTGCTAAGTTTTGCTTTAATTGCTTTCATCGGCCTGAGCGCACAAAACCTTGTGCAAAATGGCGGTTTTGAAAGCTGGAAAGCAGACGGAACTCCTGAAAATTGGATGGGAGTCAAAACTACCATTGATTCATCCAATGTTTCAAAATCAACTGATGCTTATGAAGGTACAGCTTCAGTAAAACTGGTAAACAACAGTACCAGCCACAAACGCTTCAACACTGATTCTATTGAAGTTAAAGCAGGTACTACTTACCAAATTTCGTTTGTCGTAAAAGGTGTTGGTAATATTAGAACCAATATTTACGATAAAAGATCAACCGGAAGTGGTTATGGTACCTATAACCCATATGTTAAAGCAGATACCGCATGGACAGTTTACACTCAAAATGTTACTGCTGCAAATAGTACGACCGGTGCAGAATTTATCTTTTCTGTACAAAGTACTGACACTGTTGGAATTTTATTGGATAGTGTTTCAATCATTGAATTGGCAAACGGTGCTGATATCATGACTTTTGTATTGGCTGAAGAAATTTCACCAGCAATGATTGATACTGAATCTGCTCAGGTTACTTCAACTGTTGCTTGGGATACTGATTTATCAGCTCTTACTCCTGAAATCACAGTTTCAACCGGTGCTCAGGTTTCTCCAACAACAGGAACAACTCTTGACTTTAGTGCTCCTGTAAAATACATTGTTACTGCTCAAGACGGTACAAAAAAAGCATGGAGTGTAGCTGTTATTAATGGTCAAAAACCAATTGAAGCATCTATTTATGACATTCAGTACACTAAAGATGCATCAGGTGATAGCCCACTTAAAGATTCATTAGTATCTACCACTGGAGTTGTAGTTGCAAAAGATAAAAGTGGCTTATACATTCAGGATGGTGCCGGTGCTTGGAATGGCATTTATATTTACGGAAGTACCGATCCTGTAGAAGGTGATTCAGTATCAGTAATGGGTCAGGTTCAGGAATATAATGGTGAGACTGAAATTAGTGGCAAACCTACCGTAACTATCTTAAATAGCGGAAATACCATGGCTGATCCAACTGAAGTATCAGTTGCTGATTTCAACACAGAACAATACGAAAGCGTTTTGGTTAAATTAACCGATGTTGAGTGTGCAACATTTGACGGTTCTAATACCTGGAAAGTTGTACAATCATCAAGCACATCCGATACACTGGTTGTTTATAACAAAATGTATGCATATACTCCAACTGTGGGTGAAGTTTATACAAGTTTAATGGGTATAAGTGCACAATATAAAACAATGTTTGAATTGTATCCACGTAGTGCTGATGATATTGTTGTAAAAGTAGGTATATCTGAAGATCAGTTAGCTGCAGTTTCAATTTATCCAAATCCTGTTAGCAACGTTCTTAATGTAACTAATCTTGATGGAATAAGTAAGATCACTATCAGCAATATTTTAGGACAAGCCATGATGACTAAAGAAGTTTCAAGTACTCAAATGAGCATTAGTACTTCTGGCATGAAATCAGGAATTTACATTATCACATTAACTTCTGAAACGGGTTTAAGCCGCTCAGAAAGATTTATTAAAGAATAATTGTTCTTTTTAAGATATAATTAAGCTGCCCAAAAGGGCAGCTTTTTTTTTATTTCAATAATTTATGCTTCTTTTGTTTCAATTGCGCTGTTGAAAAATTTGCTCGCTATTAACCAAATATGTTAAATTTACTTTGTGAGAAAATATAGTTACATCTGGCTGATTTTTATTATCGTAACAACGAAAATGAATGGCTTTTCGCAGTATGTTCCGGAAAAATACAATAAGTATTTCTCTAAGGATCAACTATCATTTTCACTAAATTCAACACACTGGCTTTCCGATAAAAAGGCTCCTTCACCAACTCTTTTATCCCGTGGAGTTAATTTTCAGATGATGTATCCAATAATTGGCACGAAGTCAAATGTTGCCATGGCTATGGGATTTGGTTTAGCAAGTCAAAACTATTTCTTAAAAGAATACATTTTTACCAATAGTGATTCCATATGGTTTTTACCGATACCCGATACCATTAATTATTCAAAATATAAGATTAACACAAATTACCTCACCGTACCTCTCGAATTACGAATAAGGACAAATCCCAGCAAAGAAACCCGACGAAGTTTTAAAATTTATGCTGGAATTAGGGTAGGAATGTTAATAAATGTACACACAAAGTATATTGGGACAAATTTAGATACCGGCGAAAAAATAAAAGAAAAACGGTTCGATATTGAACATATTTCAAAATTCAATTACGGAGTTACATTCCGGGTTGGCTATGGAAAATTTCTTTTTCATTCGTATTATTCACTTTCGCAATTAGTCGAGCAGAATAAAGGCCCAAAAATTACTCCATTTGAATTAGGTGTCTCGCTTATACTTTTTTAGTAATAAAATCAAAGTTTCTTTTTAATCCTTCGTATTTTGCTCTCTTTAGAGGCGATTGTTTAAAAATTGTATTAAATTCATTTTTATCCATTGCCTGCCATTCATCCCACCCTAGTTGATAAAACTTATCGGAAGGAAAAAATGAATTTACATTGGTTGTTATGGATTTTCTATTCCACGGGCAAACATCCTGGCAAATATCACATCCAAACAGATAATTACTGAATCTGCCATTTAACTCAGCAGGCAATGTAACCGATTTGTTTTCAATGGTATTATACGAAATACACTTGTTACTATCAATTATACCTGGCCGAACAATTGCACCTGTGGGACAATTATCAATACATCGGGTACAATTGCCACAAAAATTAGATTGGTAAGGTTTATCGTAATCCAATTCCATGTTTATTATAAGTTCACAAATAAAAACAAATGAGCCTATTTCCGGATTAATTAAACAACTGTTTTTACCGAGCCAGCCCAAACCCGCTTTTACTGCCAATTGTTTATCGGAAGCCGGCGCTGAATCCACAAATGTTCTTCCCTCAAGCGATGGATACATTTCCATGATATAATCCCAAAGTTGCTGCATTTTGTCTTTCAATACCTCATGATAATCCAAACCATAAGCATATTTTGCTATTTGAGGAACGTTATAGGACTGTAGCTTCTCCGGGTAATATGAAATAATTAAGGAAATCACACTTTTTGATCCGGGCACCAAAATAGCAGGATTACATCGTTTATCCGTGTTTTGTGTCATGTATTTCATGCTGGCATGATAGTCGTTTTGTAACCAACTTTGCAGTGCTTCAGAAAACCCTTGAACTTCTTCCGACTTAATTATACCGACTCCGTTAAATCCAAGTTCAATCGCTTTCTTCTTAATGCTTTGTGTCAATTCAGATCTGGAAAATTGTTTCATTCTTTTAAATTGAAGCTCCTCGCACTAGGGTGCTGGTGAATGTACTAAATATTCATGGTTGTGATATAAGTTTGGGAATAGTATGAAATAGTTGAATTAAAAAAGCTCGCCCTGCTGACTCGAATGAACCTTTCCCAAGTGTTTGTAAGCTTTTTCGGTTGCTTCCCGTCCCCGTGGTGTTCGCTTAATAAATCCTTCTTTTATTAAAAAGGGCTCGTAAACTTCTTCAAGAGTTCCACCATCTTCACCAACTGCTGTGGCAATAGTTGTTATACCAACAGGTCCACCCTTAAATTTATCGATTATTGTCGATAAAATACGGTTGTCCATCTCATCTAACCCATATTGATCAATATTCAAGGCCTCAAGTGAATATTTGGCAATTTCAAGGTTTATGAATCCTTCACCTTTTACCTGGGCAAAATCTCTTACTCTTCGGAGCAAAGCATTTGCAATCCTTGGGGTTCCCCGGCTACGGGATGCAACTTCCACCGAAGCGTCTTCATCAATGGGAACCTTTAAAATTGAGGCTGAACGTTTGATGATTTTTTGGATGATATTGGCATCGTAGTATTCTAAATGTGAGTTTATTCCAAACCTCGCACGTAGCGGACTTGTCAATAAACCTGATCGTGTAGTAGCTCCTATAAGTGTAAATGGATTCAGGGTTAGCTGAACCGAACGGGCACTTGGTCCTTTATCAATCATTATATCAATGCGGAAATCTTCCATGGCAGAGTACAAGTACTCCTCCACAACAGGATTTAACCGGTGAATTTCATCAATAAAAAGGACATCGTTCTCTTCAAGATTTGTAAGCAAACCAGCCAGATCCCCGGGTTTATCAAGGACAGGACCTGAAGTGATTTTAAATCCCACATTTAATTCGTTAGCAATAATGTTTGATAAAGTAGTTTTCCCCAAACCGGGAGGCCCATGCAATAAAACATGGTCAAGAGCATCTCCCCTCATTTTAGCTGCTTCAACAAAAACTTTCAAATTTTCGACAATTTTAAATTGTCCGTTAAAGTCATCAAAATTAAGCGGCCTGAGTTTTTGCTCAAACTCTTTCTCATTTGAAAAATTTACGTCACTCCTTATATCAAAATTTTCGCTCATATTAAAATTTAGACAACAATATTACAAAAAAAAAGGAGCTTTTCCATTTTAAGCCCCTTTCTGCGAATCTTTAGTCTTATTCTTTTTTTCGTATTCCTCTTCAAGTTTGCCAATCTTTTCCGAGACCTCCTTGTAAACATTTTCAAATTGACGTGGATTTTTGCTATAATACTTTAACGTATTTTCAATTTGTTGTTGAGTTACATTGTGCTTTTTTAAAACGTCGTTATAGTACAATCTTATTTTTGTAGAATCGCTATAAATCCGATAACCCTCTACCGATAATACAGCATCGGCCATATGGATATCAACCAATACATCAACAAATTTGCTTTTATTTAAAATTCCCTGGCTGCCTGAACTCCGGGAACATCCAAAAAGAATACTGATTCCAACAAAGATTATTATGGTAGTTATTTTTGTTCTCATATATTACCTAATCTTTCTTTTCGATCGTGATTTTCTGATATCGTTAAATTTCACACCTATCATAACTTCATGAGAACCCATGCTTTGACGACCAAATTTTGACAAAGTAACATCATATGAATATCCTATATTAACCAAATCGTTATAATTATACCCAACAAAAACAATAAAGGATTCGGGATTATGAAATGAATAACGAAATCCTATCCCACCCCAAACCATTTTTTGATAAATGGTGCGCACATTAATGTCGGTAATAAAATCATAAGCAGGAGCCGCTTTCATAAGTACGGAAGGATAAATATCGAAATTCCTGTCAAGATTATATTTGTATCCGCCCTGAATATTGAAGTAGGGTTTAATACGTGCTTCGCTCAAATTAAAGCTTGGGTCGTAATTCTTTAAAAGCGAGGCGTTGTTAAACAACAAGTGATTGAATGATAATCCAAAAAAGTACTGCGATGTATATAAATACAAACCTAATGATCCATCAGGCATAAATTTGGAAACTTTTGAACCATTTTCAGCCACAATCGGATCCTCAGGACTAAGTACCGATAAATCAACCCGGTTTTGAATCATCCCGGCAAAAAGACCCATGGATAACCTTATTTCACCTGAAACCCTGATACTGTAAGCATACGATCCATATAAACCCATATATCCAATCGGGCCAGCCACATCGTTGAATAAATAACCACCATAACCCATTGGCATGGTCTTGTGTGGTCCATAGGCAGCTAACATATAAGTTGTTGGACTACCCGGACTATCTTTTATGCCGGCCCACTGTTGACGGAAGTTTGAACGTATTTGCCAGTAATCATTGGTGCCTCCAATAGCCGGGTTTAACATATAATCGTTAAACATATACTGTGAAAACTGGAACATGGGTTGTGCCATAGCCATTTGGGTTACAGCCAACAAAACTATTATAAGTATTTTATTTAGTGCTTTCATATTACCTTATAATTGTAACGGATCCTGGTTTAGTTGTTGTTCCCGTATCTTTATCTCCATATTTGATTATATAGTAGTAAGTACCCGATGGTACTGGTTTACCCTTCATATTTGTACCTTTCCATTTATTGGAATTGTAGTTGCCGTCATTTTCCCATACCAAGCCACCCCAACGGTCAAATATTTGAACTGATACATTGTCATAGCCATCTAAACCTGGTAAATCCCATTCATCAAACATTCCATCACCATTGGGAGTGAACCCTTTTGAAGGATTAAATTCCGGGAATACCATTACTGATACTGTATCGCTTAACAAACAAGTTCTTGTTGAATAGCTTGTATTTACTATATTGATAGAATCATAAACGGTAAACATAACATTATCTGAGGGTTTTGCCTTTACCTGGATGCTGTCAGGTGGTGATGGTTGCCAGGTTACAACTCCGGCATTCGATGTCCATGTAAACCAATGTGTTACATCAAATGGCATCAATTCGCTGTAAGTAACATCAGGTTTATTTGCCGTTAGTGTCAGTTCCTGACCTGCAAATATCTTTTGCTCATCAACTGCTGCAATCAAGGTATCAATCGCGTATCTTCCTACAAATATAGTATCCACATCACGGCAACCTTTGTAATAAGCTGTAGGCATAAATGTTTCGCTTGTATGAGCTGCCGTTTGTACTAACGCATTATGTGGATTACCAATAATGTAGACCTGGTTATTCCACACAATGGAGTCAGGAGAAACAGATTCAACAAATAATTGTACCGTATCATCAGGACATAAATAATCTTTAGCCAGCAATGACCCGGTGATATAAGAATTGTCAATAAACACCTGTGTATTCGATGACATAACAGAATCGAATGTGTTTGTACAACCCAGGTTATCCGATACTTTAACAATGTGCTTTCCTGCTATAGCCTGTGAAAGGGTATCGTTGTTCCAGGCCGGATTTCCATCCCACTCAAAGCCATAGGTAATAACATCATTCACCAAGTCAGGGGCTTCCTGGTTGAAATATCCCATTTTAATACTAACTCGCATTTCTCCATCGTCAGTAAAATAATTACAGCTGGCAGGTTTAATAATTTCAAAATATTTAATCATTTGCGGCGATCGCGATAAAAATTCGAATGGCAATTGTTCGCTGCTACATCCCGATCCATCTATAATAAACGCTTTATATTTACCTGTAGACAAGTTGCTGAAATTAGAATCCTGTTGTTGGATCGGATTAATACTATTCACATCTTTTAAGAAATAATTGTAGGTAGCATCTTTTTTACCAGATAGCAAATTAAAGCTTACCTGACCAACTGTGTCTGTATAACAAGTGTTCTGAACCGTATCAACCAATTCAAAAGTGATACTGTCCTGGTCAGATACAATAGAAATAGTATCGTAGCGAACACAACTTGAATCATCAGTCGCTATAACACTGTACGTTCCTGCACCAATATCTGTTAAGGTTTTTAAGGTGTCATTTGCTCCTGTCGACCATTTATAGGTTATTGGACTAACACCACTGTCATAATCATTCGCCTCTAAAATTCCATCCTCAAACCCGTAGCAAGTGACTCCTTTTACTTTAAGAATATCCATGGTAAATGGTGAATCATCATTCATTCGGAGCGTGCTGGTAACCTGACAATTATTAGCATCGGTGACAAACACAGTGTATAATCCGACATCAATATTTGATAGCAGATAACCGGTTCCCACAGTATCCATATTTTCATTTACCCATAAATAGTTAAAGTCCGGAGTACCTCCTGTTGAATTCAATGTGTCAACTCTTATAACTCCTGTTGGCTGAGAACATAATGTGGGATCAATAATGAATTTAGGCACATATTTAGCCGAATCGCGAATTATTATTGAATCCTTTATAATGCTTCCAATATCGTCTGTAATAGTTAAATGATATGTTCCGGCCATTACGCTGTCAATTTTTGAAGTATGTAAAACTGAATCTATACTTCCTCCACTCCAGGTATAGGAGTAACTTCCAAAACCACCCTCGGCAGTAATTTCAACATAACCGGTTGTATCACCATAACAAGCAATATGGTGAATACTATCAATGTTATAACGTAATGTATCACGATTAATATCAAATGATTTTGTAATGATACAGGTATTTCCATCTGCTCTTTGGTTTATTATCTTAACATTATAGGAACCTTTACATAATTCTGCTAACTGTGAGGAATTACCTGCTGTTGTAATAGTATCCGGCCTACCGGACAATATTTTTCCATTACTATCTGTCCATTCCAGGATGTAAATATTACCCTGTGTTAAATCACCCCCTCTGGGTGTTACGGTGGCTGAACCCACGCAGAAATCATTGGATTGAGTATAATTATCTATTGTGTAGATAGTTGCATCAAACATGTCTTTTTTATTGATGCTTACTACCTTTGTCTTTTTACAACCTGCATTTGAAGTAACAGTTACCTGGTTATCGCCAAGGCAAAGCATGTTGGCAATTTTACCGCTTTCACCATTGGCCCAATCCACAGTATAATTGGCTACTGTACCTTTACCATCAAATACATCAGTAATTTCAACAGACCCATCACAGGATCCATCGCATAATATCCCATGATTGACATTGTAGGTGAAATCTAAATTACTATTATCATCAATCAATACGGTGTCATAAGCCACACATCCTAATGAATCAGTTACCTGGACAACAAATACATCTACCCATAATTTTGAAGCTGTATTTGTTGTTTTGCCCTCCAGTACCTGACCTGGGTTCGATTCCTGATACCAATTATAAGTATATGGTGCCACACCACCGGTAACGGCAACCTTAGCCCAACCAACTGAGTCCGGACATGTTGTGATACCACTGGTTATAGATAAAACCATCGGTTGGGGATCAAAAATATTGATGCTATTCTCGAATGTACAAGAATTGGCATCAACTATAGTCAAATAATAAGTGCCGGATTTTGCATTAACCAGATTTGAATCCGTACCAACAACATTACCTGAACTATTTTTCCACAAATATGTATATGGTCCTACACCACCTGCCGGTACCGCATAGAAACTTGCGGAATCTTTTCCCGAACAAACTATGCTATCGGTAAACACCCATGTATTTGTGATTGCTACCGGCTCAGTTACTGTGAAAGCAGAATCACGTTGACAGCCCAGTGCATCCTCTACAGTCACTGTATAGGTTCCGGCAGTAACATCTTTTAATAATGCCCCCGTACCACCTGTACCCCATGCATATGTATATGGGCTGGTCCCGTTTACGCCATGTACCTGTACCGAGCCATCACTAGCTCCATTACAAGTTGTACTAACAATTTTATCCAAGGCAATTGTCAGGTTTGAAACATCAATAACCTTAGCAGAATCACGGGCCGAACAGCCCTTTCCATCAACTACAATGGCTGTATAGGTGCCAACATATAAATTTGTGATAGTCGTCGTATTAGTTGAATCGGCATTGGGGTAATTATTCCAAAGAGGAGAGGCCCAATTAACGGTATAGGTACCAATTCCTGTACCTCCTGAAATATTACTTGCCGTCATCGTTCCACTATTACCCGCACAACTTGTCGGTGTGGATGATAAACTAAATGTTATCGGTTGCGGATCAACCAGTGTTACGGCTTCAACAAACTGACAATTATTTGAGTCTGTTATGGTAACATTATAAGTACCTGCTGATAACCCTATCGCTAATGAATCTGTTAAACCAGTCACTCCCCAGTCGTATCGGTATGGAGCTGTTCCTCCTGAAGGCGTAACAGATGCCTGACCATCCTGGCTTCCAATACAGGACGGTTCATTATCAACTGCATGAACCGCAGTAATCGCTACGGGTTGAGATATGATTGTATCAGCAAAATTTGAACAACCATTTCCATCGGTAACTATTATAGTATAATTGCCGGCAAGTAAGCCGATAGCTGTTGAATCAACAGAAACTGTAACATTAGTGCTATTTCTCCAATCGTACGAGAGCGTACCTACGTATCCTGTTATTTTTATAAATACTTCACCCGTTGCATCACCATTGCAATGTACATCGTGAAGCGAATCAATACCAACCGAAAGCAAGGTGTTGTCAACAATAACAGCAGAGCTGTCTACAAAACAATTGTTATAATCATAAACATGAATATAATACTGGCCCGCTTTCAAAGATGACGCTGTTGCCAAAGTTGAGACCGTATCATTGCTTGCGGCATCAATCCAATAGAAATCATAAGGAGCAGTTCCTCCGGTTACGGTAACATCTGCACTACCAGTAGCCGTACCACAACTTGTTGTCGGACTTGTAACTACTGATGTAATCTGCAGTGAATCAGGTCTGCCAATAAGTATACTGTCATCTGTTGAACATTGGTTAGCATCTTTTAGATTAATATAAACATAGCCATATTGCAAACCCGACACATTTCCATTTTGGCTTAGTGTATCGATTGCTGCATTTGTCCATGTGTAGAAATAAGGTTCAGTACCTCCTAATCCTACAACCGAAGCCGTCCCATTGTTATCTCCATAGCAAAGTACGGCCGTACTGTCAACCTTATCAATTTGTAATTTAGCAGGCTGAGGTATGGTATAAAAATCGGTGGTGCTACAATTGGTATTTATATCTTTAACTAATACTGTGTAAGTACTATCACCACAAACACTGGGCAAAGTATCATCCGATCCTGTTAACCCGCCTCCGGTCCAATCAAATGAATAATTTCCTGTGCCTCCGGTAAAATCAACCCTAACTTCACCATCACAGCTACCATGACAAGATACTCCCTGAATCATAGTAAAGCCGCTAATTGCCATGTCTCCAACGTCAACCATATTAATGGTGGTATCAATGGAGCAACCCAGAGAATCACTTATGGTAACCTTATAATTCCCAACCGCCAAATTATTTCTGGGATTATCCGTTGATCCTCCAATCCATAAATAAGTATAGGGGGTCATTGCGATATCAGTATATGGTGTTCCTCCCGTTGGAGTAACCTTTATTGTTCCTGTAGCCACGTTACATCCCGTGGAATCTACAATAATATTAGCCACTGTAACAGGAGACGCTGGTTGGGTAATGGTAACCGAGTCAATAGTAGAACAACCGTTTTTATCCGAAACTGTTACCACATAAGTTCCTGCAGGTAAATTATTGACCTGGGCAGTTGTTGATGCATTTCCATCATTCCATAAATATTGGTATGGGGCACCGGCTCCCGCTGAAGCAATTGCTTTTACCATACCCGTACTATCACCAAAGCATTTTATATTTGTGGAATCGAAGGCCACGATAATTGGATCAGGTTCAAGCACATGAACCGTCCCAACCCCTGTACAACCTCTTGAATCAGTAACGGTAACCGAATGCATTCCTCCTCCAAGGTCAACGGTGTCTGTTGTTGCCCCGGTATCCCAAATATAATCGGTATAAATGCCTGTCCCTCCAATTACTGATACAATGGCTCTTGCATCGGTAGAACCATAACAATTGGTCCGTAATCCTATTGGAACAGTATATGTCGTTTCACTATATTCATTAATAGGATAACTAATATCTCCTGAATTAAATACAATTTCCTGTAAATTTCCTTGTTGATTTATATCTACGAACGATATCCGTGCTTTTAATAAAGTACCATATACACCCCATCCATCACTTCCAATAACCACAGACCATCCCCCTTGAGCCGGATCCATTCCTTGAAGAGCTGTCCAACCATTCTCATCTTTACAAGCGTAAGTTCCGGTAAGAGGATCGGTCTGTCCACAGAAATTCAAACTATTAGTAGATTCCGTATAAAAGGTTAACGAATCTATATTATGTAAACTGCTTAATGAACAAAAACCACCATCTCCGTGGTGTTTATACAACCTAACCCTGGTAGTTCCGTCTGGAGCCTGCAGATAGAAGGCTAAATTAGAAAAGGAATCGTGAGTTGCCCAAATAGAAACTGAAATTTTAGTCGTGGCTGTATTTATCAAATAGGGAGATAATCCCCCAACAGAAACCTGTAAACCCGGAGCCCGAATCAAAAGCATGGTATCTGTAACATTTCCACATATAGCATCCGTTATGGTCATCACTAATTTAAGTGTATCAATACCATTATCATCTGTCGTAAATGTATATGTCGGGTTAACAATTGAAGGATTGTTAAATCCGTTCGTCTTGTGAGTAGTGGCATTTTCCCAACTTACAATTGAAGAAGATGCTGTTGCATCAGCAAGTATATAATCAACGGCATCACTACATAATATGGTGTCAATACCGGCAAACACTGTTTGAGGTGTATTTACAGTTACTATCACTGATTTACAGGCTGATAATCCACATGCATTCTCCCATCGCCCATAATAGGTCGTATTTGTGGTTGGGGAAACTACTAAGCTGTTGCCGGTGCCTTCATGCGTCCCTCCACAAGAACCCGAATACCATTCAAATGTTCCGCCTACTCCACCTGAACCACCGGTATAGGTTAGAGTTGTTGTTGACCCTTCGCATATCGTCGTCGGGGTTGCAGTTACTGATGTTGGTGTCGTTGGTA
>JBJKSB010000038.1:0-70270 GCA_046704385.1 Bacteroidales bacterium | reverse complement strand
TTCGCCACGGAGTGGCAGCTCAATTCAACCCAAGGCAGCGCCTTGGGGAAATTGTATTATCGATAATAACGCCCTGAAAGGGCAATTCAATTCAACCCAGGGCAGAAAAAACGAAAATAAGTGAGCGTAGTCGAATTTATTGAAGTTTTTGTCGCCCTGGGCTCCGGGTGACCTGGCCAGGAAAAATCGTCGCAAGTAGTAAAATTTAATTGGAATAGTATATTTTATTGCGACGAAATTCACTGACTCATCATTATAGCGCGTGCATATATTGCACATAATAAGTAACTTATGTCTTAGCTTGACAGCCTGCCCCGGTTTGTCGGGGGCTATGCCTTCAAGGGGAGACTAGCAATGAAAAGGCTTCAAAAGTCAGTCTTGATCGCGATACTACGGAAGTGTAGTAAGGTTAATTTGAAACATAGTCCTATTCAAAATGCCAATCCTGGTTGAAGCTAAATAGCTTAGGATTAGGGATGTAAACTAGCTATAACCGTAGGCTCAAAACTCTAATAGTACTTGTTAATTCGCCCGGTTGAATCTGCCCTGATTTGCATCAAATTAATGGTTCCATGGGCATTAAGCTGACTATGATCTTTGATTTCGCCGGTTATTGTATCTGCTGTTATTGGATCGAAACTGCAAAATACATTGTTGGAAAGGTCTATATCAAGATGATTGACTTTAAGTCCTTTACACCATAATTTTGAGCCATTGTACATTTTGAGATTCAGTGCCTTAGCCGTCATTGAATCTAAATTGACAGAACCTCCATACTGTGTGATTTGAAGACTGTCAAATTCATATTTGCCCACTTTAATACCCGCACTGTTATTGGCTGTAAGTGATTTAATAGCCGGAATTTTAATTACAATTTGTGATTTGGTATTCAATTCGTTTGTTTTATCACTGAAATTCACAAAAAGCGTATTTTGCTCTACTTTTACATGCAGAGCTGAGTCTGATTTAATTTTTGGAGAAATAAGTATCTCTTGTTTATCAGCTTTGCTGACTTCAATATAAATGTTTCCGCTGGCAGAAATATTTGAAAATTCCTCCATCTCAATTGGGATCATTTTTTCAATATTTACTTCTATGCTTTTTTGGTAAGCAAATCCGTTTTGAATTATGATTACCGATATGGAAATAAAAATGGCTAGCACCAATCCTATGATAATTATATTACTGGTTTTTATCTTTTTCATATTAATGTCATTAAATGTAGAATAAACTATGATTTATTGGGTTAGGATTTTTTGAATGATTTTACTTCTTCAAAATCCATATCCAAAAGTTCGAGCATTTTAAAAAAGCGGGGTAATTCCAATTCAATAAACCGGGTTTTTACCCATTCGCGTGTTTTTTTGAATCCATTTTCGGACACAAAAAATCCAATTCCTCTTTTATTGTAAATAATTTCCTTATTCTGCAAAAAAGTATAAGTACGCATAGCAGTGTTTGGATTTACTTCCATTTCCATGGCTAATTGCCTTACCGATGGTATTTTTTCATTTTCGGGCCATTTTTTCAGCAATATGTTTTCGCACATTAATTCAGCAATTTGAAGGTATATGGCCTGATTTTCATTAAAGTCCATGCTATACCTCCCGTTCTTTTAGTTTGAACCAGGCTATGGTCCAGCCAATAGCCATCAACACAATAAGTATAACATCAGAATAAGTAAAACCGAAGGCAGTTATCTGGAAATTTCCCAATGGCGATTCTGTGTGATTAAAGGTACCAAAAGCCAGTCGTGCCACCGGAATCCACAAGGTTAATAAACCGGCAAAAATAGTTGCGATAGTTAACGCCGATTTTAATAAATGCTGCTTTTTAAATGCAATGGAACCTACTAAAAAGAACGACTGAAATATAAAATAGAGCTTAAAAAATATGAAGGTAAATTCATCAAAAATTTTAAAAGTTGTAGGTTCAAAGTGATAAAACAGGCTCCAGAAATATGATACAAAATCAACAACCCCGGCATAAAAGAAGAGGAACAAAACCGGAAATATTAAGCCTGAAAAGAGAGCAGGAACCCAAAATTTAATTCGCGTTGGAACGGGTAGTTGCATCGATAGGAATCCCTTACCTGTTGATTCCAGTTCATGGAACGACCGGCTGGTAATGTAAAAACCACAAGCCAGGGAGGTCAATAAATAAAAAAGCATGAACATGGAATGAAAAACTTTGGGTTCATTAGTTAAAAATAAAAAACCAAAAATGACGGTATATATTCCAACAAAAGCTCCTAATTGTTTTAACCAGGTTTTATAGTTCAAAGTTAATTTGTAAACCAGGTGGTATTTTAATGTCTTTAATTCAAAATTAATATCCATGAGGTTGAAAATTTTGGTTTAAAATATTTTGAAATTTCTCAGCATTATGGGTAATACCATTAAATAATAATTCAAGATTCAACCTTGTAGGTTCATTATTCTTATTTGGGCTTATGGTTTCGTACTTACCCAGCTTTTCTTCACTGTAAAGCATATCATCATTATTAAGTTCCGATGTGGTTTTAAAACTTAATTTACTGGTAATGTTATCACATGAACTGTGCATTATAATTTTTCCACTGTCGAGTATAATAATAGGATCAATCAGGCTTTCCAGGTCACGAACCTGGTGGGTGGAAATTATAAAACTACGATTGTCGTTAATAGCACCGGCTAAAAATTTACGTAAGAGGCTTTTTGAAGGTATATCCATTGCATTACTCGGTTCATCCAAAATGAGGTAGCGGGTATTGGTTGCCAGGCCAAAACTGATAATGGCCATTTTTCTTTGTCCGAACGACAATTCTTTTATTAAGGCTGATTTTGAAATATTGAATTTTTCCAGGTATGTGAAAAATTCTTCATCGTTAAAGTTGGGATAAAACGGGGCATGAATTTTCCAGAATAATTCAATACTCAATGGTGGTAATTCAAATTCTTCAGGAATAAAAAAGAGTTCCTGATAGGATTCGGTATTGCGTCTTTTGGTATCAATACCATTTAACCTACATGTGCCTTGTTTGGCAAACAAAAAGCCACTGATTATTTTAAGCAGAGTGGTTTTGCCGGCACCATTTTTACCCAGTAACCCATATATGTTACCGGGTTGCAGTTCAAGATCGAGCTCATTAAAAAGCCTGACCTGCTTTTGATACTGAAATGATAAATTTTTAATACTAATCATGAAATTTAGTTTAAGGGTTAAACATACGAAATGTTTTAGTGTATTAGTGAAATAATACACTACAAATGTAAATAATTGTTTTTTATATTTCCTAATAATTATTATGTTTTTATTAGAATATTTTGTTTTAATGAAAATTTGGTTTTTCATAGTAACTGGATAACTGCGACGATTTTCCTTCGGGGAACTTAATTCAGGGGTTAAAACCCCAGGATATTCATGTTGAAGGTCTACAGCCTTCTCAGCATTATACTTGAAGGGCTCAACTTTACAACATGTTTGGTAAAATAAGATTAAAGTCCTTTTTGAAGGGTTTATAAAATGAAAGAATAACCTAATTGTTGGTAGTCTTATATGTTGCCTGATTTTGCTCTTTTAATTAAAGCATAGAACTTGTTGGGTGTTTTAAGGCTAAATCCCATTAAATCAGAGGTTATGGGATGTTTAAAACTTAACCCGACGGCACTTAAAAACAGACCTTTGCCTTTGTAAAGCAGGTTAGGGTGGGAGTATAGTTTATCCCCAATAATTGGAAATCCTTCTCCTGACAGGTGAATCCTTAATTGATGTGTTCGCCCGGTTAAAGGATGTAATATTAAATGAGTTATGTTACAATATTTTTTTGAAGGGATTGTCTCAATTACTTCAACTCGCGTGATGGCTTCCTTACCGTCAATAGGTTTATTAATAATTTCGTTCACGGGAATAGTACCAGAGACCAGGGCCGTATAGGTTTTTTGAACCTGCTTATTTTCAAATAATTTTCCCAGTTTATTTACCATTTGATTGGTTTTAGCAATCAACAACAGTCCGCTGGTTTGGCTGTCGAGTCGGTGCACGGGACGTAGAACGGCAAGCGCATCATCGGAGGATGATGGTTGCAGATTAAATGTCAAAGTATTTTGTACGTTTCTGAAAAAATTACCACTAACCGGCAACCCGGCAGGTTTTTCAATTACTGCCAGGTAATCATCTTCAAATAAAATATTCAATTTTCGTTCATATTGTCGGGTGGGCTGGGTATCATCCCCAATCCATTCAATTAACTGGCCTGGTTGTACATATCTGCCCGATTCAACTGAACATCCGTCAAGCAATAATTTTCCGGCTTTTATCAGTTTTTTGGTTCTATTTCTTGTGAGCTTGTCCTTAAAATGATACAGTAAATAATCCAGAAACCTTATTTGACCAATATTTTCAGGTACTTTATGACTGGAAATTATTCTCATTCTTTAATAGTTCAAAATAAACTCCGGTCTTCCCAACCATTTATTTCAATATTAAGTTGTGATTGATTTCCAGTGTAAATACGATTTTGAATATACCCGTTGGTTTTAGTTCCTTCCACTTTACGCCAGTTTCCCCGGGTAAATTTAAAGCCTCCTTTTAACCAACGAACCGGAACTTCAATAGAATATTTTCCTCGATCATTTTTTTTCATTAAAAAGTCTTTATCACCGGGATCCCATCCATTAAACTGCCCTACAATGTAAATAGGATCGATTTTGGGAGTTCGCTTGGGAAGTTTAGTAATAGTTATTGTAATTTGTTGATCGTCTGCAATTAAATCGTTCCATTTTGCAATGGTAAGATGCACGGTATCCACACATTTATTATCCAAAAACCGGGGATTAATAAAATTTCCATTGCTGGTGACTTCTTGTGATAAATACGATCCGCGGGTAATAATAAATCCGTAACTAAGCTGGCTTCTCCTGACTTTGTTTACAAATATACCATCGGTGTTTTTCGTAAAGGGTTTTACCGGTGCTGTAAAGTTTTCGTTTAATTCGTATAATCTTAGGTCGGGCGTGGCAGTTGGAGGTGTATTACCAGGTAAATTATCTATTATAAAAATTACAAATGGATTGGGTGAGCGCTTAATGTCTTTCCAACCTTCAATGGCGTAAAATAAGGTATCAATTTCGTTGTAGTTATATTCCTGATTTGAAAAATTATTTCCGCAAGCATCAGCAAATTCTGAATCCCAGCTTCCACGTGTGATTTTAAATGAGAGTCCGTATTTTTTACGAGGGATGATAATCTGGTATAGACCTTTCTTATTAGGTGTAAAAATGTAGTGATCATCTTTTGGATTCCAATTATTAAAATTTCCAGCCAGGTAAATTTTATCCTTTTCGGGAGTTTGAGCCGGTATTTTTGTGAGAATAATGGTAATATGACTTAACTGGGGTTCCACCATATCGCTCCAGTTATCGATGGAGACATATACTGAATCTCCTTTTTCAAAATTTAATACTCTGGGTTCCATTTCCTGGCCAAATTTATCGACTTCCGATTCTGAAATGTCCTGACGTACAAATTTATAGGTCAGAATATTGCTTGAATTTCCCTGGTACGATTTGCGTGGAACCGTAACTACATATTGATTTTTCAGGCTGTCTTTTTTCAGGAAGTAATTTTGGTTATTGCCAGGATTCCATGCATTAAAGCTTCCTGCAATTTTAATGGGTTCATCTTTTGGGGTGTTTTTAGGTATGTTTTTAACCACAATGGTAATTGAGTCGCAATTAACAGGATCAAGATCCTTCCAGCTTTCAATGGTATTATATACAGTGTCCACCGATCCTACTTTTAACCACCGGTTTTCAATATCATTGCCACAGCGGTCAGCCTCACAGGTTGACCAGTCGCCCCGTGTAAATTTATATTCAATTTTACCGTAAACTCGTGGAAGGTCAATTATATATGTGCTGTCACTTTTCATGGTCAATTGGTAATTGTTGTCACCCGGGTCCCATAAATTAAAATTACCTGACACAAAAATTTGACTTCCGGTTGGAGTATTTGAGGGAACCTGATTTACTACCAAAACTACCCGTGTGCATGAAACAAGAGCCATGATTATAAACACGAATAAAAGGCTTTTATATTTTAAAATCTTCTTCATAATTTTTATTTCTCCATCCAATCCAGAAACTCAGAAACTTTTACCCTGCTTATTAAAACTTCGTTACCGGGTTCCGGCTGTAATTCGATTTTTAACCGGCTGTTAAAATATTTATGCACCTTAACAATAGCATTTTTATTCGCTAAAATACTCCTGTTAAGCCTGTAAAACTGAACAGGGTTAAGCATTTTCATGAGTTGATCGAGTGTAAAATCAACAATATAGCGGCTTTTGCCAGCAGTTTGAATAAATATTTCATTATCATCGGCATAAAAATAGGCGATTTCGTTTACGGCAATAAATTTAATCTGGTCGCCGACTTTTACCACAAATCTTGATTTATAATCCGATGTTGGTTTTGCCATGTTTAAAATACTCTGCAACTGATCTTCAGAAAATTGAATTGCTTTGCCTTCAAGGTGTTTTTTCCACTCCTCAAGTTTAGTCAGGGCTTTATTTAGTGCATTCTGTTCAATCGGTTTTAACAGATAATCGATACTGTTTACTTTAAAAGCCTGGATGGCATATTCATCGTACGCGGTGGTAAAAATTACCGGTGCTGTTACCTTGATTTTTGAGAAAATTTCAAAGCTTAATCCATCCGATAATTGAATATCGAAGAATATCAGGTCGGGTTGAGGCATGGTTGAAAAATATTCAACGCTGTCTTCAATTGAATCCAAACAGTCAATTACTTCAATTTCAAAAGTTGAATTGGCCAACAACCTTTTAAGCTCTCGTTGAGCAAAGGGTTCATCCTCAATTATCAACACCTTAATCATTTTGTAATTTTTTATTCTCAATTAATGGAACTTTCACGATAAAAGCATCAGCATTCTTATCAATAATAACAGGAGTATTCGTCAAATAAGCATACTGGCTTATTATATTTTTCAGCCCCATACCTGATGAAAATTCTTCTGTTGTTTTAAGTTGCAAATTATTGGTAACCACTATGTAATCCTCACTTGTGTGAATTGAAATGGTAAGCGGCTTTTTCGCATTTATGATATTGTGTTTTACTGCGTTTTCAATTAACATTTGTAGTGTAAGCGGTGCAATAAACCAATTCATTGCATAATCCTGAATATTAATATCAAATTGTATTCTATCGGTAAACCGAAGTTCAAACAGATATTTATACGACTCAATAAAATGTATTTCTTTATCCAGGGTGATTAAATCTTTTTGTTTGTGTTCAAGCACATAGCGGTATACTTCCGATAATCGCCTAATGTAATTGGCAGCAGTATCAACATTCTCATACATCAGCGACGAAAGGGTATTCAAACTATTAAATAAAAAGTGTGGATTTACCTGGTTCCGTAATACTTCAAATTGAAATTCAGCATTTTCCTTCTTGAAACGTTCAATTTCAGCCAATGAAAAACGCCATTTGTATAATAAAAATAGTCCCAGCTCAAATAAATTAAACAGAATGGCTATTACAAAGGTGGATAGGATAATTATAATTTCATTTTTTATAACTACAAAATAATCATCGGCAAATAGATATTCGATTGTCCACCGAACCAATCCAAAGAAAAAGAATATTATGGCGATGTGATATAAAATTTGCTTAATAAACCGTCGTTTGGGTTTATCATCCCAATGGATGTGTATGTCAAGTTTTTTGGTAACAAGAAAAAAGCATTCAACAACAACTACGGTAGTAATTACAACTCCAATGTAGGTATCCCACGGTTTGAGTATCTGGTAATTACGATATATCAAACCAAATATTATATCCACCATAAGCTTAAAAAATATGCCGCTGGTAACTGCAAACGATATTCGAAACTTCCAGTTATATAATATTGATTTGTATTTCATGTATATTAAATAAGCCTGAATTTAATGATTCTTTAGCTAGCAATTATCATGTAAAAATAAAAAAACTGCCAACGAAATATCATTGGCAGCCTACCTAAATCAGAAAACTATTTGCTTGTTAAAAAAGCCGAATCAGCTTCTACTGAATATTCAATAATACGTTGGGGTATCGTGAATGTGTCAGCAGATAATTTTGTGACTTTTTCTGAACACAACTGTTTTTTGTTTCCATATACTTTAAAAATATAGTCACCCGTTGGAAGTTCGTTCATGTCAAAATACACTTTCATATTGCCTGAACCGGCAACCGTTTTGGCAATTATAAAATTGTTATCAGCATCATAAACCCTGATTTTTACTTTATCATTATCAGCATTTTGATAGCGTACCAAAATTAAATTCTTTGAGGTAAGCTGGACATCAACATTGCATTTTGTCAGTTCCATAGATGGGGCTTGAGCAAAGCCCGAAACAGTAATTAAAGCTGCTAAAACTACTGTTATAAAAATTTTTGTTTTCATGATTTTAAGGTTTTAAGGATTAACAACATTCAATTTTGATTCAAATATACGGTTGTAATCACCCCTGTTTCAATAACAAAAATGTGAAGTTTAGTAGTTTACCTGTGAAGTTTATTTTTTGGAAGTTGAAATGTTTGATTTTAGGAATCGCCAAAATTACAGAGCAGCAGTATATTGTTTATTCAGTATCCAGGTTCAATTTAATTTCATAACCCTCAAGTTTAATCTCTTGCTTTGCGGATTTATCTTTTTTGTAATATTCAAAAGTAAGTTTTGAATTTTCGTTATCATGATATACTATGTTATAATCCGATTTATTTATATTAAAATCAGGATATTGTACTACGCCGTACAATTTGTAATTTATGCCTGATGGAATGGTCAGGGATAATTTTGTGTATTTTCCACTTATCCAAATTCTGTCAAAATTTTCTGATACTGATCCCAGTTTCAGTTCGTCTTCATAACCGGAAACATTAACATAATAATTGGTTTTTGTTGAGTTTATTTTATTGAATTTACCATTTATGGAAATAACGCTATCTGCTTCGTTTAGAGTAATCTCATTCTCATATCCATCGTTTAATGCCAATTTTCTGACTTTATTAAATCGGGCTTTTAAATATTTGGCCTTTAATAAAATCCAGTCAGTTGTGTTCGATTCAATACTGCCTTCATATATTTCAGCTGACAGGGTTTTATTCGATTCTATTTTAAAGTTGCTGTACTTACCATTTAAATCAATATCAGGAATGGTCCCGATTTTTACTTTATCTTCGTAACCTTTCATAGTGAGGCGGTTTGCCGATTCAATCATAATCTGCGAATATTTTGAATCAATTTGTACGTCTGTTAACGATGTTGTTTTTATTGACGATTCATAAAATTTAAGTACTGCATTAGCAGCCGATTGCATCTCAAATTTTGAATATTTTCCATCAATATTAAGATTCCCGGAAACACTTCTGCCGGAAAATTGCGTCTCGTAAGCTTTAATGTCAAGTGTACCATGAACTGAAAATTGCAAATCAACCGGGCAGTATTTGGCTTCGATACTTAAATCGAGATCAGCAGGAACATAAATTTTAAAATCAACAATTTTGAATTTAGTAAGACTGATTTTAGTATTATTATTTAATACCATGGTGATTATTGATGAAGCCGATATATTAACGTTCGATTCAAACCTTTTATAAAACCGGGTTGAAATATCAACTTCCTTTCCTTTTGAAGAAAGTAAATTCTCTTTTATAGCATTGTGAAGTTTTTGTAAATCAATTTCATCATTAGCTTCGGCAATATATTTTACAATTACCTCCACAGCGTTATTACGGGCAGGTAAAACTGTGGTTTTTGTTTCATAAACATTGATATTAACTGTCGGTCTGAAATTTAAATCTTGTTTTACTTGAATTACCTTTTCAGTACCAGATGGTATTTCCTGGTTATCTTTGCTAGAAACCGAACAGGCCTTTGCTTTGGAAACAGAAGAAAATGATTTCGTATATTGAGCAGTCTGTCGCTGTTTGAAAGTCTTTCCTGTTATGGCAGATTCCTGGGCTGTAATCTCATGGGCTGAAACAGAACAAAGAACTATCAATAATATATATTGTAATTTATTTTTCATCCGTTTATAATTTATTTTGTAATGCTTCGTCTCATTTTTTCTTTTTGTTTCAACTCACTGATTGGAATGAATGGATGTTTTTAAATTCAGGCTTATTATCTAAAAATTTATACGATATAAAAACATGGGAAAAAAACCTTGTTGATAAACAAACTCAATCTTGTCGGTATCCGGATTATAACTTCGTGAGAATACATTTTTGTGATTGGTCAGGTTTGTAAAATCGGCAGCCCATTCCTGGTAATACTTTTTATGATTGTTTTTGAGTGAGATTCGCAGATCGAGCCTGAAGTAATCCTTTTCCCTTTCCGAAAAGGCTTTTGAACCATCATAAACCGCTTCACCTTTTAGTAAGGAGGCTTGTTCATCAAGGTAATAATTTCTTTTTCCGCCTCCATAGGTAACTTTAGTGTTTAAGTCGATGGAATAACTTTCATTTATGCGATATTCGTAACCTCCTAAAACGTTAAACGCATAATTTGCCGCAAAGGCAGTATGACGTTCAACATTATCGCTTCCTTTATACCAGGAATCAAACAGCGACATGGTGCTCATAAAATACCAGTTATTGGTTAAATATTTTTCAAGCGTCATTTCAAGTCCATAGTTTTTTCCGGTTCCTGTATTAACGAGGCTGTCTATCCTGTCGAGGTGAAATGATGCCCCTTCGTTAAGCATGGAAAAGTTGCTGGGATTTTGTGTAACGGGCACATCATACAACCATTGGTAATATAATTCTGATTTCAGATGAACATTTTCGCCGAACATATGATCGTACCCTAAAACCAAGTGATGGGCACGGGTAAAATCCAGATTTTTATTGGTGTAGGAGTAGGTCCGGCTTGATTCATCATAAGTCTGGATAAAATAATAAAACATAGCCTGCTGTTTACTATGCATTCCATAACCAATACTGAATTTGTGTGTTGGTATTGGTTCGTAGCTGAGTCCTGCCCTGGGCTCAAGCGACTTTGAATTATTATATAGGAAATCCTGGCTATAAACTCCTGTATTTAAGGTAAGCTTATTATTAAATTTGTGTTGCCATTCAATATAGGCATCAACTAAAAACAGACCCTTACGGTTTATATCTGTCAGATATTGGTAAAACTGATAATTATTTATAACGCTGAATGCACTATCTCTGTATGCTATTTGATGATGTTCTGCTCCAATACCCAATGTTAAAGTATTACGGCTGTTTATTTTTTTTACCAATCGGGTTGAAGCTGTTGAAATTATCTCGGAATTTTTTTCTCCGTAATAAAGTTTGGTATTCTTAATGCGTAGGGTATCAGTTAAAGGATCGGAGGGAGGAATCAGGGTATACCAGGCTGAATCGACTTTTGTATAAACCCGTGTGCCTGATAATGAAGCGGTTGTATATATATAAGTGTCTTCATTCAGGAAATACTGATGGGTTATTCCAAGAATTCCAAGGTCTGAACCATTATAGGTGTCGGTACTGTTAAGTGTGTTGTACTTTTCGCTGTTTTCAGTTTCGGAGCCAATCATTTGAATATAACTTCGTCCCCCGATTCCGAAAATGGCAAATTTACCCGCTTTTTCGGTGGGTAAATCAATCTTAAAGGTAACATCATGGTATTCCGGAACAGCACCCCCGGCAACATCAAAACCCAATAAATCCATTACTTTAAGGACAGAATACCGACCGGTAATCATAAAAGAACCTTTATAATCTTTAGAAAATGGACCCTCAGCCATTAATTCAAATCCATTGAAACCTACCTGACCGGTAAATTCATGTTTTTGATTATTACCACTTCGCATTTTTAAATCGAAAACTCCTGAAAGAGCGTTACCATATTCAGCAGGGAAGGCACCCGTGAAAAAATCAGAATTTGCCAGTGTATTATTATTTAAGATGCTCACCGGACCACCAGTGGAGCCTGATGCTCCCCAATGATTTGGATTTGGAATATTCATACCTTCAAGTCTCCATTGCAACCCTGTGGGTGAATTTCCACGGATTATTATATCGTTACGATCGTCGCCCGCGCGTGAGACACCTGCATAGTTTGCTGCCATTCGTGCAGGATCACCAAGGCTTCCTGCGTATCGTTCGGTTTCAGCCACAGTAAATGACCGTGCGCTTACCGAAGCCATTTTATTTAAGGTTTCACCTTTGCGGTATCCTTTTACGGTTACCTCTTCAGTCGTTATAACTTGTTCTTCAAGACTTACTTCAATTACTTGTTGTTTGGCACTATTTAGTTCTATATCACGAATTACAGCTGATTTGTATCCTAAATAGCTGATTACCAATGTATATTTTCCTATGTTTAGGTTTGAAAGTGTGAACTCACCCGATTCATCAGTAGCCGTACCTATTACAGGATTACTTCCTGCTATTACTACATTAACGCCAATTAAGGGGAAATCACTTTCTTTATCCACTACACGTCCACGTATTGTCTGTTTATATTGGGCCTGGCTGACGATGGAACACACAAGGATGGTAATAAGAATTAAATTTTTTTTCATTGGTTTCAGAGTTTAATTGGTATTTCAGATATCAAATTTAGAGAAATGGTTGCTGCAACTGTATTTGAATTTGAAAAAAGTGACTTAATCAAAAGAATTCAACATGGCTTTTCTTTTAGGCCAAAACTTCATCAATGAAGTCCTTAGTGGGTGGTTGATTTTGATTCTGGTAAAAATCAGGATTAATTAAAAACTATTTCCTTTTATAATAAAAAAGAGGCTACACTTGCAACCTCTTTTAATATTAATGTATAACAATTATTTTCCTGACTTTCTGTTGTTTGTCATTTATCCATTTTACATAGTACATTCCATCAATCAGATTATCAAAATCGTAGTATGAAGTTTTTGAATTGTCATCCACTTGTATAATATCAACAACTTTTCCATTCTGATTAATAATTTGCATGATAGATTTATTAACAGGATTTTTTCCAAAAACAAAATAGGCTCTTTTATCAACCGGATTCGGATATATAATAAAATCGAGGTTTTGTGCTTTTGTTAACCAGGGTTTTATTGAAGTTACAGCCGATGAGGTATCGTTTGTAACAGTCTGTAAAATTTCTTTGGTTAATTCATCCTGAATAAAAGCTATGGCAATAAGTGTATCACTATTGACTACATAATTGTTAATGTTATATTCGTAAGAATATGATTGTGTATTTCCTTTTTCCCAGTTATTATTTATACTGGTTCCTCCCGGATTCGGCAGGAACCTGCGTAATACATTTTCGAAGGTGACAGTATTACCATTAACTTTAACTGCTTTTTCAACCACTGCAACATATAGTTGAAGCTGGCTGTTGTCAATTTTTTCACGCGCCGTTACATCTAAGTCAATAGCCATCGAGGAGCTGGTTTTTGCAACCTTAATGGACATATCAAAATAGGGATCGGTTAAAGCCTGACTTAATAATTTTGCCTCAGTTGGTGTATTTGATCCTGAATAATTAAAAGGGACACTTCCGTCAAAATAAGTATAAGGTACCGTTGTTATGTTGTAATATGCTTCACGGGTATTTGGACCAATCGGATAATCCCTGTAAAGGATATCATCATAATACAAACTGGAATGGTATTGAATATCAATGGCATCCAGTGGGTGAGCTTTAATAATATTATTGACATTGTTATTGCTTGAAATTGCACTTTGATTTTCAGTACTTGTAAAATGTTCAACAAGTACTTTTCTCGATCTTTCTCCAATATAAATGTTATCAAAAGCAAACCCTTCGTATTCCAATGCATTATCTGCTGCAAACGCAATTCTGAATTGAACCTCTTTTTGTCCTTTTATTCTGCTATCGTCCAGATCGTGTCGGGCTTCAAGCCATTGTGGTACGGTATCGGTCCAACCCATTGATGACTGATTTCCGGGTTTGGCTTGTATGGTGTATGAATTGTACCAGTTAATACCCTGACCAACCTCACCCAAAAGATTCCATGTTTTACCTGCATCATTAGTAAATTCGAGTACCGCACCGTCACGTGTGTTTTCAATTTGCTTGAAAATATCCAAACTGATCATAGGTCTTTTTGCCTCTGTAAAATCAAAACAGGGGCTTACAATTACTGACCTTTCATTTGAATGGTAATTCCCGGCAAGATTAGTAACATAAACATTTGACCCATTAGCTGCGGAATCGATAACTGCCCCCTTTGGGATACCCCGTTGCCATGAATAACCTACAGTGTCTTGTGTACGTGGTATCCAGAAACCATTATCATTTTCAAATGATTCGGAATAATCAGATAATTCTGAAATGGTGTGGGTAGGCCTTATATACAAAGTGTCGAGCTGTACCGATTTACAGCTGGAATTTATATTTTTTGATTTAACTGTATGTGAAATTATATATTGGTCAACTTTATTGTATTTTTTGATCGGATCGGTATCCAGACTGTCTTTTGTTCCATCACCAAAATCCCAAAGGTGGCTATATTGTTCTGCTTTGTTATTTGAGGTAAAATCTACAGCATTATCGGTAATACATTCATGTTGCCAGCTAAAACCTGCATCCGGGTTTACTTCTAATGATATTGGATTCGTGGTAGTATCAGTAGCACATCCATTTGTACCGGAAACAGAAAACTTAACTGTCGTGGATTGAGCAACTGCATATTTGTGTTTCGGTTCCAGGATATTAGATGTACTTCCATCGCCAAAGTCCCACGCAACGCTGTCAATAGGAATACCATTACTATAATATTTGAATTTAATAGAATCCGTAATACAAATGTCTTCCAATTTGAATTTTCGAGAGGGAACTTTTAGGATTTTGGCATAAGTTTCAACGCTATTTAAACAACCATTTAAATCAGTGTTTGTATAGGTTATTCTTACGGAATCTGCGGTAGCGTATTTTGATGGAACAAAATTAACTGAATTCTGATTATGTGTTTCAATATCAATGGTGAATACCGGATTAACACCGTTTGCAAAGGAACCTTGCAAGGGTACCGCAGTAGTATAGTTTCCGCAATATTCCTGATTTTCGCTTAATCCAACAATTTCAATCGAAGGTATAGGATTAACTTTCAATTTAACTGGTTCAGTATTAGTACAACTTGTTGAAGGATCAGTATAGGTAAAAGTAATTTCTGGATCGCCAGGACCGGCCAATTTTGGATTAAAGTAGCCTTTCCCGTCATTCTGAGTTTCATTAACAATACCCAGACCTGTAAAAGTTCCTGTTTTTGCATTGCCTTCATTTACCAGACCCTGTAAATCAATATTTTCATCTAAATCGCAATAATCGTAAATATTGCCTGCAATTTCAACTGATATTGCCGGGATTGTATCAATCTGAATAGTTTTAATCAGGGTGTTGGTACAACCGTTCGTAGTATCAGGATTTGTATAAACATATTGAATATTGTGAGCTCCGACAACTTGTACGTCAGGCCGTAACCGCACACTATCTGCATAATTATCTATCCGGTTTAAACTTAAAGTTTCGGAACTGATAGTACCTCCTCTCGGAGAGCCAACCAGTAACAGCGGATCTGAATTCAGACAAGTACTTGATGATAAATTAAAATCAGTGACAGGCAATTCGAGCATATCTGCTGTTTCTGTTTTGAAAATAGTACAACTTGCCACGGTATCCGTATATGAATAAGTGATGGTTGCAACAGAATCGGTAAGTGGAATATTTTTAGGATTAAATTTATTTCCTGAAATTCCAATCCCGGAAAATATACCATTGACAGGTGTGGCAGTTAGTGTAACTTCGTTGGCATTTCGACAATATCCATGCACCGTGTCTAAATTGGTAAAAAATACCTCACCATTATTTCTGACTTTTGTGGTTTTACTAAATGAGAAAACCGTTGCGTTGTCGGTACCTTTATATTCAAAAGTTATTGTAACACTAACCATTGAATCTACAACTAAATTTGAAGCAGCGTCGAACGCAGTTTTTGGATTAAAACTGGCTTTGTTATTCCCCAGATTTGTAATTCCATCGCCAAAAAATTGTCCAATAGCTCCTACAGGATTCGTTATTCCTGATACCGAAATGGTTGCATCGGCTCCATCATAACAATAATAGTCAGCAAGGTTTGTAATGACACCATTTGTTTCCTGAACATCGGTTATTGCTGACGAAGTATTTTTGCATCCATTTTGATCAACATATAAATAAGTAAGAGTTTTGGCTCCCAGTCCTGCATTTGCCGGAAAAAACACATTATTTACAAAATAGGGAATTGGTGAATAGGTACCTCCTGCAGGGGATGCATTAAGTGTATCATTATCGCCTGAAATATTGTAAATAGGATGTGGATTAAAAGTTAATACCGGCAAAGGATTTACTGTTAATTTGATAGTATCAACTACAAAACACGTTGAACCCGATAATTTTGAGGTATAGGTATATACTATCGTATTTGTGCCGATATTGCCTGATGCCGGAACAAAATAACCTGTTCCGTCATTACCACCCGGAGTTATTCCGTCTCCGGTAAATATACCCCAGTTTGCTTTATTTACACCTAGCATACCTGTTAAAGTGTCGACAGGATCATCAATACAATAATTTGTTTTATCAAGCAAAACTGACAGGGTGCCTATATCATCAAGAGTAAAATGATCGGTAACCTTGAATATTGTTTTATTGTCAACCCCGTAATAATAATATTGCAAGGTATGATCACGTGTCTTTAGGTTTTTAGGAATTATTACTGCTGAATCACTAACGGTAGACATGGTCACCGTATCGTCCAGTGTAAACTTAATGGGTGTATAAATATTTCCGTCTGCTACATAATATATCGTATCAGATATTCCATCAGCACAATAGATACGGTTTGCCGGTAGTCCTGAGATAAACCCGTGTACTGTATCAACTGTAATGGTGTCAATAAATTCGTTGGTACAACCTGTAGCGGTTTCTAAATAACTTAATTTAATCGGGTATGCACCCAATGTAAGTCCCTGAGGGTTAAATGATTTTTTCTCATTATTAACACCCTGACCAGTAAACACACCTCCTGATGGAGGTACTATATTTGTAAATGATTGACTGGATTCTGTAACATTAAAGGTGTCCTTAATATAGAAACTTACTGCTGGCGGTGCATAAATATTAACAAAACCTTTGCGCAAATAAGTACAACCATTAGTGGTATCTGTGTAATTATAGTCAATTTCAAGAGGTAAACCTATGGTTGGCATACTATCAACTACAAGTGTGGCTGAATCTTTTGCATAGGCTATCAGTCCGTTTGGACCCGTAAAAATACCATTTCCTTGTGTTGATTGAACGGCATGAATAATAACTTCCTGTCCATATTGGCAATAACTGGTATCCAGATCTTTAATCAGAGCCTGGTTTTGAATATCATAAACTGTAAAGTTTAGCTTAATATTAAGTATATTTCCTGATGAAATATATTGAAAATTTGCTGTATAAGTTCCGGCCGGATGTACAGTGGTGTTAAAAGTACCTTTTTCAGTAGAGGGATCACCATCATCTGTGACATCACCAATAAATTGACCTCCGGAATAGTTGGAAGTATCAGAGGGTAATTTAGCCAGGAATGTTATAATTCCATCATCAATACAAAATTTGGTTTTAGCGGCATCGCTGTAAAATTCAACAATATTACCACTAGGTGCCAATAATGTAATGTTTCGCGATGTTGTATCACTACATCCATATTTATTACTGACATTATAAACTATTTTTTCAGTGGTGCCTTCCTGCAAATACTTTGTCTGAATAATCCTTTGATCCGAAACCACACCTCTACCGGTAAAAATACCTCCGTCGGGTGAAATTCCTGTGATATTAACATCAGTATTTGGATCGTTTACAGCTGAGGGTATTGTGAAAGCCGGTGACGGAACTGTTCTGATATAAAATGCTTCAACCAGTGTGTCTTTACATCCATATGAGTCCGTATAAATATAGGTCATACTATATTGGGTATTGCTGGAATCTGTTTGATTGGGCCACAAAGTGACTGTTCCATCAGCATTAGCATTAAAAACAGCTGTAGAATTATAGGTGCTACTTATATTATAAGGAAAACCCTTTATAATAACACTATCATCGTTGGCACAGTAAGATGTATCAAGATTCTGAATGGTCAATTCTATTTTTGGTACAAAGTTTAGAAATATTGAACTTGTTGTATCAGAGGTTGAACCGTCGTGTACAATTCGATGTACATAAGTATCACCAACAATTAGGTATGACCAATTTTTAAGTGTATCAGCAGTTCTGCCAATTATGGTTGTCCAGGGTGCGCTGTTATCAGGCGAATATTCCCAGGAATAGGTATAAGGATTGGTTTTATCACCTCCAGAAGCCTTGGTGGTTTCATCAAATGTGAATGTACTTTCCCCTTCGCAGGCATTATAAATAGTTTTCCCAGTAATATTAATGGACCCTGAATATAATCGGGCTCTTTGAAACACATAATAATTTTCAGAAGCGGAACAATTGTCGGCATCAGTTACGGTCAGGGAATAGGGACCTGCAGTTAACCCGGTTTGGATATGTTTGTCAGGTTGGGTATTAAATCCAGTCCACGATAAACCTGTGGCACCGGATGTATCTGCTAATACTACATGTATCTGTCCATCAGAGCCTCCATAATAGCTGACACTATCAATAGTTTCAGTAATGGTTATGGCACTATTTGCTATTGTAGTAATAGAGTCCACCGCCGTACATCCAATATCATCGGTAACTGTACATTTATAAAAATGATTACCTGTCAGGTCAGTTCGCGTATTACCGGATACCCCATCACTCCAATTATAGAGATTAAAAGTACCACTGCCTCCTGTTGCTGAAGCCGTTGCTTCTCCATCATCCACCCCAAAACAAGCATTTTTGGTTTGGGTAATGGAAGGTATTATTTCAGCGTTTTTAGTAATATTTAAAATAGTTGTTATAGCACTGCACCCTGCATCATCGGTAACAGTGCATGAATAAGCAATCGCTTGCAGGTCGTTGCGTATTTCCCCTGATCCTCCATCATTCCAATTATAGAAATTAAATGTGCCAGTCCCACCCGATGCCGAAACGGTTGCACTTCCGTTATCCAAATCGAAACAGGTTTTTTTTACATTTTGAAATGATGCAGCCATGGGTGGATTTGTAATTGACATGGTTACCTTGGCTGTATCTGTGCATCCATTATAATCTGTAACAGTAGCTGTATAAGTAGCTCCCGGGGTTAGCCCGGTTTTAACAGAGTCGGTTACTAATCCGCTTCCCCAATCAAATCTGTAAGGCTTGGTACCACCGGTTGTATTTACCTCGGCAACAGCCGAATTAGTTTCGCCGTTGCAATTGGCTTTTGTTTGTTTGGCTGAGGCTAAAACTGCAAGAGCTGGTTCTGTAAGGGTTACAGAAGCTGTATTAATACAATTTGAATTATCAGTTACAGTAACTGTATAATGACCGGGCGACAACCCGGTAATTTTTCTTTTGATTGAATCATTATTCCATTTATAAGAAAAGGGGGAGATTCCGGCATTTGGGAAAACCTGGGCTGTACCATTGCTTCCACCTTTACAGGAAATATTTGTTCCAAGGCTGTCAAGGTCAAAATTTGAATTGCCCTGCCAATTAAATGAAATATTTGAATTATTAGTATTTTTATTTTTAAAGTATAAATAGATCTTATTTCCAGTACTGATCAAAGATGTATCAACTGAAGTCTGAGTATATAGAATAGTGGTGCTGTCAGAGTCTAATATTTTTAATATATCCTGGCCATCTAAACTTTTTGCAATACTATCAAGCATGATGTTTATTGCACCAGATATTTCTATTTTTAAATAATAAACATCGTTACCACTTAATGTTATAGGAGAATTATTATAAGGTAATGGTACAGCATTAGGATATTTTATATTATCATTTTCTAATTTAAAACTACCCGTACAGGTTGATGACACCTGTTTATATGTTGAGGCTGCAAATACAACTGAATTGAATTGTAGGAATAGTATGGCTATGATGATTATCGTCAGTGCTTTTCTCATACCCCAAAATTTGCTACAAAATACATAATATATATATGGTTTTCAAGTTATGTAATTACTTTAATATAAGAATTTTATTGCCGGGCGATAATGGTTGGGGAATAATCCTAAAATGGGGATTAACCTCTTATTCAATTTTTTCAACAGAGATGGCAATCAAACTCTGCTTGTCAAAATTCATGGTACTTTCAACCAAAAATCTATTTTCAGGTAATTCCAATATACGAATGCCTGTTTCGTCATAATCTCCGCCAATTTTATTCTCTGATATTTGGTGGCCTTGTAAATCTGTTTTAACCATCCATATATCCGAAGTATTCAATATGCTGTTTGTAATGGAACCTGTTGTAACAATTTCATTGTTTTCAGTAATGATGATGTCGTTAAAATTGTCGTTTTCGATTCCGCCAAATTCTTCAAGCCAATTATTATCAATACTATTTTCAACGTCAGTAAGCTCTGCAATAAACCCGTCATTTTTTCCGTGTGAGCCATTAGTGATTTTTCCACTCACAAAGGTTTTACCTTCGGAATTCTGTATAATCCCGTGTATTTCTCCGGCTATATTTACAAAGCTTTGGTAGCCCTGGCTTTTACCATCGAGGCCCAGAATTAATATCATGGGTTTATTATCATAAGCTGTAATATAAAATCCAGTATTATCTGATTTTTTACATATCTGAAATATATCTGTTCCTTTTATACGAATAACCTCTTCAAGTAAATCGCCATCACTGTTATTTGTTGTGCAGAATATTTGTGAGTTTGATATTTGATTTGCCTGGGTGCTTAAAATGCTTATAGTAAAGCCTCCGTCATCGGTTTCAGCAAGGCATTTGCCTATGTCATTTGTACCTGCATATTCCAACACTTTTTCTTTAATTAAGTTACCTTCTTCATCAAATATTACCAGGTATGGGTCGAAATAGAGTGAATCATTATCGGATTCTATTCCACCGATAACGGCAAATCCATTCTGTTTTTCGAGTTTAATTATTTGATAACCTTCTGATTGTTTGTTATCCTGGGTAAAGGTCTTTTCCCAAATCTTGTTACCAAAGTTATCGGTTTTTGCGACAAAGAGCTGGTAAATCTGGTCAGCACCATTATTGTCGTTAACCTGGATATTCCCTAAAATGTAAAAGAAATCATTATCGGTAATAAAGTCTGTTGCTTCATTCTGGTAAGCCGGGCCAAAACATTTAATGAAATTATCTTTTTGCCAGGCACTTGGTTTGTCTTTTGTACAACTCCAGGCAGCTAACAGCAAAACAATCAATAAAGCAATATTTTTATATTTACCGAATAACATCATAATTTGTTTGGTTATTAGGTTTTTTATTATGGATGTAAAACTCTATATTATAGCTTATTGTTAAACAAAGATTGTTAATTGAAAAATCATTATCGATAAAACAATAATCGTAGAATAATTTCTGATAAACCCTTGATTCAGGATTCACAATATTTTGTAAACCAAATTTATATCTCAAATTTACCTGAATATTGCTACGGTTTAAGTTAATTTTTGTTCCAGCCCCCAATATGCCAGCCAGGTTGTATGCTTTTCTGATTTCCTGGGTACTTGTAATTGATGGGGGCTCTGACATAGGCACATTATTTTTATAAACCACGTTACCACCAATATTACCATTTAAGAACAAATCATAACTAAAACCTGCTTCGCCAAAAAAACTATATTTTTTTATTTGATAGAATTTATATGAACTGTAAACGGGAAAATTAATATAGTTCATTGATTCATTAATTGTGGTCACCGCATCTTCGGTGGTGTTTTCTGTTAGTTGATAAGATAAACCGGAGTAGGAAGGCTCCATATAAACGTCCCAATTACTATTTAAATGGTAAATACCTTTAAGCCCTGCTGATAAACTTAATCCACCGGAACGATATACAGGATTGGCATCTGCCAGATTATTAGAACTGGCGGTTTCGATTAAATGTGGTTTGGTAAATAATGGACTGCCCCAAATACCGATTGAAAAAACAGGCGCAGTATTATATGAATTAATTAGTCGAATAAATTCAACCGGATCAATTGATTGATTTGCTTTATATTCAGGATCGATTTTTAAAAGTTGCAGAACTGTTTTTTCAGCCTTTGGAGCATTATCTTCAAAAAGATAAACTAAAGTTAAAAGTCGCAGTGCCTGAATTTTTTGTTCCTTATTAAATCCGGATTCAAGACATCCCGAGATGAGGTCAGGTATTTGTTCAATTTTACCATTTTCATATAGTTTTGCAGCATCGTTCAATTTTACGGTACAATCTTCCTGGGCCTTTGCTGAAAAACCTGCAACAAAAGTGAATGATAGAATTAAAATTATGCTAATTAAGTTTTTGTTCATAATATTAATTAAGGTAAATCCTTAATAGTTTTTTCATAGGGTATATCTTTTGCTACATACTGTTGCCACTCTGCCTTTGTAAAGTTTCTTGATATCTTCTTTTTAACTTCGTTTGCCATGTTTTCATAATTCACAGGCCATTTTCTTATTTTTCCATCGCTGTATGTGGCCATTAAATCAGCACCATTATTAACAAATTTAACCAGTATTACCCATGCCTCATTATCGGTTAATTTATAGGGTGCCTGGTTAAAATCACTTACCAGCCATATCAGAATGGAACCATCATTACTGGCACTTGCCAGAAATTCAGAATTGTTATCAAATTGTAAATTATTTATTCGTGCAGTTTGTCCTGAGAGCCTGTTAGTAAACGTATAATTTTTATTATCGAATACCAGAATATTCCCGTTATAATCACCAAAGGCAATATATTTCTCGTCTTTACTTACGGCCAAAGCAGTTATTGATGCATTTTCATCATTGGGTTTTTTATCAAACCCAACCATTGATCCGGATTTTCCGTCGATGGAGTAAATGACACGATAGCTCTCGCTTACCAATGGTTCGAATGATTTAATTTTATGAATAATCCCTGTTTGGCTAAGCCCTATATAATAATCATTGCATCGGTAAGTTTCTTTTAAATCGAGGGAATTTTTAATTTGTGTTAGTTTTTTTGATGTTTTATTGTAAATAATCAAATCACCTCCATTGTCGAAGGCTAAAATGTTCTCATTATCCATAAACAGAGCTCCGTTAACCGGATATCCAAAATTATAGACTAACTCAGGAGCAGCAGGATAGGAGTTTAGATTGAAAAACAAAACATCGCCATTATTCAGACCGGCTAGCATGGATTGTCCATCGGGACTAACATTAAGCGAACGGTTAATGCTTAAGGTGTTGAAAAACAATGCAGTGTCGGTTGTATTGTCTAAATTTAATTTCATAATCAACCCGTCACTTCCGGTAGAATAAAATGTTTTTGAGTTTTTGGGAAATGCCAAAGCCCTTACTTGGTACTTGTGAACATTATAATCGATTGTTTTATTGTTATAGAAAAATTTATCGGAATAATACAGGCCATTGTAAACATCGGGGTTAAATGCATTACCATCAAATTTTTCGTTGAATAAATAGGCCTGATAGGCAACCAAGCCTCTCAAAACAGTATCAATATCTATCTGTAACGATTTTACTGCCATGGATTGCGAAATACTAAGCATCCTTAACTTTTGAGCATTATTACTGGCTTCTTCAGCAATGGTTTGTTGCCTTTTTGCTTCATCCAGATTTTTTTCAGCAATGCTACGCTGTTGGTCAGCTTCTTTTGATTTTTGATCGGCAATTTGTCGTTGCGACTGGGCTACAGTTGCATTATATTCAGCATTTTTCTTTTCAGTATCAGCAAGTTCCTTCTGTTTAACTGCCTCCTTTTCATTGTTAAGGGCAAGTTCCCGTTGTTCATCGGCCAGTTTTTGCTGTTTTACGGCTTCTTCCCTTTGTTGTGTAGCTATTTCAGTTTGTTTAATGGCTACATTTGTTTGAGTCTCAGCTTCCTGTTTATTTAGAAATGCCTGGATCATAAAAACAATTGAAATTATGGATGCCGATCCTAAAACAACGGCAAACATTCGGGTTCTTCGCAAGGCTCTTCGTTGCTGTTTTATTTTGTTTTCTTCTTCAAGTTTGAATTCACGTGCACTGGTTTCAAGATAAACCATTGTCCGTTCAAAAGCAGGATTATGCCTGCGGGCCCATGTTAACGTGGGTTTCTGTTTTTCACGCCAGCTTAATGCTAGTAATAAATCAGGTGGCCTCCACAAACCTGTTTCTCCAAGTTGGTATTTTTCAGCGGAGTCAGCTAATCGTTTGTACATCTGAACAGCTTCATATTCTTCACTTACCCATACAATTAATTTATCCCAAATACGCATTAAGCTTTCATGCGAAATGTCAATTACAGTTTCCTCAGTTAAAACGTGGGGCGGAGGAGGTGCCAGGAAAGAACGTCCGGGTAACCTGAAGTGCTCAACCACTTCAATTACGTCCTGTGGAGTAGTATTGGCTATTTCAGCAATTTCAAAAACCGGAGTCGGGCGTCGCACTCCCCGGTTATCACCACCCTTTTCGGTGAGTGTTTTAAAAATGCTTTGACAAATTTCTTTCTGATCAGGAGTTAATTCATTGTAGGCTTCATTGGCATGTTCTGATAATGCTTTTTCAAGTTTGCCTATATTTTCATAATCCTTAATATCAATCGGATCGTCAGACTGACCGATTTTTGTCCATGAATCCCAGGTACGCATTAAAGCATGCTGCAGAATGGGAAGTTGGTCGGGATTATCACCTATATCATTTAATAATTGTTGAACCAGGAATGGGGTTATTTTACCTCCTCCAACGGCAACCGGGCCTTCAATTGCTTCACGAAAATCGTCCCTGGTCATTTGGGGTATCAGGTAATGGCTATCGTTTATTAATTTGGTCAGCTCCTGGAATTGGGCGCATTCTCCAATAAAATCTGACCTCATGGTAATTACAATATAGGCTGGAACTTCATCCTGATGTAATACTTCAAGCAGTAATTTTATGTAAGCAATTACTTCGTTAAAAGCTTCAGTAGTATTTTTAATTTTCCTGAACCGGAATAATTCTTCGAATTGGTCGACCAATAAAAGAATATTTTCAGAATTTTCCCTTGGAACTCTTCTGAGAATTTCAACCAGCCCCAGCGAACTTGCTGAGAGTGTTGTATTAATATATTCAGCTTGTAAGTCGCTGCTGTTTCCATCAGTTGAGAATTCATCTACCAGTGCAAGTGATAAGTTTTTAACCGGATTTTGACCTGGCCGGCAGGTAATAATTTTCCAATTTGCACCGGCCTGGGTAATAAATCCTCCCTGTAGAATTGGTATTACCCCACAGTACATTAATGAGGACTTACCACTGCCCGATGTTCCAAGCAAAGCAACAAACCTGTTGTTGGCCAAAAATTTAAGTACTTCCTGGCTTTGACCCTCTCTTCCAAAAAATAAATGGCTTTCTTCCGTAGTAAAGGGCCGTAATCCCGGGAAAGGATTAAATAAGGCATCCTTATTTATGGTGTTAATTTTATTTTCTACGGCAAAAGGTTCCATATAATTTTTGGGTTTATTCAGTTAGCAGCTTTTTAAACTCATCTTTTTCAAGCAGATTATTATTATCAATTATTATATAGGACTTATCTTTATTATTTAATTCTGATTCTGGATTTAATCCAAGAATAGCCTTTACAGCAAACGGTTTTTTTCTTCCCCAGCCGGGTGATTTTATTACATCGCTTAATTTTCGTTTCAACCATTCGCTATTTCCTGCATTATAGATGGCCACACCTTTACAGGTGGTCAATTTTTTCTGATGATAATTTAACAAATCAAGCTGATCAAGTTTTACCTGTGATTTGCTATAAGGAATTTTATTTTTTTCGAACCAGTCAAAATAAGGTGCAAGATCCTTTTCATATCCAGGGGGATACATAATATAAATATCATCGACTATTTCGTCAACCAGAGTGGTTTGTTTAAATGGTTGTGAAAGTTCTGACAATTTATTTAGAGCAATATCTTTAAATTTTTCGATGGGTGTTTGAACGAGTTCAGCATTAAATAAGCTTTGCGTATTACTTTTAAATTGTAATATTTTCTGGCCCAACAAGGAGTTTGAATCCGATTTTTCGGCCGGAATATAAATAATTCGCTGAAGATGTTCACCATCTGAAGTCTGGCAAAAACTTGCTGCAATTTCATTGATTTTTAACGCCGTTGAAGTTTTCTCCGGGTAATTTAGTAACGAATTATGTCCGATAAAGTGAATAGAAAGATCGGCTGATTGAAGCATATTTTTGAAAAACTCAATATTATCGATCAATTCTTTGGCCGAAGGGTTTGATACCTCAGGCACGATATTATAATTACGATGTAATAATTCCCTCGTAATTTTTTGATATTCAAGCGTGGTATTATCGTCAGCCGGACCAATGTAAACTGTTAGTTTTTCGTCATGAGTGCCCGATTTTACCCGTTTGATATAATGAACCATATCATTTACCACTTCGAACAGGTTTGATTTAATTTCTCTTTTTTCAGCTGAAATCTCATCATCATCATCAGTTAAAGCCTCATCAACTATGGTAAATGTTTGAAAATACTGAATGTAATCTGGTAAACTTTGGATATCTATTCCATCAAGTATCAGTAATACCTGGTTATTACGGAAATCTTTTTTAACAAAGAATTCACGATTGTTGCTATTGTTTACTATTTGTTGTAATGACAGCTCATCGATTAACAGCACTAAAAAATCATCGTGAGTAAGGCTAATATTCAAAGTGTCAATTGTTGTAACACGGTTATCAATATTATAGATCGATGACAGGTATTCAAAGGTATTCAACAGAAATTGGGTTTGATCCTTATCAAATCCTTTTAAAATAAGAGTATTAATATTAAACCTCATCAACCATTATATTTTTATACCTATAACAATAATATCGTCCACCTGGGTTTCGTGGCCACGCCATTTTTCATTTTCCTCTTCAATCAACTTTCTTTGAACGTCAAGGGGCTGATCGGCGATACCTAATAAGAATTCACGAAAATGCTTGTACATGTATTTTCTTCCGGCTGGTCCACCAAATTGATCGGCAAAACCATCTGAGAAAATGTAAAACATATCATCTTTCTTCATATCAATAACATGGTTGGTATAAACCCTGTCAGGATATTCAAGTATGGAACCGATAGGAAATTTATCGGCCTTATAAACTTCCATCTCACCATTTCTGACAAGATACAAGGGATTATAGGCACCGGCGAATTCCAGTACCATATTTTTATAATCAATCAGACAGATTGAGATATCCATACCATCTTTAACCACGGTTCGTCCGGTTTCCTGATTCAGCGCATGTTCAACGCCTCTGCTCAGTGCATCGAGCACTTCACCGGCATGTTTTGCTTTTATGGTTTTAACCGCATAGTCAAGCTGGTTGGTTCCAATTATAGACATAAATGCACCAGGAACACCATGACCGGTACAATCCACAGCTGCTATTATTGCCTTACCCTGACTTTTGTCAACCCAGTAGAAGTCACCACTTACAATATCTTTAGGTTTATAGAAAATGAAATTGTTAGGTACTATTTTATTTATTTGATCATCGGAAGGCAAAATGGCATTTTGAATACGCTGGGCATACACAATGCTATCCGTAATATGTTTCTTTTGAGCCTGAATTTCTTTATAAGCATCCTCAAGGCTTTCATTTTTATCGGCTAACATATTTCTTTGATCCTCAATGGCATCGCGCTGGGCAGCAATTTCCTCTTTTTGTTGTTGAATTTCCCTGGTTCGCTCTTCAACTTTTTGCTCCAACTCATTATAGTAGCTTTCAAGTTCTTCAATCATCCGATTGAATTGTTTTGACAGCGTTGTAATTTCATTGTTACCGATAACGTCGGCACGCTCGTTCAAGTGGCCGTGTGTTATCCGGTTAACTTTTGAAACAAGTTTCTTAATAGGATCGGTTATTACTTTGGTTTTAATATAGATCAGGAGGATTACAATAATCAGGGTTAATGAGAATATGGATATAAACTTTATTAATTCCTTTTTAAGATATTTATAATCGGAGGTACGGTCAGAAATTATTCGTATTACGGAACCTTTGTACAGATCGGTATTTTTCCGGTCCATAAAAATGTACTGATAATTTAACCTTCGTTTGTTAACAACGGTGTCAATGGATATGGTATCGCGGTTCATAAAGGCCTTATTTAAAACAGATATCTCACTTTTAGCCAGTTTCGCATTTTTGTTTAATGAAAAAGGTTGATCGGCAATTATAAATAACTGAACATCATCAAGAGTGGCATTTTTCTTGGTAATTTGTACTGTAGTATTCCTTATAAAATCTATTATTTCATCGGCTTCGGAAGAATAAACACCAATTTGAATAATGTATTTGCCATCATTTGTTGGCTCATACGAGAATTTTTTAATACGTTTTGTTTTATTCTCAATGGTAAAACGTTCTTTATGGAAGACCCCTTCTTTAAAAATATTTAGCAACAGGTTTTTATGTTCTTCACCAAAACTAAAAAAATTAAGTCCTAAATCACCTTTAAAAGTTGTATTGACTACAATCCCATTGCGATTAATAAGATAGATATCTTCCATTATGGGATTCATACCAAATTTTTCCTGTATTTTCGACAGATCAAGGGTTTCAAGATCAGGGATATTGGAAACATATTGTCTGATTTCGCCGCTTAATTTTGACATTCTCTCATCAAGCCGGCCCTCCACTAAATTGAGTGCAACATCATTAAATTCCAAAACCTTAATAATCTCGTCACCAATAATATAATTCCGGGCATTATTGGCATCAATAAGAATCGTTTTTGTATGGGTGAAATTCAGAACCCCAAGAATCAATAAAGCCACAATGGGTGGCATCATTACATTCAGAATTAACTGTTTAAATATGGTAGTTCTTCGCTTGGCGGCCATAAGGAAATCGATCATTATTCAATTGTGTTTAATAAATTCTGAACAACCTTTGGGTTGGTTAAAACCAATTTTTCCATCAGTTGTTTTTCTATGCCAACAAAAAACTCAATCTCTGTTGGTATATTATTTTCATTCTGGTTTATTTTATCAATATAAATTTTATTCATGTTTGTCTGGGCTCCACCTGCCTGGTTTGGTATCAAAAATACAAAATAATTAGTTAGGTAATTATTAATGTTAAAAAAATGTGGTTCAGGTTCTTTCCTGAACGAAAGATATTCCGATAAGTCGGCAAATTCATGGCTATCAATCGAAAATTCTTTCTTTATTAAATCATCAATTTGAAATAATGTGCCTGAAATTTCTTTGTAGTTGTTTACTTTTTCAAGATTTTTCTGGATATCCTGTTCCATTCTTGGCTTTACCTGATTGATTTTTTCCGGTTGTAATTGGTTGACAACCACAGCAGCTGTTATTTGTAGTTCAACAACAGGATTGAAAAGCTGCGCCACTAAATCATTGGTCACTTCCTTAAAAAGGTTTGTATATTCAATGAGGGCAGCTTTTTTTGTTTCCTTCGAAATCAGATTTGGATCGCGGTTTATAATATTTAGTAATAATTCCTGCACCGACATAATTTCAACCGGGAAGAAATTTTCAAAGAGCCTGGTTTTATCATCGAGGGGCATGTCCTCAAATACTGCTAAAATCATGGGTTTAATTTCCTCGGCCAGAAAAAGATCAAATAACTCTAAGGCATAACTAATACTTTCAGTTGTTTCACTGTTTAAATAATCCTGAACATGCTGAACCGAAGTGGAGTCAAAGGTTAAATATAACAGATCGATCAGGTCTTTTTGATGTTGCAAAAACTCATAATGTAAAGCCTTTTCAAGCGGATGATCATCGTATGATGAGTCTAACGACGCTAAAGCAGAAACATCCCACGCCACATTTTGTGATGCTTCTGTTATGGAATGATACATTTTAGGTAATTCAGGCTCACCAGGTTGGAAATCGAGTTCTTTTAAGCATGTGATTACAATAGATCTGATATCTTTTCGGTGGTGCGTAATATTTTCCAGTAAAAAATTGATGCTTTCTTTTGATTTGTATTTACCTATTAAACTAATTAAGGCCAATTGGGTATTTAAGCTAATATCTGATTTATAGAACATTTGAATCAGATTTTTAACACTGCTTTTGCCCAGTTGTAGCAACGAAATTAATGCTGATGAAAACAAGTATTTTGAGTCTATAAATTCAACCAGGGTATTTATTAATTCATATTCGTGGAGTGAGCCTGAAATTCTTATACTCAGGTTCTGAACTTCAATATTCGGATACCGAAGCAATCCTCCAAGCAAGGTCAGGTTCTCTTTGGTGCTTTTTGAACTAAGGTATTGAAATGCTGAGTTTATTTTATTCAGGTTTCCTGATGAAAATAAAATTCCAATATCTTTTATAGAAGCGTTTTCAATAGGTTTATGCTTAAATTCGTTTTCAATATAGTTTTTCCAGCTGTCAGGCATGTTGTTATTACCGGCAATATTTAAAAGCAGGATTTCAGATAGATGCTGAAAATTCAGAAAATCAAGTTTATCCGGCGGATATTTATAGATTAATGCTTTTAAAGTATCGATATATTTTAATGGAAGATAGTTCCTTAAATGATCAAGCTTTATAATAAATTTTTCTTTTTGGTTTAATAAATGCTCAAATGAACGTAATAATGGATTTTTTTCTTCGTCTTCCTCAGAATCCTCTATATCCTGCTTCAAAGCTCTTTCAAGACTGTTTCGGTATTCACGATATAATTTAAATGTAATGAGCGACCAGATAATTAGCAGGGCAAACAGGAAAACTGAAAAATGTATCAGCTTAATAAAAGCAAGGGCCCCCAGCACACTTAATAATATTCCTGAGGTTAAGGCAGAAATTTCGTTGATTGTTCCGTCAATTTTTGCCTGAACATCGAATCGTATTGCTTTTCGGAGCGATTGATACAATAATTTAAATGCAGGTACTTCCAGGGCATCTTTAAGTGTTTTGTTAAACAATTTTCCCATTGAAATAAACAGGAAGAAATAGATAAAACCCGGGGCGGCTTTATCGAATCCGCTCACGTAGCCAATAACTATTGCAATTCCTGTAAAAAGGGCTAAAAGTAACGATGATAGCAATAAACTTATTTTCAGGCCGTAGGTTTTCATAAGTTTACTGTAAACAAATGTTTTAATTATAAAGGTAAAAATCATCATGGAACCGGTAAAAAATCCGAGGTATTTAGCCAGATCGTCCTCAACCGGATATTTTTCATTGGTAACAACCAGGAATGAATATTGAACAAAAAAGGCAGCAAACATTGAAAAAATCACAAACAGTGCCATATAAAGAATGTAAGGATCTTTAGCAAAATCTTTTATTTTAACCTGTTCTCTTTCGCCTGCATCTTCCTCTTTTGTATCTTCGTTGTCGCTTGTTACATCAATTTTATATTTACGTACAATCAACATTTCAATAATCATAGCTATAATGACACTTATAGCACAAATTACGAGCAGATTTTTTGTACCGTGCATATAATCTATGATAAGTGGAATGGCATAACTGCTTATTATTATTCCGAATACCTGGCCTGAATCTATGATGCCGAAAAGTCTTTTACCCTGACGCAAATTAAATATACGACCAATAGTACCCCAAAAAGATAAAATTGCCAGAATGTTTAACGGCCCCAGTAAAATAAAAACTACAAATACGGTCCAATTGGCCTGGGTTATTTCAAAAAATACCCGGATTAAAATTGTTATTAACGAAATAAAAAGAAATGTACGGTTGGCAAGTTTTGAGAATTGTATTTTGCTTTGGAGTTGTGAAAATACCGATGTTAGTAAAATACCGATGATCCCTGATATTATATAGGCTTTGGGAATCATATCTTCAGGGTAGGTTTTTAGAAATAGGGTATGGGCTCCAATATCAAATGCTCCATAAAATATTCCAATAAAAACGGATTGAGCAATAAATAATAATACCGGAGTTACTTCATTTGCCTCAATATTAAGGCTTTTGAATACTTTTAAATTTCTAATCATGGCATCAGTCCGCTAATTTATGAAATTAATTCAATCCTTTTAGTCTTTGGCATGAATTTAAATTAATTATTGGTAAATAGTTTAATTTTTTTAAATTTGGGTGCTGAACCCTGATGTTGTATTATGTTTGAACCTGATGTATCGAGCCCGGATGCCAAATATGTTGTAAGGCGCGAGATTGTTTTTGTGGTTTTAAGTGGCTTATTTTTAGGCTCACTGGCCATGTTGAATATTTTGGGAATTTCCCGGTTAATTGACCTGTCATTTAAATGGGGAGGTTTTGAAATACCATTTTTTTTATTTATTGGAGTTCTACCGTACCCAATTACCTTTTTATGTACCGATTTTATTAGTGAATTTTTTGGCAGGAAAAGAGCAAACATGGTTGTGTGGGTTGGGTTAATGCTGAATTTTTGGGTGTTATTTATTGTTTGGGTGGGAGGTAAACTGCCCCCTTTTCCTGATATTTTACCTTCAACAGGCCTTCCTGCAACAGATGATCGCGATTTTGTGTTTTTTGCCATCCGAAAGCTTACTTTTGGTGCTACCGGAGCTTCAATGATTGCTTACCTAACGGCTCAATTTGTTGATGTGAGTTTGTTTCATGCATTAAAAAAATTAACCAAAGGCAAAATGTTGTGGCTTCGAAATAACGGATCAACATTAACCAGCCAAATGGTGGACTCCATTTCAGTAGTTCTGATTACTTATTTTTTTGCTAAAGCTATTGTTATTCCTGAAGGTGAAACTGTTTTTGGTTTCCTGGTAATATTAATTGTTTCAAACTATATGTTTAAGATGGTTGCGGCTTTACTCGATACCATTCCTTTTTATATAGGTGTGAGATTTTTAACCAAATACCTCGATATTGATCCGGTAGCTGAATATAATCACGCAAAAGAGATACTTGGTCAGGAAGAAAAATACGATTAAAACACCAGGACTGTTTTAATACTCAATACCATGTTAAACTGAGATTTCTGATATTATTTTATACCTTTAATAGTTAGCGCTATTTTATTCAAATAATCCGTATATCTTTTTTACAACTGTTTTATATTGTTGCATGATTGTAAAAAATACACCAATAAAACTGAACTAATTGATTCTAAATCAAAAAGATATATAAATTAAAGATCCAAGATAATTTTGAAATGCTATTAGATGGAATTTTCAATGACATCTTTAGCTGAAATGGTTTTACGAATTTTATTGAAAGTATATTTAAAACCCAACACCATAATATCATCTATTTGTTCACTGGATCCTTTCCATGCATCAAAGGTGCGATGAAGAATGGCAGGCTGTTCCTTTAAAGGTCGTTGATTAATATCTGTCAATAATTTTCTGAATCGTCTGTAATTGAATTTTTTAACTCCTGTTTCTTCAAATTGGGAGGTATATCCATCAGAAAATAAATAAATCTGGTCGTTTTCTTCCAGCGGAATTTTTGTATTGGTAAATATTTTCTGGATATTATCGTAATATTCGCCAATGGGGTAAATACTGCCCTTATAGGTCAGCGCTTCACCATTTCGAATTAGAATCAGCGGACGCTGGGCGCTGGCAAATTTCATTATATTCTCTTCAAGGTCAATACTAACTATGGCTGAATCCATGCCTTCAAACCTTTGCTCTTTAGGATTATTATATATTAGCAGGTCGCATATTTCTGCATCAAGTCTGGAAAGAATTTGAGCCGGGTCATCAATATGTTCATAATTTACCAGGTGATTTAAAATAGTCATACCAACCATACTCATAAATGCTCCCGGTACTCCATGACCGGTACAGTCGGAGGCCACCACAATAATTTTGTTTTTAATCCGTGAAAACCAATAAAAATCGCCGCTTACAATGTCGCGGGGCAGGAAGTATAAAAACGACTCCTGAAACAATTTATTAAATTCCTCGGGTCGTGGTAAAAGCGATTCCTGGATTCTTTGAGCGTAACTGATACTGGCGGTCAAATCGTCCTGTTTGTTTTCTATCAGGCTCTTTTGATGATCAAGCAGTTTATAGGCTTCGGTCAATTTACGGTTTGATTGATACAGGAACTCAGACTGTTCTTCAATCTGGTTATTTCTTTCTTCAATATTGTTCACCATTTTATTGAAGTACTCTGAAAGAATCGATATTTCGTTATTGCCTTCAACCGTTACTCTTTCGTGGTAATTACCATTTGCAATTATTTTGGTTTTATAAATTAAGTGGTGAATAGGTTCAACAATGGTTTTTGATCGGTAATTAATGAGTACAAATACCAGGATTAATGAGAGTATTAAGATTAGGGTTATTTTAACTTTCTCATGTTGAATAAATTTCATTTGCGATGAGGTGTCGTTCGCAATTCGAATTATATTTCCGTTAAAAATTTTGGGTACCGAATCGGGTAAATAAAAATAGGTATAATTGATGTAATTCTTTTTATCCTTTTCATAAGGTACAGTTATAACTTTTCCTTTTACCAAATCAGGTATTGTGGACAGGTGTTCCGGAATAAATTCATGACGAAGGTTTAACGGGTAAGGTGTACCTGATGCCAGGAAAAATAAATCAACCGAAACTAAATTTGGCTTTTTCTGGGGAATTTTTTCCAAATGGCTGATCATATAATCATATATCTTATCAGCTTGTGTACTGTAAATACCTATTTCAATTATATATTTACCGTCAAGAGTGGGTTGATAGCTATATTTTTTATACCGTTTAGTCTTATGTTCAAAGAAAAATTTCGGACTGTCGAATTTGCCACTCTGAAAAACATTCAAAAGGTACTGTTTGTGAGCTTCACTAAAACTAAAGAAATTAATATATAAGTCCTCACGAAAGGTTGTGTTAACAACAATCCCATCATGATTTATGACATACAGGTCAACCTGATTTGCATTCATTCCTAATTTTTTCCGAATGGCATTTAAATCAGCGTTTTCAATATTAAATGTATTAGCAAAATAATTGTTTACCAGTTTATCACTATATTCTTGCATTTGTTTATTCAGGGGCTCTTCAATAATTGACAATGCCACAAACTGAAGTTCAATGAACGATCGGATTTCGTCGTAAATAAAATTTTGTTCGGTTTCGTTATGTACGCGTAAAATGGTTTTTGTATTTCGGTAGCTGAATATACCAATTATTAAGAAACCAATAATTACCGGTATAACTATGTTTAATAAAAGCTGTTTGTATATTGTATTGATCTTCACTTATTTTTTTGATAGGATTTAATAAACATGCTAAATATAGTAAAATAACCCTTATCTGGTATACACCTTTTTGTTAAAGTTTATTTATTGTTTGTCGAATAGCCACTAAGTTTATCAGTAATTTCTCCAGATATTCCAGTTTTAACATATTTGCTCCATCCGACAGAGCCTTTGAGGGATCGGGATGCGTTTCCAAAAATATACCGTCAACACCTACAGCAATACCAGCCCGTGCAACCGTTTCAATTAAATCGGGACGACCACCGGTAACTCCGGAAGTCTGGTTGGGTTGCTGTAACGAGTGGGTAATATCAAGTATTACAGGCAGGCCGGTTTGTTGCATTTCCGGTATACTGCGATAATCAATCAGCAAATCCTGGTACCCAAAAGTCGTACCCCGTTCGGTAAGCATAACATTGGGGTTACCTATATCAATTACTTTCTGTGCAGCAAATTTCATAGCTCCCGGAGCAAGAAACTGTCCTTTCTTGATGTTGACGATTTTTCCTGTTCTTGCAGCTGCTTCAAGTAAATCGGTTTGCCGACAAAGAAATGCCGGTATTTGAAGAACATCGACATACTGGGCAGCTAATTCAGCTTCATCAGCTGAGTGAATATCCGTAACAACGGGAACCTTTAAATCATCACGAACTTTTTTAAGAATTTCAAGCGCTTTCAGGTCACCAATTCCGGCAAATGAATCTTTTTTACTTCGGTTGGCTTTTCGGTATGATGATTTAAAAATAAACGGTATTTCAAGTTTATCAGTTATTTCAATAACTCTTTTCGCAACTTCAAAAACCAGGTTTTCGTTTTCCACCACACAGGGCCCGGCAAGTAAAAAGAAATTACCGGATTGTGTATTTTTTATATTTGGGATTGATTCTATCATTAAGTTGATTTTTATTTTTATTTATTGATTGACCAAAGATAACTATTTTGCCCAAGTCAGAATAAACCGTTTCTGGTTATTACTGAAATTCAATTACAAAAAATTGCTTTAGATTGAACAGACGTTAATTAAATCTTAATATGTAATTTTGTAGGCTTAAAATGTTTGATCATGAATAACGACACTATTTGTGCCATATCTACTGCTCCCGGAAACGGGGCTATTTCACTTGTCCGGTTAACTGGCAAGGAAGCCTTTTCGATTGTCGACAGGATATTTTATTCAAAACGGACCAATTTTGAGTCGGCCAGGCAGGAAACCCGGACCATGCATTTTGGTCAAATCAGGGAGGATGAGGAGTTGATTGATGAAGTATTGTTAGCTGTTTTTAAAGCCCCTAATACATATTCCGGTGAAGATATGGTGGAGATTTCGTGTCACGGTTCACTTTACATTCAGCAAAAAATTTTACAGATGCTAATTCAGCATGGTGCCCGATTGGCTCAACCCGGTGAATTTACGCAGCGTGCTTATCTGAACGGTAAAATGGATTTATCGCAAGCTGAGGCGGTGGCTGATTTAATAGCTTCAGAAAGCAAGGCTTCGCACCATATTGCCATGAACCAGATGCGTGGGGGATTTTCGCATGAATTAGCCGGATTGCGGTCCGAACTACTAAAATTTATAGCCCTGATTGAACTGGAACTCGATTTTAGTGAGGAGGATGTGGAATTTGCAGACAGAGACGAACTGATTGAGCTGTTGAAGAAAATAGAGTCTGTAATTAAGCGCTTAATCAATTCATTTGAACTGGGAAATGCAATAAAAAACGGAGTGCCGGTTGCCATTGTCGGTGAGCCTAATGTGGGGAAATCGACTTTGCTTAATGCCATTCTGAATGAAGAAAAAGCCATTGTAAGCGAAATTGCCGGTACTACACGCGATTCCATTGAAGATACCTTTAATTATTCGGGAGTTACGTATCGGTTTATTGATACAGCCGGGTTAAGGCATACAACAGATACTATCGAAAGTTTAGGTATTGAAAGAACCTATAAAAAAATAAGCCAGGCTAAAATTGTGCTGGCATTATTCGATGCTTCCGATTCTGAGGAGAAAATTAAAGAGGTGTTGAATCAGTTAGCAAAAAAAGGGGCTGAAGATAAAACATTAATATTGGTAAGGAATAAAATTGATCTGTCTGAAACCACAACTAAAAAAATAAAGCACCCTTTAATTTTTGACGAAATTCAGCTTTCGGCAAAACACAACCAGGCGGTCGATCAGTTACTTGAGATTATTGGCAAAGCCACTCACCTTGAAGCCCTGAATACTGATGAGGTAATTGTAACAAATGTTCGTCATATTGAGTCGCTCACCCATGCGTTAGAAGCTCTGCAGCGGGCTTTAACCGGGTTGAAAAACGGAATATCAAACGACTTTATGGCCATGGACATCCGCGAGGTAATTCACCACCTGGCCGGTATTACTGGTGAGGAAATCTCCACTGACGAGATTTTAGGACATATTTTTAGTCATTTTTGTATCGGAAAGTAACCACCACAAAACAAACAATCATAAAACATATTGAAAATTACTAATAAGCCCATAAACGTAGCTTTATTTGTATTGCTAAGTTAATATTTATTTTGTGTTATTATTCGTTTATTAGGTACAAATTTGTACCTTTGTTGTACCTTGCAATGTTGAGGTACAAAAATTAAGGTTATAAACCTTTTTTATTTGCGCTTAATTGCACATAAATAGTCTTAAATGGATTAAATGAATAATAATGAGCAGTAATATTAAGGTACAAAGAATTTGTCAATATTGTGGTAATGAATTTACAGCAAGAACTACAGTAACAAAATTCTGTTCTCATGATTGTAGTCGGAAAGCCTATAAGGAAAGAAACAAAACCAAAAATGTTAATACATCAACAAAGTTGAATCAAATAAAAAGTCAGCGAACAATTGATGAAATAAAGGTTCAGGAATTTTTAACTGTTAAAGAGGTTGCTGTTTTGCTAAACTGTTCTGTACGCACTATTTATTATTACATCGAAACCGGTGCTATAAATGCTGTAAACTTAGGTCAAAGAATTACAAGGGTCAAGCGTTCTGATATAGATAAGTTATTCGAGCAAACTAGGCAGGAGAATAATAAGCCAACACAAAATTCTAATTCAGAGTGCTACTCTTTGCAAGAAGTACAAAAGAAATATAAAATATCAGAAAAGGCTTTGTATGACTTTATTAAACGCAATAACATTCCAAAGTACAAAAAAGGTCGATATGCCTATGTGCCGAAAGTAATCATTGATAGTTTGTTAACATAAAAAATATTTAGGTGTTCAATTTCTCATTAAAGTATTAAATGCAATGGCAACTAAAGTAACTTTAAGACAAAAGCCTATTAGTAAAGGTCGTAAAAGCTTATACCTGGACTTTTATCCACCGGTAATTAATACTGATACTGGAGAACCTACTCGTAGGGAATTCTTAGGGCTTTATATTTTTACTGATAAGGCAGATCTGAAAAAAGAAATAAATAGTAAAAACAGTAAAGGTCAAGATACAGACAAACTCAAAGAATTATTTAAAGAATTAAAGCCGTTATCCCTATTTGACAAACAGCATAATATAGAAACATTGAAGATTGCTGAAAGTATAAGACAAAAAAGAGAGAACTATTTAAATAAGCCGGAGATTTACAACGAATACGAAAAAGAGCAAATACGTAAAAAAGAACTGGGCGAACAATGTTTTATTGAGTATTTCAGAAAGTTAGCCGATAAACGCAAAGCTTCAAACCATGATAACTGGGTTTCGTGCCTTAATTACCTTGAAAGTTTTGCCAATGGTAAATTAAAGTTTGCCGACCTTAACGAACGTTTTTTAGAGGACTTTAAAGAATACCTGTTAACCACAAAAAGCAACCGTAGTGATAAAACAACCCTTTCCGTTAATTCAGCAGTTTCGTATTTCAATAAAGTGAAAGCAACTTTAAAACAGGCATACAAAGACGGTATTTTACAAACAGACCTAAATAGTAGAGTAGAACCCATAAAAGCAGCTGAAACAAGAAGGGAGTATTTAACTCTTGACGAACTGAATAAACTGGTAAAAACCCCTTGTAATGATCCCTTGTTGAAACGTGCAGCTTTGTTTTCTGCATTAACAGGTTTACGCTTTTCTGATATTAGTAAAATGATTTGGCGTGAATTGGTTTATGTTGAAGGTCAAGGCTATTTTTTAAACTTTGACCAACAAAAAACTAAAGGTGTTGAGGTATTACCCATATCAGAACAGGCATACAGTTTTACAGGGGGTACACAAAACCCAAAGGATATGGGACAGGATAAAAAGGTATTCGAGGCGCTTAAATATTCAGCTTATGCAAATAAACACCTGTTTCAATGGATTGGAGCAGCCGGAATTACTAAAGATATTACTTTCCATTGTTTCCGGCATACCTACGCTACACTACAATTATTTAATGGTACTGATATTTACACTGTTTCAAAAATGTTAGGACATAAAGACTTGAAAACAACACAGGTTTACGCCAAAATTGTGGACGAAGCCAAACGAAAAGCAGCCGATAATATTAAACTGGATTTATAATTATTTCATTGATGAAGAAAAATATTGAGTTCAAGTACTCCGTTTTTGGGTATTTGTCTGGAGAGGCCAGACAAACAGAACAATATCAAACATTAAAAGTGCAGATTGAGAATAATGGTTTTTTTACAATAAATGGAGCTAAAGTTTATAATACAGAATTGTCCTTAGTGTTAGTGTCGGAAAAGATTCCTGCGGTTAACATGTTAGTGCCCAAAGGAAGTAATAGGAATACTGAGTTTAGTGGAGTTGAATTTATTGATTTGTACGTAAGTGCTTATAATGAGGGGCGTGAATATTTTAAAAAAGCTTATCCTATCCCTGATTCTGGAATTTATAGCTCATTTGGTGAGGTGTATGCTAAAGAAATTTACAGGAATTTTCAATCAATACAGTGTGATGACAAAGGTTGGAGGTATGTAATAGATTATGCTCCAGGAATAATATCTAATTCAATAATTAAAGAATATGGATATTATGCAGGAATTGTAAGTAAAATAGAAGAGTTGGTCGATGTTTATCCATTGTTTTTTGAAGAAATGGAAAAAGAGCAAATATCCGACAAAACTAAAGTGATATCATTTGGCAGTAAAAATAGAGTAGTGCATAAATTATCGATTAATCAAATTGCGTTAAAGTATGTCTATGAAGGGTTGCAGATCACAAGGAAAAACGGGAATGATATTGTTAAAGAATATGGGCATAATTCAGGAGAAAGGCTATTTCAAAGGTTTACTTTTTATTCAAGTGTTGCAAATAGAAAGGCAAAGCCAGACTTGTGCACACCAAAGAAACTGGAAAATAAAATAAATCTTATTGAAAGTGTTATTGAGTTATTACCAACAGATAAGCAAGCAAGGGCAAAAGATGAAGTTTTGATATTAAAAACAATATACGAAAATGAATATCAATAAACATTGTAACCAGTTATAACCAGTTACCTACTTTGTAACTGAACAAACTTTGTGCAAGTAATTTTTAAACTTGTACATAATGAATAATCCATTTGAAACAATTGAAGCAAGGTTAAGCAATATTGAAAACTTAATACTTGACCTTAAACACCAACCTCAACAAGTTAAACTTCAAGAAAAAACAGAAGAGTTTTTAACCGTTCAAGAAGCAGCCGATTTTTTAAATCTTACCGTACCTACAATTTACTCTAAAGTAAGTAAAGGCGAATTACCAGTAATGAAAAGAAGTAAGCGTTTGTACTTTTCAAGTATTCAGTTGATGGAATACATAAAAGAAGGGGTAAAAAAGTCAAATGCTGAGATTGAAGCAGAGGCGGCAAATTATGTAAATAGGGGGAGGGCTTAATATGAAACTTAAAAAAGAAAGCCCCACTAAGGAGGCCGGATCACATCACAAAAGTAAGCAATTAGTTTTAAATCATATCATAAACCAGGTAGAAAAAGGTACAGGTAAAACTTTGCCTAAACTGAAAAATGAGTATTGTGAGGATAAACTTTTCTATGTGTCATTGAGATATGTTACAACGACCAAGAAAGCATTATGCATGGCGTTAGGTATTCCTGTAGAGGCTGCTTGCCGATATAAAAGAAAGCAAGAAAAGAAAGGCTTATTAGTAGAATCTGCGGATAAAGTACCATGCCCATACACAGGTGATTATGCTCACCTTATTAGTACTAATCCTAAAGAATTCCCGAGACTTCTTAAGAAAAATGTAATTCAACTTAGGTGTTTATAGAATGGATCAGGTTGCAGAAAAAAAGGAAGCTTTAAAAAGGTTAAGGAAACTTTTTAAACTAAGGATGTCTGATAGTCGGGTGCCAACTTATGAAGATAATTCTGCTAATGGTCTTACAAAATGTATTATTGATTATCTGAACCTGAAGGGTTATCAAGCTGAAAGAATTTTATGTATGGGGATTCCAGTACCGGTTGGTGATGGTACATATCGAATGGGAAAAACTTCAATGGATTTAGGGACGGCTGATATTTCAGCCACGATAAAAGGTTTGTCGGTCAAGGTAGAGATAAAAATAGGATCAGATAGAATTAGTTCCTTTCAGGAAGAATACAAAAGGAAAGTTGAAAGTGCTGGGGGTGTTTATATTGTAGCCAGAGAATTCCCACAATTTCTTAAAGAACTGCATAGGAGGGTGAAATTATGAGCAATAAAAAATCTTTCATACTTCATTATGATAGTTTAGAGATTTTAGAAAAACTCTCTGATGAACAGGCTGGTAAGTTATTTAAAGCCATGGCCACTTTTAATATAAAGGGAGAGTTGCCAAAATTGGATTTTGCATTAGAACTGGCCTTTGCACCTTTTAAGAATCAGTTTATCAGAGATAATGAAAAATATGATTTGAAGGTTGAAAAAAACCGCCAAAATGCTTTAAAACGATGGTCAGGAGAAATAAACGAAAATAAGCAATCGAATGCCAACGCATGCGAACGCAAACAAATGCATGCGAATTATGCCTATAGTGATAATGAGAGTAAAAATGATAATAAGAATAATAGTAAAAATGATAATGTAAATGAAAATTATACAAATGGCATTTATGCTGATAGAGAATTTCAAGAGTTCTTAAATGAATTTGATAATAATAGTTGGTTTGAAGATGTTGCAATGAAACTATCAATAACTCCGGTAAAAATAAAGGAACTATCAACAGAATTTATAAACGATCGTAGTCTTGATGGAGCATACAAAGAACAATCTACTGGACAGATACGAAATTGGTTCGTAAATTTTGCAAAACGCAACAAAGAACAACCGTCAAAAGACGAAACACCGGAATCAAGAGCAAAAAGATTAATGAATTTAGCTAAAGATTAAGGTATGGATTTAGAAAAATTAAGGTTAAGCCCTAGTCAATCATTAAATGTTATTGGTAAGGAAAAGTTCTTTTTGCTTATTAGTGAATTGATTCAAGAACTGGTTTTGTACAAGGGCATTAAGGTTGATGAACAAATTCAGGCTAAAATAATTGAGCAGTTGTATAGCTTGAAAAATACTTTCATGCATTTATCAATTAATGAAACGGTTGCAACAATCGAAAAAATGATGTACTACGATGATATAAAAAAAATAAGTACGGAATTATTTCACAAAAAATTACAATCCCGGTCTATTGATAAATTCAAAATCATTGATGAAAAAGAGCAGAAAGAAGTTGAAAGTGTTGCTAACGATCCTGTTTATGGTACTGCATTGCGTATTCGATTATTACATGACCCCAAAGGGCGAATTATGGATCGTGACGGTTTTACCCTTAAAGAAATCTACGATGCTGTAAAAAACGGTTTCAATATTTACACAAATGAAAGAATCTGATGTACGAATTATTGAAAAGCAATCAAATGTTAATAAGCAAATTGGTACACGCTGGCATAATTGATTCTCACTGGCTAAGAGATATTGAGATGTATGAAGAGTTTCATGGCTTGGATATTAATTGTGTTATGTGTAAGTACTCAATACTTGCTGCAAAGTATGGAATTAGTGAAGATCGAGTAAGACAAAGAATAAGAGAATTAAGTAAGTAATTAAAATTTAATATCATGGATAAACAAAGCTCACCTGAATTAAAAATCAGAAACTTAGAAAACCGAATTAAAGAACTTGAGTTATTTCAAAAAGAAGTACTCTTTAACGAGGCTTTAGTAGCATACTTTGAATATTATCGGAAAAGTGCCAAATGTGATATTGAGATTCCTTCTTTTCATCATTCCACTTATAGTAAAAGTACCCATGAATTTGCATTAAAAAAAGATTCGAGTTGGATATTAGGAGTATATCAGATTAAAGAAAAGACAATCGATATAGTGAATGGTGATATTTAAAATTAGTTAAAATGACAGAATTATTTATTAATGGATTAAAACTTGAATTGGGGAACGAGGTAGTTTCACAAACACACCAAATAAACGATTTAGCGGAAATAGAAAACAGGCAATGTAGCTACACAAATAGCTTTAAGATTCCACCAACACCAAACAACATGGCTGCATTTAACATGTTAGGTACACCTGGTAATACGTCGAGAGTACCATATTCAAAATTAACAGCTAAACTGTTGGTTGATGGATTGGAAATAATTTCAAAAGGGTATCCGACTATCAAAACATTTGATGGGTATTATGGAATTTATATCTATTTCGGTATTAAAGATTTAGTTTATGCATTGGGTGAAAAGACTTTTGCCGACCTTGATTTATCAGATCTGATTCATGATGTTACATTGGCATCCTTTCAAAATTCATTCGCTAATACGAGCGGTTATTTTCACGCCTTAGTTAATAATGGTAAATCAATTACAAATAATAAGTTTAGTATTGAGTATTGTCCAGGTGCTATATTTGTTTCAACATTATGGGATAAGATTTTTAAAGATGTTGGTTTTGAATATTCAGGTGCAATATTTAACAAAAGCAAGTTTAAAAAATTAGTGGTTGTACCCAATCAGGGCTATGAAGTTACAACACCATCACCATCAAGTTCAACTAATTTAGGAACGGCCAGTAGCGACTCAATTTATGAAAGTGGAACTGATGGTCAAGTATTCATAGAACAATTTTTTGAATTTAGCGGATTTCAAACAAATATGTTTGACATTAATGACCCTAATAATAACATAGATAAAATTGTCAACTATTCAACTGGCTTATTGCAAGATTATGAACCAACAAATAGTACTGATTACATACCTGTTCAAGCAGGTGAAAAATATACATTTAGTTCTAATTACATGTGGATGTGGTATAATTCCAGTAAAGTCAAAATATCTGGAAGTTATTATGGAGTAACACCGCAACATACTTTGACAGCACCAACCGGAGCAGCATATTTAATTATGTCGGTTTTAAACGAAGACTGGAATGACTTAACAATGTTTAAAGGTGAAAGCATACCAAATGTCATATTAGATGATACCTATACGGAATTCACATTCAATTATTCAGGATATTGTAAGTTAGCGATTTTCCCTTCTATTGATTTAGTAAATGTTGGAGGTTACGTAACAAGTTTAATAAAATTCTATATTAATGATTCGAACTTATTTTCTATAGGTTCAACAGATACAAGTATTATACTTTATGTGGAAACAGGAGATACTTTGAAAGTTGAATTATTTGTATCAGGTTTAGGGGAAGGTTCATGGAGTGTTAATTCATATTGTGACATATCATTTAATTTAGAAACATACACCTCTTTAAATATTGACTATAATTCAATAATGCCAGTCATAAAACAAAACTCATTCTTAAAGGATATTATGCAGCATTTTGGTTTATTATTTAGGCAGAATCGAAACAATGAATTTGAATTTATTGAGTTAGAGGAACTATTAACCGATCGTGCCAATGCTGAAGATTGGAGTGATAAGTTTGTATCATACGCTGAAGAATACTCTATTGGTAGTTATGCTCAAAACAACGTGTTCGCTTACAAGTATGATGAAGAAAATACGGATTTTGCCAACGGCATACTTGTAGCAGATAATGAACTATTAGAGCAAACGAAAACTTTATTTACTTCAATATTCAATGCAACTGCAGAAATAGAAACATTGAACTTTATTGGAGATTATCAGGTAAAGCTATACCAAGCTAACCTTTGGCTAATAAATACAGAAGGTGAAACTACCACTTATGACCCAATAAAAGATAAAGGGTATAGAATATTTGAAGTTGCAAAACATGATGTTGAAGTAATAATCAAAAATGACTTTTGCGAGAATGGTCTAAAAGTATCAAACGATGTTCCTTTTCTTGATTTCGAGCCTTGTCATTGGCAGAATTATATTGACAGGGATTATGCCAGTTTTAAAAAACTTCTTGACAGTCAAAAGAAAGTACCTGCATTAATGAACCTTGATGCGGTAGATATTTATAACCTTGACTTTTTTAGACTTAAATATATTAAGCAATTGGGTAAATATTTCTACTTGAACAAGGTTGCAAATTTTGTAAGTGGCAAGCTGACCAAATGCGAACTAATCGAAATTCCTTCTGATGTAATATGAGATAAGTTGAAATGAAAAGAGCTAATCTTTTTTATAATAAAGCCTTTCAATTCCACTGAGGATACGAAGTATTAACGAAATTGAATTTAGAACAATATGGAAAAGAAAAATAAAAAACAAACCGATCAAGGCAAGAACCAAGAGCATTGCTGTTGCTTGCCAATAGATTATTGAAAGTACAATAATCGTAACCAGGACAAGAGTAATGAAGGTCAATTTTATGTAGGCTAATCTTTTTTGCATAGGATAAATTTACAAAAAATCAATCTAAAGTAGAATAAAATAGAATGAAAGAATTAGGATCAACAAAAACCGGAGGGCGCAAAAAAGGCACTCCAAATAAAGTAACAGCAGAAACAAGACAATGGATTCAAAAACTTATTGAGGATAATAAAAAGACTTTAGAAAATGACTTGATGAATTTAGAACCTCAACAGCGTTGGAACATTATTGAAAAGCTTTTGCAATATACCTTACCCAAAATGCAAAGTATTAACGGCAATCTGAATATTGATTATTCAAACATGTCAGAAGATCAGTTAGATGAGATTGTGGATAGACTAACCAATAATATTACTGAAAATGAAAAATAATGAGCGTAAAATTAAATTGGAGCGAAAACAGAAAGCCTTCATGTTAAAGGTTCTCCATGATGGTTTTTATACCTATAGTGATTTGGTTGAGGCTTTTCCGGAAAGTGTACGGGAACAGCCTTTATTTCCCGATATAGAAAAAGCAAAAAGCAATGCAAAAAACTAATTTGACAACTGAAGAAAAGGTTAAAATGCTTAATGATTTAAAAAGAGGGTATGTTGATTTCTATCCAATATTGATTCGTCTAAGTAATAGACATTCGAAAAGTGGAGAGAAAGATTTAAGTCACATGACAGAATCAGAGCAGGTGGTTTATAATTTGTTGTTAGAAAAAGCATCAATAAAACCTTATGTAATAGAGGTTAACGCAAATAAAAAACTAAAAGCCGAAATATTAAAGGCTGTTTCATTAGGTGTGTTAGATGTTAATGTATTTGAAGAGTATAAACCTTTTGATTTTTGGAAATTGAAAGCATTTGATTTTGATAAGTTAACAGAAAATGAAGATAACTTGTTACTATATTTGTTTAATGTGTATAGTAAGTTAAGATATAAAGCACCAGAGCAGATGATTAAAAAGATCAGGAAAGATACTCAGATAACTAAAAAAGCATATTCTGTGGGGCTTATTAATGATGATGGTGTATTTCATCGTTTGAAAAAAGAAATCGAAGGAAATGTAGTTTATTACGATTTTGAAATTTAGATTGTATCGACTGTTTGGTTATAAAAAAGGACTGCCGGAATAATTGACAGCCCTTTATGCTAAAGTTCCCCAACTTTAGGTGTTAGATTTATCTTAATTTAATGCATTGTCAAATGCAATAATTTTCATCCAATCATCGTAAATCTTCTTTGCTAAAACATCGGCTCTTTCTTTTGAATTATAATGATTCTGAAAATTAGTTGATAATTTATCGACAAGAGCATCTTTGTCATAAATATTCAACATGCGAAATACATTAGAATACCCGTGATATTCCCATTGAGGCTCAAATTCGTATTCATTTGCATTGAGGTTAAATGCATTCACTGCTATAAACATACCGTCTCCAATACGTTCCCAAATTATGCAATCTGACAAAATTCCTAAAATAGCCTCTTCTTGCTGACTATAAACTCTTGTCTCAACTATTGGTGTGTTACTCTCTTTTGTTTCCATTATTCGTTACATTTTTAAATTTCAGTAAATTCTTTATTGTTAATATTTTCAGTAATCGATTCAAGCAAGCGTTTGTCTAGCATTTCAATAATTTCCGAAAAAGGTATAGAGTATTCTTTAGTCATGACCTCACAAGCTTTATTATCTCCAAGTAGTGATGTAATAGCCTCATGGGTTTGCTCCCAATGGTCTATTATTGCACGGATTGATTTAATTATCCCTAATGTTTGTTTGCTGATTGTAATCTCTTTGCTTTGCATAATCGATTGTTTAAATAAATTTTTGAATGTTATTTGAATTATTTAATTGACTTGATATTGCAGAAATAAAACAGCTGTGCAGTTGTAATGACTGTGTTATTTCCCTTTGGCAGTTTGACCAGTATCGGTAAACCCTACCATCATCAGAATAGTTATAATAAAAATCAAATGTGTTGATCTGATCACTTAAGGTTTGTACAATCCTGTTTTTATAATCACGGTATCTTTTCCAAGCCTCAACTAATGCAGCCGAAAAAGTGCAGTCAGTTTCTTTTACTATTCTGTATGCTCTCTTAAAAACTACTGATCTGAAATTTAATTTTGCTTTCATGATTATTTAGTATTACTATAATAATTACTTACCAAAGTTAAGCATTGTTATAATTAAATACAAGTAATACTAAATAAATATCATAAAATATTTAGTTTTATTATAATTTTAATTAACTTTAACGAAATAAAACATTATATCATGTTACGATTAAAAGAAATACTTAAAGAAAAAGGTATGTCAGGTAAAGAATTGGCAAACCATGTGAATGTTACACCGGCTAGCATTTCCAATATTATTAATGGGAATCATTTTCCAAAACCTGAATTGTTAAAAGATATAGCTGATGCTTTAGACAAAGATATTCGTGAGTTATTTGTCTCAACCAAAAAGGAAGAGTCTAGGCCAGTAAGTAAGTTATTTATTCAACATGAAGGGGAATATATCCAAATAGGAACAATTGATTTAGATTATAAAATTTTTAATCATGAATAAATCATGGTTGTTGAGGCCAAATAAAGAATGCTTATTTTTATCAGGTGTCTTAATTTATATTTTGCTTTTTGTTTGGTTTCCAATAGTAATAGCTTTAGTAACCGGTGCTCTTGTTGTGTTAGCACTATGTTATTTTATTGGGAGGTTCATTTTACGAATAATAAGCAGGTAGTTAACCTATAATTTAAATAAATAGTCATGTTAATTACATTAGACACTTATCAGTTGCAACAAATGTTAAACACAGCTGCAGAGCTTGGAGCTTCAAACGTATTGGTTGAATTGGGATTGAATAAAACAAAAATTACAAAAGCCGAAGCGTACCGGAGATATACCAGGAGGTTAATTGACAAGTGGGTACGTGAATGCAAGGTTACACCTGTGAAAATTGAAGGTACAACCCTGCTCGATGTAAAAGAATTAGAATTGGTTTCAAAAGTGAATGACCTGTATAAAAAGCATTTGAAATCATAATACAATGTAAGCCGCTATACGAGAAGGTTATAGCGAAAAACAGCTTATTCTATAACTGATAAAAACCTGAGAAAACCTGAGATTAAAATTACATCAATGCATGATTATGTGGCCATCATAATGCGCAAAGAAAATAAAGGCTTTGAAGATTATGCGGACATCATACACACGTATAGGAAAACAAAGGCTTTGAAGATTATTCCACTATCATACGCACGTAGGGTATTATTGTAGAATATTGATGAGTCGAAGGTTATGTCGGTATCATATCGTGCGAGTGTTTTTGAATTTTCGGACATCTTAATACACGCATGAAAAGTAACGTTTGTACCGGTAAAAACGTTACATGGTGTAAAATAAAGTGAAATGTTTTTACCCGTATTAACATTTCAATACGCTATTTGATTTATATTTGTATTGTATGAGAACTTCGGTGGAAATATTGGATATAATAGACAAGTTTAAAGAGGGTTATGTCTTTACTTATGATGAATTAGGCTTTAACCCTGAGAAAACAAATGCTGTAATAATCGCTTTAAACAGGTTTGTGAAAGATGGAAAACTTTGTAAACTGTCAAAAGGTAAATACTATAAACCTAAAATGACAGAGTTTGGCGAAATAAAACCTGATACTTACCAGGTAGTAAAAGACTTACTTCAAAAAGATAAAAAGGTAATTGGCTATCTAACCGGATTTTCTGTGTTTAATTCATTATTCTTAACTACACAAGTTTCAAATACAATTCAAATTGGTTGTAATAATGAAAAAAAGGCTATTACCCGTGGAATTTACAAAATCAGGTTTATTAAACAAGCCAATAAAATAACAGAAGATAATATCTCATTATTGCAGATACTTGACTGCATCAGACTAATAAAAGATATTCCGGACACAGATGAAAACCAATCATGTAATCGGTTTATAACTATTATTAAAGAACTAACACCTGAAAGAATTAATAAACTTAAAAAGCTGGTTTTAAAATACAATGCATCAACAAGGGCATTGACCGGGGCTATTATTGATATGATTGATAATGATAATGGCACTCAAACAATATTTGATTCGCTTAACCCTGCAACAACCTATGAGTTTTCAATTTCAGAACAAACTCTTACAACAAAAGATAAATGGAGAATAAGATGAACCTGCACATCAATAAGGAAGCTTTTAATAATGCCATTCTGGTTACAAGCAACAATACGAATATTGCACCTGATTTTATAGAAAAAGACTATTGGATTAGCCTAGTGTTAAAGCGGCTATCTGAAAGTAGGTATATTGATTCTGTCGTTTTTAAAGGTGGTACATCGCTATCGAAAGGGCATAAATTGATTAACCGTTTTTCTGAAGATGTTGATGTAGCTGTTATTATTACACCCGAAACAAGTGGCAATAAAATCAAAACTTTAATAAGAACGGTTGAAAAAGAAATAGCTGCTGATTTAACCGAAATTGAAGTAGATGGTGTTACCAGTAAAGGTTCACGCTTTAGGAAAGCAGTTTATGGATTTCCGGTAATGATGAAACAAAAGCAAAAAGCTGCCATTCCAGAATCAATAATCGTTGAGATCAACTCTTTTGCAAATCCATTTCCTTACAGCAAGGTTGCTATACAAAGCATGATAGGTGAATATCTGCAAAATCAGAATCAAAAAGAATTGGTTAAAAAATATGATTTGACAGCCTTTGAAGTTAATGTGCTGGATAAAGAGCAAACTTTGATTGAGAAACTTGTTTCGCTTATTCGATTTTCCTTCGATGAAAATCCTATTGAAAGTATATCAGGTAAAATAAGGCACTTCTACGACCTTTACTATTTATTACGAGATAAGGCGTGTAGTAGCTATGTTAAATCAGAAGAGTTTAAAACACAGTTTAGTAAAGTACTGGCACATGACCAAAAGCAATTTGATGAACCATTAAGTTGGAATAAAAAGAAAATAGAGGATTCACCTTTGATTATGGACTTTGATTCAATGTGGGAGAAACTGAAAGTGGTTTACACAAAAGAACTTTCTATGCTGGCTTTTGCGGAAATACCAAACGAGAATACAGTAGCTCAAAAGTTTAAAGAATTGCTTGGTGTTATTTCAAAATTGCAATGAAGTTGTTTTATCGAAACTTAATTTTTTAGCTAAATTAGTATGATTTCAATCAAGTTTGTACCTCATTTGTACCTTAAAATTGTAAACATCTGAATATCAACGTTAATTACTTTCTGTATCGGAAAGTAAAATAAATAAATAAATAAATAAATAAATCTCCTATGTTAGGTGTGATGGATTAGAAAAGAGGTGATTAAAAAATAATTTGATAAGTGATCTATTAATTCTTCAACTGTCATGGCTAATTTAAATTTATTTATTGATTAAATATATTAACAATTATCTTCTTTTAACTAATTTTTAAGTTGTAAAGCAAATTGAAGAAGCCAATAAGAAAACTACGAAATTCAATTATAGAGAAATAGTATATTGTATTTCGATAGCATAATGTAACGTTTTTACCGGTAAAAACTTTGCGGATTTCAAAATGAAGTGAAATGTTATTACCCGTATTAACATCTCAATTTACTTTTTTTACCCCCTGATAGCACTTATCTAATGAAAATGTTCCCTATTTGTCGCCCTTATTAAAGAAGCATCTTGTAATAGTTACAACTCTTAGCTTTTCAGAATTTTGATGTCTGATTATTAGATGCTCTTTTCTAAAGTTTTCCCGATTTAAAATAGTCTGCCTGTATCAATTTAGACTGTGTGTATCTTTTTTATTATTCAATGGTACGCATAACCATTTATTTGAAATTGGCAAACCAAAATGTACGGCTTGGGAATAATACTTTTAGGCTTTCGCTTACAATTTAAAAATATTAATGAAAGCAGTTAACACAGTTAATTAAATATTTAAAATCGTGAAAAAATACATTTTAAAATTATCAAAAGGTATATCGATCAACTTTGCCTGTAAAGGGAAAATCGATGGTTCTTACTTTTTATGTAAGGACAAAAGACCAACCGTTTTATATCGGAGAAGTTTTGTTTTTTTGTTAATTGGTTTTCTTTTGATCTCTGTTTCAGGATACCCGCAAACAGAAAAAAAACCGGATAATACACAGGGAGCATTGATCGTTAGCGGTAAAGTAATGGGTGATATCGACAACTTACCCATACCTGGGGTTTCTGTTTTAGTAAAGGGAACGACTATTGGAACCATAACCGATCAGGATGGAAATTATACTATAAAAGTGCCGTCTGATGGTAAGATTTTAATTTTCTCCTTTATAGGGATGGAAACCCAGGAGATTGAGATTAATGGTCAAAACCTAATAAATGTCTCATTAAAGGATAATATTATTAGTGTCGATGAAGTTGTTGCCATTGGTTATGGAACAGCAAAAAAGTCTGATTTGACGGGCTCTGTTGCCATTGTATCAACAAAAGAATTAACCAGAAATCCCTCACCCAGTGCGGCTCAATCACTTCAGGGTAAAGCACCGGGGGTACTGGTAATTCAAAATGGTTCACCAGGAGGGAGTGCAACTATTCGTGTACGTGGTGTCGGTTCTATTAATAAAGGATCAAATCCGATTTATATTGTTGATGGCGTTCAGGCAAGTGATATCAATGGAATACAGCCACAGGAAATAGAAAATATACAGGTGCTTAAGGATGCTTCTGCTACAGCCATTTACGGGGCTAACGGATCAAATGGGGTAATCATTGTTACAACTAAAAGAGGAAAATCAGGTAAACCCCAGATTAATTTTAATACCTACCTGCAATTTAATCGGGCACCTCAACAATATGATATCATGAATGCCGACCAGTATTCAGCCTTTTACAAAGGGATATATGGTGATAGGCCTGAATATGACCAAACATTCCGTGAGAAATATTATGGGTCGGGATGGGAAAAAGGAACCAACTGGCAGGATCAAATGTTCAGATCAAGCTTTAATGAGAATTACCATCTATCAATATCTGGTGGTGGTGAAAATAGTAACTATAGCGTTTCATTGGGATATGTTAAGGAAGACGGAACTGTAATTAAAACCGATGCCGATCGCTATACCGTACGTGCAAATTCTGATTTTGATCTTAGTAAATATGTAAAATTTGGTGAAAGTTTAAGTTTGAATTACAGTACGGGTGAATCACCTCTGACAAATCAGAGTAGTGTTTATGATTTGAATCCTTCGCCATTAATGAAAGTGTTTAACCCTTATTATAAAGGTGGATTTGAATCCTGTCAGACCATTTATTGGGAAGACTCGGAGGGTAATTTACAGCAAGGGGCATTGCCGGATGGATATACAGGTCCGGTATACAACAACACATTAGGTAATGATAAACCTAACCCATTGGCAGCACCATCGCTTAGCGAAAACAATTATTACAACTTAAAAACGAGAGCAAATGTGTACCTGCAAATCAATTTAGCCAAATGGTTGACGTACAAGATTACCCCGGCAGCAGAAATTAATAATGGACGAACAAGGGCTTGGATGCCATTGTTTGAAGGGAACAGGGCTCCCGGAAGCGCATCTTTGGCAGAACAATATAATGAATCTATTGATCTGAATCTTGAAAATCAGCTTACTTTCAACAAAAAGTTCAATGATGTCCACAACATTCAGGCAACGTTGGTTCATGAGGTTCGTGCAAGCAGAAATAATACTATTGCAGGATCGGAGAAAGGTTTCGATTTTGAGCAATTGAATACCCTGGCTAACGGTGGTACCACATCAGAAAGTTTAATGGGCTATACTTCAGATTACCGGATGTTATCTTATCTCGGAAGGATCATGTATGATTATAAGGGGAAATATTTTGCAACCGCATCTTATCGTTCTGACGGAGTTTCGGTTTTTGCCCCTGATTATAGGAGAGGGAATTTTGCCTCTACGTCATTGGCTTATAAGATTAACGAAGATTTCTTTAAAGATGTGCAACAAATTGATGCGCTGAAGTTGCGTGTTGGTTGGGGTCAAACCGGTAATTCAGATATTGGTGGCGGCTTTCAGTATTTGGATAATATTTCTGATGCTTCAAGTTTTTCACCCGTATTTGGTACCGATCAACATATAGCCAGGGCCCAGTATGTATTTTATGGATTCGGATCTAAAGAAATACATTGGGAATCAGCTGAAATGATAAATATCGGGATTGATCTTAACATGTTCAACAACCGCTTGCAGACCAGTACGGAATATTTTATTAAAAACAACAATGATTTATTGGTTGCAGTTCCAATTTCAGCTGCTTTTGGCCGGTCTGACGGAAATCCCTGGTTTAATACCGGAGATATCCAAAATAAAGGAGTTGAATTGTCAGTTCAATGGAGAGATGATATAGGTGCTTTCTCTTATGGAGTTATTTCAAATTTCAGTGCCGTTAAAAACAAAGTGAATTATCTTCCTGTAACTGATATCACCAATGGTAATAACAGAACTATTGTTGGGCATTCAATCGGAGCACTTTATGGTTTTGTTTCCGATGGAATCATTCAGCTCAATGAATCGAATTATGCTTTAGGAAGCGATGACAACTGGCAGATGGACGCAAATGGTTTGTATACGGGCTATAAATATGCTTCACATGCAGGGAGTACTCCTCAGCCAGGTGACCTCCGATATAGCGATCTTAATGGTGATGGTGTTGTAAATGATCTTGATAAAACCATAATTGGCAAAACCATCCCCAGTTTTAATTACTCTGTGGGTTTTAATTGTTCTTACAAAAGTTTTGACTTTAATATATTCCTATATGGTGTAGGTGGTTTTGATATTTTTAATCAACAAAGGGCGCTTTTATCTACTATGAATTCGCAGGATATGGATCACAATAAATTGAATTCATATGCTCAAAATCACTGGACATTAGATAATGAATCATCATCCTATGTTCGGATCGATCCTGCAGATAAGAATGTTAATGAACGAATTTCTACCTTTTGGGTTGAAAATGGGTCGTTCCTTCGTTTAAAGGATTTGCAAGTAGGATACACAGTTCCTGAAAATTATTGCACCATATTAGGAGTTAAAAGTTTCCGTATTTACGCTAATGCTTCTAATCTGTATTGCTTCACAGCATATAAGGGGCGTGATCCAGAAGGCTTTATTTCAAGTAACCCTCTTGACGGAGGAACTGATAACGGAGCATATTCAATGCCACGGTCGTTTGCCGCTGGAATTCAAATTGGTTTTTAACAAAAAAAGATTTTTACAATGAAAAAAATAGTCATAGTACTGATTTTGGCAATGGGGTTTTATGCCTGTTCCGATGATTTTTTGGATACTGAGAATAAGAACAATCTCGATGTCGGTTCTTTCTTTAAAACTGAAAACGATGTACAGTTGGCAGTAAATTCGGCCTATACTCCTCTGCAGTATGGAATCGATGACCAGTGGAATAGTCGGGGAATGTTCGGGGAAACATATCTGTTGAAAATGAATGTCCTGGATCCCTATATCTGGTTTGAGAATCCTAACTCAGGACTGGATCAAATGATCATTAATACTTCCGATTTTAAAGCTATTTGGAATGCTTTATATATGGGTTTATTCAGAACATCTGATATACTTGCGAATATCGACAGGACAAGAGATGTCATTGATTCTGTCAAATTTAATGAATATAAAGGACAACTACAGGCTTTGAGGGGAATGTATTATTTTTACCTGGTTACCTGGTTTAATCGACCCATTTATTATGATGAAACCAACGTGCCGGTAAATCCTCTGGAAGGGCTTAGTAATGGTACCCCTGAACAATTCTGGAATAAGCTGGAAGAAGACTTAACAAATGCCGCTCAAAATTTACCAGCCTCGTGGCCCGATGCTGAGATAGGACGTATTACATGCGGTGCAGCAAATGCTCAGTTGGGTAAAGCGCTCTTGTACAAACATTATCAATATTACCTGCGATTTAATAAAGGTGGTTCAACAGAGGCAACTGAAAACCTAAAAAAAGCTAAAGACGCTTTAAAGAGGGTTATCGATAGTCATGTTTATCACCTTATATTACCAATCACAAAAGATAAAGAAGATTACCAGGCAGCTTTGCTTTCGAATTTTTCTTTTCTGGATATTCCTGTCGGGAATAATACCTATAAAGCAGAAAATAATGCTGAATCGGTATGGGAAATCCAATTTAATGATGATGACAGAGGTAGTACCGGTTGGCTACCTGGTCAAACCTGGGGAGGTGCTATGAATTACGCCTTTTTTTCACCCTTTGGATATAGAAACCTTGAGATTGACCCGACTTTGTGGTATGAGTTTGAAACGGATGGAGCACCGGCCGGCTATGATAGGGATCCACGGGCTTATGCCACATGCTATCTGGATGGTGACCTGCTTGATTGGAGAGAAGAATCCGGAAGAATGATTCCATTCCAAAGTTCAGTACATACCAAAACAATTGTTGCTGGTTTTAACCTATATCAGGGACCTGTACCCAGTAAAGCCATTGGGTTGAAAAAATATTTCTATCCGCAGTTTGTTGGCCATTCATCACCCAATTGTGATCCTATAAATATTAGGGTAATCCGTTATGCCGATGTTTTGCTGATGTATGCTGAAGCATGCTATCAACTAAACAATGATGCCGATGGAACAGGACTGGCTGCATTAAATGAAGTAAGGGCAAGAGTCGATATGCCACCGGTTAAAGTACTGACCCCTGCTGCTATTGTTCATGAAAGAACAGTGGAACTGGCTACTGAAGGGCATCATTATAATGACATAGTTCGATGGATGTGGGATCCTGATTTTAATATCGATTTAGCAAAATTGTTTAACAATAAGTTTAGTATCGATAAAAATTACTGTTTCCCAATTCCTCAGGAAGATATTGATGCAAATAAAGGAGCTTTAAAACAGAATCCCGGATGGTAATTGTTGTTTAATTTAAAATTAAAATAATATGAAAGTTATATATAAATTAACCATAATTTTGATTTCATTTCTTATATCAGCTTCTTGTGCTGATGAGAAAATGATAAATCCTGATCCCGATTTTATTTTATCATTTCAGCGTGACGGTCAATCCGAAGCTTTGGCCGGAACACAGTTCTACGTGATTCCGAATGGCTCTGGTGAATTTTTAACACTATACGATGGCAATCTCGGACATGTTTGGGGAGATGAAAATGCCAAAGGAACGGACTTTAATGGATCAGACTCATTGGGCATTACCTACAAAACATCAGGTACCTATAAAATAACTTTGGTTGCTTCAAGTTCTGGTGATTTTGGAAATGATTTTTCCAGAGAAGTAAAAACTGTAGCAGTTAGTGTAATTGACCAAAGGAACTCATTTAAATCATTTGCGATTAATGATATGGACGGTGCTTTTACTCCAAACAATGAAATTTTATTCTCAGTTCCCGATGTGGTGAGCGATTTCAAATTCGTTGCAGAATATAAACTTGATTCAGATGAGTCGACCGTTTTTGTTAATGGTATAAAACAGGTTTCAGGAGAAACGGTAAATGATTTTACCAATCCGGTAAAATACACAATTAAATCAGCAGAAGGTACCGAAAAAGTGTATACGGTAAAATTCTCAACATTTGCTTCGTCCGATGCAAATGAAGTTACAAAGTTTGTTTTGGGTAAGGGAGGAAATAATGAGGCTGGTGAGGTTGATCAGACCACTAAAACTATTCATGTAACTGCAAATTATTCATCAGATTTGGAGGCTGTAAGGTTAGTTTTAGAGTCATCGTATGGTAGTGAAATCTATTTAAATGACGAGCTATACTCCAATAAGGTAAGTTATGACCTGACAACGATAAAAACATTAAAAGTTGTTGCACAGGATGGATCAGAGGCTAATTATTCGATAGATGTGGTTACAGAGAGCCCGGTTTCTTCTTTTACATTTGCAGGATTGGTTCCTGAACCGGTTGGCGAAATTGATGAAGGTTCAAAAACAATCACAGTCAATGTGCTGAAGGAGACTGATGTTACTCAACTTATTGCCTTATGGACAGGTACTCTCGGGAAAGTAACTGTTGGAGGTGTCGACCAGGTTAACGGAACTACCGTGAATGACTTTTCAGGTTCTGTTGTTTATACCTTTTATAAAGGAAATAAAGAGGGCGATAGTTATACCGTAATTGTTAATCAACAGTGAATCGATTAGCCGACTTTAACACCGATTTTTATTATATTATGGTGTATATTAAATAGTTATTGAATTGCTACAAGAATCAGAATAATGAAATAGTGGGTAAAAAATATTTCAAATCCCTGTTTGAATATAAATGTTACTTTATTATGGTGTTGATTGGAGTAACAAAGTTGAAATGCGAGAGATATGTTTATTAAAATTTGTCTCTAAAGTCGATGAAGAGATTAATTGCTATATGATTAATCTCTTCTTTTTAAACCAGTTAAATGTGTATGGTGAATTTTTTTTAATCCTTGTTTTTCGCAAAGAATTAAAGTGCAAAATAGTCAGGTTAGGTTAGGAAAAATGTTTTTCTCAAATGGATTATAAACAAAGTATAGCGATATTAAATATTGGGAGGTATTATGTATGGTTATCAGAGTTGGAGGAGTAGTATATAAAAAAATGGACATGGTATGGAAATACTTATATTATTATGAGTATGATTTAGTTATTTGCAAAATTGAAGGCGATCTTTGTAAAAATAATTTGTCTGCCTATTTTAAAATATTAAAATCAATCCTTACACAGTATAATTCTAAAAGAGTTATTATTAATTTAAAAAATTGCAATTTTAAATGTTCTCTTTTAGAAATTATAGAAAATTCTGAAATCTTAAAAGGATCTTATTTCACACAAGACAAAATTGAGGTGTATTATATTTCAACAGATCCTAAGCAAACAACATATTTAGCATTGACTAATAATAAGTTTGAAAACACTAATATTCAATTTAAAGTATGTAGTACTATGGAAAAGCCTTTTACAGATTGTTCAATGTCATTAGAAACAGAGGAGATAGAGCAAATATTTAACATTCTTTAAGTTTTGTGATATTGAATAAAAGATATGAACAATTAACCGATACCCATAATTAATTAAATTATAATTTATGAAGTATAAAGTAATAACAATTTTGCTTTTAATGTTGGTTCTAAAAACCAAAGCTGACAATTTAGTTATTTATAAAGCACCCAGTGAGGCTGTGCCTGCGCCTGAGTTCCAATTGGAAGTAAATGGACAGGATGTTTTCGTATACCAAACCAAATCGGCTGCGGTAGCCTGTTTTTCTTTTAGTGGAAAGGCAGAGATTAAAGTGACATTCCTGTCACCCTTAAATGAAGTGGATATTCGACCAAAAAATTTGCATATAAACGAGACTATTTACCGGAACCAGGTTCTGTTTTCTTTAGATAAGCCTTCAAATTTAAGTGTTGAAATAAACAAGAATATAAAAAGGCCGCTTTTCATTTTTGCCAATCCGATTGAGACAGATATTCCGGATAAAAGTGAAAGGAATGTAATTTATTATGAAGGAGGGAAAATATATACTCCCGGTACTGTATTTTTGAAAAGCAATCAGACGGTTTATATTGAAGGAGGAGCAATTGTAAGAGGTTCGTTCATTGCATCAAATGGCTCGCATATTCAAATCAGGGGAAGGGGAATAATTGATAACAGTATGTACAAAAAATATGAAGCTCGACCGGTTGAAATCAATCAATGTAGCGATGTAAAAATTGAGGGTATTATTATAACTGAAGCTAAAAACTGGAGTTGTTCATCATTTGCATCAAAAAATGTTGAATATCAAAATTTTAAAGTGGTATCCGATTACGATACTGATGATGGTATTGACATTGTAGGCTGCCAGAATGTATTGGTAGATAATTGTTTTATAAGAACCAAAGACGATTGTGTGGCAATTAAAGCAGGCGTGAACTACTTTACAGATTTTAATAGTAGTATAAATGTTGACCATATATTAGTGCAAAATTCTGTTTTTTGGAATGGAATATGGGGCAATGGTCTCGAAATTGGATTTGAAACCAGGGCTGATACCATAAAAAACATTACTTTCAGGAATTGTGATTTGATTCATGTTGAGGGTAGTGAGGGAACCTTTACAATACATAACGGTGACCGTGCTGTTGTGAAAAACATACTATACCAGGACATAAGGGTTGAAGATTCACAAGGTTGGCTTATTGATTTTCGCGTATTATTCTCTCAGTACTCAAAAGATTCTGTACGGGGAAAAATTGAAGATGTATATTTTAAAAATATCTATGTTGAGGGAGATCATTATCCAGCCTCTCAGATTTTGGGATTAAGCAATGATAATAACATAAAAAACATTACTCTTGACAACTTTAATATTCATGGTATTTTGGTTAAATCTATTTATGAAGGAATGATAGCAAGAACCTATTTAGATAGTCTTATTTTCAAATAATTATAAAGAGTAATGTAGGTAAACCTATTAGAATGAAAACAATTGAAATCAATAATAATAAATTAAGCTAATATTTCACCTTTACTATGAAGAAATTAATTTGGGTTGTATTGGTTTTTGTCATTTGGGGGACAGCCAATTCTCAAACCCCATTGTATAAAAACAAAAATGCAACCATTGAAGATCGTGTTCAGGATCTTATACAGCGAATGACCCTTCATGAAAAAATCCTCCAGTTGTCTCAACTTACAGTAGAAGAAAATACTAATAAAAATAATATAGAGGATATAGTTAAAAACATACCCGATGAAATTGGTTCACTCATATATTTTGATTCAGATCCTGAATTACGCAACACAATTCAAAAAAAAGCAGTAGAAGAGTCACGATTGGGAATTCCGATTTTGTTTGGTTTTGATGTAATTCATGGTTATCGTACCATTTATCCAATTTCATTGGGTGCAGCATGCTCATGGAATCCCGATCTGGTCCGGAAATTGTGCAGTGTGGCAGCTAAAGAAGCTAAACTTTCGGGAATAGACTGGACTTTTTCTCCTATGATAGATGTTGCACGCGATGCTCGTTGGGGAAGAGCCGCAGAAGGTTATGGAGAAGATCCCTACACAAATGGTGTATTTGGAGTTGCTTGTGTGAAAGGTTATCAAGGCGAAAAACTTTCTGATGAATATTCAATTGCTGCCTGTTTAAAACATTATGTCGGGTACGGAGAATCAGAAGGTGGAAGAGATTATCATTATTCTGATATTTCAAGGCAATCATTATGGGAAACATATCTTGTGCCATACCAAGCATGTGTGAAAGCCGGTGCTGCAACAGTGATGAGCGCTTTCAATGATATTAGCGGAATACCAGCCTCAGCAAATTATTATACACTTACCACCATACTTAAAAAGCGCTGGGGGTACGATGGATTTGTAGTTTCAGATTGGAATGCCATAACACAACTAATGGATCAGGGAGTTGCAGCCAACTTAAGCGAAGCAGTTCAGAAAGGTTTTAATGCAGGGGTAGAAATGGATATGGTAGACAAAGCTTATATGAACTGCTTAGAAGAGTTAGTCCTTGATGATAGTATATCGGAGCAGAAAATCAATAATGCAGTTAGCCGGGTTCTTCGTGTAAAATTTCGTTTGGGTTTGTTTGAAAATCCCTATACGCCTGTTATGCCGGAGCAAGATCGTTACCTCAGTGATGAAGATGTCAGTTTAGCCGGCCAATTGGCTGCAGAATCAATGGTATTGCTCAAAAACAACAATAAGGTATTGCCATTAAAAGCAGTAAAACAAATTGCCATCATTGGTCCAATGGCTGATGATAAATTGAATTTATTGGGAAGTTGGTTTGCACATGGCGAATTAAAAGATGTGGAATCGTTACGTGAAGGAATTAAAAAAGAATTTAGCCAGGCAAACCTTAATTATGCAAAAGGTTGTGACTTTGATGGAGATGATGAAAGTGGTTTTACAGAAGCAATAAATGCCGCTCAAAAATCAGATGTGATTCTGATTTGTTTGGGTGAAAAAAGAGCATGGAGTGGAGAAAACTCATCCCGCTCATCGATAGCCCTACCGGAAATCCAAGAGAAACTGGTACAAAAACTGAAAGAGGCGGGAAAACCAATCATTTTAGTGCTTTCAAGCGGACGACCACTGGAACTAATGCGCCTTGAACCACTTGCTGATGCCGTAATTGATATCTGGCAGCCTGGTGTGGCTGGAGGCTCAGCCCTGGCAGGAATTTTAAGTGGAAGAATTAATCCATCAGGTAAATTGTCAATTACGTTTCCTATGACAACAGGTCAAATTCCAACTTACTATAACATGCGGCAATCAGGCCGCCCAATGCAGGGAAAATATCAGGATATACCAACTGATCCCTTATATTGGTTTGGATATGGTTTGAGTTATACAACTTACAAATATGGTTCAATTAAGCTGTCAGCAAATCAGATTAAAAAAAATGAAAAATTAGTTGCTGAGTTAGAGGTAAGCAATGTTGGATCGGTTGATGGAAATGAAACCGTATTATGGTTTATTAATGATCCGGCTGCCAGTATCTCACGGCCAATGAAAGAATTAAAATATTTTGAAAAAAAGGAAATCAAGGTTGGACAAAAGGTCACTTATCGGTTCGAGATAGACCCTATTAGAGATCTTTCTTTTCCTGATAGTGACGGACATAAACACCTTGAGACAGGAGATTTTTACCTGATTGTAAATGATCAAAAAGTAAAATTTGAATTGAAAGACTGATTGAAAATAAAGAGATTCCTGAACGGGGAAACATGTATCTAAATTAATACCAACTTAAGTAAAGATGAAAATTCAATTAAAACAAATGTGCTTGGTTTTTTTCATAGCGTTGGCAGGCTGTACGTTAAGAAACCAGATATCGTATTTGAAATTGCCGGCACTTGTAAGTGATAATATGGTTTTACAGCAAAACACAATTGTTAATGTATGGGGATGGACAAACCCAGGGCAAAAAGTATTTGTTAAAACAGGGTGGAACGCTGTAATTTATAAAACAAGGGCAGATAAAACCGGTAGATTTAATGTGCGTGTTGAAACTATTGAAGCAGGTGGACCTTATACTTTGAGTATTAATGCTGACACCCTGATTGAGTTGAAAAATATTATGCTAGGTGAAGTATGGGTTTGTTCCGGTCAATCTAATATGGAATTTCGTTTAAATTCGGAAAAAAGCGCTAAGGTTGAAATACCTGTAGCTAATTATCCAAGAATCAGGTTATTTACAGTTGAAAGAAGAATTGCCAGGTCTCCGGTTGATGATTGTAATGGGAAATGGCAGGAATGTTCACCCGAAACTGTTTCAGAATTTAGCGCTGTAGCCTATTTCTTTGGCAAAAAACTATACGAAAATCTGAATGTGCCAATAGGGCTTATTCATGCATCTTGGGGAGGAACTCCATCCGAAGCATGGACAAGCAAAGAAGCACTTGAAAAGTTTAAGAACTTTGAACCGGTACTGGCTTCATTATACAGTGATGAAAATATGCACAAATCTCAGGCAGAAGTTGATAAATTAACCGACAGCATTGAGACTGCCAATACCAATGCCTTTGATTTTGCGAATACTGATAATTTAGGGAAGAGGGAACATTGGATGAATCCGGAATTTAATGATAATGAATGGCCGGAAATAAAAAATCCGTCAGAGTGGTCAACTCACCCCGAAATAGGTATATTGGAAGGTGTGATGTGGATGCGCAAAACAATTAAAATACCATCAGGATGGGCTGGAAAAGATTTAATTTTAAAATTAGGACCCATAGATGAAATGGATGAAACCTATTGTAATGGTGAGTTGGTAGGTGCAAGTGATTCTATCAGCAATTGGAATAAACCAAGGGTATACCTGGTTCCTGGCAGGATAATTACTGGTAATTTCGTTACTGTTGCTGTAAGAGCATTAAATACAGTTACCGAGGGTGGATTTATTGGGAAACCTAAAGAAATGGGGTTGTCATTAAAAAACTCTATTGACAAACAAACAATTTCTCTTACAGGCAACTGGCGCTATAAAATTGCTTATCGAATTATTTCGCTCCCTCCAATTTCAAATCCAAGTACTCCCACTTATCTATTTAATGGAATGATACATCCGATCCTTCCAATGGTTATAAAAGGTGCTATATGGTACCAGGGGGAGTCAAATGTTGGTAGGGCTGATGAGTATCAGGAAATTTTTCCGGCTATGATTCAGGATTGGAGAAATCTATGGGGAATCGGTAATTTTCCTTTTTATTACGTTCAAATTGCGCCATACGATTATGGGAAGAAAAATATTGGTGTTGAATTACGTGAGGCTCAATTGCTTTCGCTCAAAAAAGTTTCCAATTCAGGTATGGTGGTTACACTTGATATCGGAAATCCTAAAAATATTCACCCAACTAATAAAAATGATGTAGGTTACCGATTGGCATTATGGGCTCTTAACAAGGATTATGGCTTTAAGCTTATTCCGTCCGGACCATTATATAAAAATATTGATACTGTTGCAGACTCTATAAAAGTGAATTTTGATTATGCAAGCAATGGGTTGTTTTGCAAAGGTGATCAGCTGACCAATTTTGAGATTTCAGGCAATGACATAATTTTTCATAAAGCCAAAGCCCGAATCGAAGGAAATTCGGTTATGGTTTGGAACGACAGCATAAATAGTCCGGTTGAAGTACGCTTTGGATGGTCGAACACCGCCGAACCAAATTTATTTAATACTGAAGGGCTTCCTGCCAGTTCATTCAGTAGTGTATTTACTCAAGGAAAAGCAAACTGAATTAATTAAAGATTTAATTTGATGGGATTAATAAATTCATATACCAGAATTGTTTTAGGAATAATGATGCTTATCATCTTGACAACCGGGTGCCAGAATGATGATAGTAATGAATTCGATATAATTGTTTATGGTGGAACATCATCAGGTGTCGCAGCTGCTATACAGGCAAGCAGAAGTGGTAAAACGGTTGTTTTAATTGAACCGTCCAACCGACTGGGAGGTCTTACAACAGGCGGGCTTGGCCAGACCGATATTGGTAACAAAGAAGCCATTGGAGGAATTGCCCGTGAATTCTATCATAATATCAGGTTATATTATGATGATCCTTCACACTGGAAATGGCAAAAGCCTGAAGAATACAAGGATGGCGGTCAAACCAGGACTGATTCATCCGAAGCAACTATGTGGACCTTTGAGCCTTCTGCTGCTTTGAAGGTATTTCAAAGTATGTTGGGAAAAGAACGGGTTAAAGTAATTTGTAATCAACGATTAAACAGGAAATCCGGGGTTCAAAAGCGTGGAACTTGTATTATTTCGATCACCATGGAAAACGGCGAAACCTATTCAGCAAAAATGTTTATTGATGCCACCTACGAGGGAGACTTGATGGCAGCTGCAGGAATTTCATATAGGATCGGACGTGAGGCTAATAGTGAATATGGTGAAACCTTGAACGGTATTGAATGGACTCCTGAAGCAAAAACGCTTAAAGGTGGAATTTCTAAAAATGCGGCAAATCATAATTTATTAAATGGAGTTGATCCATTCGTGATTAAGGGTAATCGGGAAAGCGGCTTTTTACCGGGTATTACATCGTATGGATCTGGTGAACAAGGCTCTGCAGATAAAGGGATTCAGGCTTATTGCTATCGTATGTGTCTTACTGATGCAGATAAGAACCGGATTCCTTTTTCCAAGCCACAAGGTTATAATGAACTTGACTATGAAATGCTACTTCGTAATTTTGAGGCCGGAGAAACCTCAATACCTTGGATCAATTCTGCCATGCCAAACAGAAAAACAGATACTAATAATAAGGGAGGATTTTCAACTGATTTTATTGGTCAAAATTACAATTATCCTGAGGCTTCGTATTCCAAACGTAAAGAAATTGCAGAAGCACACCTAAAGTATCAACAAGGATTGATGTGGACATTAGCCAATAATCCCAGGGTACCTGTTAATATCCGTCATGAAGTGACAAGGTGGGGAACATGTAAGGATGAATTTATAGGGCAGGAGGGTTGGTCGCAACAGCTATACATACGTGAAGCCCGCAGAATGATTAGCGATTACGTGGTGACACAAAAAAACTGCGAACGACTGGAAATTGTTGATGATCCGGTTGGAATGGCAGCTTATGGAATGGATTCGCATAACGTAAAACGTTATATTACTGATGAAGGTTGGGTGAAGAATGAAGGCAATGTAGAAGCTCATGTAAAATATCCATTCCCAATTAGTTACAGGTCAATCGTTCCTAAAAATAAAGAATGTACTAATCTAATTGTTCCGGTTTGTCTTAGCGCAACTCACATAGCATTCGGTTCTATCAGGATGGAACCTGTATTTATGGTACTAGGCCAATCGGCAGCTACCATAGCTGCCCTGGCCATTGACAAAAAAGTCGATGTTCAAAAGGTAAACTATAATTTGCTTAAACAAAATTTATTAGCTGAAAAACAAGTACTTGTTGTGCAAACAAATCAGAAGTAGTACGTTGATTATGTGATTTTTACACAAATATTCAGATATAAGCTTATATCAAAAACCTTACAACGCAGCATGAATTTAGGAATCCTGAATCTATTGGAATAAATTGTAGTGATCCGTTAGCCAGTACAAAAAGTGAAATCATTTTACCACTGCAATAATTGAAAAACAACAGCTTTTAGTGCCAGTTAAATTGGCTAAGAAACGCTTCGGTGTGCTTTTTAATTAATATAAATCAATAAATTATAAGTTATGAGTACATTTAAACTATCTCTGATTTTATTAAATGGGCTTTTTTTCATTGCCACGTTTGGCCAAATACATGACGAAAAAAAACGTTTCTTTTCTGACGATAGTTATTGGAATACTCCTATTCCTAAAGATGCTGTTGTTCATACCAAAAGTAAATATTGGATTAACTTTTTAAAGCAAGATGCTAATCATGAAAATTTTGGTATCAACCTGAATGAATATACAATTCCGGTTTATGAGGTCGACAGTACTACCCCAACACAAATATGTGGGAATTCAGAAAGGATGAAAATGGTCGATGGAAATCGAAATAGTTTTATCGGATGCACAAGCTACAGAGATGAAACATTGCAAATTATTAAAAAATTAATATTGATCGAAGATTCCTCCACAGCCTGGTCTGCAAAAGTTTTAAAGCAGACAGGCTGCTGTGGGGAACATCAATAAAAAAGTGGATTCAAACTAATGGACTAATCTTTTATAACTTTTTGAGTTAAGCTTTGATTTTCTGTTTTTATCTGGATAACATAGATACCGTTGCTAAGCTGATGCATATCAATGTTAAGTTCAGTATTTTGATTTGTACTGAAATCATTAATTAATTGTCCAGTTGTATTGTAAAGTTTTATATTCGCGTTATTCTCCACTCCGGATAAATGCAAAATATCAGTTACCGGACATGGAAAAATATGTAGGCCCCCGGATTTTTTCAAAATGCTTGAGGTAGAGCTCATTTTAGTAAAAACCATATAATCTGTATTAAATGCCCCTTGTGTATAGTTAATTTTAAGCGTATGTTTTCCTGCAGGTAAAGCAATATTGATTGGAAAATCCTGATAAGCAGACCATCCACCTGTAGATGGACACGCAAATGAACCCAATGATGTTCCTCCATCAATAGTAATATAACAGGCACCGCTGTTCTGGTCACTTGCTGCATGAAATGTCATAGTATAGAGCCCGGTATCTGCAATTTCAACCGAATATTCAATCCAATCACCGGCATCAACATAACCAACATTATCGGTAATGGTCAAGCCAAACATATCTGTATAATTTTCAGCTTCAATGATACCGGGAATGGGCAACGGGGCCAAACTACCTGTGACTGTTACAAGCGCTGTACCGGTAATAGTATCGTTAGTGGCTGTTACGGTAAATATTCCTGCAATATTTGAATGGAACTCTCCTGAAGAATTTATTGAAGCATTTTGTGAATCAACCGACCAGGAAACTGTGCAATCAAAAGGATCACTGAACTGGTCATATCCCTGGGCCGAAAAGGTTAAACTATTGCCAGCTTCAATTTCAGTACTGCCAGGAGAAACCACTATTGTGGTCAGTTCAGGAAATGAAGCCGACCTGGTCATTACAACCAGGGGCTCACTTTGGAGTGACCGATTGCCCGCATCATCATGGGCTCGTACGGTCATGCTGTATGCAGTGGAATCTTTTAAACCTGAAATATTCATAAATGTTGTATTTGTTTCACCCACAAAATCACTGTCCATATATACTTCATAACCAACTATCGCCACATTATCTGTCGAAGAATTCCAATTTAACGTAAAAGAATTTTTTTTAACATTTGATGATGATAATCCGTTTGGGACAGAAGGAGCTAAAGCATCGGCGCTACCGTCGTTATCAATATAAAAAATTCCGTTTCCGTTGGTTGCAAAAAATACCCTGCCATATATTTGACGGTCTGCAACCATGTAATATGGTGAGTATCCGGTTTTTATCGGGGCACAGATTGTTTCCCATGTTGTTCCATTATCAGTTGATCTGAATAAACCGTTGCTAATATTTTTTACGGTTCCATAAACATAAACCGGAATAATATCAGGTTTATCAGTTGAGGATTTTCCACATGATACAAAATAGGCTGATTGTACGTTGGCTATTTTTGTAAATGAATCTCCCGAATTAGTTGAATGGTATAAGCCTGAATTATACATACTGAGCCATATGTCACCTTCTTTACCAGGAGTGGTTTCTAACAATAATGCATCACTATACCATGAATTGGGTAAATTGGTTGCTGCTTTAGCAAATGAGCTTCCTCCATCTATGCTTACATAAAAAATACCTGCTTTATACACGTAGAATTTATCTCCGTTTACCTTATCGGCAGTTAAAGGGAATGAGGGTCCACTGTTAAATACATTGGCACCTCCTCCAATTACTCCTGACGGAAGTGTTGAAATTACGGTCCAGGTTGACCCGCGGTTGTTCGAGTAGTAACATGGTCCCGATTGGGTAGCCCAAACCATGGCTTCACTGGTAGCCGATACGGCAATTCTTCCCCCGGCTGCATCCGCAGGACAGTTCCATAATGTGTAAGTGGTACCTCCATCGGTTGAATAACCGGCATAGCCTGCACCACTCCATCCATGTCGTCCCACACGGGCTATAAAATCCGGGTTGGTCTCCTGTATAGCTACACCGGTCATGTTACCTGCATCACCTTGTGGTGTCCAGGGGAAAAATGACATCATGCCCACTGTCGGAGGATTGTCTATTGATTTATGATCCCAACCTCCAATATCAGCTACATTCGACAACAACTTGTTTACGCCTGAAGGAGGGCAAAGCAGGTTGCCTTCTGCAACGGTTTCTTCATGACCCACTGCGCGGGCTTTCCAGGTTACATTGTTACCTGCCCATATATTGGTAGTTTGATGGGCATCGAAAAAATCAGAAAACCAAACCATATTCTGGTTAAAAGGGTCCCAGCAAAAATCGTCTAATCCTTGTCCAATATTATCGGCATACCATGGGACTTCAGTATTATCTTTAATCGGTGTAATCATTGTCCAGCTTGTACCTCCGTTATTGCTTACATATTGGGTCCATAGATAAGGCGACCAGGAGGCGATTCCAACAATAACCTGGTCGCTATTGTTAGGATTCACATCTACTGCCTGGTATATATTGCCGGTAGTAGGTGAAATATTTACCCATGAACTCCCGTTCCATTTTGCTACACCTGCTTCATGGGTAACGTACAAAGTTCCGTTACTATGAATAGCAGCCCTCCTTACATTGGTTGGGCTTCCACTCATTAGTTCAAAACTTGCACCACCATTTGTACTATGGTATACCCCATCGGCACATCCCAGGTAAATGTCTTTGGTTACACCTGAAACAGTACCCCCGCTAACATCAAAAAACAGGAATGCACCACATAAATCGCTTATTTTTGTCCATGAGCCGGGAGCCCCTGCATTTGTACTTTTAAAAGTACCATTGATAGCGGTTGTTGATGTACCCGGACGGGTTGTAACATATACCACATTACTGTTGTTTGGATCAACTGCTAAACGCTGGCCCATGCTCTGATCATTATTGGGCTTTACATCAAGAGTAATTTGACAGTCAGTCCATGAGGTTCCCCGGTCAGTTGATTTCATGAGGGTACCATCTGTCCAAGGGCCTCCAATGGTGGCATATAAAATATTACCGGTTG
>JBJKSB010000037.1:0-17359 GCA_046704385.1 Bacteroidales bacterium | reverse complement strand
TTTAGATGAATTTTGCTACAAAGTAAATCGACGATACTATGGTGAGAAAATATTTGAAAGATTGCTAATAGCTTCAGTTTCTATAAATTATAAGAATGTTATTACTGATTCCCGATAGACATATTATATTTTAATCCCCATAACAACCACGTCATCAATTTGCCTCTGGTTTCCTCTCCAATTGTTAAATGAAGTTTCGAGACTGGTTTTTTGTTCTTTAACCGGTAAGGCATGAACTTCCATCAGGTAAGCTTTGAAATTCCGCATGAAAAGCTTGCGCCCGTTTTTACCGCCAAACTGATCATAATATCCATCGCTGAACATATAGAGCATATCGTTTGGCATAATTTCAATTTTATTATTTGTATAAGGAGTTTCCTCCACCAGGTGAATTCCAATGGGTTGCCTGTCGCCGGGGTATTCAATCATTTCCTGATTTCTGACAATTATTAAAGGATTATTAGCTCCGGCAAAATCAAGTACTTTATTGTCAAAATCGATGATACATAACGCACAATCCATACCATCCGATGTTTTATCATCGTCACCACCTGTCTGGTGCAACGAACTTTTTATATTTTCACGCATAATCTCCAAAATATCAGCCGCATTCTCAAATTGCTTATTTCCTACAATTTCAGTCAATAAGCTCATTCCCAACATGCTCATAAATGCGCCGGGAACTCCATGGCCGGTGCAGTCAAAAGCTGCAGCCACTACTTTGTTTTTTGATTTTCTGATAAAATAAAAATCACCACTAACAATATCGCGAGGTTTATACATGATGAAAGAATCTGGCAGAATATTCTCAATCAGCGATTTGGGAGGCAATACCGCAGATTGTATCCGGCTGGCATATTCAATACTGTCGGTAATCTTCTGATTTTGATTAGCTATCTGGTCACGCTGCTTTTCAGCAACATCGCGTTGTTTTTCAATTTCATTTTTCTGTTCTTCAATAGCATCACGCTGAGCCATAATCTCTTCTTTCTGTTGCAGGATTTCCTGGTTCTTAATTTCCAGCAATTCATTAGCCCTTTTTATTTTACGATTTTGCCGACCGATTAAAAATGCAAAAACCGAAACGATAAGAAGTAAACCAATACCAAAATATATTAACAATGATTGTCTGCGGTTCTTTTCCTTTTGCTGAATTACTTCAATACTTTTCTCCTGTAACTCACGCTCCTTTTTCTCAGTCTCGTAACGTATCTGCATATCCGCGATGCGCTTAATGCTTTCACCGTTTAATATCTCATCTTTTATTTTAGTAAATTGTGTGAAATTGTCGTAAGCCTGTTTATAATCGCCTAAAGCGGCGTACACTTTCGAAAGATAACCCACGGCATCTTTCTCGAGACTCTGATCGTTTAATTCCTGCGAAATAGCCAACGCCTGTTTAAAATTTGATAAAGCAGATTTATAATCACCTTCAGCCATATAAGTACTACCCATGCTCAAACTCGAATAGGCTTCGCCATTAATATCGTTAATATCCTTCCTTAATTCCAGAGCCATAGTATAATACTGCATGGCCATTTGATTCTGATTAAAGGTACGGTACAAACTTCCTATACTGTTCAGCGTTGCAGCAGCATTTTTTTGATCCCCTATTTCTTTATAAATGGACAAGGCATTCTGATATTCAACCAATGAACTGTCCTGTTCCTTTAAACTACGGTACACCAAAGCTATATTAGTATGCGACCTGGCCATATATTTTTTATCCCCCACCCTGGCCCTAAGGGCAAACGATTGGTTATAATAATCAAGTGCTTTACGGTACTCGCCCGACTGCCAATATACTCCACCAATAAAATTGAGGGCATTCGATTCTGAAAACTGGTCACCTGCTTCTTTATAATATTTCAACGATTGTTCGTAATATTCCAAAGCTTTTTCATAATTGCCAAGGTCTTTATAAATAAGGCCAATATTATTCATGGTTGAGGCTATAACCGGTTTATCACCAATTCCCTCACGTAGTGTTAAAGATATCAGATAGTTTTCAAGGCTTTTTTTATACTCTTTATTCGACCAATAAACTCCGCCAAGGTTATTATAATTGGCTGCCAGTTGTACTTTATCATCGGTCTGTTTTAATAATTCTATGGATTTTTCAAGATATTGAACAGCTTTTTTAAAGTCTTTCTGATTTTTATATAACGTTGCAAAATTATTCAGCATTGATGCTATTTCAATGGTATCTTGCAAACTTTGCCTGATATTCAATGCCTTAGTATAGAATGATAAAGCTGAATCGGGTACATTTCTTTTTAAAAACACATTACCAATCTGGTTAAGGGTGGTTGCCATTTCGGCCTTATTATCCTTTTTCAGCCAGTCGCCTAAAGCCCTGTAATAATATTGTAGTGCTGTTTCATAATCGCCTGTACTGCTGCTGCATAAACCCAGGTTGTTGAGTATTTTTGCCCTTTCCTCAATATTGTCGTTATTTTCACGTATCTGCAAAGCCAGGGTATAATAATGAGTAGCCTGTTCAAAATCGTTTAATCTCCAGTATACTCCGCCTAACAAATTGAACGATTCTGCCTGACCCATCTGGTCGTTCAGGTTTTCGTATAAGTCAAGCGCTTTAAAGTGATAATCAATGGCCACATCAAAATCACCAATATCACGATGTTTGGTACCAATCTGATTTAAAATCCGGGCTTTGTCCTGATCATTTGAAACTTTTTTCAGGTCATTTTCAAGTTCCTTAAGATCTTTAGCGCTTAAAATTTGCACAGTTAACAAAAGCAATAAAAAGCTGAATATTTTCTTATAGGGCATATGCTAAAGAATTATTTTTTCTCATTCAGCTATAAATTTACTAATAAATAAATACCAACAAATATTTTTTCTGCTTAAACACTTCCATGCCTAGTATCAGGTTCATTAAGTAACATTAGACTCATCGGATGACTAAGTTGCTGGTTTATAAATAAGATCCGATGAGTATTTAAACGGAACTTTATGAACGTACTACTAAGTGAATTTACTGATTATATCATCAACATTAATCGTTTTCACATTCAGCTAAAAACAAGGTTCAAGCAAAATATTATGTTTGATAAGGAACAGGTTTCAAATCAAGAATTAAATGCAGGACAGCAATTAATTTTCCTTTGATCCGGATTTATTAACTTTTAAAACCTCACTGGTCAACTCACCTTTAGCAAGTTTCACATCAATAATATCACCTTTTCTAAGGGAATTACTGTTTGTAACCTTATTTCCGTTATGTGTCACCAGGGCATAACCTTTATTTAGGATGGTTTCAGGATTGACCCACTCTGCCTTTTCATTCATGTGTTGCAGATACCGCTCTTTCCTTATAAAATAATTATTAAGCCATTTATTAAGGCGCTTACCTCTGAATTCAAGGTTTCCAGTTTCCTGATTTATCATTCCTTTTGCCAGCACAGATATTTCCTGCTTAAATGATTCCAGATTTTGCATTTGGTTATATTGCAACAATCTGACTCCATTAATCAGTCTCGATTTTGACCATATTAAATACTCCTGATTCGTCTGCAGCATTTCAACAGATGTCGTTTGCAATCGTTGTGTCAGTTTCTCTAACAGATATTCATTTTTATCAAAAATGTCTAAGGTCAAATCATCAAGCAAACCTGTATATTCATTAAGCCGGTCATCGAATGCGGAAACTAAACTAATTAAATGTTCAGCCACAGCTGTAGGTGTTTTAAGCCTTGTATGAGCTACAATATCAGTAACAGTATCATCACGCTCGTGTCCAATTCCGGTAAACACCGGCATGGGAAACTGAGTAATAAAATAGGCCAGATTATAGTCGTCAAAACAACTCAGATCGGCCTTTGACCCTCCTCCCCTGATAATGGCCACCAAATCAAAATCATCAATCCTGTTGTATACATTTTCGAGTGCATTGATAATACTCTCAGAGGCTTTCTCACCCTGCATCACAGCCGGAAATATTTGGGTATAAAAACGAAATCCAAAACCATTATTATTCAACTGGTCGCAAAAATCACCATATCCGGCTGCCGTTTCCGACGAAATTACCGCAACATGCTGTGGTACAAGATGTAACACCAGGTTTTTATTCATCTCTATCACCCCTTCATCCGTCAGCTGTTCCACAATCATGGCCCTTTTTCGAGCCATATCGCCCAGCGTAAACCTTGGATCAACATCCTGAATATTAAGGCTTAAACCATAAACCTCGTGGAACTCAACAGAAGCACACAGTAATACTTTTAATCCGGCACGAAAGCTTTCGCCGGTAGTTGTCTCAAAATAGGCCTTGATAGTTCTGAATGCAAACGACCAAATAGTAGCCCGGCATTTAGCAATTATTTTATCAGAAACCGGATCCTTTTCTATTAATTCCAGGTAACAGTGACCTGAGCGATTCAAATTCATTTCGCTGATTTCGGCAACCACCCAAACAGGTAATTCGTAACGACTTTGCAGGGTAAGCTTAATATCGGCTACAAGCTGGGCAAGATTGACTGATTCTTTACTCATCACGAAATTTTGCTAACTTTTCCGATATTATTTTATTTCCATTATTCAAGGTAACCAGATAATAACCTTTTGAGAGTTTTGCCAATCCTTCAATTTTTATATTATTGTATGAGTTGGCCTTAAAATTTCTGGTTTCTGTATAAATTTTATTTCCGAAAAAATCGATCAATGAAATAATCACCTCTTCATTGTTGGCACTGAAATAATTTAGGCTCACTTCATTAACCAATGGATTCGGATATATTTTATCAATTTTATCGGAACCTGGCATCTCAAAAGCAATGCTGTCGAGCTTGAAAATAACCTTCGACAAATCGGGAATGCCATAACCATATGAATTATCCGGATTATAAAACCTGTCCCCTATGCTGCGCATTAAATCAAGAATCTGCTGGTTTGAATAATCCGGAAACGCCTGCCATAAGCAAGCTACCATTCCCGTCATTACCGGACATGAAAATGAAGTACCGTTACCGGAACTTACTTTACCGCCCGATCTTATAATGGCAGTTGCCACTCCCTGGGCACATAAATCCGGCTTTGTCCTGCCATCAGATGAAGGTCCCAGACTACTAAAGCCGGCCAGATTTCGGTTCGAGTCAACAGCACCTACACATAAAACATGTTCACCATCACTTGGGGCTACAATATGCAACCATGATGATCTACCTTCATTACCGGCACTGTTTACTACCATCATACCTTTTGAAAAGGCAATTTCAGCACCACGGGTTATCCGGCACGATTTTCCATCCATGTCGGCATAAGTATGATCCATCGCAGAATTATCAAATACACTATACCCTAAAGATGCCGTAATTATATCGGCACCCAGACTATCGGCCCGTTCAGCACCTGCAATCCAGTTTTCTTCTTCAATAGGAAATTCCGAATTGACATTTTCAGTCCTGAATAAGTAATAGGAGGCTTTGGGTGCAATACCCAGGAATTCGTTGTGTACATTTCCCCCCATAATGGAAAGTACACTCATGCCATGGCTGTCGTCGTCAAACACGTTATCGTTGTGCGACACAAAATCCCAATGACCCAGAATCTGATGATTCAGATTCAAACTATCAAAACCCGGTATTACATTTTCATGATAAAAACCCCCATCAAGCACCGCAATTTGGATTCCTTTACCGGTAAATCCCAGCCGATGCAATTTTTGAACATTACACATGGCAACCTGCCCATAAGCTGCCCCATAATTTTCAGGTGAAATATCGGTTTGCCATTTATGGATAAGGCTTTTATTTTTTAATGAAGATGTATCGTATACTTTTTTTACAGATTTTACAAAGGAACAGGTTAAAGCATCGTTTTCAAAACTGGTAAAATTCGTATAAAAAACTGCTGAATTTAACCATCTGCTTGTTACATGCAATTGTGCTCCGAATTGTTGTAAACTGTCTGTATAGCTTTTATTTACCGGAATATCCTGTTCAGTAATTTCAATATTAAACTTCGCACGACGTGCCAGTGCTCTTTCTGTTAAAAATTCCCCAGGTTTATCGACACTATAGCTGCTGTTTGCTTTATCAGTAAACTCAACCAGGTAAGCGTAAATGTAATCCTGCGAAAAAACACTGGTTGCCACAAATAAAGCAACCAGGATTAAACAGAGTTTAATACCTGCCATATGCAATAATTTTTTGATAATACATGGTACCTTCCATAATGCGGTCTTCAACAGGTTTGGTAATATCAATATGTATACTGGTATCACTGGTTGCTGAACTGATATTCATCTGTTGTTTTTCAATTAAACCAATCCCGGCAGCATATCTTTCGTAATTAATGACTTTATCAATATTGGTGGATTTGTTTTTTTGCATTACAGTTAACACCGAATCAAAACTCAAATCATTTACTGATGCAGGTACATTTAAACCCGAAATTGTATAGCGATATTCATCAGCAGTATCAGTTCGGTTATAAGCGTCGCCATCCCACGTTGCATTTTCAGCCAGGGGATATTTAATTTTCAAATACAGATTATTATCCTCAAATTGAAAGGCATCATTCTCATTTATATAGGCCTGCCATACACTGAACGGTTTCCACGAATGATTGCTGTTATTACGCCTAAACAGGTCTATTCGCATAGTGGAATCATTTGTGGCATTAATAAACCAACCACTATTTACTTCAAGCAGCTGGTAATGAATCGTATCATAATATTTTAACAAGGAATCAATGGTTATGGAAGTCACATCGTATTGTCGCCATAAACCCGAATCGAGTGGAAAATAAGCAAAATCATAAGTCAAAGGATATTGTTTAATTTCCTGCTTTTGACACGAGATTAGAAAAACCAAAAATACAATATATACACTCTTTTTTACCATAGGGTAAAGATAACAAAAGAAAGGGGATGTCTCAAAGGCCACATAAAGAAATAAAAGACTATCGATTTTAAATAAGAGATTGCTTCAGGTTCATACTTCACCTTTGCAGTGACATCATTGCGAGAGGCCACCCCAAAAAAATTAAATTGGGCATAATACAGATATAATAAAATGTTTTTCTTGTTCTTTTCCATAATGAGAAGAACCAAAAATCTACCGAAATATCCGAATTAAGATAGCTTATTCGAAGCCTGATTTCGAATGCCCCCGCGCTAAGCTACTGATAATTGATAAGTTCTGCTTCGTTCACTTATCTTCGTTTTTTCTGCCCCGGGTTTAATTGAGATGCCCTTTCAGGGCGTTATTATTCTTCGTACTACTTTCCCAAGGCGCTGCCTTGGGTTGAATTGAGTTGCCACGCTGTGGTATAATGTCCATCCAAGGTGTCATCAGCTTTTTTATCATTTATTAAACCACTCTTATCCGCAATTGAAACTCCTCGCAGCGAGCTGACGAGGAATCTTGGATCCTTTTATAATTACTTTTAGCGTTCGCTTACCCCGCAGCAAGCTGACGGGGAATGGGCTCGCAGAAGCAGGTTTTCAACCATACAATATTATCCTTCGATGCGACGAAATGCAGAAACATATCTGGAACATTAATGACCTTCATTTTCAATTAAATTAATCGGAGTGCAACTAAAACCTAAAATCCGCAGGTCTCTTTCACAATTGGTTGATAGTCATCGGATGACAACTAAAATAGAAGCACCAAAAGAATTGAACTAATTACCTAAAAATCAACAATTCATCCGATAACTTGCGGAAATAAGGTAAAAGTCGCGCCCCGATTATAACAGATATAATTCATGAAAATTTATTTCTGTGCCGAAGCATCTTTCAATAATTCGGCGCTTTTTATCAATCTTACCATTTCGCCACGGTAGCCTTCAGGATCGTCACCCTTGGATAAACGGGCAAGTTTTTCGGCAGAATCAAATGTTGCAGTTCCTTTAAACTCAGAGTCGCGCAACAACATTCCAAACTCAGCAACGGAGGCAGAGAACCTAAAATTATCCGATGTTTTTTCAAAATTAACCGGCTCATTTTTTACCACCTGTTCAATCAATTTGCTTTTGTATCCGTCCGGTTGTTTGTATCGAAGTTTTAGCGTAATTAAATCGTTGCTTTTTAAGGCTTCATCGGATAATTGTGAAGTTTGATATTTTAAAGTTTTTGAATTCCTCCCTTTTTGAGTTGGGACAATTTCATAAAGTGCCGTCACTGTATGTCCTGCTCCCATTTCGCCGGCATCTTTTTTATCATCATCAAAATCTTCCTCATTCAACAAACGGTTTTCGTATCCAATAAGGCGATACTTTTCAACTGTAGCCGGATTAAATTCCAATTGAAATTTCACATCCTTGGCAATGGTAAACAAAGTACCTCCAAATTCATTCACCAGTACTTTTTTGGCTTCCTGCAGGTTATCAATATAAGAATAGTTTCCATTCCCCTTGTCAGCTATAATTTCCATCTTATCATCTTTATAATTTCCATCTTATCATCTTTATAATTTCCCATTCCAAAACCTAAAACGGATATAGCAATCCCCTTTTCACGCTCTTTCTCAATTAACCGTTCCATCTCAGCATTGCTTGATGAACCCACGTTAAAATCGCCGTCAGTGGCCAGGATAATCCGGTTATTTCCTTTTTCCATAAAATTCTCTTCTGCCACTTTATAAGCCAACTTCAGTCCGGCTCCTCCGGCTGTTGAGCCACCTGCATTTAAACGGTTCAGACTTTCCTTAATGGTTTGTTTCTGACTACCCGGAGTCGAAGGCAGTACCAACCCTGAATTACCTGCATATACAACAATGGCAATCCGGTCGGCCGGCCGCTGTTGATCAACCAGTAGCATAAATGATGATTTCAGTAAGGGAAGTTTATTCGGGGCATCCATCGAACCCGATACGTCGATCAGGAAAACCAGGTTTGACGGTGGCAACGATTCAGTTTCCATGGTTTTACCCTGTAAACCCACATGCAGCAAATAATTATCTGCATTCCAGGGACAGGTAGATAGTTCGGTATTTATACTGAAAGGATCGTCACCTTTAGGTTGCGGATAATCGTAGGTAAAATAATTGATCATTTCCTCAATGCGGACAGCATCAATGGGGGGTAAACTCCCGTTATTGATGTAACGGCGCAGATTGCTATAACTGGCTGCATCCACATCAATAGAAAATGTTGATAAGGGATTCAATTCCACTTTTTTAAACCCATTTTCATGAATGGTGCTATAGCCTTCAGTATTGTATTGTACAGGCATGGCCTCACATTCCATATTCATATACAAACCTTTTTTCATTGGTGCCCTGGCTGCCCTGCCACTAAATACACTGGATACGGCACCAGTAAGTGTCGATTTTTGTTGAACACCGTACCCTACAACCACAACTTCATCCAAAGATTGGTTGTCACTTTTCAGGCTTACATTTATGATTTTTCGTCCTTTTACTTTCACCTCCTTGGTTTCCATACCAATAAATGCAAAAACCAAAACCTGGTGGGCCGAATCGATCTTAATTTTATAGCAACCGTTGTAATCGGTCATAGTTCCATCCTGAGTACCTTTAACTGACACTGTAGCACCCACAACGGGATTACCATCGTCCAGGCTGCTTACAATCCCGGTTATTTCCTGTGAAAAACCCCTACCTGATAAAAGAAGAGCGCTGATTAAAACTGTAAATAAAACTTTTGTCTTCATAGCTATCAATTTTTAATGTTAAACTTTAATGTTTTATGATAGCATGCAAGTCTGGTTTATTTTCCATAATTTTTTGGAAGATTTTTTTGGAAGATGGTTGGAAAAGCTTTAATACTAATGGTTTGATATATTTTATTTATACAACTAAAATCATTACTTTGTCTCTTACATTTTCAACAGATGGATTCAGAAAAGGATAAAATTTTCATCGATAAGTATAAGTCAACTCACGATATTGAACTGGTAGGCCGGCTTTATCAGCCTTACATGCCCCTGGTTTATGGTGTTTGCCTGAAATATTTAAAAGACCGGAACCAGTCCCAGGATGCAGTGATGGATATTTTTGAAAAACTGACTACCGATTTATTAAAATACGAGACCCCGATAAATTTCAGAACCTGGCTGTATGTTGTAGCCAAAAATTTCTGCCTGATGAAACTCCGTCATGACGGTTCTGAAAATAAAGCTTTTAAAAAAATGTCGTCTGATTTTGTGGAGAATGGTTTTGCCACGCATCCTTTGGATGAACCCGATGAAACATATCTTTCACCGGCATTAAAAAAATGCATGGAACAGTTAAAGGAAGTGCAACGCCGGTCGATTGAACTGTTTTATTATCAAAAATTGTGTTATAAGGAAATTGCAGAGAACTTGAATATATCAGAAAAAAAAGTGAAAAGTGATATCCAGAATGGTAAAAGAAATTTAAAACTTTGTATAGAAAACGTTAAAGAATCAAGTATTAAGATTTAAGAATCAAGAATACAGAAGTAAGATTACGAAATATTGATTTTAAGAAGTCAAAATGCGGCCTGTAGGAGAAAATAGTATAGGTAAAATCCTGGATTATTTGAGAGGCATTCTGTCAAACAAGGAACGGTACGACCTGGAACGTGAAATTACCAAAGACCCGTTTCTTGAAGATGCCTTAGACGGTTTTGCTGGCCTGGACTCCAATGAACTTGAAAATGATTTACAGATATTAAACAATCGCTTACAGGAAAAATTAAAGAAACCTGAAAAACGAAAAATAATTCCTTTATTAAGAATAGCTGCCGGATTTATTTTACTGGCAGGATTGGGAACCATAATTATGTATCTGGCCTTTGAAAATAATTCAAAAAATAAACTGGCAGAGAATATGGCCGTTCCTGATTCGACTATTAATATAAATACTATTCCTGCCAATGAAGCCCGTAGATTGCTCGATTCCGTAAATGAAGCAAACGAAAAGGAGATGTTGGCACAAAATGTGGCCCGTGAATCAGAAAAACAAAAAAAGAAGGAAAACACTGATAAAACATATAAAATTACTAACCCGCCAAAGGCTGAAAACACACAAAGTGATGAAGTTGAACCTGAGGCTTCTGAACCGGTTTTATCCATGGAGTATAACGCAAATAACAAACCCAAATCTGATAAGGAAGAGGCTGAATTGATGAAAGTACAACCTATGGCTGTTGTGCCAGCCGCACCCGATTCATTCGCTGATAAAAAAATAGTTACTCCCCAAAAAGGTAAAGAAATGACATTAATGGTTCACGGAGAAGTGTTTGATGCACTAACTGATGAACCTATTCCCGGAGTAACTATAATAACTGATTCTGACAGAGGAACTATTACAGATTTGAATGGGGATTTTCAGATTAACCTGAAAAATGACAGCACCCTCAATATAGCCTTTGTTGGCTATCAAAGTCAGAAAATAAACTTAAAAGATTTAAATGATAATAACTTAAAAATAGCCATGAAAGCCGACCAGATGGCACTTGATGAGGTTGTGGTAATGGGTTATGGAACCCGTAAAAAACAAGAAACTACGGGTGCTGTAAGCCATATTGACGGCTCACAATTAACCGGTATTCCTCCCGACAGATCATACGGAGTTTCAATGAAAGCTGAAAAATCCGTAAAAGAAAAGTGGGTGGATATAACCTATTCTGACTCACTTGTTGCCCATTGTTATCCTGAAGGAGGGATAAAATCATTCGAACGATATATCCGTAAAAATTCGAGGTTAAAACCTGAAACTCCGCAACACATAAAAATCAGACTTAAAGTAGAATCAGACGGTTCTTTATCAGAAATCAATATTGTATCAAATCTCAACCCGGAATATGACCAGGAAGCCAGAAGGTTATTACAGGAAGGACCTGTTTGGAAACCGGCTCAATTAAATCAAAACGCTGTAAGTGAAACGATTGATATTGTGATTACTTTTCAATAACATGCCCATTTTTCCATCATTCCAACATTTCAATAGACAAAATAGGGTTAATGTTACAGTGGTTCAATCATTTAAGGATTACATTAGATGAAACTAACGTTAGCTATTTTCAATATCCTTTATAATTCCCCCGCCAATTAAACAATCGTCCTGGTAAAATACGGCAGATTGTCCGGGAGTTATCGATTCCACCGGATCAAAATATTCAACACGAAGCAAATCACCCTCCTGCCTCATGCGGGCCATTCCGCCATTATTCCGGTAACGGATTTTTGCCAACACCTCAACTTCATTTTCTGCCCCATCCAACTTCATCAGATTATAGTTCTCAACATAAAAGACTTTGCTGGTAAGCTCATCACGGGTTCCCAAAACCACCGTATTGGTGCCTGGAATTATTTTCGTTACATATAATGGATGCCCCACTGCTATTTCAAGTCCTTTTCGCTGTCCAATGGTATAATTCGGATAACCTTTGTGTTTTCCCAGAATTTTACCCGAAGTATCGACAAAATCACCAGGGCCGAAGCGTGCTTCAAAATCCGGAACACGTTCTCTTAAAAACCTACGATAATCATTATCCGGGATAAAGCATATTTCCTGCGACTCCCGTTTTTTTGACAACTTAACAAAACCTTTATCGAAAGCAATTTGCCTGACTTCGGTTTTTGTTAATTCACCCAGTGGAAATAAAGTCCTTTTAAGGTTTTCCTGGGTAAGGCTCCAAAGAAAATAAGATTGATCTTTGGTTGTATCTTTTCCCTTTTTAATAAAATACCTGCCATTTTCATGGATAATTTGTGCATAATGGCCTGTGGCGATATATTCACAATTTAGCTCTTCGGCCTTTTTAATGATCTCACCCCATTTAATATGCGAATTACAAACCACACATGGATTTGGAGTGCGCCCCTTCAGGTACTCCGACACAAAGTTTTCTATTACTGTGCTTTCAAATTTTTTTCTGATATCAAGAATCTGATGCCTGAACCCGAACTGATCAGCAATGGCTTTAGCCTCAAAAATTGAGTCTACCGTACAACAACCGGTTTCTTTTTCCAAACATGCTGTTGAAACATTATCCCAGCTACGAAATGTCACTCCCTCAAGCTCATAGCCCTGATCGGTAAGAAGCATGGCAGCTACTGTACTGTCGATACCTCCGCTCATGGCCATAAGTACCCTTCCTTTACTCATTCTAAAATCTAATTTTAAAGTTTATGGCAATAACAAAAAAAAGTATAAAAGGTTGGCTAAAACCGTTAATTACCTTGGATTGGAACGCAGCCAATCAATGTCATTGGCGTTACGTGGTTCATCATATTTCCCCTTATTGTTATATAGGACTTTCATTATAGAATCATTTTCTTCCGCAGCCTCAGGTGAAACCCCATCTTTGAAATGATATATTTTATTAATGCTACCATTTTCATTGTACCGCGTCCAGGTGCCGTCCATCAAATCATTTTTAAATGCTCCCTCCTTATAGAGTTTGCCCGATTTATAATAGGCTTTGGTATTCCCTTCAACCTTTCCATTAACGTAATTCGCTTCCCACATTAACGGGCCTTCAACGTAAAATTTCTTCCACGACCCATTTTTCTGCCCGTCCTTCCAGTTTATTTCTTCAATTAATACTTTTTCAGATGTATATTGCCTGAAAGCTCCGTCTTTAACTCCATTTTTATATGATTCCTGAAGATAAAGAATTCCCGTTCCATCATAGTAATTCCAAATACTGTCTTTGTTTTTTCCAACATAATTTCCATTAGCTTCCATACGTCCATCACTGTAATAAAAGGTGGCGTGTGCATGGTCTGTCAGTGAATCGCAAATCATCAGCGTAGTTAAGAAACCTCTTTTGTCATACCTTTTATATTCACCTACGGGGCGATCATCCACAAAATAAACTTCATACATTGGATTGCCATTCTCGAAGTACTTTTTCCAGGGTCCTTGCTTTAACCCGTTGATATCTTTATAATTCAGAAGTGTATCACCTTCCTGGCCCACATTTTGTGAAAAACCAAATTGCAGCGAAAAACCGAAGATTATTAAAAGAATGGCGTTTTTCATTTCTAATTTTTTTTGCAAAAATAAGTGAAGATATTTACAATAAAAAACGCAAATACGTACTGAGAATTGCGTTTCACCTTGTATGTAAATTATCCTTTAATATTCAGCAATTAATGTCTCGTAGGGTATTTTTAATTTATCATGAAGCCGGCGAATCATTTCCAGGGTTAATTTGCGTTTCTTACTAAAAATCTCTGAGACACGACTTTTATAGCCAATTATTTCACCTAAATCACTTTTTTTCATGTCCATTTGCTCCATACGAAATTTGATCGCTTCAATCGGATCTGGTGCTTCAATTGGATAATGTTCATCTTCGTATTTTTCAATCAAAATGCTCAAAATCTCTGCTTCATCTCCTTCAGGAGTATCAATATCAGCATCAAAAATCATTTCAAGTCTACGCAATGCAACATTATAATCCTCTTCTGTTTTAATCACTTTAATATTCATAATCATATTTTTTCTGCGTCAATCCTATCGTAATCTGTATGTGTACCTATGAATCTGACAAAAACCCATTGTCTTAGATAATTAATATGAGTAATCAATCTATATTTATTACCACATATATTAAAAACGACTCGTCCGGCTTTTAAGATACTCGCCTTTGGGTATTCGTTTTTAATATCAATCGGGTCAGTCCAGTGGGCTTTACTTGCCTCTTTGTACCATGTTTTTAACTGATCCTCTGAATCTGAATACTTTTCCCAAAACTCCCGAAGCATCTTTTTGGCAATTACTCTCATTCTGCTCTTAGTCAATACAATGACAAAGATAAGCAAAAGTTACCATTTTGGTAATTTTATTAATAATTTTTATTGAGGGTGTCTTTTAATAAACAGTATCCCTATACGTTTCGGAAACCAATTGTTTCAATAAATTGTTAAAATCCTTAGCTTTTAATAAATCCTCCAAATACATATGCAGCCTGTAACGCCAGTATTGTCGGGGATTTGCCGGATCGTTAATACGTTCTGAATGTGTATCTTTATAACGGAGTTCTTCATCCATAGCTAATAAATCCTGGATGGGAAAAATGCTCCACATGGCGGGTGAATGGAGGTGTTGCGAAATAATTGTTTTACAAACCCAGGGTTCTGCATGATTGGGAACTTCGTCGTATCGGCCTAATTGCTGGTTATAAAAAAGCTGGGTTTTTTCACGATTTTCTTCCCACCATGCCCTTATAGTTGACATATCATGAGTTGACGTAGTACAAACTGACATAACAGGAGCATCAGCCGGATGAGCAAAATCCTTTTTAGGATCTTTTGGCATACGTTGGATTTCGAGACTAAGTATGCCGAATTTAGTCATTACCTCAGGCACTGAGGCCGGGATCATCCCCAAATCTTCACCACAAATCAACATGTTTGTGGCATTTACCAGGGCAGGTAATTTTTGCATGGCCTGTTCTTTCCAGAATTGTTCGTGCCGGTGATAAAAATAATGAATATATACCTCATTCAACCTTTCCTGGGTTTGCCAGTCGAGTTCCTTATATGAATGGGTAGAATGCATCGAAATTCGCGGATGATAATGTTCTGGCAAACCATCAACCGGTAACAAAACAACTTCGGCAGCCAGCTTTATAAGTCCCCACATGATGGCGCTTTCCTTTTCAGTCAATTCTTCCAGTTCTTTTTCGTGAACAAAATGGTCGTAAATCAGGCGTTGAGTTCCCACTTCGTTGCGAAGTGCAAAAAAGCTGTATTCGGTTTCAACCAGATACTTTTCAATAACTTCCTCAGTATAGATATTAAAAATTTCAGATAAAAAATGTCCTCTGATGTATGGTTTACAAAGTCTGTCCATTTCGAACCAAACGCCACGCTGATTCAATTCATCTTTTGACAATGGTAATGAGGGCCGGAAGTGCCCTAATATTCCCTGGACTGCATGGTACGGTATTTCCCAGATGCGGAAAAAACCAAGTATATGATCAATACGATATGCGTCAAAATACTCAGCCATTTTGGTCAAACGGTTCCTCCACCACTGGTAATTATCCTTCTCCATCTCCTTCCAGTTATACGTCGGGAAACCCCAATTCTGGCCATCTACAGAGAAATCGTCCGGTGGAGCACCAGCCTGTCCGTCAAAGTGATAAAGTCGTGGTTCAAACCACGCATCGGTACTGTAACGACTTATGCCAATTGGTATATCGCCTTTAAGAACTATACGGTTATCGTGTGCGAATTTACTGGCCTCACTTAATTGTTTATCCAAATGGAATTGTACAAAATACCAAAACGATAGCTCTTCGTAATTCTTTGATTTAATATCGAATAAGTCTTTAACCTTCCTTGAATTATAAACTTTATATTCGCCCCACAGCGAAAAATCGCTGGTTCCCATTTTATCGCGCAAAAAACCAAAAGCAGCATAGGGCTCAAGCCAGGTTTTATTCGCTTTAAAAAAGTCTTTAAAAGGTTTGCTCTTTAAAAAAGTGTCCTTCTTTTCATTGAATAATAAACGGGCGTACCTGGTTTTTAAACGCATAACCAGGTCATAATCCACTGTTGGTTTTTTGTTTAAATCTACTTGCAGATTTTTAAATTCCTTCATCGTCTTTTCATCCGAAAGTTTACCCATATTAAAGATATTAAGGTAAAGCGGATGCAGCGCAAATACTGATATGGCCTTGTACGGGTAGGAATCCAAAAAGCTGTGTGTAGAAACTGTATCGTTTACCGGCAATACCTGTATCAGGGTCAATCCGGTCTTTACAGCCCAATTAATCACCTGTTTTAAATCGGTAAATTCGCCCACTCCAAAGCTATTTTTTGTCCTTATGGAGAAAACGGGAAGGCTTACTCCTGCTTTTTTCAGGTTGTTATCAGGAAACCGGAACAGGTTATCGTCAATCTTATAATTATTATTCTGGGAATTGTTTTCTAAATATGCAAGACGGTTACCTCCTGCTTCCCAGGTAAATATTTCACCCGTTTTATTATCAATAATAACATATTTATATTCTATCAATTTAGGCAAATCAGTATCAGGGAGGGCAATATTCCATTCAGGAAACGATGAACAATTCATTGGTAGCGCTTTGGCAGGATTCCAGTTACCCAAGGCTTCACAACTACCTGAAATACCGATTGAAAAATCAATTCCAACCCTGGGTGCCAGCACCTTAAATTCAACAACACTTTCGGCTTTGGTTGGTAAAATATATCTCTTTTTTTCTTCAGCATTCCTGCGAAAAATTACTTCACTAAATGCCGATTTAGTCCACACATACTGCTGATTTCCATGAAATTTCCATAAATCTTTAACATGAAATTCTTTAAACCGGGACGTATTTCCTGTAAGTGAGAGATCTTTACCAAATTCCAAAAATATATTGTCCTGATTATCTTCTTTCAGGTTCAACATATCGTTGAAAACAATAAATTACTTTTTCA
>JBJKSB010000036.1:0-131107 GCA_046704385.1 Bacteroidales bacterium | reverse complement strand
ATATTGGGAGCGAATTTATGCCCCAGTCAAAATCTGATAGCTTTACGGTTGAAATTACTTTACCTGAGGGTACTTCGTTGGAAAATACTTCGAAAACCTGTAATCAGATTGAAGAAATGGTTTCTTCGGGCTTGCCGGAATATGTCAGTTCTATTTATTCTCAAATTGGCACCTCAGGAAATTCAGGCACGAATAGTTCTTTAACCTATGAAAATCAGGCTGAATTACTTATTCGCTTAACCGACAAAGGGTTTCGGAATTATAATGAGGTTTACAAAATACTGGACAATCTGTTGGAAAAAAACGAACAAATTACTTTTAGTTTTTTACAGGACGAAACCAGTTTGCAGTCGATTATGGGAAATAATGAAGCTCCGGTTGTAGTTGAAATTATTGGTGATGATATGGATGAAATTACTGATTTAACCCAACAGGCAAAGGAAATGATGATTCAGTATGGCGGATTATTTAATGTACAATCGTCTATTGAAAACGGTGCCCCTGAGGTTAGCATTCACATTGACAGAATCAGGGCGGGCCTTTGGGGCTTAACCCTTGACCAAATTGTAACCCAATTACGAAACCGGCTGCAAGGAGTTAGTGCAGGAGAATTCGATGAATTGGGGGAAATGGTTGACATAACTATTAAACAACCTGATGTATCTTTATCGGAACTGGAAAATATTGAAATTAAAAGTGGAAACACAGCTTACAGATTAAGTGATATTGCCAGCATTGAACAAAAAAATATGCCTAAAGAAATACTTAGGAGAAATCAGAGCCGGATAGGAAAAATTACGGCCTATATTAATTCGGCAAAACCGTTCGACCAGGTGGTGAAAGAATTAAACAAAACCTTATCAACCATTTCGTTGCCAAATAATTACCAAATTAAAATTAGTGGCGAAGAGGAAAAAAGGGCTGAGAGCATGGCCAACCTCAGTTTTGCCTTGTTGCTTTCTATCATTTTGGTTTACATGGTAATGGCGTCACAATTTGAATCCCTGATTCATCCATTTACCATACTTCTAACCATTCCACTGGCATTGGTAGGTACTATAATAACTTTTGCAATAATAGGCAGTCCGTTTAATATTATGGCTTATATAGGTATGATTATGCTGGTGGGTATTGCGGTTAACGACTCTATTATTTTTGTTGATGCTATTAACCAGTTAAAAGCAGCGGGTGTCGATCGCAGGGAAGCTATTGTTCAGGCCGGAGCACAACGAATAAGGCCAATTATAATGACCAGTTTGACAACTATTTTGGCTTTAATTCCCTTAACGATCGGGTTTGGTGAAAGCGCCAGTCTGCGTTCGCCAATGGCCTGGGCTGTTATTGGGGGTTTAATTACTTCAACCCTGCTTACCCTGGTAGTTATACCATGCATTTACTGGATTTTTGACAGGGCACCAAAAAATATTTAAAAAACAGGAATATAACTCATGGGTATCATTATAAATCGAAAAACCTTAATAAGCATGTTATTTATTGCAATAACAATGCTTGGTTATATATCCTATACCAAATTAAGTACCGAGCTTTATCCCACTCCCGATTTTCCAACCATTATTGTAATGGTGAATTCAAGGGTTGATGTTGACCCTGAATATATGGAGCGACAGGCAATAATTCCGCTTGAAGGTGCCATTGGCCAGCTTGAGGGTGTTGATGAATTAGAATCAACAGCATCGAACCGAAACGGGAACATTATAGTTTCATACAAATCGGGGGTAAATTTAAAATATGCCTATTTACGGCTGCAGGAAAAAATCAATGAGGCCAAACAAAGTCTGACAGATGGATTTGTTGTTAATGTGGCCAAAATTAATACAAACTCACTGGCGAATGAATTTATGCACTTGCAGGTTTTGGGTGAGGGAGGTGAGGATCGCATACGAAACATTGTGGATGAAGACATAACGCCGGAACTCCAAAATGTTGACGGAATAGCCACCGTAAATGTATTTGGCGGTAGTTCAAAATCGGTGGAGATAAAAATTGACCCTGCTGTTGCCAAAACATACAACCTTACTGCAAACCGTATTGCCCGGCTGCTGGCGCAGGGACAGGTTGAGAGGACATTTGTAGGAACAGCCCACGATGCGAAAAATAATTATATGGTAAACCTGACTTCCGAATATGAACATATATCGGATATAAGGAATGTGGTAGTCAGCAAAAAAGGTCCGGTTTTACTTAAAGATATTGCTGACATCAGTTTTGATACCAAAGAACCCACTTCATATTCACGGGTAAATGGCAAGGATGTAGTAACCATGATCCTTGTAAACGATAATAATACCAATTTAATTAACCTGTCACACAAAACCAGGGCAGCTATTGACAAACTTAACGATAAGTTAAAGGCCAATGGTATCGAGATCATGGTTGAGTCGGATACGGCTGAAACCATGGAAAAGAATATCGATCAAATAATATGGCTGGCTATTGTAGGGGGGCTGCTGGCGGTTCTAATACTATGGTATTTTTTACGGAATATTAAATTAGTAACGGCCGTGTCATTGGCCATTCCTATTTCGGTATATGCAGCATTTAACTTTTTTTATGCCTATAATATCAGTATAAACAGTTTGACGTTAATTGGCATGGCCTTAGCCATTGGCATGCTGATAGATAATAGTGTGGTGGTACTTGAGAATATTTACCGGCTCTCATCTTTGGGGAAATCACCGTCAGAAGCTGTACTTCAGGGAACAAAAGAGGTTTGGAGATCAATTTTTGCAGCGACACTTACAACCATTTGTGTTTTTCTGCCCTTTTTATTTTCAAGCAATTTTATTATAAAACTTTATGGAAAGCAAATTGGGATTTCCATTGTAGCGACCCTGAGTTTTTCGTTTTTGGCAGCCATTTTACTGGTGCCAATGATTACGCACATCTTCTTAAAAAACGCCGATAGAAAAATGCCGGTGGTTTTCCAGCGAATAACCATCCGCAACCGTATTGTCCAGGTTTATATACTCATATTGAAAACCACAATGCGCAAACCCATTGCCACTATTTTAAGTGGACTGGTGTTATTTTTTGTGGTGTTGTTGTTGGTGTTAGCTCAAAATACCAATAACTTAAAACAGGTTGAGACCGATCAAATTTCAGTGTACGTAACCATGCCTTTGGGTTCATCGCTGGCAAGTACCGATGAACTCATATCAGAGCTGGAGAAGGATTTTTTGAAAATTGATGAGGAAGAATCCATTACCAGTAAAATTGAAGAGGGAACGGGTATCCTTACCATTCATTTAAAGGAGGATTATGAAAAAATAAATAAAAGAAAACTCAGCGATATAAAATCAAGTATTCAATCAATAATGTCAAAGTACGAGGATCGTGCCGATATTGATTTTGAGCAGTCAAGTTCGAATGAAAGGTTTGCCGGTGGAGGAGGAGCACAGCGTTCAAGCAAACAGATGGAGCGCATGATGGGAATGGGAACGAAGGAGGAATCGGTTATTGTACGAGGTGAGGATTATGAATTAATGTCGAAAGTGGCTGAAGATTTAAGATACTATCTTGAGGATTTGGACGAAGTGCAAAGGGTAAGGTCAAGTCAGGCCAGCGAGCGTCCTGAACTGCACCTGGATTTTGATAACGATTTAATGGAGCGCAATAAAATTAAATTATCGAATGTGTCGGCCGAGTTGGGCACTTTTCAAAAGGAAATAGAATCGGGGTATAAGTTTAAACAGGATAATGAAGAATATGAGATTGTTATTAAAACAGATACGGTTAAAGAAGTTGAACCCAATACCCTGAGCGATCTTGACAAACTTGAGGTTGAAAATAGCGATGGTGTATCTTTCGAGCTTCAAACCATTGCCCGTACTGTATTTAGTTCAGGAATTTCGCGCATAAGCCGCGTGAATCAACAAAAAGAAATTACCCTGACCTTAAGGCTTGAAAATGAATATAATGAAGATAAAGACCTCCAAAATTCAGCTCGCGCTGCCATTGACGAATTGGTAAGTTTAATTCCCATTCCACCTGAAGTATCTGTTGAGGTAGTGCATGAAGAAGATGATTTTCATGAATTTTACGTCATTATAGGAATTGCAATACTACTTATTTTTATGGTTTTGGCCTCGGTTTTTGAATCATTATCAACACCCTTTGTATTGCTTTTTTCAATTCCATTAGCCGGAATTGGATCGTTGGCTGCTTTGTATATTACGGGAAACTCCATTCAAAACATGAATACCCTTATGGGTTTTATTATCCTGCTGGGTGTAGTGGTAAATAATGGTATCATATTAATTGATTATGCAAATATTTTACAAAACAGGGGATTTAGGCGAACCCGGGCACTAATGGCTGCCGGAATATCGCGCATGAGACCAATTTTTATTACCGCCATCACCACCATTGTTGCCATGATGCCGCTTGCCCTGGGACATTCAGAGTACGTGGGAACTATTGGTGCCCCGTTTGCCATTACCGTTATCGGGGGTTTAGCATTTAGTACCCTGTTAACCCTGGTTTTTATTCCTACTTTTTATTCAGGTTTGGAAAATGCCCTGGCATGGTTTCGTTCGCTCAATTTATGGGTTAAATTGGCCCAGCTATCGGTTTATATAGTATTTGGAGTACTTATTTATACTGAATTAAACAGCATTATCTGGCAGCTTATTGCCGGAATTGTTTTAGTAACAAGTGTGCCGGGTTTAACCTGGTTTATACTCAACAGCCTAAAACGGGCAAAAGAGAATATTATTCCTACAGGCGATGGCATAGTTATTAAAATTCAAAATCTGGTAAAAGTTTACGATAGAGATAACCGCTTTACGCGGGAATGGAAGGGCGGGTTGGCCATTGCCAAACATTTTAACGAAAATAGCACTAATCCGGTTAAAAAGTTCTTAAGTGCACTATCATGGCAGGTTCCTATTTTGATTTTCTTATTTTATATGGCAATCCTGTATCTGGACTCAGCATTTTGGAAATTTTTTATTTTACTGACTTGTTACTTTTTTATAAAAGCCATATTAAGTCAGCTAGTGAAATTACCTGCGTTTGAGCACAAGCAAAGAGCTTATAAATGGATTACTAAAATACAAACGGGCTGGCACTGGTTTGCTCCTATTATTATTGAAAGCTACCTGTATTCAATCAATAAAAATATAGGAGGTACCATTGTAATTACAATACTTTGGTATTTGGCTTTGTTAATTGATTTTGTTTCGCGGCGTTTAAACCAAACTAATTTGAATATCAACCGGTTAACCGGAAAATTTGCCAGGGTACGCCGATTATTTTTCTTGTTTGTATTAGCAATTCCTGTTATTGGGAAAAAAAGAAAGCCATTTAAGGCCCTGAAAGGAGTTTCACTTGAAATTGGAGAAGGAATGTATGGGTTGCTGGGCCCGAATGGTGCCGGGAAATCAACGCTAATGCGTATTATTTGTGGTATTTATGAGCAAAGTTATGGCAAGGTTTGGTTCAATGATATTGATACTCAGGAAAAGCGTGAAGAGTTACAGGGATTGATAGGGTATTTGCCCCAGGAGTTTGGAATGTATGAAAATATGACTGCGTGGGACTACCTGAATTACCAGGCAATTCTTAAAAAAGTTGGTACTACTGAGATTTGTTTTGACAGGGTTGAAAAAGTATTACGTTCGGTTCATATGTGGGAACATAAGGACAAAACCATCGGGTCGTACTCGGGTGGAATGAAGCAACGAATTGGTATTGCCCAGGTATTATTGCATTTGCCCAGAGTGTTGGTTGTTGATGAACCAACGGCAGGTCTCGATCCGCGCGAGCGAATCAGGTTTCGAAACCTGCTGGTGGAATTAAGCCGTACGCGCATTGTCATATTCTCGACACATATTATTGAGGATATATCAAGTTCGTGTAATCAGCTGGCAGTGTTAAAGCAGGGTTCGGTTGAATTTGTAGGAAGTCCTATGGCAATGATTGAGCTGGCACAAGGTCATGTTTGGTCGGTTTCAGTTCCTGAATCGGAATTTGAAAAATATGCACAAAGCTTAAAAATTATTTATCACTTACGCGATGGCGAAAAAATAAAAATGCGGATATTATCAGAGGACAAACCGCATGAAGATGCTGAATTGATCCAGGCAAACTTAGAAGATGCCTATTTATGGCTTCAAAGAAGGAATACAAATTAATGTCTAATGAATTTTTTACGTGTAACATATCAAATGGTAAAGTACAATGTTCAAATAATATTTGGCAATAAATTATTGTACTTTATGCTTGCTGCAATTTTAATATTTCTGGCTATTGCTGTGGGTAATTTAATAGCAGGCGAAACTTTTGAACTTGATGGGGCTTTTTCATTATTGCTGTTTATTGGTACTTTGTTGGCTTTTTATCCTTTAACATTCGGAATACAGAGCGATAAGGATTCCCGCACGCTGGAAATAATATTTGGTATACCTGATTATCGCTTCAGAGTCTGGCTTTTAAGAATGGCCATGGTTTTTTTTATGTGTTTTTTGATGCTTTTACTTTTAGGATTTTTATTACGCATTTCTTTAATAGAATATAATATTTTTAAAGTTGTTAATCAGGTTATGTTTCCTTTGGTGTTTTTAGGTATGTTGACTTTCCTGGTTTCAACCATAGTAAAGTCAGGTAATGGTACCGCAGTTATAATTATTATATTATGTACCGCCATACTTATTGGTTCAAACGCTTTTGAAAACAAATATTATAATGTTTTTTTTAATCCGTACAATATACCCGCAGGAACTACCCAAATGGTATGGGAGAGCCTGACTTTTAAAAACCACGTTTTTTTGATGGTGGGAAGTTTGATTTTCGTATTAGGCGGATTATTAAATCTGCAAAACCGCGAAAAATTTTTGGAATAAAAAAAGCTGCACTTTTTTGTACAGCTTCAATTAATTCAAAAAATCATTATCTATTTTTGACTTTCCGGTGGTCTGTTTCCACCTCTTCGGTTTGCTCTCATTTCTTCCCGGTGTTTGTTGTATTTATCAAACTGTTCAGCACTTAAAACTTTTTTTAAGGCTTCGTCTTGTTCTGTCCGCAAAGCTCTCATTTTTTCCCTGTCCTGGTTGCCCGATTTACGTAGTTCAGTCATTTTCTTATTGCTTTCAAGAATAATGTTGTAAGCTTTTTCTTTTTGAGCCGAATCAATTTTTAATTCATCTACCATCCATTGTACTTGTCTTTGTGCTCTTTGTTCCGGTGTTGGTCTCTGGTTCTGTTGAGCAAAAACAGTGGTTGCCGTTAGCAATAAGATGCTGATTGATAATTTAATAAGTTTCATAATTTTAGCTTTTAATTTGTTTATGATGCTTTGGACGATAATTGGTTCAAAAACTTGCTTTTTAATCTGAGCTTGAAACAAATTATACAATTTGTCTCTCTAACCCAGTATCTCAAACATAATAGCAGGAAGGCATAGAATGGGAACCGATGGTCCAAGCGGATAAATTCTCAGCTGATTTTAAAATTAGGGAAAACCCTCATTTTTTAAGCTATATATTTTTATATCTTTAGCAGGTAAGTAACAAACACCAGAATTCTATAATTTTAATGATAAAGAAGTATCTATACTTTGTGCTTTATTTTGTGTTGTTAACAGGAGTTTTACTCGTTTATTACTGTTTTGACTATATACCTTCGCAAAAGCTTGTTTATGAACATGTTGTGTTGGAATATAAAAATATTATGCTTTTAAAGTCCGATTTGCTGGATAATTTAATATTGGCTCATATTGAAGAAGCCAGAACAATTTCAAGCCGATCAATGATGCGGAACAAAATAATAGCGTATAAGCAGGGCAAGATGACTTTTAAAGAATTACAAAATTATTCATTACCCAAATACATTGATGGTTTAGAGGTTTTTAATGAATGTATTTATGCCAAACGATATATCGATGGTAAAATCCTGCTTAATTATTCCACCAAACCTGAATTTCCGGTTAACGATACTGGTATGGACAATTTCCCTGATACAGTAACGGCTGATGTCACCTATAATGATACTGCAATATTGATTCGTATCATTTCACCCATAGTTTTTAATGATACAATTGTAGGGTATGACGTTATCTTTTCAAGTTGCACCGAATTATTTTCAAGTATTAGTGATTCTGCTCAGTATTTACATATCGGGAAAGAAAATCACCTAAATATCCACCTCCATAAAATGCAATCAGTATCTGCTACCGTCGATTCCCTTTACATAGCTAAGGACAGTGTATTTTATTGTATAAATTCAAAGTTTTCAGAGGCATCTTATATTTTCGGCAAACCAAAAAAAGAGGTTTTCGCAGAATGGTACCAGTTCCGACGACGCCAGATTATCACCATGGCTCTTATGATTTTATCATTTGCGTTGCTCCTTTTTATAGTCCAGCAACGAAACAGGCTGCGGTTTGTTAAAAAAAGCAAATTACTCCAGGATTTAGTTAATGATAAAACCGATCATTTAAACAAGGCTGTTGTATCATTAGAACAAACCAATAAAACTCTTTCAGTACGTGAAAAGGAACTTAAAACAATTAATCAAACAAAAGATAAATTCTTCTCCATTATTGCACACGACTTAATAAATCCCTTTAGTTCCATGATGGGACTGGTCGACATATTGCTTTTACGATTCGAAAGATTTGAACCTGCAAAACAAAAAGAACTTATTACGTTAGTTCAAAAGGAATTACTTAACACACACAAATTACTTGAGAATCTTTTGTCATGGTCAAGAGTGCAGCGTGGTGTGGTACATTATTCACCTGGTGTGACTGATTTTCACCATATAGTTGAGGAAACTTTATTGGTATTGAAGACACAGGTTTTAAATAAAAACCAGCAGATTGAAAACAAAGTTCCAAAGGATTTCAAAATTTTTGCCGATTCAAATATGATAACCACCGTGGTCAGAAATCTTCTGTCGAATGCGGTTAAATACTCTAAAATTGGAGACACCATTGAAATTGGAGCTGATAAAAAGGAACCGGAAAATGGGACCGGTTTTAGTGAAGTATACGTTGTGGACCATGGAACAGGTATGGATGAAGAAACACTTGCTAATTTATTCAGTGTAACCAAAACAATCTCGATGCAGGGAACTAATAAGGAACCAGGTACAGGATTGGGATTAGTATTATGCAAAGAATTTATCGATCGACATAAGGGTACTATTACTGTCAAAAGTAAACCTGGTACTGGCAGTACTTTTATTTTTACCTTGCCTGGTAAATCGTAAAGCAGTTTAATAAAGCTAATCATCGATTCTTACCTTATTGCATCAAATCATCATTAAAGGCAAAATTATCTATTTTGTTGACAATTAAACAATTAGTTGTTATGTCTGTTACTGAGTTGTAATTTGCCAAATAGGGTGAAATGAAAAAAAATCAAAGTATATTGCTTAAATTAAGACTGGCCATGATGGCTTTTGGAATTTTTATGGGGATAGTGTTTCCGTTATATGCCAGTTTTTTTGTCAATTGGAAGGAAGGCATGCTGATATGGTTTGTTGCAGGCTGCTTACTTGCCGGAATTATGGTTGGGTTGGTTGGTTATTGGTTCGTTAAAATTATACTCATTAAAAAACTAAAACGGGTGTCATGGTTGGCAATTCAGTTAAAAAACAGGGACATTTCTCGAAATATACATCTCGAAAGCAAAGATGAAGTGGGTGAAATAGTAAACGGATTAAATGCTGCCATCCAGAATATCAGGTTCCTTTTTAATGAGATATTTAAAATATTTGCCTTATCGGATGAATTATTGTCGAGCGTGGACAATAGCAAAATTGAAGATGATTCTGCCGTTGAGAAAATTAATCACCGGATGGAAGAAGTGACCCAGAATGTAAAGCATATTGAAGAGCTTTCGGAAAAAATAGAGCAGGTAGTCATTGAGGGAAAGAATATCACTGATAGTACCAGAGATCAACAGCTTAGTACAGTTAACAAGGTGCTTGAATTTTCATCCATTATGGATTCGTTGGTTGAAAAGTCGAGGCGGATTAATGAAATACTTAAGATTATTGAAGGCATTGCCGGCGAAACGAATATTTTGTCTCTTAATGCTTCTGTGGAGGCTGCAAGAGCCGGCGAGTACGGTAAAGGGTTTGCCGTGGTGGCTGCTGAAATCAGAAAACTGGCAACAAGTACAGCTGAATCTTCACAGGTAATTATACAAAATATTTCTGCCATTAATGCTGATGTTGAAAAAGCCTATAAGGCGGTTGAAGATATCAGCAAAGCTGTAAAACAGAATAACACTGATATTAATTCAATTAACAATCACTTCGGACATATTGATGATGCTATTCGGGAGAATTTGAACAGTACATTCCGGTTAAAAGGATCAGTGACTGATTTAAACCAGTCATTTCAGGTAGTAAGAGATATCTTTAGCCAGTTAAAAGGTTGTTTGATGGAACTTAATGGGTTGGTTGCGGCTTATAAAATTTAAAAAGGTAGATTTTCAAGGCTATAAATTATTAAACAGAATTACGATCAATTCCTTACTCCATATTGGGAAAAGTTATCGATCAGCTTTAATAAGAAAATATACAGTTTGCAAACTTGATGGTTTATATTTTCGTTTTCTCGTTTCCTTTGAAAATGTGCCGATTATTTGAAAGTGAAACAGGGTGAGTTTAGCCCGAACTAAACCGCAAAGCTGCTACCAATTGAGCAGCTTTGGTGCGTTGCGATATATTGTTATCCTGAACGTTTTTAACAAAACATTATTCCCTTCATTTATTAAATTAACAACTTAATTGCAATGATAACAGAAGTTGTTGAATTTCACCCTAAGAATTTCCTTCTGGAATATTTCCAAGCTGATAAATTTTTATGGTGAAAAGTGGAAAATAGAATTATCAACTTTAACATAATAAGCTAATTGTATTTTATATTTTTAAAAAAGGCCTAATTTTGACATACAATTGAAATTGAAATAAATTTAGCCTTTAACTAATTGTTATTCATATGTCAACAAATCAGGACAATGTTGTATTTACTCCAAAAATTTTTATTTCTTACAGTTGGTCTTCAAATGAACATAAGGATTGGGTTAAAAATTTAGCAGAAAGGTTAGTCTCGGATGGGGTTGATGTATCAATTGATATTTGGAGTTTAAAACATGGTAATGACATGAATACGTTTATGGAATCAATGGTAACCTCCACAGAAATAGAAAAGGTTTTAATTATTCTTGACAAAATATATTCAGAAAAAGCCAACAATCGTAAAGGAGGGGTTGGAATTGAAGCTCAGATAATAAGTCCTGAAATATATAAGAATGTGTCTCAAGAAAAATTTATTCCATTAATTAAGGAAAAGGATGAGCATGGAGTACCATACGTACCTGCATTCCTGAATGGAAGATTTTCAATTGATTTTTCCGAATCAAATTCCTATGAACAGAGTTATGAAGAGTTGCTTAGGAATCTTTACAAAAGACCAACAAACAGTAAACCTAAAATTGGTAAGCCTCCAAGTTATTTATTTGAAGAATCCAAGCTGCATTTTGAAACTAAAAGAACCTCGAGAGAGTTTGAAAATATTATTAAAAATCATCCTGAATTAGCAAATAGTATTGCAATTAGTACCCTTGATGAGTTTTTTGAAAATCTTAAAGAATTTAAGATTTCTATTACAAATATGGATTCTATTTTAATTGGTAAAATGATTATTGATGGTATAGTTAATTATACACCTCTACGTAATGAAATAATTACTTTTTTTAATAATTACATTTCGCTAGATTTTAATATTGATATAGATAATATTATCGGATTTTTTGAAAAATTATCTGAACTTAATTTTCCACAGCAAAATCAAGGATCATGGTACGATGTAGAATTTGATATCTATAGATTTATTACCATGGAATTATTCATATATCTTATTGCCTTATGTTTGAAGCATAGAAAATATAAATTAATTGGTGATATTTTCCACTCAACCTACTTTGTATATGATAAACACCGGAGACCGAATGTAAATCCTGAAGATTTCACAATTTTTTACCAATATATAGAATCATTAGACGGTGCATACGAGAAGATATATTCACATAACTCCCCATGTCCCATGGCAGAATTAATGATCAATAGAATTCATGAATTAGTATCTGTGGATCTATTTGTCCAAGCGGATTATCTTTGTTTTTATATTGCTGAGCTTAATAAAAAAGATTGGTTTCCAATTACATATACTTTTGGGAACAACAGGATGGAAATTTTTGAAAGAATTAATTCTGAAAAATATTTTGATAAGATTAAGTATATCTTTAATGTACAATCGAGAGAAGAACTAATAAAAATATTAAAGGATTATTTTGAAGCAATCAGTCGAAGGAGAATACTTAAACATATTAATTCGCTTAAAAATGTGATCCCTTTAAATAAATTTATTAGCATAGAAAAAATTAGTACACTTAGATAGAGTTAAAGTTCTTTAAAATATTTAAGAAGCTGCGGATATTCCAAAGCCAGTTTTAAGGCTGTCATTATTAAAATAAATTTTATGACGAAGAAAAAAATCAAGAAGATTACACTAATGATTGAACTTTTCATTGCAGTAATTATTCTTTTTTCGGAAGTCATATCGGCTATCAATCATTTCGCGTAAATGATTGTTATTAAACAAGAGCCGACTAAAATATTTAATGACTTAAAAACTTATAATACTAAAAACTTAAAAAAAGTATTCTTGTTTATAAGCCGATAGACTGTAAGGAACCCTTCGGGGTTCCTTTAAACTTTATACTTTCATTAATATAAAATCGAATTTATGGAGCCTCTTGATTTAAAAAAAGAACTTTGCATCCAGGTTCAGGAACCCCTTAAAAAAACAGAAAAGTTATCACAGGTTGAAATTGCCTGGATAAGGCAAAGGCCCATGTTGCTAATTAGAGGAAATTTTGAACATTTAATACAAAGTATCAATTAGAACAGGGATGATCATGAGATGGAGGTTGTTCGAAAGGGAAGTTATAGGAAGTTTGATTAGCCATATGTGATGAGGTAGTATTTTGTTTTTACTCATTCCAAATAGTTATACTTTTCTTTTATTTAAAAAAAACACACAACAATTTGGATAATAGTGCGTAATATTGTAAATTATTAACTGAACCAATAAATAGTACAATTTAAGTGATTATGGAAAAAAAACAACCAAAAAAACAAGTTGAAAAAAACTTTGTGGATGAATATAATGAGTTGTTTAAGGATGTTAAAATAATGGAAAATCAACGGCAATGGGAAACTGATGGGGATATGATAGAAGTTTTTTCTTTATACGAAGACTATCCAACTTCCATTAATTCCAATGATTCTGTTATTTTTTAAACACCATGCCGAATTGGAAAGAAGTACTTCAAGAGATTGTAGAGGAAGCCAAAGGTAATCAAAACAATTATGCACAAGCTATAGATACTATTAGAAGAAAGTATCTAAAAGAGTTATTTGATTATACAGACCGAAATGTCATTGCATATTATTCTGGCTGGTTACAAAAGCCAAGGAATATTGATGCATCTGTAAATGATAAAGATGTCTCTGGATTCATGCTCAGTATTAATAAGCTTGATAAGACTAAAGGGCTTGATTTAATTTTACACACACCTGGTGGAGATATTGCTGCAACTGAGGCTCTGGTACATTACCTTCAATCAATATTTGGTAAGAATATACGTGCTATTATTCCTCAATTATCAATGTCAGCGGGTACAATGGTTGCACTTTCAACTTCTGAAATAGTTATGGGGAAGCATTCAAGTCTTGGCCCAATTGATCCCCAAATTGGGGGGTTACCAGCTGAAGCAGTTTTATCAGAGTTTAATAGAGCTAAAAGGGAAATTTTGGCAAACCCAAAATCTGCTGCGTTATGGCAATTTATAATTTCAAAATATCATCCAACATTCTTAAACAGTTGTAAACAGGCTATTGATATGTCACAATCATTAGTTAAGAAATGGCTTGAGTTAAATATGTGCTGTGAAGATGGTGAAAAGGTGGAGAATATTATTAATGAATTCTCAAGCCATAAAAAAACTAAAATGCATGCCAGGCATATTAGTAATGTTAGGTGCAAAGAAATTGGACTAAAAATAGTTGATCTTGAATCCGATGGAAAATTTCAGGATTTGGTTTTAACTGTACATCATGCGTTTATGCACACATTTTCAAGAACAGGAGCTGTAAAAATCATTGAAAATCATAGTGGTACAGCTTTCATGGAGTCAATTCCAATGAACCATGGCCCTCAATTTAATATACCTCATCAAATGATAATTGGGCAGTAAAAGATTAATTAACAATTATTAGGTATATCAATTTAATTCATCCAAGCTTTACTGCCTCTATACCCTTGTGATTTTTAAGGGAATTTATTCATCCCAACCAATCGAGTGTCAAAAGCATCGGTGTCATAGGTGCGATGTTTGAGCAGGTTTTCTTCTGTTTTGTCCATTATGCATAGTATTGACAATTTCATTATTGATTTTGAATGTTCGGTTGGATCAGAGGAATATCTAAATAATAGAACAATTTATATAAGTCAATAATGCCAATTAACATTACCAGGCAAGAACCTTAAGACTGAATTTTAATTTTGAAATAACTATTTTTATGATCAGTTTATTGGTCATATAATTTTAAAATTAATAGTCATCCCATAATGAAAAAATTTACCTTTTTGCTCGGTACTCTTCTCCTGTTATTATTTTCATGTAAAAACCATACAAATTTTAGTGAGGGAAAAATTACTGACAGTGTCGATCTGACACAGTTTGTAAATCCCCAGATCGGGACCAGCCGCATGGGGCATGTTTTCCCGGGGGCAACCGTTCCTTTCGGGATGGTACAACTCAGCCCTCAAACCAATTTTGTACCTATGTATAATGCGGATGGTACCTACAATAAGAAAACGTACGAGTATTGTGCAGGTTACCAGTACGCTGATACCACTATTATCGGTTTTGCCCACAATAATTTCAGTGGTACCGGTCATTCCGACCTGGGCGATTTTTTGGTAATGCCCACAACCGGTACGTTGGAATTGCAACCACTAGTATCCGAAAAAGGAGGTAAGGGTTTTTATTCCGTGTTTTCACATGACCATGAAACGGCCTCGCCTGGTTATTATTCAGTTGATTTGGCCACTTATAATATAAAGGCTGAAATGACAGCCAGCGAAAGGGTCGGGTTTCATCAATATACTTTTCCGGCATCTGATGATGCCCATATTATTCTCGACATGATTTACAACGTTTACCATCATGATAACAAAAATGTATGGACTTTTATCCGGGTTGAAAACGATTCGCTGGTTACTGGTTTCAGGCAAACCAAAGGTTGGGCCCGCACCCGTTACGAATATTTTGCTATGAGTTTTTCAAAGCCTTTTAAAAGCTATGGCTATAAAAAATATAATAAAGAAACTTATAATGGGTTTTATCGCCATTTTCATGAGTTTGAGAATTTCCCTGAAATGGCAGGTAAAGATATCCGGGCTTACTTTAACTTTAACACAGAACAAGGCGAAAAGATAAAAATAAAAATGGCTTTATCGTCGGTAAGTACGGCTGGAGCGTTAAAAAACCTTGAGGTTGAAATTCCAGGCTGGGATTTTGATAAAATACACAATGAAGCCAAACAAAAGTGGAATAATGAATTATCAAAAATTCAGGTTGAGACACTGACAGACGGCGATAAAATTAATTTTTATACCGCTATGTACCATGCCTGTTTGTCGCCCATTATTTACGAAGATGTTGATGGCCAATATCGTGGTTTGGATCAGAATATTCATACCTCCGACGGATTTACCAATTACACCGTATTTTCACTTTGGGATACTTTCCGGGCATTGCATCCCCTGTTTAACTTAATCCGTCCTTCACGCAACAATGATATGATAAAATCGATGCTGGCGCATTACGACCAAAGTGTTCATCATATGCTACCGGTTTGGAGTCATTATGCCAACGAAAACTGGTGTATGACAGGTTACCATGCCACTTCGGTAATTGCCGATGCAATGGTTAAAGGTGTGGGCAATTTTGATTACAATCATGCCCTTCAGGCCGCTGTAAGCACAGCCAATGTGGGGTATTTCGAAGGGATAGGTGATTATCTGCATTACCATTACGTTCCTGAAGATAAAAGCAGTTCTTCAGTAACAAAAACGCTTGAGTATGCCTACGATGACTGGTGTATTGCCCAAATAGCAAAAAAGGTTGGAAATGACAGCATTGAGAAGGAATTTATGAATCGGTCAACCTACTATAAAAATGTTTACGACTCAACCTTTGGTTTTATGCGTCCCCGGCTTTCAGATGGTTCGTTCCGGGAAAATTTTGATCCGCTTGATACCGAAGGTCAGGGCTTTATTGAAGGGAATGCCTGGAATTACGGGCTTTATGTGCCTCAGAATATCAATGATATGATTGCCATGATGGGTGGCAAGGACCGGTTCAGTAGTCACCTGGATTCGATATTTACCATGGAACTGGCAGATAAATACATCGAGAAAAACGAAGACATTACCCGCGACGGGATTATTGGAAATTATGTGCATGGGAATGAACCCAGCCACCATATCCCTTATTTATTCGACTGGACGAATGATGCATACAAAACCCAATACTGGGTCAGGCACATCTTAAAAACCATGTATTTACCCAAAGTGGATGGTCTGTGCGGCAACGACGATGCCGGGCAAATGAGTGCCTGGTATATATTCAGCAGCCTGGGATTTTACCCGGTTGTACCCGGATCAGATTCCTATGCGTTGGGCAGCCCGTTGGTTAAGGAGGCAATTTTGCATTTTGAAAATGGAAAAACGCTTAAAATTACGGTTAACAACCAAAGCGAAGAAAATGTGTATGTGAAGGAAGTAAGTGTAAACGGAGAAATTCTTCACAGTAATTTTCTGCCTTATAAATCTATTGTCAATGGTGGAGAGATTGTTTTTGAAATGACTGACAAACCGTTGAATATTAATTGATTATTTCTCGGCAAGTTGTTTATAAACAGCCAGGGCTTTTTCTACAAGTTCACCTGTTGTTGAATCACCTGAGTTTCTTGTATTATGGAAAGGTTTGTAATCCGGCAGGTCAGCCTGTATTCCAACTTTTTCAAGTATGGTTGAAACCGTTTCACCCGGATTTTTACAGTAAGCGTCGTAATTTATAAATAGGGTTTTTGGATGATTGATGGTTAAGGCATAGCTGTAATAATTAATCCAGGTTTTTAACCAGAAATCGAGGGTGTCTTTTTCATCGTCGAAGGTATAGGTTGAGGTACTGAAAATAAAAGGTTTTTGGTTCAGTCCAAATTCGTGATGTCCCAACCAGTTCATATATTCGAGTACAAACGGATCATCCTGCTGAAGTTGTTTGTACGAACGGTGTTTTTCCATTAACGAAGCCGCATGGGTTAGGGGATCGCGGTACAGAATAACCATTAAAAAATCATCATTTAATTCCCGTACAGATTCATACCTTAGCATAAAATTGTTGTTTTTAGCCAGGTAGATTTTATCGTTATTTAGTTTGATAATACTCTGATAGTCGAGGTAATCCGAATAATCTTCAGCTGAGATTTTGTATTCCGATAATTTGTTTTCTGAAATATAGGAATCATCGGCTTTTACTTTAAAAAAATATTCCTCAAGGGCTTCATTCGAGTTTAAACCGATCATTATTCCATCTTTGTGGCTCCGTTCTTTCACCTCAGTGTTTTTGGGCTTATAAAATTTTGCCCATATGTTCGGGCACATCAGAAATGGCATATTGGCATAACTTAATGAAACAAAATGATCAATCTTTGCCAGGTCGTTCATTAAGCTGGTTGTACCGGCCCGCGCCAATCCGGAAACAATCACAAAATCGTTGCGTTTTTCAAGATTCTTACGTTTTATCTTTTTAGTTTCCCTTTTGAATAACTTGTTTGAAATGTTATAATTGTCCAGTGCCATGCGATGTAACAGCTGTGAGAGTTCGGAATAGCTGCTTTTTTTTTGTCCCGGAAAGGGAATTAAAAAGGGTATAGTGGCTCCAATGGAAATAAACAGTATGGAATAAAAAGATGAAAAAACAATATTTTGGTAAGGTGTACCTGTGATTAAACAAAACAATACGATGGGGATGCTGCCAACTGCAAAAGCAAAAAGAATATAGAGCAACATTTTTATCAGCGAAACAGCCAGCTTATTCGTGTATTTCTGAACCCGTTCTATCTTTAAATCTTCATCGATATTGGCAATCAGCTCATTTACCAGGGCAAGGCTGTTTTCAGCCAGGGCATGAAAAACAAACCTGTTAAGCCGGATAATCAGGCCAATGATAAAAAAACTGATAACAAGAACCGAATAGTATATCATTTATTGTTCTTTTTTTTAAAGAATCTTTTGATTTTCAGCCAAAAAATATAACCGAATGAAAAAATCACTATACCGGCGATTATAAATATCAGAATGATTGTCCCGATTCCCAGACCGGGTCCTATGTATAAAAAACTACTCATAATTTTTAATTATTCTGGTCCAGTTCGACAAATGATGATAACCTTCATGTTGCGACTTAAACACATTTTTATAAATAACCTGATTATTTTTTATGATCCAAAGTATGCTTGTATTTTGTTCTTCCACAAAATAAGTGTCGGGGTCTAGAAAATCGACCAGACTTTCGGTAAAACTAAAAATTTTATTGGCCCGAAAAATGGAATCACCTATAAACGAAAAAGTATGGTTGGCTAAATCGTATGAAACTATATCGGAATAAAAATCCCCGGCAACGGAAAGTCTTAGAGAATCGTGCGGAGGCAGATCGCTGTCGGAGCTTGAAACATCATAATAGTTGTTGTTAAAACATACCAGCGTATGATCGTTCAAAATATCTACATCGTGCTGACTTACAAAAGGACCTTCTATCACCTGTAACACCTTGTTGGTCGAAGGCCGGTAGTGCAAAATAAATGATGGTTGTCTGGCGCTTATAAATACATCACCTTCTTTGTAAAAAGGAGTGGTTTTTAAAGCCGGTTCCACATCATTAATATGTATAGGATCCCTTATCGCCATGGCTTTTATAAGATAGTGCGACAGGTTATTTTCCCTCAAAATTTGTGTTACCGATTTCTGAAATAATATTTTGCCGGTTTCGGCATCCACTTTGGTGATAGAGTTGTCTTTATAAAAAACACTTCGGCCATTCAGTTTATATAGCCCGGTGGCATAAAAAACAGGTGGGAATGTACATAGCCAGAGATTCCCATGATTGTCCATATTAAATGCATGGTGAGCCCAGATAGTATCGCGTTTCCAGATAATTTTCGAAAGAGAATCAATACGCATCAGGGCTTTTCCGTCAAACGACAAAACCAGGTTTTTATGAGGTAAGAGTATCGGGTTTAATATCCTGTCGTGCTCCTGGTATGGATTTTTAATAGTCCATTTGTATAAAACAGAATCATTTTTCAGGTTCCATAATACGATGGAGCGGGAATCGCTGGTATCGGAATAGGTAGAAAGCGCAATTATATTGGTGTCAAGTTTGTTTATCGGCTCAAAATCAGCAGGTGTTTTCACAAAAGTTTTTGGCAGCGTCTGAACCTCTTCAACCGACCGTGAAAACTGATCGGGGAAGGTGTACATAAACTTTATCGGACCAGTTAAAAAGCCAAAATTTTTATCATCTTTTGAAATATGAAAAACCATCCAGCCGAAGAATGACAGGATGAATAAAATTATTACAGTCGTCGAAATTACCTTTAGTATTTTGGTCATTCTAAATAGTTTCAATTTTTTTTTGCGGAGCAAAAGTACTTATAAATACCAAAAAACCCGAAATTGTTAAAATAAAATGTCGACTATGGAAAAATCAATCATGCTGATTCTACCAATAGTGCCGGCACCTGCTTGTTGTATTTGTTGAAATATTGTGATTTTCTATGTTACTTAAGTTACCGGTTGGTAGTAAAAAGACTATGAATGACTTAAATGGTTTTCAGTTCCATGATGGTTTTTACCGGATCATCGGAAGAAAAGACCGTATTACCGGCAACTAAAACATCAACACCGGCTTGTACAAGTTTTTTAAAGTTATTGAGGGTAACCCCGCCATCGACTTCAATAATTGCATTTGAACCTGTTTTAACAATCAGTTCTTTAAGCTTGCTGATTTTTTTGTATGAATGTTCAATAAACTTTTGCGCTCCAAATCCGGGATTGACTGACATGATTAAAACCATATCGGCATCTCCAATAATGTCATACAAAACATTAACCGGAGTATGTGGATTCAGGGTAATTCCGGCTTTCATGCCTAGTTTCTTAATAGCCTGCAAGGTTCGGTGCAGATGTCGGCATGCTTCATAATGAACCGTTAAAATATCGGCACCCACATTTTTAAAAGTTTCAAGATACCGATCGGGGTTCTCAATCATTAAATGCACGTCAAGCGGTTTTTGAGCAAGTTTTTTAACCGCTTTAATTACCGGCATACCAAACGAGATATTGGGAACAAACATACCATCCATAACATCAACATGAATCCAGTCGGCCTGACTGTTGTTTATCATTTGAATATCACGTTCAAGGTTGCCGAAATCGGCAGCTAAAATTGATGGTGCCACAAGAGGTTTGTTCATAATCTAAATTTTTATTAAGTGCAAATATAGAAAATACACGCGATAACTTAAACATGTTAAATTCCCGACACTAAAACTCTAAAACACAAAATTCCACTTAAAATAAAAGGCATATGATGCAGTGCCATATTTGAAAATAAAAAAACCGGGCCTGGCCCGGTTTTTTTTATCCTAAATATGTTTTTAAATTTCTGCATCTCGAGGTTTGTTTCAGTTTTCGTATGGCCTTTTCTTTTATCTGGCGAACCCTTTCACGAGTAAGGTCAAATTTTTCACCAATTTCCTCAAGCGTATGCGGGGCTGTACCGTTTAATCCAAAATACAGCCTTAAAATATCTGCTTCACGTTGCGATAAGGTTGTCAGGGTCCTTTCGATTTCTTTTCGTAATGAATCCGTAATTAAATTTTTATCGGGTAACGGCAAATCTTTATTTGGCATTACCTCGTACATACTACCCTCTTCACCTTGCTGCAACGGAGCATCCATTGATACGTGACGGTTACTGGTCATCATGGCCTTTTTAACATCCTCCGGCTGCATTTCAAGTGTTTTAGCTATTTCTTCAGCTGAAGGTTCGCGTTCAAATTCTTGTTCAAGGCGCGATAATGTTTTATTTATTTTATTGATACTTCCAATTTTATTTAAGGGAAGCCTGACAATCCTGGCTTGTTCAGCCAACGCCTGTAAAATTGACTGGCGAATCCACCAAACGGCATACGATATAAATTTAAAACCACGGGTCTCGTCAAATCGTTGAGCTGCTTTTATTAATCCTAAATTTCCTTCATTAATTAAATCAGGTAAACTCAGTCCCTGGTTTTGGTATTGTTTTGATACGGACACTACAAATCGCAGGTTGGCCCGAATCAATTTATCCAGCGATCGGTTATCCCCTTTCCTGATAAGTCGCGCCAGCTCAACCTCTTCATCTGCAGTAAGCAACTCTTCCTTTCCAATCTCATGCAGATATTTATCTAACGATTGCGTGTCACGGTTGGTTACCTGCTTGGTAATTTTAAGTTGTCTCATATAACTTTTCTTCTGGGTTTAGTTCATAAATATCGGCTACATATTATCAATAAATGTTTTCAGCCATTTGTCAATCCGACCTTCGGTCAAATCTTCTTCAAAATCTTCATCAATAGGCAAACCAACAAATTTCCCATCAACTATTGCCTGCGAATCATTAAATTCATAATCATCTGTATCACACTGCCCGTAAACTGTGGCATTACTATTTATTAGTATATCATAAATTACACGCATGCCATCAACAAAGTGATTGGCATAAGCCAAATGATCACCCAAACCAAAAATGGCAGTTCCTTTACCCTTAAAATCCATTTTCCTGAATTTGGGTAAAAATTCATCCCAGTCGGCACTGCTATTTGGATTTGACCAGTTATGGGTACCAATGGTGGAACTGCCAAATATTATATTATCGAAAGCAGAAATTGTTTTTTCATCGGCATTTTTAACCGGAACTAAAACACTTTTATCATCACCTATTTTATTGGCAACGAGTTTTGCAACCCTTTCCGTGTTACCACCTTCAGGTCCAAATAATATCGCTATTTTATTTTTCATGTCGGATTTTTTATTTCATCGGTTTCACAAAGATAGAATTATTTTTCACTTTTCAAACTGGCAATAGGCAAAATGAGCCCAAGTAATTCGCCAAAGCCAGCCAGCATTCCAAACTTTAGAAAACTCAAAACAATACTGTGATTTTTATTGAAATTCAGGCATCCTTTAAAAAAATTATTATTGATAAAGAATGGCAAAGCAACCAAAACTATTAGTAATATTACCAGGAAATCCTTTTTCTTCACGTACTGAATCTTTAGTTTTTCTATTTATAAGTTTCAAAACCTTTTTCATTTCCAAATTCTGGTCCCTTTTAGGGCAACGCTAATTAATGGTATGTGCTAATTACAGCCATAACTTTTCAATGGCCTGAAATTTTCTACCACTTGTTCGTTGTTTGGAATACTAAAAAGGTTTATATCCACCACGGATAAAACAATAAATATTCAAGTTGGTTTATTCGATACCCGGATTTTTTTACAATTATTTTTCGATACGGATACGTGCATCCACCGCAATTACCTGATCTTTCCTTCCGAGCAGTGGGTTTAAGTCCATTTCAAAAATTTCCGGAGCGGCCATGCAAAGTGCAGATACCCGTGAAATGATTTCGGCAAACATCTCCTTATTAACAGGTTCCTGTCCCCTGATTCCCTCTAACATTTGATGAGATCTTAAATCACTTATCATAGCCAGGCCATCAGCGGGACTTAACGGAGTTAATGCGGCAATTACATCTTTTAACACTTCAATAAAAATACCACCAAGTCCGGCAACTACCATATGACCGAAACGCTCCTCATTTTTTGCACCGACAAAAAGCTCAATTCCGGTTAGCATGGGTTGTAGCAGTATCGCCGTAGTGTCCGGTATTTTAATCATCCGGTTAAATTCATTGGTAAGCTGTATGCTGTCGGGTATATTTAATTTAACGCCGCCAACATCGGTTTTATGTATGGGACCAACTACTTTCATTGCCAGCGGATAACCAATTTCATTGGCAAGTGCCAGGGCTTTGTTTAGGTCGTTGGTAACGGCTTCTTTAGCCCTTGGAATTCCTGCGGCATCAAGTAATTCCTGAACTTTTACCGGAGCAAGATATCCGTTCTCAGCCTCGTCAATTATTTTACGGATGGCCTTTTCATCCAACCCGGGATGAACAGGGTGCTCTTCCTGTGGTTTGAAGGTATTATGAATTTTTGCCAATGCATCGCCAAAAGCTACTTCGTCAGGAAAATTTATATGGCCCTTGGCCAGGAAATCATCAATTTCATCTTTTACATTTATTACCGATGGTAAAATTGGGTAGATAGGCTTTTTGCAGGTCAGCATTTTTTCGTGTAACAGATTATATACATCCGTCACATTAAACAGGCCCGGACTACCAAAAATTACACAAATAGCATCAATATGATCAAAATCATTTTCACAGGCATCAATTATGTGGCCTAATTGTTCGGCATTACCCGTGGCCAGAAAATCGATGGGATTTGAAACCGACGAGCCCGGGTATAGTTTTTCCAATAAGGCATCAGCTTTTGGGCCATCAATTTTGGGTATGTTTAGTCCACCATTCGAAAGTGCATCGGTAAGCATCACGGCCGGTCCACCGGCATGAGTAACCACGGCTATGTTTTTACCCGTTAATTCCTTATGCATAAAAATACTGCCCACCAGGGTGAGTTCTTCGCGGCTGAAACACCTTACAATTCCTGCTTTGCGTAATAAAGCATGTACCACCAAATCGTCTTTGGCCAGGGCGCCGGTGTGTGATGAAGCGGCTCGGCCTCCAGCCTCAGAGCCTCCTGCTTTAATAGCAGCAATTTTACATCCTTTCCGGATTAATGATGCAGCATGTTTTAAAAGCAAATCGGGTTTTTTAATGCTTTCCATATATAACAATTTAACCTTTGAGCTTTTATCCGGATCAAAAGTTTCATCCAGATGTTTAAGCACATCTTCCACACCCATTTGTGCACTGTTTCCTACGGAATATACACTCGAAAACGTTAAGCCGTTTGGAATACCGGCTTCCATAATAAATACTGCCGTAGCCCCCGAACCAGAGATGAAATCACAGCCTTTGGGGTTAAGTTTTGGAATGGGACTGGTAAATACCCCGCAATAATTTTGATTCAATACGCCGATGCAATTCGGCCCAACTAATGAACCTCCGACACGATTAATAGTTTCTACCATTTCATGTTCATATTGGGTTCCTTCTTCATTCTCTTCGCTAAAACCTGCCGATATTACTATAAATGCGCGGGTTTCTTTTTGGTCAGCCAGGACCTCTACTGTTTGTGGGCAAAATTTTGCCGGTATGGCAAGTATAGCCAAATCGGTTTGTGGCAAATCGTTAACATCAGCAAATGAGGTTAATCCCTGCACCATTGATGATTTGGGATTTACTACATAAACAGGGCCTTTAAAATTACTGTCGAGTAAATTAGATAAAACCTTACCGCCTGGTTTATGGATATCGTCCGAACCGCCAATTACGGCTATGCTGTTCGGGTTCAAAAGTTTTGGATGTATCATTATATTCGTTTTGCGGTAAAATTAGGAAAGGGACGCAGAAAAGAACTCTAAAATGATATGTTATAAAGATTTTTAAAGTATGTTTAAAAAAAGACTATTATTGGATGGGGGTTCCTATTTCGTAAAGAAATTCAGGAGAGAAATCGGCACCGTTCTCCCATTCGATGGTAAATGGATTTAGCGTGAATTTAATAAACAACTCAAAATATTGAATTCGATAATTTTCCCATCCTCATGGCATTGTGTGCGACTTAAAAATTTTGTTATTTTTGTTAATAATCGACAAAATCTGATGTTATGAGTTCATTTGCTATCGATATAAATGATAAAAGCTCAAAAGCTAAAACTTTTTTAAAATTATTAAAGGATTACGCCAGGAATAATGAATTTGTTAACCTTGAAGAAATTTCAAATGAGGTGACAATAAAGGCAATTGACGATGTCAGGAAAGAAAAAGTTATTCCAGTTGATGACATTGATGGTTTATTTCAGATAATATAATTTTTAGTGAAAAAAATCGCATTCATCGTCCGGGGAAATTTACGTGAGCCCGATAAATTCAGGTCGAACATTACCAGGTATTTTCAAAACGAATTTGAAGTATTTTTAAAGTTTACACGCAGGAGTGAGCATGCTATTGAGATTGTCAGCGATTTAGTAAATCATGAACTGGATTACCTAGTGGGTGTTGGTGGTGATGGTACTTTTAGCGAGGTGGTAAATGGTTATATGAGAGCGCCCGAAAAACTTCGTAAAAAAACTGTTTTAATAGCTTTTTCGCGAGGTTCAGGAAATGATTTTTCGCGCACAGCAGGCAGAGTTGAAAGCATGGAACATCTTTACCAGGTTATCAAAAAAAATGAAATAGTTCCCCTGGATATTGTGCAGGCAAAGTACTTTGAGGATAGACAGGAGCAGATACGTTATTATGACAATTCATTCGATATCGGATTAGGCGGGTTGGTATGTAAATTTATGAATACCAGCGGAAAAACCTGGGGCAGCAATTTTACTTATTTCTACAATATCATAAGGTCGTTTTTTTTATTTAAACGCATTCCTGTTGAAGTAACGTCGCCGGAGCTTAATTTTAAAGGCAATGTGCTTTTAATTGCTGTGAATAATGGAAAATATTTTGGAAGTGGCCTGGGTATTTCACCTGATGCACAGCTTGACGATGGGAAGGCAAACGTGGTTATAGCCCGAAATATCAATATTCTGCAGTTTTTATTTTTTATGCCCCGGTTAAAAAAATGCAAGAGAATAAATATTAAAGAGTTATTCTACCATGAAATAAGCGAATGTACTATTTCAAGCACCATGGCCGATTGTCCCATTGAAATGGATGGGGAAGTAGTGGGAAGGGTTCCATTGAACCTTAAGGTACTTAAACATGCAGCAAATATTTTGCGCATTTAGGGTTGATTTTCCAGCTAAAATTCACAAACAACTGTGATTTTTAGCAAAAAAAGAGAGAGGCAGGCACCCCTCTCATAATGAAACAAAAACTATGATTACTACTTAGCTATCTAATATTTATTTATAAGGTATTTGTGCCCCGGCTTTATCAGAAGCACCAAACAATTTCAAAGCCTCTTTCCAGGGATACTTATTCATAAACATACTCACTTTTGAACTCATGGTTCCCTGTTGATTCATTCCCAAAGCCCTGGCCCACTGATTTTGTGGTGAGTTTGGATCATAACTCGTAGTTTCGCTGTACCGGGCGTTGAAAAAACCTTTCATATAGGCATTGTCAACAGGAATATTAGGAGCCTCACCTATGTTACCTGAAACACTAGCAAATTCTAGATCTCCAAATTGATCGACGGTGAGTTGAAGTTTGGTATTACTTGCAGGAGTATAATATAAATCACCTCCTTTATTACCAAACATAATATTATTATCGATTTTAATAAAATCGTCTCTGCAGAACCGGCTGTCATCAATACCTCCCATGATACTTGCTCCAATTATATTGTTGTGAATGTTGTATGTGCATTTGGTCATTAATCTAATCCCGTAACCCATATCTTTAAAATCTTTCAGGCGGCTCCAGGTAAATAAAATGGTATTGTAGGCAATTTCAACATCTCCACAGGCAACCATGTCTTTTTGCTGGTTACTTCCGGCGCAGGTTCCATAAATTTCAATGGAAGCCATTTTGTTAGCCACAAAAACATTGTTTAATACTTTAAACGTACCACTGCGATGTCCGGCCTGGATAGCATAATTTGCCCCATTAGTAAAAACACAATTCTGGATGAGTACATTGCCGCCTTTTGTGGCACTAACAAATGAAACAGCCGGCGATTCAACAGTACTGTTTTTGCCTGTAACCGGTTCTGTTGAAGCCCTGATCCGGCCACCCTGAACACCTTCAATAACGCCATCTTTATCATGATAAAGATTTCTTTCGCCCATATCCCAAACCATTCCATCAATAACGGTTCCGTTTACATCTTTGGTAAACTGTATTAAAGCTTTTCTTGACTTACCAGCGCTGGCATTATCGGGTTGAAAAACCGTGGGATGGTTAACTATATCCTGTTTAGCAAATTGATTGTCCCAGCTTCCATAAATCTTTAAGGGTTTGTCGCTTTCCAGATATCCGATATTAAAAGTACCCATGTAAACGCCTTCTGCAATTCTTATTTCATCGCCGGGCAAGGCCTTATCAATAGCCTTGTCAATATTTTTCATCGGGGCATCTTTTGTCCCGGCGTTTTTGTTATTGCCCGATTTTGATACATAAATAATTTTTGATGTCGGTGTTGATGCGGCCGTATTTGAACCTGCATCATCAGTTTTTGCTGCTGGTTGGGAAGTGGATTTTGCACCAGACTCCTGTTTTTTAGGCTCTTCTTTTACTTTGGTTGCTGATGTAGCTTTATTTTTCAGTTTATTTACATTTAACTGAGAATAAGCATTCCCGTTTAAGAGCATCATTAGCATTAATGAGGCTAACAAATAACTTAATTTTTTCATAATTAATATTTTAAATTAAATTGGAAAATAACCCTGCTGCGGTATTACCCGCAGCAGGGATTTAAAATTCACGTCCCCAACCACTACGTAAATTGCTAATCTTTCATAAATATTACGCTTTGTATCTTGTTGATCAGGAGAATATAAGCACCACTATTATAGGTTGAAACATTTATTTTAAGAGCACCGGTTTCATTATAATAAATGCGTTCTCCAACCTGGTTATATATTTCCAGGGTTTTTATTGTCACATTATTTTCCGGATCAATAATTAAGTAGTTCACTGCCGGGTTAGGATAAACCTTGATTTTAAGCAGTTCAATCATATTAACCGAATTTCCTTTATTTACAGTCAGCGTACCATTAACCAGGGTAAACTCGTAATCAGCATCGATACCTCCCGACAGGATAATATCGTACGAACCGGGTGCGGAGCTTTTGTCTGTACTGCAACTAATGGCAGGCAGTTCATCCAAATCAGCCTGTGTATCGCCCAGAACAAACCCATCGAAAGCAAGTTCAAATTCCGGATTTTCTTCACCTTCGGTTTTTAAAGTATCGACAGCACTGATAGTCAGGTTGGCTTTATTTACTGTAATTGTCTGTTGAACAGCAGTAGCAGATGCTATGGTATCATTACCTGCCTGGTTTGCTTCAACCACCACCGAACCGGCTCCGGTTAAAGTCAACGCTTTGCCATTAAGAGTTGCATAACCCGAAACCACTGTAAAGTATACATCCAAACCTTCACTGGAGCTGGCTTCAAGATTAAATACATCCCCATAAACTTTATCAGCGATGGCATTAAATGTTATCGTTTGATTGGCTTTATTAACCATAAAACTTTGTTGTACTGCCGGAGCTTGATTGTATTCACCATTTCCCGCCTGACTGGCTTCAATTACTACGTTGCCTGCACCATTTATACTAACCACATGGCCGGTCAGGGTTGCATTACCAGAAATTACCGTAAACACGATATCAAGTCCTGAGCTGGCTGTAGCCATAAGTGCAAAATCCGGGTCACCAAATGTTTTATCGGCTATTGGCTTAAATGTGATGGTTTGATCCAGCTTACTCTCAGCATTTACCTGAAAGCTTACCGTCTGGCGTTCAGCAGCGTTATAATTGGTGTTTCCGGCCTGGCTTACTTCAATACTTACTGAACCGGCTTCGCCTGTTAAGGTAACTGTAGAATCGCTAATAGTTGCCGGACCACTTATTACTGAATAACTTAATTCTAATCCGCTTGAAGCTGATGCATGCACATAAAATGGGCCACTGGATACAACTTTATCTTCTATGGTAGTTACAGTAATAGTCTGGTCAGCTTTAGTTACAGTTAAGGTACCCACTACATAACTGAGGCTGTAATTGTTGGACGAACTTCCTGATACAGTAATGTCATAAGTACCAGCATCACTATCAGCTGTAGCTGTTGTAGATGCGACTGGCAGAGTAGTCAAAAATGAACTATCTTCACTGTTAACAAAACCGGAATAGGTTATAGTTAAGTCCGGATTGGCCTCGCCGTAAACCTTCGATTTATCATCAGCAGTAACTGTCAGTGCAGCCTTACCAACGGTTAAAGTACCATTATTCATCGAAAAGGCATAATTAACAGCAGTTCCTCCCGATAAGGAAATGGCATACTGACCGGCATCACTGGCAGAAGTGGCAGTTGTTGATGCTGTAGGTTGTGTTGTAAGTGCTGACTCATCTTCACTATTAACAAAACCTGAGTATGAAAGGCTTAAAGCCGGATTAGCCTCCCCGTATGTTTTCGACTTATCATCAGCTGTAACAACCAGTGTGGCCTTATTAACCGTTAACGTACCATTATTCAATGACAAGTTATAATTGCTGGCACTTCCACCCGATAAAGTAATTGCATACTGACCTGCATTACTGTTAACATTGGCCGTGGTAGCTGCAACAGGTTGTGTGGTGAGATTCGATTCATCTTCACCATTAACAAAACCTGTATATGAGATGGTTAAAGCCGGATTTGCCTGGCTGTAAGTTTTTGATTTATCATCGGCTGTAACAGTTAAGTTAGCCTTTTGTGCATTAAATGACTGGTCAACCGGATCGGCAGGATTATAGGTGGCATCACCTGATTGGTTAGCGGTAATAGTAACCGTACCGATTCCTGTAACCGTAACCGTTGATCCGTTAATACTTGCCGGACCCGATTTAACGGTATAGCTAACACCCAGATTGGAACTGGCTGTGGCACCCAGGGTAAATACATCCCCATAGAATTTATCACTAATGGTACTAAACGTAATTGTCTGGTTTTGTTTACTGTTATCGATAACGTTAAAACTTGTGGATGCCGATGTTGCATTGTAATTATTATTTCCTGCCTGGGAAACGGCTACTACAACTGATCCTGTTGCACCTGATAAAGTTATGGTATTACCACTGATGGTAGCCGGCCCACTTTGAATTGCATAAGATAAAGCCAAACTACTTGAAGTACTTGCTGTTATATCAAAGGTCAGGGCATCGGTTGCAACATCTTTCTGCGGTACAGTTGTGATTGTGATGGTTTGATCGGCCTTGGTAATGGTAAGTATACCGGTAACATAAGCAAAATCATAATTATCATCAATACCACCAGATGCCGTAATATCATAAGTACCAACATCACTGCTTGCATTGGCTGAAGTGATTGCCGCGGGTTCAGTAATAATGTCTGAAGCATCATCACCATTTACAAAACCCGAGTATGAAACGGTTAAAGTCGGATTGGCAGCACCATAAGTTTTAGACTTATTGTCAGCGGTTACTGTGAGTGTAGCTTTATTCACAGTAAGTGTACCTGCAGTTAAAGTTCCAAATGTATAATTGTTATCGCTACCCCCCGAAAGTGAAATAGTATAGGTTCCTACTGCGCTGGTTGCGTCGGCTGTGGTGCTTATAGATGGTTTAGTATCGATAACTGAAGCACTTTCACCATTAACAAATCCTGAATAGGTTATAGTTAATGCCGGGTTGGCAGCACCATAGATTTTTGTTTTATTATCAGCAGTTGCTGTCAGGCTTGCCTTTGTAATTTCAAAATTATTACTCACATAAGAAATTGTGTAGTTTGAGCCGGCAGATAATGAACCTTTTACAATGGCATACGTACCCACATTTTCACCAATGGCCCTGCTTAATGATCCTGTAAAGCTGTCTCCGATCTCCAAAGCCGGATTTACTGAATAAGTGAAACCCGGATCACTGGCACCATAAACCTTACTTTGACCAGTATTAGTTGTTACCGTAATGGCTTTTGCGGTAATAACAAAATTATTGCCCACATAAGAAATATTATAATTTGAACCTGCCGATAAATTTCCTTGAGATATGGCATAAGTACCTGCATTTTCGCCGGCTACCCTGCTTAATGCACCGGTAAAACTGTCTCCGGCCTTCAAAGCAGGATTAACTGAATAGGTAAAAGTCGGATCACTTGCTCCATAAACCTTACTTTGACTGGCATTAGCTGTTACAGTAATGGCTTTTACTGTAATAGCAAAATTATCACTCACATAAGTTATGGTGTAATTTGAACCTGCCGACAAACTTCCTTGTGACAGGGTATAAGAGCCCACATTTTCGCCGGCAGCCCTGCTTAACGAACCTGAGAAACTATCGCCACTTATCAGGGCCGGACTTACGTTATAGGTAAATGCAGGGTCACTTTCTGCATATACTTTACTTTGGCCGGCTGTTGCCGTTACTGTTATTGGTTTGGTAGTAATTTCAAAATTAGTGCCTGCATAAGTTATGGTGTAATTTGAACCAGCCGACAAATTTCCAATTAATATAGCATAAGTACCTGCACTTTGACCAGCTACCCTGCTTAGCGCTCCGGTAAAACTGTCTCCATTTACCAAGGCCGGACTTACGGTATACGTTTTTTCCGCATCAACTTCGCCATACACTTTACTTTGGTTTGCATCAGCAGTTACAGTAATGGCTTTGGCATTAACTGTTAAAGTACCAATAACATAACTAAAAGTATAATTATTATCAGTTACAGTTGTTATGTTAATATTATAAGTCCCTATGTTACTTGATGAAGTGGCAGAAGTGGATGCAACTGGCTCTGTATCTAATACTGAAGCATCTTCTCCACCAGCAAAACCCGAATAAGAAATTGTAAGCGAAGGATTTGCATCTCCATATGTTTTTGATTTATTATCAGCAGTCAGCGTTAATAACTTTTTGGCTACTGTAATATTATTAGTGACTTGTGGTGCTGCATTATAGGTGGCATCTCCACTTTGATTAGCAGTAATTGTACAGGTTCCGGCACCCACAATATGGGTTTTTCCGCTAACAATTGTAATTACATTTTCATCAGAACTGCTATAGGATACTGTTAAACCACTTGATGCTGATGCAGGAGAGAAGTCGGCAGCCCCGTATGTAACAGATGAAGTGGTAAAAGTTATTGTCTGATTAAGTTTATTGGTTGGTTGATTTCCTTCCAGCCCTGAGTTCTCATACTTTTCAACTCCACTACAATCGTTGTAAGCATAAACCTTAAAATAATAGGTTACACCTGGTGACAAACTGGTAACATTTATATTCGGACTTACAGAGGTGCCAAAATAGATACATTGTTGTCCTCCATCATTCCACGACAGGTCAGCAACGGGTTCGTCGCCATCGGACGGGACGGTCCATGTGTTTGAGCTGTTGACATAAATGGCATAACCATCCGCACCGCCAGTTGGCGAGGCATAACCTGCCAAAACTATTGAACCGCTGGTTACCGAACCAAATGTCAAACTTGTAGCTGCAGCTGAAGGTCTTGGACAGCAAGTAGCTGTATTCGTGAATCCCTGCCATGCTAAATATGGATATCCATCATTTTCACTGGCATTCATTCCCCAAACATCTCCGGTTCCATTAGCCGTTTCATCCATGAAATCCCAGTTAGCATAAATGCCATCAATATAATTGCAAAGCTCTTTCATTTCGGTAGTAGTCAGACCAGTTCCAACTGTTGAAGCAGGTTGACCGGAAGTTTCGGTATCAAAAAATGAATTGTAAACATATCCTGTTGGATGCTTGAAACCGACAAGCCCGCCTAATGAACTGGTTCCGGTAACTGCCCCGACACTATAACAACTATCAAGAGTAGATGCAGATGTAATTTGACCGGCAAAACCACCTACCTGAGCGTACCCGTCTACATTTCCTTTAGCATAACAACCAAAGAATCTGGCACTTGAATTTATACCATATCCGACAAATCCACCCGCAGCCAGGTTTGATCCGGTAACATTACCTGTACTATAACAGTGTTGCATGAGTGAACTTGAATTATAGCCTACAAATCCACCTACCTGGTCCGTTCCTGATACTGAACCAGTACTGTAAGAATCCTTACAATCACTGAGTGCAGCAACACCGACCAATCCTCCCACATCAGATGTTCCGCTTACATTACCGGTTGCATAACTATCAAATACATCGGAGTGACTGAAGTTATAGCCAATCAGACCACCTACCGTATTTCCGCTTGCAGTAACGTTACCGGATGCATATGAACTATATACATAAGCATAATAATTTCTGCCCACCAATCCGCCAACAGTATTAACTCCGGTTACTGAAACTGAACTACTGCATTTGTTAATTGCAGCATAGGTTCCATGATTGCTGTAGTAGTAACCCATTAACCCCCCAACTGTATCCTGACCTGTAACTGTACCAGAAGCACTGCAATTGCTTATTTGAGTGGCTGTATAATAACTATTAAAGCTTCCTGCTAATGCCCCGGTGGAACTTCTACCGGTTATAATTACGTTAATTAGTGAAATGCTATCTAATCTACCCGTAACATAACCGAACATTCCAATGGTATCTTTGCCTGGTCTGTTGATGAAGAGATTACTAATTGAAAAACCTTTTCCATTATAACTACCTGTAAAAACAGTCTGAGTATTACCCATAGGGGTGAATCCGGTACCGCTATCCCATGTGGATGTAGCGGCAGCATCAATATCAGCAACCTGAATATAATATTTATTCCAGTTCGACGAATTATTCATTAACCATTCCAAATGTTTTAAAATGGCTATTTGATAAGGATCTACGCTGGTTCCTGATCCGGCCGGAACAGCCAGGTAATTATCGGCCTCCGGTTGCCAGCTTAATATAGGATAGCCCGAACCATCCTGATCCATATCCCAATAATTATTATCCGCTGAATCATCATTTAAGTTTAAGATAAAATCCCAGGCAGTACTTAAACCTGCTATAGCTGTACTGGTGAAGGTGGAAATATCCTGCATATCGGCAGTGGTTTTAGCCGTAGCACCTGTAGCACTTGTTTGGTTAGATATATCGCTGTCAAAAAAGTTATTAGTATAGGTTCCGGATACATATTCACCAAAAAAACCTTTATCTGTTGGACTGGTAGTTCCTGTATAATAAACAGAACCTGTAGCATAACAATTTTGAACTGATGCACTGCTATTATAGCCTATTAATGATCCGAAATTTACTGCGGTTTGTCCACTGTTACGTGAAACATCTGCATAGCTATAACAATTAGTTACACTTCCATTACTGCTGTTGTTACCGACCAATCCTCCAATTTTCAGATTACCTGAAATAGTTCCCTCAGTATAACTATTATCGACGCTACCCCCAATATTATATCCAACTAATATTCCTGAATTATTTACTGAAACTATTTGGCCACTACTGTAGCAGTTACTGATAATTCCGGTATGGACACCAACCAAACCAGATACATATGCACTTCCGGTAAAATCGATATTTTCTAAACCCAGGTTTTCAATATTTCCAGTAGCACTTGTATATCCAAATAAAGCAACATAATTATTTGCAGGACTATTAATAAACAGCCCGTCAATTACATGCATTTGTCCGTTATATGTACCAGAAAATTTAGTGGTGGAATTTCCAATAGGGCTAAAACCTGCTCCATTATTCCAGGTTGAAGTTGCACTTGCATCAATGTCAGCAGTTTGAATGAAAACATACGACCATGATGTTGGATTGTCCATAATCCATTGTAAATCGTCCAACGAACTAATTTGGAAAGGATTGTCAGCTGTACCAGCTCCCTTTGGACCCGTTAAAAACCCATCAGTTTCAGGCTGGTAGGTCAAAATCGGATAACCATCTCCACCCTGGTTTATATCCCAATAATCATTGGTGGCGGCATCATCATTCTGATCATTTATAAAATCCCAGGCAGTAGTTAAACCAACTGTTGTGGTAGTAACGTCTGTATAAGTATTATAATCTTGCATTTGAGCAGTTGTAAGTCCTGTACCTGCACCAACCTGAGACCTGCCAGAAGTTTCTGTATCCCAGAAAGAATTTGAGACAGTTCCTGAATTTAGTCCCATTAATCCTCCTGAACTTGATACCAATGAAACGCTACCGGTTGAATAGCAATTGCTGATTGTTCCGGATGATGCTCCTAACAGACCACCAGCATAGTTACTTGTAACTCCAACATTACCCCTGGCATAACAATCTGTAATATTATTGTTACTTGCTACCGTACCAACAAGGCCTCCTCCTGAATAGTAGGTAGTAACATCTCCAGTTGCATAACATCGGTTAATGTTACTAAGTGTACTGGTAATTCCACCAATTAATCCTCCGGTATAATTCGAAGTATTCGGGTCACAATTTACAGTACCCGTAGAATAACTTGCCGTAACAGCTGTTGATACACATTGTCCAATAAGCCCTCCAACATAATTCACGCCGCTAACTGTTCCTGAGGAATTGCAATTATTTATATTCACGCTATTAATATATCCTATTAAACCACCCACAGCACTACCTGTAGCCAAAATGGTACATGCACTGGAACATTGCTGAATGGTTTGCCCCGTATTACCGTAAGCATAACCGGAAATTCCACCAACATTACCAGAGCCTGAAATAGTTCCAGATACGGTACAATTTGAAATATTATCGTACCAGTTATATCCAACCAGAGCTCCAACATAGGTATTACCGGAAATATTAACATTCGACAGGTTTAAATTATTTATGGTTGCACCTGATGTACTTCCAAAAAAAGCAATACGCGATTCCTCAGGTCTGTTGATATATATCCCATCAATGGAATGATTCTGCCCATCATACGATCCGGTAAAATATGTCGTATTAACTCCTACCGGACTAAAGCCTAATCCATTATCCCACTGGTTTGTTTCTGAAGCATCTATGTCAGCTGTCTGAATAAAATATTTACTCCAACTGGCCGAATTTTGAGTAATCCAATACAAATTCTCCAGCGTGGCTATTTGATATGGATTACCACTGGTTCCATCACCAAGGGCAGGTGCCGTAGCTGAAATAACCATGGAATATGTAGCTTCGGCTCCATTTTCTTCATAAGTTTCGGTTCCTGTGCAATTGGTGTAGGCATAAATCTTAAAATAATAAGTTCCTGTACTACTTAAATTTGTAACAGGAACATTAGGAGTTATAGATGTCCCAAAATAAACACATTGCTGTCCTGAATTACTCCAGGTAGTATTTGGAGTTAAAGAAGCCCCATCATTGGGAACTGTAAAATCGTCAGCGTTATTAATATAAATAACGTAACCATCAGCACCATTGGTTGGAGCCGTATAACCCGCAAGTACAACACTTGATGAAGTTACAGTTCCAAACGTTATATTTGTGGGTGTTTCGGTGGGCCACTGACAGGTACTTACAACATTGGAATAACCTTGCCAGGCCAGGAACGGATAGCCGTCATTGAACGAAGCATTAATTCCCCAATAATCATTGGTACCATTGGCCGTTTCTCCCAAAAAGTCCCATACGGCATATTCACCATTGGTGTAAGTATAGTAATTCTTCATCCGGTCTGTTCTTCTGCCTGTTCCTCCATCACTGGTACTCTGACCTGAAGTTTCCATATCCCAAAAGCAGTCGGCACCGATATTTGTATATTGTTGGTCGGCAACAAATCCACCATCCAACCAGTTTTCATCAACACCTCCTGTACTGTAACAATTATTAATATCCTCCTGATGCAGTGTTGATCCAACAAAGCCTCCGGTTCTTGAACTACCTGATACAGAACATCTGCTGTAGCAATTATTAATTTGAGATTCCTGATTATTTCCTACAAAGCCGCCTATTTTTTCCACACCTAAAAGTGAACCGGTTGAAAAACAATAGTAAATAAATAAGTTATTATCACCCGCAATGGCTCCAACATAAGCTTTACCTGTTATGTTAACATTTGTTAATCCCAGGTTGGTAATAATGGAAGTTGTAAGCGTTGCGGAGGCATCTTCGGTATATCCAAAAAAGCCCACATAATTGGTATTGGGCCTGTTAATGTATAAACCGTCAATGATATGGCCATTACCTTCATAGGCACCTGTAAAATAGGTTGTTGCGTTACCAATTGGGCTAAAACCATAATATCCTCCACTACCATCCGAATCCCATATGGAAGTTCCGGATGCGTCAATATCAGCCATCTGAATAAAAAACTTATCCCAACTTGTCGGGTTTTGAGTTATCCAGTATAAATTGTTTAACGTGGCAATTTGATAAGGATTACTACTTGATCCATCACCTGTTGCAGGAGGTGTTGCAGTTTGAGCCATTAAGCCGGTCGAAAAACCAACCATAATAAGGCTTACCAAAATAAAAATGAACTTTTTCATAACGTGAGTTTTTGGGTTGTTAATCTGAAATTGCTTTAAAAGTATAAGTGGTATTGTTACCACTGTATAATTCAACTAATTCAAGTCGCCTGTCAGAAAAATTGATTTTAAAAACATGTCTTGTATTATAATAATTCAAAAGCAAAAGGCTGTCGTTAGTGTAATAGGAGAGATTCTGTTCGCTGCCTATAATACACTTTCCGCCTTTTCTGCTGAATTGTATGGTATCACCGGGGTTTAGATTCAGGTTGTTTCCCTGGTTACCAATTAACTCCCACTTACAGTTTACAATTGATCCCGGGTTTACTGCCGGAATATTGTTGCAGCTTAAAGCCAGTGCAAGTAGAAAGCCTAATGAGATTTTTATATGATTTGGCATTTTCAATTAATTTCAGTTTGCTTTTTGAGCATAAGAATTATGTCAAACAAATCTATAGGATTAAGAAAGGGAGAACCTGGTTCTGGGCATGAGTGGTAATTTACAGGTATTAAAATGCATGATTTGTTCCCTGAATGGAATCAGGATTACATAAGTGTCAACCACACTGAAATCATCACCACCGATAATGAAATTAACCCGACCTATGCTGAAATCAACAACGCCGGCCATGAAACCGACTCCACCTGTGCTGAAATCGACACGACCCGTCATGAAATTAACTCCGCCGGCAATGAAATTGACTCGCCTGACTGTGAAATCGACTCAACCGATTGTGATTCCACCTACAATAAAAAATTCCCTGAAAACCAACAAAATATCCCACCCCGTATTTTCATCATCATAAATTTTTGGAAATAATAGAATTGGGTTTTACTTTTATTTATGTTAAAAAAGGTCAAACGATTATTTTTTTAGCTGCTTATAATTATTTATAAACGAATAAAACAATGATATTATGAATGTTAGAAATAACTTCATTTATTATTAGCCACAATAATCGAAAAATTATGCATCAGAGCAATAGTAATGCGAAAAAAGAAAATAATAGAGAAATTAAAAGAATCGTTTGGACAGTTTAAAGACGATGATTTCCGATTCGATTTGATTGAAAAATATTTCGTAAACAAAGATAATTGCGATTCATTTCAAGTACTATCTGAGAAAACCTGTAACGATTTGAATTTTGAAGAATTCATGTTTCTGGACAGGACAACTTCAAAAGTCGGACAACAATGTTTTTACAATAAACTAAGAGTTATTCCTAATAGTATCACAGACAAAGACAAAAAAGAAAAACTGATTAAAAAACTAACAGACGATAAAGATTTTAGAATTAATACTCAGCTAAAACTTGAAAAATTAAACAAAGCTGACGTGTTCTATATTTCATCCTTATTTCAAGAAGAACACCAGGAACCGCCAAAATGGTTTTATATTATTCGGTTGTTGTCATTTATAAGTTTTGTATCACTTGTAATGCTTTCATTTAATCCGCAAATGTTTTTTGTTTTTCTGTGTACTTTTCTTGTTAATATTGGAATTCATTATTGGAATAAAAGACATTTAAATAAATATCTTGGTTCAATTCCACAGCTCTTAAAATTAAATAACATTGCGAATAATCTATTCAAAGAGCAGTCCTTTCAACACTTTCAAAAAATAATAATATTGTATTTGTTTCAACTCATGATATTGAATTAACAGATATGTTAACCGATGAATATGAACTTTATCATTTCAGCGAGATAATAAAGGACAATAACGTAGATTTTGATTATAAATTAAAAGGAGGTAAACTTAAAAACAGAAATGCAATTCGGATTCTTCAAATTAACGATTATCCAAACGATTTGATAAATGAAGCGAATGAAATTTCTAAAAAACTGGATGAAATTACTGTGGCTAACATTTTGTATAAGTAAGGGCAGGCGAAGTAGTAATATTAGCGTTTGAAGTTCGCTCAAACCACATTACGGTTTGATAGAAAAATGCAACACAATCTGCCATCACTTACATAAACACCGTATGGAACTCTAAGGCAACCTGATTAAGAGTATTATAATCTTTGTAAATGACTTATTGTTATATAAATAAACTGGTAAAATGAAAAAAATAGTAGTAATAATTCCGATTCTTTTCTTTGTGTTTTCTTTAAAAGCACAAATAATAGATACAGTTCCGGATATTGAAAATAATTGTCAGAATGGACATAAATCCTATTCTGACTCATTTGAAGTGTATTTTACAAATGATTCAATATATATTTCCGGTATACTTGTTGCTAACTGTGGCGGGCCACATTATTTGATAAGAAAAACGGTTCAGGATTCTATTTATATAACTGCCGCAGATTCCTGCGGGGCAAATTGCATGTGCTCATTTAATTTTATGACGGTTATACCTACGAATGCTAATAGTGAATATCATTTATCATTTGGTTATACCTGTTTCTATGAAAATTATTATACGCATTATTTAGATACAACCGTTTATAGAAATAACACATCGAATCAAAGCAGACTAAATATCAATAATTCGGTCAAAATATTCCCAAATCCGGCTAATAATGTAATATCAATAACCAGAGATAATGTATAAATTATTGCTACAAATATGAATTGTAAAAACTGCGATATAGAATTAAAACCAGCAGATAACTATTGCTACCATTGTGGTGCAAAGGTTATCAGAAACCGGATTACGCTTAAATATTTAATGTCAGATTTAATATCATCCCTGGGTTGGGATAATCAATTTTGGCCAACATTAAGAGACTTATTGGTTAAACCGGGACTCGTATTTGACAAGTATTTAAGTGGAACACGAAAGAGGTATTCAAACCCATTTTCATTTTTTGCCATTGTAACAACAATTACTGTTATGGTAATTGGTTTCTATACCAACGAAATGACAGAAATATTAACAAATGCCAAATTTGCTCAAACTGAAACTTATTCTGATTCATTGTCTGATAATACGAATAAAGAAAACATCAGTCAGCCGGATGACAAGGATGTCTCCTGGGATAGTCAGGGTTCAGCAAATAAAATGGTTACTTTTATACTAAAATATTACTATTATTTCTCATTCTTGTTTCTTCCTATATATACATTTATTGCTTTTCTTGTTTTTGGAAAGCCAAATAATTTTACCGAGCATTTGGTAATAAATTCTTATATTCTTGGATTAATAGGAATTATAGAACTTTTCCTGTTCATTGTAAGCTTAATTTCGAAGATAACTGAAATATATTTTGTGGGGCAATTTGCAATTACATTAATTTATTACCCCACCGCATATAAAAATTACCGTAACTATTCACCAAAACAATTAACAGGTAAAATATTTAGGTTTTGCTTAGTAATGTTAATTGCTTTAATAGCATTTGTTTTGATGGGTGTGTTAATAGGAATAATTACAGCTGCAATTAATAAATAAAACATTACCAGTTTGCATAAACAGATGGTGACTAATTTAATGGTAAATTAGCATATAGAATTCTGTCATTACTTGTAAAGGTGTTAAGTTCTGAAATGACTTTACCATGATTATCGGTTACCATATTAATCCCATTTCCATTTGAACGAATTAGCAGCCGTCCACTTTGCAGAGTTTCGAACTGTGCCATTTTTGAATGCATAGGTGCAAACTCTTTCCAATCGTAGGCCGGAACAAGCATAATATCAACATTTTTTTTATTTGCCTGTCTTAATAAAGACGGAAAATCATAGTCGTAGCATATTACATTACTAATTCTTCCATATTCTGTATCATAAGTGGGTATGATTGAATTTCCAGCATTAACTAATGGTATTTCAGCAGGTGTTGGATGCGATTTTTTATATTCCCACCCAATAGTTCCATCTTTGGTTATTAAAATGCTTTTGTTGTTAATTGGTTTAAGCCCTGGAGAACTGTTTTCTTCAAAAAAAGCAATCAAAATATATGTATTGAAGGTTTTTGATATGTTTTTTACTTCTGCAACCAGGGGAGGAAGTTGCTTTTGATTTAAAAACAAGGCACCCTCGCTCCAAACTATAATTTTTGCTCCTGCCTCTGCTGCTTTTTTTGTGTTATTTATCTGTATGGAAATATCTTTATCACTTGAAAATAACGAAACAGGTATTTTTATATTTGGGTTTTTACCCAGTTGTAAAAAAGTTTCTTTTTCTCTTTTTACTTTATGATACAAGTCAAAAGGTCCGCATATGGTAGCAACTTTAACCTTTTGTTGAACTTTAGTTTGTGTAGCCATTCTTATGAAACCAAAACCTAAAATAATAAAGAATACAGCTCCAAAGTGGATCAATCCTTTTTTAATAAAAACAGGTTTAAAATCATTTTCAGATATCCAATAAAGGATTGATGCAAACCAACATATTATAAAAGTAATACCCTGCAATCCGGTAATAATACTTAATTGTGCAAAAGGAGTAAACGTAAACTGTGATTGTGCCAATACTCCGGATGTACCAATTACAGATGTTACCAATGCTTCAATTACAACAAAAACAGCAGGAAAAATCAATGTGAACAGTAATTTTTTTTCTTTCACAAATAGCAATCTATCAGTTAGATAAGTAATGAAAATTACAAATGCATACGCAACCCCATTAATTAAACCAAATACAGGATCGTTAAATAAATTATGTGTCTTTTGGGTAATAATACCTGCCACTATCAATAGTAGAAATAAATACAGAAATTGTAATGGTTTTGCTCTGCGCGAGAATTGCAGCAAAAATATTGGAGCTATCCATGCAAATATTCCATATTGCACCTCTTGTCCGATAAATAACAGCGAAATACAACCAACAAATAAAGCTATATAAATGAATGCTTTGCTTTTTATAAATATTTTGAGTTTTTCCATAATATACTTTACTTTTAACGTTGCACACAAAAATATTATGAGTCGTTTCAAAATAAAATAGTGAATTATAACTATAAATGCAAAAAGGTCTTAATCAACAATATACACTACGTTTAAAGAATAAGGAATCTCACAAATGTGTTGTTACAGACGAGGATTATGAACGTATAATGCCAAAAATTGAGATGATAAAACGATTGGCAGAAATTGAAAGCTCAATTTATGCCGTTTTTGATATGCATAAACATAATTACCTGTTACAAAGCAAGGAGCAATTAGAGATTTTTGGTTTTGATAAATATCAGCGACAATCCATTGACTTAGAGATGCATTATGAACGAATTCATCCCGATGACCTGGCATTTGTTTTAGAAACTGATAATATGCTTTACCAATTCCTTTCAGGGATGTCGTCGTTTAATGAAAAGAAAGATTACAAGCTGGTTTATGATTTTAGAACCAAAAACACCGATGGATTTTACGTGCGGCATATACATCAAAGTATTCCTTTAGAACAGGACAGGAACGGAAAAACATGGCTTACACTTGTAATCTCTCACCCAAATTCAGAACGTGCACCAAACGAAAAATCACAACGACGGTTGATAAATATTAAAACAGGAGAATTACACCTATTCAATAAAACTGATGGAAAAAATTCAGGAGTTTTACTTACTAAACGTGAAAAAGAAGTATTAATTCTCGTTAGCCGTGGATACGACAGCTATAATATTGCTGACAAAATGAAAATTAGCATCAATACGGTAAATAATCACAGACAAAATATTCTTCGAAAAACAAGAACTGAGAATGCAACACAGGCTGTATTATATTGTAAACGAATCGGAATAATTTAACAAATTAAGAACCTGTTATTCATTTTGTATATGACAATTTTTTATACGTTGGATTTTTATTAATTAATAATTTAATCTATTTTGGGAGAGGTATTTAATTGTTAAGATACCACAAGTAAAGTTCTTAATTGGAATGACAAGCCAAAAATTAACCAATTCAACTTTTATTTTAACCGTTACTGCTAAAATTGTATTTAAAAATTAATGTTAGTTGAATATGGGATCCGGATTTATAGATTAAATTTGGGCACGAGTAAAAACCATTGCGTAATTCTATGAAATAAAGCATAACTAAATAATTAAGACACACACAGTTTGCCCCGAAAAATCCGGGTATAATAATTAATAAGTTTTACTTAGTTCTATAGCCTTTGGCTGGAACTATCAAAAATAAAACTATATGCAGAAAATTTTATAATATGGTTATAATTGATAAAAGCAGATGCACACAATGTGCAATATGTGTTAATAATTTTAAAGAATATTGTATTAATAGTGATAATGGGTTTCCTGTAATTGATTACGAAATTTGTAATCAATGTCAAAAATGTATCGCTCTTTGTCCACAGCAAGCAATTTTAATGAATAATGTGGTTCCCAAAAAAATATCTGTTATAAATAAAATAGGATATGATGAATTGGTATCGCTGTTAGAATTACGACGTTCAACAAAAAAATTCATACAGAAAAAGATACCGAATGACATTATTGAAAAAATAGCAAGGAGTGCAAAATATGCACCTAATCAGAATAAAAACATTGATATTTTGATTATTAATGATCCTCAAATTATTCAGACTATTGATTTATACGCTTTGAAGTTTGTAATGAGGTTGTATAAATTAATGTTCTCATTTAAACCAATAACAAAATTTATTAGTTTATTTTCCAAATCATTGCATGTAATAAAAAAGAAAATGGCGCGTGATTTATTTATTAAACAAAAAGTTGTTAAAGAGAATACAAATGTTCTTTTAATTGCAATTGGAAATCCCAGAATGCCAGTTACTGAATTGAGTGCACAATATCTTTTAGGAACGATGATTTTATCAGCTGTTTCTTTAAATATAGGATGTACCTTAATGGATTCGCTAAAATTGACCATCAACAACAACAAGAAAATTAAAAATCACCTCGGAATTAATAAAACAGAAAAGGCTCTTGGTGTTTTAGCTCTTGGATATTCAAATGAAAGAATTATAAATATTCCTCAAGGATATGAATTAAATCTGCATTGGAATAAAAAGCGAATTTAATTATCATTAGTCTGATTGGCCAGGATTAACAATCCGCAGTCAGTAGTCTGAGAATGGGATATAATTTTAACTTTACCATAATAAACAAACTGAAAATGAAATTGGAACAACGCGTTTTCGTTTTAAAACAAAGCAAGGAGTATAACCACTATAACCTTATGAAACAAATTTTTATCACACTAATATTAATCATAACAACCTTTAATGCATTTACTCAAAATATGGAAAAAATTTATAAAAAAGCTGTTATTACTGAATTAAAAAAGGCTAAAGATTTAGAATGCAGTATACTTACAAAAGAGGATATTGCGCATCTCCCCGAGATTGTTCAAAAGTATTTGTATTTTGTTGGGGTAGTAGGCAAAGAAAAAGTTTTGACTTTCAGGGCCGAATGCAAGGGAGGAATTCGAAATAATCCAAAGGACCCTTTTATGAAAATTAAATCGGTTCAATACAATTTTTATGAGGATGACCCTACAAGACTATTTTACATTGTAGCCAAAAAGATGGGACTTTCTGCAAAAGTGGTTCATATTTATAAAAATGAAACGGCTGTAATGAAAGGAAAGTTATTAGGAATTTTTACTGTTGTTGATGCTAAGGGAACTGAAGCAAACCAAGCTGAAACAGTTACATTTTTTAACGATTTATGTCTCCTGGCTCCGTCTTTATTGATCAGTAAAGATATTGAGTGGGATGTTGTTGATAATTTGAATGTTAAGGCAAAATATACCAACGGAAATATAACAATTGAAGCACAGTTGTATTTTGACAGGGATGGTAGATTAATAAACTTTATCAGCAATGACAGATATGAAACCAAAGACGGAAAGGTTTTTTATAATTATCCGTGGCAAACCCCGGTTTCAGAGTACAAAAATATTAATGGTTTTAACCTGCCGTCAAAAGTAAAAACCATTTTTGATCACCCTGATGGAGAATTCTGTTATGGCGAATTTGAACTTACTAAAATTGAATATAACTGTATGGAGTTAAAATAAGAAAAAGCTCAATAACATAAACACGGTTTGATATGTGGCTTTCCGGATTATACTTATTAAATATTTAATATACTTAAAGTTCAGTGTAAATGAAATTAGGAAAATTAGTTGGGCAGGGAAGAACAGCTGAGATATTTGAAATATCAGACAATAAAGTGTTAAAGCTTTTCAGAACTTCTTTTCCAAAGGATTTCACCGAACATGAATTACATATAGTAACTCAATTATTGAATTTAGGATTGCCCATACCCAATGTTGATGAACTTATAACCGTAAACAACAGGCAGGGTATAGTTTATGAAAAGATTACAGGCAAAACCATGATGCAGGTTCTAGCTGCAAATCCATTCAAACTAAAAAGGGAGGCAAAAAGATTAGCGGAATTACATCAGTCAATTCAGGTTAAAATTGAATCTGAATTTCCGTCACAAAAATTTAAACTCAGAAAGAATATCCTAAAAACCAATTCTTTAGAGGAAAACCTAAAGGATGCCTTATTGAAAAATATTGATTTATTGCCAGATGAAAAGATTCTTTGTCATGGTGACTTTCATCCGGATAATATTATGATCTCGAAAGACAAATTATGGGTGATTGATTGGACAAACGCCTCAGTTGGCGATAGGTTTTCAGATATAGCAAGAACAAGAATGTTGCTTAAATATGCTGTATTACCGGAAAACGAGCCCAGGATAAAACGAACTTTGGTTAATAAAATACGATTAAAGTTTTACCATGAATATCTTTCACAGTATTTGCAATTGGTTGGTGGCGAAAGTAAAAATGTTGATATTTGGGAAACTCCAACGGCTGCGGCAAGATTAATTGAATGGATTCCACAAAAAGAAAAAGATTTATTAGTAGAAATTATTAAAAATCACTTTGCTGAATAAATAGTATCTTGCATACTGGTATCAATGCTTTTCGGGCGTTGATGGATCACAAAAAAACGATGAAGCTTAGCAGAAAATTACTTTTAGTACTGCAATATGCCATTTCATTAAAAGGTGTACGTAACCAAAAAGTCATTACAAATGGATAAATTCGAGATAAAGACAGGAAAACCCGATAACATTGATCTGATTAAACCTTTATGGGAAAAACTGAATCAGATACATTATGAGGCATCACCTTATTTTAAAGACAGATTTCAACACATGAACTGGGAAAAACGAAAACATAATATGATTTCTAAATCAGGTGATATCCTTTTTGAATATACTATGGATGAAAAAGAACAAAGGATTATTGGATATTGCATTAGTACAATTGATAAGGAAGATCCGAAAATTGGGGAGATTGATTCCATATACGTTGATGAATCTTTTAGAAAATCGGGATTAGGGAAACAATTTATTGACCGGGCAATACAATGGTTAAAAGCAAATAATGTGGAAACCCAAAAGTTGTTAGTAGGAGTGGGGAATGAGCAGGTATTGGATTTTTATAAACAATTTGACTTTTATCCACTTCATATTGTTTTACAAAGAATAGAAAAAGAATAATAAGCATTTCCCGGCAATACCCATAAAGTAAGCCATCCCGGCCATTCTAAAACCTCCCGGTAATTTTGTTTTTAATATAAAAAAGCTGAAAATGATTTTAAAACAACCTGCCTGAGTTTGTTGTTATAGTTAGCATCGTACATAAAACTAAATTTCTATGATGCAACAGTTTAATAGCAAAAAATATTTACCCTTTATCTTAATATTTATGGTGACCAATACAACCCAGGCACAAATTTTAAAAACAGTCCCAAAGGTAGATTTAAATATGTATGCAGGGAAATGGTTTGAAATTGCCTCTTATCCCCAATCATTTCAGAAGGGCTGTCATTGCACTACGGCTGAATATGCGTTAAGCGGAAAAGGATATGTAATTGTTGAGAACAGATGTAACCGGGACAGCGTAAATGGAAAGCAATCGTATATAAAGGGAAAAGCCTTTGTGGTTAAAAATACAGGTAATGCAAAACTGAAAGTTCAGTTCTTTTGGCCATTCAAAGGAAAATACTGGATTATTGACCTGGCTGATGATTACAGTTACGCTGTGGTTAGCCATCCGAGCAAAAAATATTTGTGGATTTTGTCAAGAACTCCCAAAATGGATGAAGCCGTTTATCAGCAAATCTTGTCACGATTAAAAGAAATGGGATTTGATTTGACCAAACTTAAAACAACTGTACAATTAGGTGAATGACAGGCATGAAGCTATAAATAAAGATCAGAAACCTTAAAAATGGCCTCAATATTAATTACCGGTGGAAGCGGTCTTATTGGTAATCATCTTGCCAGGAAGCTAACAGATAAAGGATATTCCATTGCTATACTGGCCCGGTCAAAGCATCTTAATGAGGCAATACCTGCTTATACCTGGGACATTGATAAGCATGAAATTGAAAATAAAGCTTTAAAATCAGTCGACTATATCATTCATCTGGCAGGAGCTAATATTGGCAGTAAAAGGTGGACATCAAAAAGGAAAAAGCAAATCGTTGACAGCCGGGTTAAGTCGGGTCAGCTACTTTTTGAAAAACTCAAGGAAAATAAAAATCAGGTAAAAGCTTTTATATCAGCCTCGGCAATTGGATATTATGGAGCCATTACTACTGATCATATTTTCACTGAGACCGATCCGCCGGGAAGTGACTTTTTGGGTGATACATGTAAACAATGGGAACAATCAGCAGACCATTTTGAGCAGTTGGGAATACGCACCGTAAAAATAAGGACAGGCGTTGTTCTTACGAAAAAGCATGGAGCACTGGCAAAAATGATGATACCTTTTAAATTAGGAATCGGATCGGTATTGGGTACCGGAGAGCAATTCATGCCTTGGATTCACATTGATGATTTATGTGGTATTTACATCAAAGCCGTTGAGGACATTCAAATGCAGGGTGTTTATAATGCCGCAGCACCCGATTATAAAACAAACCGGGAATTTACTGAAACATTAGCCCGGGTACTTAAAAAATTAGTTTGGTTTCCGGATACCCCTGCACTCCTTTTAAGGTTGATTTTTGGTAAGGCCGCAGATATTATTTTAAAAGGTAGCCGGGTTTCACCGGAAAAAATCATAAACGCCGGTTATCATTTCAAATTTCATGATCTGGAAAATGCTTTGGTTAATCTGGTAACTTAGTTTAAACTAACAAAACTGATATATGATTAAAATGCAGTGATTTATGTCAATGTTATTTAGAATTGCAGAAAGACGGAAAGTTGGAAGCGTTCTTATTATCTTTTCCAAAACTTCAATTCGTTAAGTTAACCTGAGGTTGTATTTAGCATTAGCCATTTTTTTATATCGCGCAACTTTTAAAATGGAGTTTGCATCATTAGCAGTTATTTGTTCATTTAATATTTAATACATTATTAATGTTAAAATTTAAGACTATGAAAACAGCATTTTTATTTTTATGTATCCTTTTTATAGGATTTGTTTCATGTAACAAGGAGAATACGGTAAACTCAAGTTTAAAATCAACTTTCATTGATACGGCCTTGGCTAATCGATATTATTCAGTCGATATTGTTCCAACACAATTTACAGAGCTATATAATAATTGGAAACTGGTTGAGATTTCAGGTGGTTTTAGTGGAAATGGATATAAAGCGAATTTTGATAATATAGTATTTAAACAAAATGGAATTTATAGTATCACAAATGGAGATACCCTTAAAGAATTTGGAAAAATAAATATTGTAGATCAAAGTAATGGTCTGACGATTAGTTTGATACCAGATTCGTTAAGTGGAACTGTTTTATTTGATTCTGAGAAGCAGATTGATTTAACCCATAGAGATACATTGATTCTTAACGCTCCGTGTTGCGACAGATATAATTACATGTTTATTAAATAATTATAGTGCAAATTGCCTATTTTTGTTCACCGCATTGCAAAGCCTGGCGGTGAACTCTCGCCTTGTAAGAGTTCGGCTCAGTTTGATTCCTGCTCATTACCTGTTTTTCTCAATTGCCTCTTTTTTGTTGATGACTTTTTACTAAATTGCATTCACCCTTGCTTTCTAAATTAGTAATTTATATCAGTTTAATTTGTTAAAAGATTTACAGTATCATAGTTATTATTAAAATTTTTTTCATGGTTAAAGAGAAAAATAAAGTAGCTTTTGTATCGGTGCTTGCAGCCATATTTTTAACGGGTTTTAAATTACTTGTGTATGGATTATTTATGAAGCCATTGAAAGGCTTATTACCGGGAATACTCATATAGAGAGTTACATTGTGGTTATCAGCTCCATTATAGTTGATTTTACACGTTCGCGGGCTTTATTTAAGGTGGCAAAAAAGCGATTGATGTTTTACTCGACAAAGCTCCCCAGAAAACCATTCAAAAAGTCAAGGCAGTTTTAAGTAATTATCCTGAAGTAAAGCGTATGCATAGCTTAAAAGTACGCACAGCAGGAGCTGACACTTTCATTAAATTTAACATTCATGTTGACCCGGATTCAAACCTCAAACAGATACATGAACTGTGCGATAAAATTGAGACAGAATTGAAGAATCTTATACCTCGCAGCGAGATATATATCCATGCCGAACCGCAGGATTTGAATCATTTAATGGAAGATGAAAAAGAGCAGGAGTTGGGGTGATTTTAGTTTGATTTAAAATGTGCATGAACTGATTTATATGAATCAACACAGAGATAAAAAAAGAGCTCTAATAACCTATTATGAATTTCTGGTTATTAGAGTTCTTTCTTTGTTTATTTGATTATTAATTTTCTGCTTTCAGCTTTGCTATTATAATTCACATTCAGTAAATAAATACCTCCTTTTAATAAAGAAACATCAATAATACTGATATCTCCGGTTAACAAACCCATGCTTATTATTCGCCCGTCAATATTAAAAATAGCATATCTGCCGGTTTGCATATTTTCAATTTCAATCGTTAACTGATTAGAAGCAGGATTTGGCCAGATTGATAACTGTCGGTCTGTTTCATTGTTAGTATTTATTGATGAATATAATTCAAAAATGGCAATTAAACTACTATCGCTTAACACATTGGTTATTGTTAGCGGATTGTCATTTGTGATACTGTCCCCGCCATTTGTCTGCCATTCCACAAAACGATAATTAGCATCTGGTATGGCAGTAACGGCTGTTGCATTAGAACCATAACTGACAATCTGGAATGTTTCACCCGATATCGAACCATTTGTTCCGGCAGTAAAGTTAACCTGGTAAGAATCGATTTCAAAAATGGCAACTAAACTACTGTCGCTTATAACCTGGGTCACAGTTAACGGATTATTATTAGTGATGCTATCGCCACTGGTTGTTTGCCATTCCACAAAGTGATAATGGGCATCTGGCACAGCTGTCACTGCTGTTGCATCTGAGCCGTGATTTACAACCTGAGATGTTGTGCCGGTTATTGAACCATTTGCTCCTGCGGTAAAGTTTACATTGTAGGAATCGATTTCAAATACAGCAACTAAACTTGTATCGTTTACTACATTAGTCAATGTCAAAGGATTGACGTTTGCGATGCTGTCTCCACTGGTTGTTTGCCATTCCACAAAGTGATAATGGGCATCAGGTACAGCTGTTACTGCTGTCGCATCTGACCCGTGATTTACAACCTGGGATGTTGTGCCGGTTATTGAACCATTTGCTCCTGCTGTAAAACTTACATCGTAAGAATCAATTTCAAATATCGCAACCAAACTGCTATCACTAACAACATTTGTCATTGTCAAAGGATTATCATTTGTGATACTATCGCCACTGGTTGTTTGCCATTCCACAAAGTGATAATGGGCATCAGGAACTGCTGTTACTGCTGTTGCATCTGAGCCGTGATTTACAACCTGAGATGTTGTGCCGGTTATTGAACCATTTGCTCCGGCAGTAAAGCTTACATTGTAAGAATCAATTTCAAATACCGCAACTAAACTTGTGTCGCTCACAACGTTCGTTACGGTCAACGGATTATCGTTTGTTATGCTATCACCACTGGTTGTTTGCCATTCCACGAAATGATAATTGGCATCCGGAACTGCTGTTACTGCTGTCGCATCTGAGCCATGATTTACAACCTGAGAAGTGTCACCTGTTATTGAACCATTTGTTCCGGTTGTAAGGCTTACCTGATATGAATCAATTTCAAATACGGCAACCAAACTTGTATCGCTTACTACATTGGTAACGGTCAATGGATTGGTATTAGTAATGCTATCACCGTTTGAAGTTTGCCATTTCACAAAATGATAATTGGCATCGGGTATAGCAGTTACTGCTGTTGCATTTGAACCATTAATAACAATCTGCGGTGTTGTCCCTGATATTGAACCGTTTATTCCTGCAGTAAAGTTTACATCATAAAGATTGCTGAATATGGCAACTAAACTACTATCACTTATTACATTTGTCAAGGTCAAAGGATTATCATTTGTAATACTGGCACCACCTGCGTTTTGCCATTCTACAAAATGGTAAGTAGCATCTGGCACGGCAGTTACGCTTGTGAGTGCATTACACCCGTTTCCAACGTAACTGACAGTATCTCCGGAAATTGAACCATTAGCACCAGCAATAAACGAAGTTTTATGAATGTTCTGCCAGCTTAAATAAGGCCGCAAAACTGTATCAATATCACAAACATAAGCAATATGCCAAACGGTGTCGAAATTCCAGCCTGTAAAATAATTTGTAGTATCATTAAATTGTAAAGTATTTATTCCGGTAACTGTCTGGCCATTATTCTCTGCTCCAATTCCAGCGCTTAAACCTGAAGTGCCTGTATCATAAAAACTATTGATAATTAATGAAAAATTTTCTCCGATAAATCCACCAGTTTTAGTTGATCCCAGCACATTTCCAGAAGAATAGCAATTCGAGATGGGCGATGCAGAACTATTATATCCTAGCAAACCACCGATATATCGGCTACCAGAAACATCACCAGTTACAAAACAATCCGAAATTGGCGATTGAGAATCGTTCCATCCCACCAATCCTCCAGTATAAAAATCACCAGAAACATTACCGGTTGCATAACAACTCGAGATAGCTGACGAATAATTATATCCTATCAGTCCTCCAATACCAGATTCATCATTTTCTGTAATAATTCCTGTGACATCACCAGTTGCATAACAATTCGAAATGGGCGATGAAGAACCATTCCATCCTACTAATCCTCCTGCATTAGTATAACTGGATATATCACCAGTTGCATAACAATTAGAAATAGGTGATGAATTATAATTAAATCCTACCAGGCCTCCAGTATAATAATATTCATTATTATTTAATACCTTTACCTCTGTATGGCAATCCGAAATGTTTGATGAATAATTATTTCCAACCAGTCCTCCTACACCAACATCATCATCTCCAAGCACAACTGAAGTAACTTCACCAGTTACATAACAATTCGAAATAGTCGATGAATTAGACGTATATCCTGCCAAACCTCCTATAACATAACCCCCTGTTATATTACAGTTATTAATTCCCAGGCTATCAATAGTAGCTCCATCAATATAACCAAATAAACCAACATAATATAAGCTACTGTTTATAAATAAATTGCTAATACTATGACCGTCACCATTGAAGCTACCGGAAAACGGTGATGTGATATCACCTATTGGATCCCATCCTTTGGTACTATTAATATTGTCGAATTCACTTCCAGTAAAATCAAGATCGTTCATCAGGATAAAATAATCACTCGCTAAATATCGCACCGTATTAAGTTCTTCAATTGTAGTAATTTGATAAGGATTTGATTGGGTACCATCTCCTGTAGGTTTTACAACCAACGTAAACTGATACTTAGAAGTAAACAAGTTTGCATCTGTTGCATCTACAATAAAGCTGTAAACACCTGTTGCATTTGGAGTAAAGGTGATTACGGAATCCTGTAATTGCATTCCTGTTGGAGCACTTTCTAATGAAAATGTAATTGCATCATTATCCATACGAACTACATCTATTGTATCGATGTAAGTATCATTAAGTGCAATTATTTTTGACAAGGTACTTAGGATCATCGGGATATCATACACAGCATTGAGCCGCGGGAACTTTTTAGCGTTGGTTATTGTCCAGATGTTAGTAAAATCAAAGCCTGTAAAATTACTTTGCTGTTTCATTTCTAATGTAGTTAAGCCGGTAACTGTTTGTGAATTATCATCTATTCCGATTCCATTACTTTGTCCACTGGTTTCAGTATTGTAATATGAATTGGTTACGGTTGAGTTACTATAATAATTTCTTCCTAACAAACCCCCAACATTTGAGTTCCCATTAACTTTGCCCACAGAATAACAATTTGAAATTGCCGATGCGTAGTAACTGAATCCTACCAAACCTCCAATATAAGAACCACCAGAAACATCACAGTTTGCATAACAATTCGAAATAGTTGATGAATTATAGGAAAATCCCACCAGACCTCCAACAGAACTTTCTCCAGTTACCTTACCCGTAGTATAACAATTCGAAATGGATGATGAATAGGCATATCCCACCAAGCCTCCTACATTACTAATACCTGTAACATTGCAATTAGTAATTCCAATGCTGTCAATAGTTGCTCCAGAAATATAACCGAATAAACCCGTATAAGAATTTGAACTGTTAATATAAAGACTATTTATAATATGACCATTCCCATTAAAGTTTCCACGAAAAGGATGAGTATTAGTTCCAATTGGCTCCCATCCTTCAACACTATTATTACTATCGTATATACTCCCGGAAAAATCAAGATCATTCATTAATACAACATAATCATTGGATAAATATCGAATAGCATCAAGTTCCTCTATTGTAGTTACCTCGTATGGATTTGCTTCAGTTCCTTGTCCATTTGGTGTAACAACCACTGTACATTTATATTGATTAGACCATAAATTTGCATCTGTGGCTACTAGTGTAAAAGTATATACACCATACGTATCAGGTGTCCAGGTAATAATGGAATCCTGAATTTGCATTCCTACAGGTGCATCTTGCAATGTCAAAGTAATTACATTATTGTCCATTGGAACTACCCGAACAGTATCTTTATATAATACATTAATTACTGCTCTTGTTTCTAAATCATGAAGAATAAAGGGAGGATTATAAACAGATTGGAGTCGGGGAAAAGTCTCACCGTCAGTTATAGTCCAAACAGTAGTAAAATTAAAACCCGTAAAATTACTTTGCAATTTCATCTCGTTGGAAGTGAGCCAGGTAACTGTCTGTGCATTGTTATCATAACCTATTGCATTACTTTGACCGCTGGTTTCTGAATTGCAATAAGTATTCGTTAAGGTGGATTGTTCATTGTCACCAATAAATCCTCCAGTATAGGTGTTTCCTGAGGTGCTACCTGCAGAATAAGATTCTGAAATTGTTGAAGTTGAATATTGTTTTCCCACTAGTCCTCCCACATATCCTTCACCAGTAACATCACCTGTAGCATAGCAATTTGAAATTGAACATCCAGCATAAGCTAATCCAACCAAGCCACCAATATAATTTCTTCCAGATACTTTTCCGCTAGCAAAACAATTCGATAAAGTTGATGAATATATATTATATCCTACCAGGCCTCCAACATCATCAATCCCAGACACTATACCATTTGCAAAACAATTTGATAAAGCTGATGAGTTTGTATTATATCCAACAAGCCCACCAGTACTATAACTACCTGTTATTGTAAAGGTTGCATAACAATTTGAAATGGTAGATGAATTATAATTATAACCAATCAAACTACCGGCATATTGTCCTCCTGAAATATTGCAATTCATTAATTTTACGCTATCAATATTGGCTCCATTAGTATAGCCAAATAGCCCAATATAACTTGTTGTTCTTTTAATGTAAAGATTACTTATTGTATGTCCTGATCCATTAAAGCTTCCAGTAAAAGGGATTGAGGCGTTTCCAATAGGTTCCCAGCCTTCAGTACTGTTAATACTGTCGTAAACGCTACCATTAAAGTCAAGATCGTTCATAAGGATAAAATAACCATCAGGCAATTCTCGTAAAGCATTTAAGTCATTAATTGTTACTATTTTATACGGATTTGATACGGTTCCATCACCATTTGGTGTTACAACTATTGTGCATTTGTATTTATTAGACCACAGATTTGCATCAGTAGCTACCAAAGTAAAAGTAAATTCACCAAATGAATCAGGTGTCCAGGTAATAATTGAATCCTGTAATAGCATTCCTGTTGGAGCACCTTCCATTGTCAATGTAATTACATTATTATCCATTGGAACTACATGAACAGTATCTTTATACAAAACATCGATTATAGTCAATGTAGTTAAATTTTGCAGAATAACGGGGCTGTTATAAATTGAAATGAAATGAGGAAAGGTTTCTCCATCGGTATTAGTCCAAATGTTTGTAAAATCAAAACCTGTAAAATTGCCCTGCTGTTTCATATCTTCAGTGGTTAGTCCGGTTGCTGTTTGGGAATTGTTATCTGTTCCAATTCCTGAGCTTTGTCCGCAAGTTTCCGTGTTGTAATATACATTAGAAAGTGTTGCACCTGCATTTGTACCTACGAATCCTCCTGCATTGGTGTTTCCGGAAACACTACCCACAGTATAACAATTGGATACTGAGGAAGAACTATTATAACCTAGCAAACCTCCAACATTAACGGTACCGACTACCTCACAAGTAGCATAACAACTTGATATAGTTGAGCTAGAATTATAACCAACCAAGCCTCCTGTATTTTGACTACCTGTTACTCTACCTGTTGCAAAGCAATTTGATGTAGTCGATGAATTATATCCAATCATACCTCCTGAATATTGTGCACCTGTTATATCACTATTCATTAAACCCAGGTTTTTAATTACAGCTCCGCTGGTATTTCCAAACAATCCGATATAATTGGTTGAAGGCCGGTTAATGTATAGGTTACTTATTGTATGTCCATCTCCATCAAAGCTTCCGGTAAATGGTGTCGAGGAATTTCCTAATGGAAGCCAACCTAGAGTACTATTTACATTATCGTAAGCGCTACCATCAAAATCAAGATCATTCATAAGAATATAATTGTCGGCTGGACAATTACGGATGTAATACAGTTCATCAATTGTAGTTACCTGGAAAGGATTATCTGCTGTTCCCACTCCAGCAAAGGGTGTTACCAATATTGAGCCAGTATATTTCGTTGACACCATATTTGCATCAGTAGCAATTACTGAAAATGAAAATGTAGCTAATGAGTCGGGAGTCCAGGAAATTATAGAATCCTGAAGTAGCATACCATTTGGAACATTTTCTATTGTTAAGGTAATATTGTTATTATCCATTAGCACTACAAGGATGGTGTCTTTATAAATAACATTGATTGTTGCCCTTGTAATAAAATCGTGAAGAATAACAGGAGCATTATAAACAGACTGAAGTCTTGGGAAATTTTTATTATCGATTATTGTCCAAACGGTAGTAAAATCAAAGCCCGTAAAATTACTTTGCTGTTTCATTTCTTCAATGGTAAGTCCTGTAGCTGTTTGGGAATTGTTATCCCACCCTATTCCTATGCTTTGTCCGCAGGTTTCTGTATTGTAATATGCATTAGTAAGCGTTGAATATGAATTATAACCTACAAAACCTGCTGTATTAGTGTTTCCTGAAACACTGCCCACAGCATAACAATTCGATTCGGTAGCATAATAATTACCACCAACAAAACCACCAACATAATTACCACCAGTTACCTTACCGGTGGCATAACTATTCGATACAGTTGAGTTGGAATTATAACCCACCAGGCCACCAACTGAACTACTACCAGATACCTCACCCGTGGCATAACAATTTGATATAGGAGAAGAATTAGAATTATCACCTACCAAGCCACCAATCATTTGACTACCTGAAATTTTACCTGTGGCATAACAATTCGAAACTGATGATGAATTATTTACAGCAACCACTCCACCAGCATTATTGGCGCTACTCGACGCTGATGCTTCAGAATAACAATTCGATATTGATGATGAATTAGAATTATTTGCCGCGATGCCAGCGGTTCTATCATTACCAATTACTACACCGGTAGTATAACAATTAGTGATAGTCGATGACATAACATTATTTGCCACCAGGGCTCCTACATTATACATACCTTTTACATAGCAATTAATCAATCCCAGGTTTTCAACAGTAGATCCATCAGTATAGCCAATCAATCCAATATTATTTGTAGATGATCTGTTAATATAAAGGTTATCAATAGTATGGCCAGAACCATTAAGGCTTCCGGTAAAAGGAATTGAAACGGTGCCTATAGGTTCCCAGCCACTGCCACTACTGTAACTACTACCACTAAAATCGAGGTTGTTCATAAGAATATAGCTGCAGTCCAGACAATTATGGATATAACTTAGTTCGTCAATAGTAGTAATTTGATAAGGATCCCCTGTTGTTCCCGCTCCATCAAAAGGGACTACTAAAATTGAACCCGTATATTTGGTTGATACCATATTTGCATCAGTTGCAATTACTGAATATGAAAATGTAGCTAATGAATCGGGTGTCCAGGTTATTATGGAATCCTGAAGCTGCATTCCTGCAGGAGCATCTGCCAATGTTAAGGTAATTATATTATTGTCCATTGGAACTACCCGAACAGTATCTTTATATAACACATTAATTTTCGTTCTGGTTTCTAAATCGTGAAGGATAACAGGACCGTTATAAACAGACTGGAGCATGGGAAAGTTTTCATTGTCTGTCATAGCCCAAACGGTAGTAAAATCAAAACCTGTAAAATTGCTTTGCTGTTTCATTTCTTCAATGGTAAGCCCGGTTGCTGTTTGGGAATTGTTATCATATCCCATTGCTATGCTTCGTTCGCAGGTTTCAGTATTGTAATATGCATTAGTAAGTGTTCCATTATCATTCGATCCTATTAAACCTCCTAAATATGAGCCTCCTGAAACTATACCAACAGAATAACAATTCGATATAGTAGTGGATTTATTATATCCTACCAGGCCACCATTAACACTTGCACCTGTTACTTTACCAGTGGCATAACAATCCGATATGGTTGAATTGTCACTATATCCTACCAGGCCACCGGAATAATAACTACCACCAAACACATTACTATTAGCATAACAATTCGAAAGGGTTAAACCAGAATTGTAACCCACCAAACCTCCAGTATATTTACTACCTGATACTGTACCAGTAGCAAAGCAGTTTGATGTTGTTGAATAATTTAAACCTACCAGGGTTCCTGTATATTGTCCTCCTGAAATATCGCAATTAATTAATTTTACGCTATCAATAATAGCTCCATTAGTATAACCAAACAACCCAATATAATTTGTTGAAGACCTGTTAATGTAAAGGTTACTTATTGTATACCCAGCTCCGTCAAAAGTTCCGGTAAATCGGGTTGAGGAATTTCCTAACGGTATCCAGCCTTCAGTACTATTTATACTGTCATAAATACTACCATTAAAATCGAGGTCGTTCATAAGTACGAAACAGCTGTCCAAATAATTATGCATACTGTCAAGCTCTACAATTGTCGTTATTTGGTAAGGATCAGCTGCGCTTCCGGTTCCTCCTGAAAAAGGGTTGGTTGCTATTGCATTAACTGATACCAACGAAAAGAAAGAGATAAATAAAAGAAAATTAGAAATACTCTTTCCATAATGTTTTCTACTTAATTTTTTCATGTTAGAAGTATTGAGGTGTTAATATAAAATAGATTCGTCCTAAATCATGATTAATAGCAAAATATTAATTTGCTACATATTTTAAAATAATATATTCGGAGTTTTATATCCTAAAGTAATATAATCTTTTGTTATTTCAAGTATTTTTTGCATTTTTTTATATTTTTTTGTACTATAAGTGTTTATAAGGTAATTAATTAAGAAAGTATTTTTCAGACAGAATTACTTCAACAAACTAAATTCTGTTTCAGTTAGCACAAAATCACCACTAATGCATTAGAAATAGTTTTTAAAGAGAATTGGCAATTTCAACTGATTGATATTTCGCATTAAATATTAATGTCTAACTCTTGCGTGTTATGAAATTATACAAATCAAATTCGTTTAAAATAGTTGTTCAGGTTTTGTCGGTATTTACGGCCAATAGGAAGTTCAATTCCCAGCATGTTTACAGTTTGGTTTCGCTCGTTTATTTCGCATAAATATTCGAGGTTTATTACTACCGAACGGTGTATTTGGATAAATGAGTCAGGTAGTTGTTGAATTAAATCTTTTAAACTTATTCGGCACGCTAATTCTTTGGTTTCCAAAAACACGGATATATATTTGTCAGAATCAGCGCGGGCAAATCGGATTTCATTTACAGGTATTTTTTTTAGTCGGTCGCCAACTTTTGTAAATAGCAGGTGATTTGTTTTGTTTTCGTCGGAGCTGTTAACATTATCTGTTTTTTTACCCAGGGCTAATTTAATGGTAGCTTTTAGGTTAGTAAGTTCAACAGGTTTTCTTAAATATCCGTCCGGATTTGTATTTACAGCCTGCTCAATAATTTCATCCTGGGTTAACGAAGTAGTAAAAATATGCGGAATATGAAGTTCTTTGTTTATTCGTTCCGACAAAGTAATTCCGTTGTTAACACCGGGTAACGAGATATCGACCATTACAACATCAGGCTGGGTTTCTTTTATTTTATCAAAGGCATCATCGGCATTGTCGGTATGTCCAACCAGTTCATACCCGGCTTCTTCAAGTAATATAGTGAGGTCAGTAAAGTGAATTACCTCATCTTCAACAATATAAATTTTAGGATCCATAGGTTTCCAGTATGGGTATTTTCACAATAAAATTAGTTCCCTTGCCGGGTATCGATTCAAAATCAATGCTTCCGTTATTTATTTTAAGATACTCTTTAACAAGGGAGAGGCCCAGTCCGGTTCCCTTTTCGTTACGGGTACCCCGTTTAATTTTTTTCTCGTTTATTCCATATAAATCGTTTGCCATTTCGGGGTCAATGCCGGTTCCGCTATCCTTTACAGAAATATTCAGATAGTGGTTCTTTTTAAAACTGTTTAACTCAATAATTCCGTTTTCAGTAAATTTTATAGCATTGCTGATTAAATTTCTGAATATTAGTCGCAGGTGCTGACTGTCGGCATAAACTTCGGTTTTTTCCTTAATATTATTGATAATGTTGGTGTTTTTCCGCTGGGCTATTGGGCTGTATATTTTATATTCATTCTGAATAACATCATATATATCAACATGTTCGGGTTCAAATTTTTGATTTTTTATTTGCGATAACGACCAGGTTAGCAAATTGTCAAGCATGGTGGAAAGTTGTTGTGAATTTTTTGAAATTTCATCAGCCAGTTCAGGTAAAAGCTCAGCTTTATTGTTTTTTAGGTAATGTTTAAGTATCCTTCCGCTGCTCTGGTATGAAGAAATGGCTCCTCTTAAATCGTGCGATATGATACTGAACATACGTTTTAAAGTACTGTTAAGTGTATTTAACTCTTTGTTTTTCGACCGTAATTTTTGGCCTACAAAAACGGCTGAAGCTAACGCTATTAATGCAAATATCGCTATTGAAAAAGCCAGGTTTCTTCGGTTTTTTTCGTTAGTGATCTGTAAGTCTTTCAACTGCTGTTTTTGCATCAAATCTTTAATAACGGCTTCTTTTTCCTGTGTTTGAAAACGGGCCTGGAATTTTGATATTTCTTCCTGGGTGGCATCGTTAAATACCGAATCTTTTAGCGTGATATATGCCTTTTGGTACGCAAAAGCTTTTTTATATTTACCTGTAACATTGTAATATTCCGATAGATTATTATAGTTGTTTATCAGGGTTTGGTTTAAATCGATGGATTTGGCAATCACAGTACTTTTAAGCAGATATTGTTCTCCCGGTTGGTTTTTATTTAGAGCAAAACAATTTTGGGCATAATCACAGTAAAGTATAGCTTTTGTTTTTAATTGTTGAATGTCTGAAACCAAAGCGATGGCTTGTTGATAGTACTTATTTGCGGTGTTATAGTTTTTGGTTTCGTGATAAACATTAGCCATTTGGTTTAAACGTATAACCAATCGGTCTTTGTTTTTAAGCTTCTTTTCCATCAGCAAACTCCGGCTGAAATAATGAAGAGCCGAATCATACTTCTGAATATGGTAGAAGGTCTCACCAATTTTAGCTATTCGTAGTGATACGTGAGCACTGTCGTCATAAGTTATGGCAATGTCCAGACTTTTTCTAAAAGCATCAATGGCCTCATCAAATTTTGACCATTCTGAAAGAACATTTCCAATAACGCTATAGTCATATCCCATACTTTTTGTGTCGTGCAAAGCAATATCAATAGCCAGCGCTTCTTTTAAGTAGTCGATGCTTTTATCATAATCTCCCATATTCAGGTAAGCTACACCAATATTGTTGTATTGGGTGGCTGATTCAATACTGTCCTTAATTTTTAAACTAATTTGTAACGATTTAGTATACAGGTTAATGGCATTTTCATAAAATCCTATTTCATGTAAACAAAATGCTTCGTTACTGTATGACGTTGCAATTCTTTTTGGATCGGGGTTTTCCGAATTTTCCTCAAGCAGGCGTGCATCCCGGTATTTTTCAGCCGATTCACTAAGCTGGCCATCGTAATAAAGTTCATCGGCAATGCTTTCAATAATGCTGAATTTTACTGAGTCAGGTGAGGTTATCAGGGAATCTTTCAGCAGTACTATTTTATCGGCATGCTCATTGGCTGCTGATACAAAGAAACAGCCCATTATTAATGTGATAAATAGTAAATTAATTTTATACATTTTGCCAAGAGTTTGGATTAAGTATTATAAAATTAACCAGAAAATGAAACAGATTTTGGGTAAATGAGAATTTTACCCTGATGAATTAGAAAGTGATACGATTATGGGAAAAACGAACAATAGTGACTTGTAATATGAGAGTTGAATTTTGGAATTTATTCCATGCCTATACTTCCAACTGGCTGGGAAAGTATAGTTAGTATGGGATGGAAGATGAGCTGCATAACCAGCGAAGCTGGAATAAGTTGCAGAATCTCTGCAGAGTAGCTTCAGCACTCGCGGAAGCACACAGATGCAATAAAAAACAGAATTATCCTTTAACTCATCGTCCTTAAAGTCCGAGGAGTATTTAATGAAATTTTTAGAACTACCTGCTAAAATTTAACCAACATGGCTCCGCTTGAATAGCCTCCTCCAAAAACAGTAAAGCCAACCAAATCATCTGATTTAATACTGTTTATATTTTGAGAAAGTGCAATTACTGTACTGGCACAACCTGTGTTTCCCAGATCTTGTATATTGGTCAATATTTTGCTTTCGTCGTATTTCAGTTCCTGGGCTATGTATTTAATAATCCTCATATTAGCCTGATGAGGAATCATATAATTTAAATCACCAAGTTTAATATCATTACGATCCGTAATTTCAACAATAGCCTCAGCCATATATTTACAGGCCCATGTAAAAACGTCTTTACCGTTTGGCATCACCAAACCACCATTGGTTGGATGCAAATACACTGCTTCAGCACCTTTGCCAATATTGCCCAGGCCACGGGTTAATATATCAATAACCTCAGGTTCATTCCTGCTGATTTGTTCTTTTGAAACAAAAACGGCGGCTGCTCCGTCGCCCCATAAATGGCCGCTTTTTTCGTCGGTTTCATTATTATATGCCCAGTTATGCTCCGATGCCACTACCAGCGCTTTTTTTGATTTTCCCATGGCAAAATAACCCTGTACAATTTCCATGGCATTTATAAATGATGAACAAGCCGATGAAATATAGATGGCCTGGGCCTTGTCGATATTAAAATGTTTTTGAACGACGTGAGCTATTGTACCCACTGTATCAAAAGGTGAATAAGATGCACCTATAATTAAGTCTACTTCTGAAATATCATAAGGTAAATCTTTAAGAGCGGCATTTACAGCCTCAATGCTCATGGTGTTAGTATTTTCTTCAGCCGATGCCCTGGTCCTGGTTTTTATACCTGTTCGTGTATAAATCCATTCTTCAGTTAACCCGTTAACATTTAAAAAATATTCATTCGGTACAAGCTGTGTGGGTAAATAATGCCCTAATGCGTTTATAAACATTCCTGTCAAAAATTTTAGAATTATCGAATTAAAATACCGTTAAGTAAAAGCTGTTGAATATTTGCGATCTGTTTTTTTGCCGACTCATCATCATTTTCTTTAATGAGTTTATATTCAACGCCTTTTATCATAAGCATAATGTTTTTTACAGTAATACTAATGTCAAAATCGCCAATTGACTTTTTTGTTTTACCTAATTGAAAAATCTGACTTAAGATTACTTTTTCTTCATTATCGAGTGTTTGTCTGATTTTCTCAACCCATTTATAGTTATTCAGAAAAGCTACCCGTAAGGCATCATGATTTTTTGTCAGATTAATGATGGCACGGATTCTTGAATACAGGTAAACGGAGAATTTTTCTTCAACGGAATCGGTAGCACGTATTTCGGTTTTAATATTTTCAATCACTCTTTCAATCTCACGTTGAACCACCGCTTCATAAACCTCTTCTTTGTTCTTAAAGTAGGTATAAATAGTACGCCGACCCCTTTTTGAAGCCTGTGCAATATCAGCCATGGTGGTTTTGTGAAAACCTAACTTTCCAAATATGGTAAGGGCTTGATTAAGAATAGCTTCCTTTGAATTTTTTAAGTTCATTGGTCAAACTGCACATTTATTAAACTTTTGTGCAAAAATAAATTATTTTTTTAAACAATGAACTTTTTGTCAGGAAAGTTTAATGTTAAAAAGGAAGTAAATGGAAGCTTTTGCTTACAATAGTAGAAAAAGAGAAGCAAAATAAAAAACAACTACAAGTATTTGTGGGGGATTAAATAATTTTTAACATAATCTTCCACGCCATCTTCCAGGGAATAAAATCCTTTTTTATATCCTATGCTAAGTAGTTTTTCCATTCTGGCTTCAGTAAAATACTGGTATTTGTCCCTGATATCCAACGGAGTATCTATAAACTCAATATTTTCAGGTTTGTTCATTCCTTTAAAAGTGTTCAGTGTAAGATCTAAAAAGGTTCTTCCTTTTCCGGTTCCTATATTATAAAGTCCGGAATCTTTCCTGTGGTTCATTAAAAAAATCATTACCTCAGTTAAATCTTTAACATAAACAAAGTCGCGTGTTTGGCCGCCATTTTTAAAATCAGGGTTATGCGATTTAAACAGACGCATTTTCCCCGTAGCTTTTATTTGGTTGAAAGCATGAAATATTACTGAGGCCATCCTGCCTTTATGATATTCATTTGGGCCGTATACATTAAAAAATTTCAGGCCAGCCCAAAAATAGGGTTTCCTTTCCTGAGCCAAGGCCCAGATGTCGAAATTATTTTTTGATTCACCGTACAAATTCAACGGTTTGAGTTTAGATACCAAATCATGGCTGTCGTCATAGCCAAATTCTCCTAATCCATAAGTTGCCGCCGATGAAGCATAAATTAATGGTAATCCATAATCAACGCATTTTTCCCAAACCTTTTTACTGTAGTTTAGGTTCAGATGGTCATACACTTCTTTAGGGAATCCGGTAGTAGCCGATTTGGCTCCCAAATGAAAAATAATTTGAATAAACTTATGGTTTTGATCAATCCAGGGTATAAACTTTTCTCGGTCAATTTTATCGGTAAACGTTTTTCCTTCAAAGTTTTTGTTTTTTTCAGGATCTGAAAAATCATCAACCAGTATAATATCCTTAAATCCTTCGGTGTTTAGCTTGCTTACCAAACAACTACCAATAAATCCGGCGGCACCTGTAACAACAATCATTATGAATAAGTTTTTTGCAAAGATAACTTTTGCTGATTAACAAATAACGAATTTATCGTCAATTTCATTTGTTATCCCTTCTTGTATTCGACCCCGGCTGGGTCGCATATTTATAGAAATCATTATTTCTATAAATATGCGACTCCTGAGGAGTCAAACAATTAAATTTTAAAGAGGCATTAACATCATGATAAACCGGTAGTTCGAAATTCTGGCCAATCGCAGGCAGCATAAAATTAAAGATATGTACAATGATCAATTATTTTAATGCAGCCTTGTTATAACTTACAGGCGAAATACCTTCGAATTTTTCTTTACCCATTATCAATTCAACCAGTGCCTTTTGTGTAAAAATATCGGTGTTATAGCAATTTATCCGGCACCAGGTCCGGGGCATAAAAATCAGGTTTTTATACGGATCGCCGAACCCAATACTAATTACTTTATTAAAAGGTAAGGTATTGGCCGACCACATGGTCAATGCCTGATCACCATTTAAGGCAAGGGTTCCCCAAGGGGTTCCCGGTTTTCCGTAAAAAGCAAAAATTATTTTGTCGTAGGTTTTTTCTATTCCTTTTAATTCCGATCCATGGCTGAACATTGATAGGTTTTGTCTTACATCAATTTCAAAACCCTGGTTTTTCATTTCATTTATTAAGGGTTCAAATACTTTTGTAGCTGGATTTTCGGATATTACAACCATTAATATTTTTTTTGATGTTGTGGTATCCAGTGGCAGTAAATCATGTTTATTGCTTAATAATGTGATTGATTTTTTTGAAATTTCATAAGCCCATTCCCGATGTTTGGTCATCTCTTCATCCGATAGAGGTTTTATTGAATTGTAACCTTTTTCGAATAATCCCAGTTTCTTTTTTAAATTCCAAACCCTGCTCACTGCATCATCAAGTCTTTCCATGGGTATTTCATTTCGGTTGATTCTTGCTTCAAGCGTATCCATAAATTCAAGGGAAGGCCAAAGCAACACATCGGCACCGGCCTTGAAACATTCAATTTCGGTTTCGAGCTGGTTTTTGTAATAACCTTCAATACCAGCCATATTTAAGGCATCGGATACAATAACCCCTTTAAATCCCATTTTACCTTTCAATAAATTAGTTAACAATTCGTGCGATAGGGTTGCCGGCAGGTAATTACCGTCAAGCTTCTCTTTTTCGTAACCCGGAAAAGCAATGTGTCCGGCCATAAATGTCATGATGCCACTATCAATTAGTGTTTGAAAAACTCGGCCATGTTCCTGTTTCCATTTTTCATAACTAAACTGTTGGGCCGAAGTATTAAAATGCTGATTGATAAAATCGGTACCATCTCCGGGGAAATGTTTGGCCGTGGCTGCCACATGCTGCGACTGAATTCCTTTAACCTGTTGGGGCAGAAGTTTTACTGAAAGATCAGGATTGTCGGTTAAAGCACGTACATTCGTTAAATAGTTAAACGGGTTTATATTTAAATCGGAAACCGGGTGCAATACCCAGTTTATTCCCAAACTCCGGGCTTCTGAGGCAACTATTTCTCCATATTTATAAGCCAGTTCGGGTGAATTGGTAGCCCCCAGCCCCATTTCATAAGTCATTGCGTTGTAACCTTTGATTGCACTGACAACTCCCGATTCAAAATCCTCAACAAATAATAAGGGATATTTTGTTTCTTTTGACAAATCAGAAATGGTGGATCGGTAAAGTTGTGCTAAAGAATCAGGCGTGGTAAGCGGACTTAAGTTATAGTTTGCCATAAAAAATGATCCAACAGGATATTTATCCAAAAAAGTGGAAATACTGCCATTACCAATATTTTCAATCTGATATTTATTGTAATTCAGGCACATTACCTGACCTATCTTTTCACGTATTGTAAGATTTTTCCATGTAGTATCGAGTTGAAGGTTATTTTCAGCTAAAGGCTGATTTACATTATTGCAGCCGGAGAATAAACCGAACATCACTACTGTTACTATTCCTGTTATAATTTGCCCTGAGTTTTTCATTCTGATTTTTTTTTAACGATTCAAACGGATACTAATATAGTGTAACTTTATGTGAATTTTGTCTTCCAATCATTTTATTAAAGATAAATTCTCATCAATTTATTAATTTTAAAAGGCAAATTTTATTTCAGGTTTTTAACTTAAAAAATAACTTATATGCGACAGAAATCTATATCAGTTATCGTATCGGGATTGGTTTTATTCTCGTTATTTTCCTGTAATCTAAAACAGAAAAGCAGCAACGATTCAAAAGAATCTTCAGTAGTTAATAAAATTTACGAGTGGAGAGGTCCAAATCGAAGCGGTATTTACCCCGATACTCATTTGTTAAAATCCTGGCCCGAAGGAGGGCCTGCTTTAGTGTGGGAATACGACAGCGTCGGTAATGGCTTTGGATCGCCAGTTTTCACACCCGATGCCATGTACATTTTAGGTGAAGTGGATAGCCTTGCCACGGTTTTTGCTTTCGACAACTCGGGTAATTTACTTTGGAAAAAGGATATTGGCTACGAATGGACTACAAATTATATGGGCTCGCGCTCAACTCCAACTGTAGTTAACGATTTATTATACGCCACTACCGGATTGGGTAATTTATGTTGCTTAAATCGTAAAACCGGCGAAAAGCTCTGGTCTGTTGATATGCTCAAGGATTTACACGGGCATTCTCCTTTATTTGGTTTCTCCGAATCTGTGGTTGTTGACGACAGTCTTGTTTTTTGTACGCCCGGAGGCGTTGATACCAACGTAGTTGCATTAAACCGGTTTAATGGAAATATCGTTTGGATAAGCAAGGGGGAAGGGGAGCGGCCCGGGTATAATTCGCCACAGCTTATAAAACTGGCCAACCGCCATATCCTGGTTAATTTTTCAGCTTATCATTTAATGGGGCATGATACAAAAACCGGCCAATTGTTATGGACACATTTACAGGATAATACACCTCCCGAAAAGCGTCAGCCGGGAATGGGTGACACTCATGGCAATACGGTACTTTATGAAAACGGGTTCATTTATTACGTTGCCGGTGACGGGAATGGCGGTGTTAAACTTGCCCTTTCAGCCAATGGTGACAGTATAACCGAGGTTTGGAGGGATAAACAGTTCGACAGTTTTATGGGAGGTGTAGTAAAAATAGGTGACTATTTATATGCCTGCAGTACTGAAAAACCAACTTTTAAAAGCTGTAATGCCGAAACAGGAAAGATTGGCGAGGTTTTAAAAATAGGCAGTGGTGCAGTTATTTCTGCCGACAGCATGTTATATTATTATAATCACAAGGGTGAAGTAATATTATTAACGAGCGATACGTTAAATATGGAAGTAAAAGGAAAGTTTAAAATAACTAAGGGCGAAAAGGAACATTTTTCTCACCCGGTTATTCATGAGGGCAAGCTGTATATCAGGCATGGAATGGTAATTCAGGCTTATAATATAAAGGCACAATTATAATTTACCTTTTAGCCGTCGGAAATTAAAGTTTGGTTATAGTTACATCAGGTACATTGATATTTTTTGTTCTTGTGTGATTAATAATAAACGTGTAAGTTTGTAGAAATTTGATTGAACATATTTTATGGTTTATCTGACAAGGCGTGAGAGGTTTAACAGTGCACACCGGTTATTCAATCCGAATTATTCCGACGAAAAAAACTATGAAATTTATGGAAAGTGTGCTAACCCTAACTGGCACGGCCATAATTATGAGTTATTTGTCACGGTTAAAGGTGATGTTGATCCGGCAAGCGGAGTCCTTGTGAATTTAAAAGTAATAAGCCGGATTATTAAAGAGAAAGTGGTTGATAAACTCGATCATAAAAATTTGAATATTGAAGTTGATTTTTTAAATAATAAAATTGTTTCCACTGAAAACATTGTTATTGCAATATGGAATGAACTGGCTCCGGAAATTGCTATAACTAAAGCCAGGTTGCATAAAATTAAATTAATTGAAACGGAAAACAATTTTGCTGAATATTACGGAGAAGAATAATCATGGAAGTTTACAATAATGGAATTGATCCGGATTCAGATTTCGGATATCTGCGCGTTGACAGGTATAATGAAGAAAGAACTGAAAAACTTACAAAGCTTTACTCACAGGTTTTAGATACCTTGGGTGAAAATATTGACCGCGAAGGTTTAGCCCGTACTCCTTTACGTGTGGCTAAAGCCATGCAGTTTTTAACACAGGGATACTCATCAAATCCCGAGGAAATTCTAAAATCGGCAATGTTTCGTGAAGATTACAGCCAAATGGTGCTGGTAAAAGATATTGAAGTATTCAGTATGTGCGAACATCATATGTTACCGTTTTTTGGCAAGGCTCATGTGGCCTATATTCCTGATGGATATATAACCGGGCTAAGCAAAATTGCACGGGTAGTTGAGGTTTTTTCACGCCGGTTGCAGGTTCAGGAAAGGTTAACCAATCAAATTAAGGACAGCATTCAAAACACCCTTAATCCGGCTGGTGTTGCTGTGGTGATTGAAGCCGCCCATATGTGCATGCAGATGCGCGGAATCGAAAAACAGGAATCGGTAACAACTACCTCGGCATTTACAGGTATTTTCCTGAATAATGCTTCAACACGTGAAGAATTTATTCATATAATTGGCTCAAGATTACATTAATAACCTGCAGGTTAATAAAAAAGCGGTAAAATCGATTTGAGGATTTTACCGCTTTTTTCTATTTACTTTTATTCTACCTTTTAACCTACCAGAGTCATAACCATTTCTGCATCATCAGCAATAGAAACTTTACCTTCACGGTTTAGCCATCCCATAGCCATATAAAGGTTAGGATTTGTCATTTTTAATTTTTTCTTGGCATCTTTAAATGACTGAGGTCCCTGGGTATTTAATAATTCCCAAAGTTTACCTGCATCTAAGCCAGTTTTTTCAGTTAACATATTTATAAGTTTTTAGTTAGTAATTATATTAGGTTCGAACGGGTGTTCATGAATTAATTATGTAGCAAATTTAAGGCATCTGTATTAATTATGTTCCAAATTGACTGTTTTTTCTTTCAAATTGTAGTTTGGCTTCTGTTCAGATAATTGGTAAAAATTGTTGGATCCTTTTATTTAAAGGGTTTCAAATACACTCTGATTCCCATTATTACGTTTGCATAGTTTTGGAATTTTGTAGTTCAACTAAAGTTGCTATCTTTATTCCGAATCCCCCCAAATATTCTTATCTTTTTATAGAATTATTATTAAACCAAAATTTTAATTATGGACAAGGCTTTATTAGGAATTGGAGGGTTTTTAGTACTACTTTTTGTAGCTTGTAACCGCAGCAATTTTGACCCGAACGACCCATCTACATATCCTGTATACGACGGAAACGATTTGGGTGTGAACTACTCACCCGAAGGAACCGTTTTTAAAATTTGGGCTCCGACGGCCAATGAGGTTAGTCTTAAAATTTATGAAAAAGGCGAAGGCGGAGAACCTCTGGAGAATTACTCTTTGAAAAAACAAAATCTGGGAGTTTGGGCAGTTGAAGTTAAAAATGACCTGCTGAGTAAATTTTATACCTTTCAGACTAAATTAAACGGACAATGGAATAATGAGGTTCCCGGACCTTATGCAAAAGCTGTTGGAGTAAACGGGCACCGTGGAATGGTGATTGATTTAAAGCAAACCGATCCGCAAGATTGGGATAAGGATTTGAAACCTGCTTTAAAATCGTTAAGTGATATTATTATTTACGAAGTGCATGTCCGCGATTTTTCCATTAACAAAAATTCGGGCATGCAGCATAAAGGCAAATTTCTGGCTTTTACTGAAGAAGGAACAAAAACTCCCGGAGGACTGGCAAGTGGTATTGATCATATTAAAGAAATGGGTGTTACGCATGTTCATCTTTTGCCCTCATTCGACTATCGTTCCGTTGACGAAACGCGATTAAATGTACCTCAGTATAATTGGGGTTACGATCCTCAAAATTACAATGTGCCTGATGGTTCATATGCTACCGATCCTTATAATGGCAACGTTCGAATAAAAGAGTTTAAGGAAATGGTTCAGGCTTTTCATAAGAATGGCATCAGGGTAATACTTGATGTAGTTTATAATCACGTAGGGAATCCTAATGAGCAGAGCTTTGAACAAACCGTACCGGGATATTATTTCCGAAAAAATGCAGACGGGTCATGGAGTAATGCCTCAGGTTGTGGAAATGAAACAGCATCGGAGAGGCCCATGATGCGTAAATTTATGTTGGAATCGGTAAAATATTGGGCAAAAGAATACCATTTGGATGGATTCCGTTTTGATTTAATGGGCGTGCATGATATCCATACTATGAACCTGATTTCGGAGGAATTGCATGCAATGGATTCTACCATATTTATTTATGGCGAGGGCTGGACTGCTGGTGATAGCCCATTGCCGGTTGAAAAAAGGGCAATAAAACAAAATATTTCTAAATTATATGGAATTGCGGCTTTTAGTGATGAATTGCGTGATGGAATTAAGGGAGAGTGGAATAATCTTGAAAATAAGGGTTTTGTAAGTGGAGAACCCGGTATGGAAGAATCGATTAAATTTGGTATTGTAGCTGCGATGCAACATCTGCAAATAGATTATAAAAAAGTGATTTATACTGATACTTTCTGGTCGAAATCGCCGCTGCAAACCATCAATTATGTGTCATGTCATGATAATAATACGCTTTGGGACAAACTGTTAATATCTGCCCCCGAAAGTTCAAGAGAAGAGCGAATCCGGATGGATAAACTTGCGAACACCATTGTGCTGACTTCGCAGGGTGTACCTTTTTTGCATGCTGGGGTGGAATTCCTTCGCACCAAACTCAAGGTAGAAAATTCTTTTGATTCACCTGATTCTGTTAACTGGCTCGACTGGTCGTTAAAAGATAAAAACATTGAGGTTGTAAATTATTATGAAAGTCTGATTGCTTTGCGAAAAGCACACCCGGCCTTTAAAATGCCAAATAGCGAAATGGTAGCCAGGCGACTGGAATTTTTGGATTTGGAACCCGGCGTAGTTGGGTACCGGATTTCAGGTAATGCCAATGGCGATAATTGGAGACAGATAATAGTATTGTTTAATGCCAACAAACAAAGTATAAATTTTCCGCTGAAACAGACCTGGAAGGTTGCATTAAATTTAGATAAGGGATTTACAGATGACGGAATTGAGGTTTCAGGAAACTTTAAACTTGACCCGATTTCTGCCTACGTTTTATATAGAGAGTGAATAAATGCAAAATTAATAGCATAAGATTCTGGTTTGTTTAATTTTCTTACTTTTGCGTCGAAATTTAAAAATTATAGACAGATGAAAGCTTACGTTTTTCCGGGACAGGGTGCCCAATTTGTTGGAATGGGTAAAGACTTGTACGATAATTCTGCATTGGCCAAAGAAATGTTTGATAAAGCCAATGAGATTTTAGGTTTTAGAATTACCGACCTGATGTTTGAAGGTACTGATGAAGACCTGAAACAAACCAAAGTTACTCAACCGGCCATATTCCTGCATTCAGTGATACTGGCAAAAGTAATGGGCGATAAATTTAAACCCGAAATGGTTGCAGGGCATTCGCTGGGTGAATTTTCAGCATTGGTAGCTGCCGGGGCTTTGTCGTTCGAAGATGGATTGGTTTTAGTAAGTAAACGGGCTTTGGCTATGCAAAAGGCCTGTGAGGTTGAACCATCAACCATGGCTGCTATTATTGGCCTTGACGATGAAGTTGTGGAAAAAGTATGTGCCGAAATAGATGAGGTTGTAGTTCCTGCAAATTATAATACAGATGGACAATTAGTAATATCAGGATCGATTGCCGGAATTGATAAAGCTTGCGAAAAACTAACCGGATTAGGTGCCAAACGCGCTTTAAAATTACCTGTTGGAGGCGCATTTCATTCACCTTTAATGGAACCTGCCAGGGTTGAATTGGAAGCTGCAATTAACGAATGTTTAGTTTCGAAACCTGCCTGCCCGGTTTATCAGAATGTAACAGCAACTGCGGAAACCGATCCGGCTGTAATTAAAGAGAACCTGAAAAAACAGCTTACTGCCTCAGTGAAGTGGACACAAACTGTGAAAAATATGCTGGCTAATGGGGCAGACTCATTTACTGAAGTAGGTCCTGGAAAAGCCCTTCAGGGAATGATTAAGAAAGTGGAACGGGCCGTTCCCTGTGAAAGTGCAGAAGCTTAAGAATAAGTATAAAATATAGAAAAGGGGCTGTCTCAAAAGTAATTTTTTTACCACCAAGACAAAAGGCACTAAAATTCACGAATTTGTAAGGTATTAATTTTTAACGCCTTGTGTTTCTTGGTGTCTTTGTGGTTTTATGGCTTTATATCCATTTTAATACTTTTGAGACAGCCCCTTTTTATTAACAGGGTTGTTCCAAATGTTTCTTTAAGCCTGGTTTATTAGTGGGTTCCATGTGTATGGTGGTTTCAATATTCATTCTCTCACGTATGATGGTTTCAATCTGATTTGCCTGGTTATGAGCTTCTTCCAGAGAAATTTTGGGAGGAAGCAAAATATGAAAGGTCATTTCAATATGACTTCCGTATTTATGCATGTGAAAATGGTGCGGACAAACATCGAGTTTTAAATCATCAATAATTTTGTTGATTTCCCGGATCAGTTTGTCGCTGGGTAGTTCTCCCAAAAGCCGGTTGATTGAGTCGCGTAAAATTTCATAGGCAGCATAAAATATCATAGCAGCCACAACCAAACCCAACACTCCGTCAATCCACCAGAAAAACCTGCCTAAAAAAATACCAATCAAAACAATTATAGATGATAAAGCATCGGTTCGGTGGTGCCAGCCATCGGCTTTCAGAATAATGGAATCGGTTTGCCGGGATGCCCAAAAAGCAAACTGGGCTAATAATTCCTTAACCAGGATGGAAACAATAGTAACAACTAAAGCCACTGTTCCAAAGACCACCTTTTCGCCGCCTTTTAGCTGGTCGATAGATTTCAATATAAATTCAAAGGCAATAAACGAAAGTAAAACCCCAATAATAACTGAGCTAACAAGATCGGCACGGCCATGCCCGAAGGGGTGTTCGCTGTCGGCAGGTTTTTTGCTGATTTTGGCTCCAACTACTACAATTATCGAGCTGATAGAGTCACTAAGGGTATGCCATGCATCGGCTATCAAGGCAACAGAACCGGTTACCACACCTGCCCAGTATTTAAGCACAAATAGCAAAGTATTAGCTGCAATGGAAATCCAGCCTTCAATTATTGGGTAATTTCGGATTTTGGGTTCGTTTTTCATTTATATGTAGTTTATCCTGGTTTAATCTTTCTCTCTCATAATGCCAACTGATGACAGCTGACTGTATATTGTAGAATGTCCTACAGTCCCAACTTTTTGGCAATATCCTTTGGTATGGCATCTTTATGAACCATTATTGACATAGTTTTAAAAAGGAAAAAAGGTTCTGATGCATAAAAATATCCATGGAAAATATTGTCGGTATCCCATGAATTTTTCACTTTAAAATATTTCTTTCCGTTTTGGTCAGTTGCATATCCGGTAATATGCATTCCATGATCATCGGTAGTTTGATAATCATCAAAAGCCTGTTGGCGCATTTCCTGGGTGATAGTTTTCTCGGGTACAATATCCTTAAAAGTATACATTTTATTTTTTCGTTCTTTTTCGGTTAATGATTCCCATTTTTGTCTTTCGTTGTCAGTCATATCAGCCAGGTTTTCATCAGGAATTATAGCAAGCCCGTTTTTAAACGAAAAGCCTTTTTCACTAACATCACTTCCCCATAAAATGGTGTAGCCCTTATCCAGCGCATTATAAGCAACCTGCAATAGTTCATTTAAGGGTACATTATAAACCTTACCTAGCGACCAGTTATCGGGAACTTCCATAACAAACTGGGTATAAAAGGGATGGTGAGTGTATGATGTAATCTCAATATAATCATCAAGGTTAAGCTGAAGTTCATCGCGAAAAGTCAACGGAGTATATTCTTTTCCTTTATATTCGAACTTTTCAGGATCGGCTCCCAGGTAGGCATCCAAAATTCCATCGAAACCTTTTAACCATGCTGTGGAAAGTTTTTTATTCTTGTTGTCTACTACAGCTTTTATATAAGCTTCCAAAACATGATCCATTTCAGAATGAACATGTTTTTTTTCGCCATAATCTAATCCGGGGAAGGCCTGTTCGGGTAAAATGCCCGATTCTTTAATGCGATCCATAACATTGTTCGATTCAGCTCCACTCCCAAAATTTTTAGCGCCGTGCCACCGCACATAATCAATGGCACGATCATGATAATCTTTTTTTACCAGCCACATTTCCGCTAAATCATATTCACCTTTACCCATACGTAAAAGTTCTGATTCCAGAAAAGACAAGCCTGAAAAAGCCCAGCATGTACCTGATCGATACTGATCCTTAACTGAAGTTGCCGGCAAATCAACTACATTTTTGAATTGATATACTGATGAGTCTTTTTCGTTTTGGTTTGGTTGTGAAAAGGTTAAAGTCGAAATTAAGGCTAGTATGCCAAGTATTAAGAATTTTTTCATTTAAGTAGTAGTTTAATTATTCAATAATATTTATTAAGCGTTGTTTGTCTTTTATTTGTATTACACGACGGTTTACTTCTATTATTTCCTCCTTTTCAAGTTCACCCAGGGCTCTTGCCAGTGAAGGTCGTGCCACTCCGAAAAACTCAGCCAGTTCCTTTTGGGTTAAGGGTAATTCAATTCTCATTTGATCCTCTTTTACCAGGTTTAGCATGTATTGTGATAATTTACCTTTAATGGTTTTAAAGGATAAAAACCATATACGCCGACTTAAAAACTGAGCCCGGTTTGAAATGGAATTGAGGTAATTCTTCAGGAAAACATTACTTCTCTGAAAAAGCTGTAAAACGGATTCTTTAGATAATATTAATACAGACACATCGGCATTTGAAATTACATCAACCGGATATCGGTTATTGTTGCCGAATAAAAATGCAGCAGCAACCGGACGGGGAGCGAAAATATCTTCAACTTTTAATATTTTACCTGAATAATCAAGCATCTCACCCCTGACACTTCCATTTAATATTATTATCAGGTTTTGGCATTCCTCATCGCGTGAGGCAATGAGTGTATTCACCGGAAAGTTTTTTATCTGAAAAGGTACATTGCTAAACATATTTTTGATATCATCTGACACCAGACCTTTAAATAACGGGCAGTTTGATAGTTTAGCGTAAATCAATTTTATGAAGATTAAATATTGAAGCTTAAAAAAATAAACACCGAAATTAAAAAAAATCCTTCAAAGTAACATATGTTACAAAATAAAACACAAACAGGTCTTAAATTTGATTCAAATTACTTGATGTTGTGGGTTGAAAAGTATGGTTTACTATTTAAGTAACAAGTATCAAGAAATAAGATTTAAAATTGAAAACTGTTAGAATTAGATAATAGAAGAGTAATAAGTAATAAGAAATGAGCACATTAGCACATAAACTAATTAACTAATTATTAAGATGAAAAGAGAAATAGTTGTAATCGACCGTGATTTGTGTAATGGATGTGGAGGCTGTATACCTAACTGTCACGAAGGAGCGTTGCAAATGATTGATGATAAAGCTACCCTGGTAAGTGAATTAATGTGTGACGGACTGGGTGCCTGTATTGGCCATTGTCCTCTTGGTGCCATTAGTATTGAAGAGCGTGAGGCTGAGGCTTACGACGAAATATTGACTATTCAGCAAATGTTAAAAGCCGGCGGCAGAAATGTAATATCGGCCCATTTAAAACATTTAAAAGAACATCAACAACGTAATTATCTGCACCAGGCTTATGATTACCTTAAAGAAAATGCTTCGGACATTGATTTTAATGTGAATGAACTTATTGATGAAACCAAACAACATGACCAAAAAGTGCTCGCTCAATCTAATTATAAACTGAAAAATCTGGTAGTGGCGCAACAACCGGAAAATCTTGCCTGTGGTTGTCCCGGATCGGCAGAAAAGTCATTTGACCCTGAATCAATAGATAGCAACGAAATTCATATCTCCTCACAATTAAGTCATTGGCCGGTACAAATGCATTTAATAAATCCTATGGCACCTTTTTTCGAATCGTGCGATTTGTTATTAAGTGCTGATTGTGTGGCTTATGCAATTGGTGATTTTCACAGTAAGTATTTGAAAAATAAAAAATTAGCTATTGCCTGTCCCAAACTTGACAGCAATAAAGAAGTATACATTGAGAAACTGGTACATTTAATTGATGGTGCACATGTAAATACCATTACCGTCATGATAATGGAAGTACCGTGTTGCGGAGGGCTGGTCCAGTTAATTCAATTAGCACTACAAAGGGCTGCGAGGAAAGTTCCCTTGAAAATTATGACAGTAAGCACAAAAGGCGAAATTCTTGACGACAGATGGTTGTAGGTCATGGTACCAATTCAAGTATAAAATACAGATGCTCATCGGAGTGCGCCTTTGACCTAAAATCCGCAGATCTCTTCCACAATCGGTTGATAGTCATCGGACTGCTAAAATAAAAGCACCAAAAAAAAAGTTGAACGAATTACTTATAAATCAATAAATCATCCGATGACTTGCGGAATTAAGGTTTGAGTCGCGCCCCGATTAGGCTTAGGAAGAGCGAATGTATAGGTTTGATATGACTCAAGTTACATGGAAAAAATAATACATACCGGATATTTTTAAAGTTCGAGATTTTATTGCCCCATATTATCCTTTTATACAATATATTAGCTCCCTTATCAATTTTTGTGCCTATCCAAATACTAATTTGAACCTTACAAACGTAATGTTTGTTAGATAATTGAAGCAAGATGGTAAAAACAAGTTTTTTAATCTGTAAAAAAATTGTAACCCTCACCTGGTTTTGTCGTTTTTAAAGATGAACAGGTTGGCATAATACTTGCAAAGCTGATTCGCGAGTGCAAAAAAAAAGAAATGAAAAAGTTAATCAGGTCAAATAACAAGGGAAAATTGTTGTACGATATCCATTCAAATACTTTTTGTATCGAGTTTGGAAATGTTGAGTTTAATCTGACGATGGATGATTATTTGTCATTTGAAAAAAATCTTAAGGAATTGTCGAAGGATTTATCTTTATTGAGTGCATCCGATAAGTTGAGGTTACCCATAATGGATACAGGAATAATATTGGTCATGAATACCGAAGATATTTTAGGTTTGCGTGATTTGTTAGGTTTTAAATCAGAAAAACTTTTATCGTTTAAGATGCGAATAAATTATTCAATGAATTAAATGTTATTTCATAGGGAGACACAGGTAATTTTTTTATGGGTTTAATTAATGTGTCTAATTAGTCCCGGCCTACGAGCCGGGATTTTTTTCTACCTATGGCAGGTTTTTAATATAAAGATGCTGTTAATAAAGTATTTTTAAAACATCATCCTGCAAAAACCAAAGTAACCTTATCCAATCAAAATAATTATAATTTTGCCTACTTAAAATTATAATCACTTATGTCATTTAACTATTTGTCAAAAAAACACTGGCAATGGATCACATTGCTTTCACTTGCCGTAATATGGGGATCGTCATTCATTTTAATGAAAAAGGGATTGCGATCGTTCGATTATATGCAGGTGGCGGCATTTAGAGTATTTTTTTCATTTGTTATTTTAATACCTACCTATTTTAGAAATATTAAAAAGGTAAACCGTAAAAATATTGTGCATATTCTGATAGCCGGATATGCAGGGATTTTTTTCCCTGCCTTTTTGTTCACCAAAGCAGAAACGCAAATTTCCAGTTCTTTAGCGGGTATGATAAATAGTCTGGCCCCGTTTTTTGCGTTAATTATGGGGGTTTTATTTTATAAAAATCGTCCGGGGAGAAACCAATACATGGGAATTCTACTGGGATTTATAGGCGCTTTTGGGTTGATAAGTAAGGGAAATATATTGGAATCTATAGGAAATATTGATGTTTATACGCTTTATGTGGTAATTGCTACCCTGGGTTATGGCATAAATGCAAACGAAATTCGGTTTAAATTGAAAGATTTATCAGGTGTAGAAATCACATCGCTTGCATTTTTATTTATTGGCCCGGTAGCTACGGTTTACCTTGCTTTTAGTGATTTTACACAGGCTTTGCAAACCCCTGACTGGCCTTTGAATTTAGGATTTGTGTTTATACTTGCTTTAATGGGTTCAGTAATTTCGTTGTTTTTCTTTAATAGCCTGGTTCATTATACCTCAGCACTGTTCGCTACTTCAACAACCTATATTATACCCTTTTTTGCAATTATTTGGGGATTATTCGATGGTGAGACAATAACTTTGATACATATTTTAAGTATCAGTTTGGCTTTATTTGGGGTTTGGCTGGTAAATAAAAAGAAAAAGTTAAAACCTGACCTGCATTTTAGCAAATACGCCAAAGGGTAATACATTGGGTTTATCGAGGTAACTCAGGCGCCAAAGGGCATCAATCCTGAAAAATTTAAAAATATTTTCGAATCCAAATCCTGCTTCCATATAGGGTTTGCTTAGCGTATTTAAATTCGCCGGAAAGGTAATAAAATCGGCATCGCGTTCTGTCAAATTTCCCACAAGCATTTTGTATTCGGCAATTTCGCGCCACTTTAATTTCCTGAAGAGCGGAACGTGGTTCAGAAACAATCCGTTAAAATGATGTTCCAACATAAGGCTGGCGTATTCATTGCTGACAAATTCGTAGTAGTTCATTAAGTTAAAGGCATAGTCATCAAATGCGTAGGTTTGGTTTCCTTCATGTAACTGAAGAAAAGGGTAGGGGGCTTTTCCGAATACTTTTCCGGCATCAATAATATACCGCAAATCGCCAAAAGGATTTAAGGGCAGGGTATGTTCAATGCCCAGATTCAATTTATAATAATTGTATTCGCCATCAAATACACCTTGTAAACCGGCAGTGAATCCTAAAGTAATAATTGGGTAATCGGTTCCAATGCTAATGCGCTCAAATTCCCCCATCACAAATTTTTCGTTAAATGCAAAGCGGGTGGTTAGTTTTAATTCTGTGGTAATCAGACTGTTATATTTTGTGGTGTCCAGATTGTCATTAACAGAAATAAAAGGAACTGTTTTAGATGCATAAACCCGTTTGTTTGTAAAACTCAGGGTATTGCTAAAACCCTGGAACCATTCGTGTTCGTATGAAGTTGTAAGCGAGTTTACCTCGGTAAGTTTGTCATTTTGTTTACGCGCAAATATAGATGATAATATGTTATCGGATAAAAATGCATAATTGGTAACACCCAATTGCTCATAATCGTGTTTGTAAGATATATCAATAGATCGCCTTGGATTTTTATTGAGCATATATAAAGCTCCGGCACCGTATTTAATCTGGTGATCGAGGGTACCATAAGCCAAATGTCCGCTAAGCATTAATTTTGTACTGAAAGCATTACTCGTGCGTGCTCCAAACTTGAACCGTGCACCTTCAATCGGGTTAAAACTGAACAAGGTATAGTAAGGTCCTATTTCTATGGGATCTTTAACCCAATAACCAGTAACCACCGTGTTAATGACATCAATAACTGTATTATAGAGAGGGACTTCCTGAATGGAATCGACCATGTTATAAATATCACTTTCTTTTTTAGTGAGTTTTTCAGGGCGCATTTTATCCCATTGGTTGTACGAATAAAGATGGGCACTATCGGTTAAAATGGTTTCTTCAGCTAATTGGTTACTAAAGAAATCTTTGGTTATGGGCGGATCGATTACAATATTTGAATAATTGGTGGTTTTTCGTCCGAAAAAGCCATAATCTTTATTGGTAACTTCAAAATCGACAAACAGATCCTGTTTTTTAGGAAACCAGGTTGTGTCGTTTATCCTGATATAGGATTGTTCAGCCACAAAGTCAGATACAAAATTGATATTTACATCGTCGGATAACTTGATTTTATAACTCTGCAAAGCAAAAGTGGTATCCTGTACCCAAAAATTTCCGGTAAAAGTGTTTTCCTGTTTCCGCTTAGGTTTAAACGATATATTATAGCACCAGCTGTTATCGCGGTAAGCACTGTCAATTAAGTAATATTTGTAATAAAGAAGACCAAAATTGGCAATAGGGCTCACCATATCAATGCCCATAATGGGGACAAAATTGTCATAGATATTAAAATCGAGATACATTTGCCCTGTAAAATCGGTAATCTTATCACTGTCGACTCCGGAAATCTTGCTGGCTTTTATTATTTCCTTTTTTTTGAGAGGCTGTTTTTGATAAAAATAGTCACTCAATGTTTCAGTTATAAAAACGGGCAAAAAAGTTTTACCTGTAATAGCTGAAGTATCCACATAGTCAAATATGAACTGGAATTGTTTAAATGCCCTTTTATCTTTATACTCCTGGGTTATATTATTGATATCAAACTCCATTTTATTGTAAATCTCATATTGATATCTTTCAAGCCGTTGAGGATCATTTTTGGGCTTATTGGCTACAATACTTCGAATTATCCTGTTGGCCGGATTTTCACCGGGTTTTACAACAATTTCTGACATTTCTACTGATTCCGGCTCCAGGTAAATGTCAAAAGTCTGGTATGCCCCCGGTTTAATTTCGGCCCGGTAAGGTTCATAACCAATATAAGTGGCATCAAGATAATGAACAGTTTCACGGGTTTCAATAAAAAATTCACCTTGAAATCCGGTAGTGGTTCCAATGGTAGTGCCTTCAATAGAGACATTAACAAACGGAAGTGGTTGTTTGGTCTCTTTATCGTATACGTTGCCTCTTATGCGCGTAACCTGGCTGAAAACTACGCTACTTAAAAATAAAAATAAAATGGTTACTAAAGATATGGGTTTTAGGTGTTTCAAGGGGTCAATTTATTAATACATAGTAATTTAGTTATTTTCGTAATTCAAAATTCTTTCCAAGATAAACTTTCCTAACCTGTTCGTCTTCTGAAAGATCATAGGCTGTTCCTGATTTAAGGATTTTTCCTTCAAATAATAAATAGGCCCGGTCAGTTATCGAAAGTGTTTCGTGTACATTATGATCAGTTATCAGGATACCAATATTTTTTTCTTTTAGTTTTTTTACAATGCCTTGAATATCCTCAACAGCTATAGGATCGACCCCGGCAAAAGGTTCGTCAAGCAAAATAAAATTTGGATCGATGGCCAGGGCTCTGGCAATTTCAGTACGCCGTCGTTCACCACCCGATAATTGAATACCAAGGCTTTTTCGAATGTGATGCAACCCGAATTCAGTTAGCAGCGATTCCAGTTTTTCTTTTTGCTCAATTTTGCTTAAACTGGTCATTTCCAGAATGGTGCGTATATTATCTTCAACGCTCAGTTTACGAAAAACAGAAGCCTCCTGGGCCAGGTACCCGATGCCCCGCTTGGCTCTTTTGTAAACCGGTTCTTTGGTTATATCAGTTTCATCAAGGTAAATTTTTCCTCCATTGGGAGTTATCAAGCCAACTATCATATAAAATGTGGTAGTTTTGCCGGCACCGTTTGGCCCCAGTAATCCAACAATTTCGCCTTTTTCAACATCTACAGAGACTCCTCTTACCACCGTTCGTGAACCATATTTTTTTACTAAATTCTCAGTTCGTAATTTCACTATAAATTAGTTTAATTAATATAAAGCAGGTTTTTTTTGCAAATATCATCAATTACAAATACTGTGCTAGGTTTTTTAATAAATAAAAATCAAAATTAACAGAACTTTTGCAAAATTGTATCTTAGGTATTAATTAAGTTTGTATGGTTTTATTGCTAAATAATTGTTAAATGGCTAATATACAAATTCCTGAAATTAATGATATTCAAGAAGCATACCGCTTGATACAACCTTTTGTGACAAAAACACAGGTTTTGAAATCGGAATTAATCAATAAACAATTGGGATGTAATTTATTGTTTAAATGTGAAAATTTTCAAAAAGCGGGGGCATTTAAGTACAGGGGTGCCACACATGCTGTTTTACGATTGAATGATGAAGAAAAAAAGTACGGTGTGGCTACTCACTCATCAGGGAATCACGCCGGGGCATTGGCAAAGGCAGCTGCTTTGCATGGCATCGCCTCGTATATTGTGATGCCGGAGAATTCACCCCGGGTAAAAGTTGATGCAGTAAAGTCGTATGGGGGAAAGATTACTTTTTGCGAGCCCACACTTGAAGCCCGGGAAATGACACTTGACAAGGTATTGGATGAAACAGGTGCGGTTTTTATTCATCCGTATGATAATGTTAATGTTATTTGCGGGCAGGGAACGGCATGCCTGGAATTGACAGAACAAATTGAGGAACCCGATTTTATTATAACTCCGGTTGGGGGAGGCGGTTTGCTTAGCGGAACATCAATTACGGCCAAAGCCATGTGGGATCATACAAAAGTAATTGCTGCGGAACCGAAAAATGCCAACGATGCTTATTTATCATTTTATAAAAAAACCTTAATGCCCCCGGTAAGCACAAGAACCATGGCCGATGGGCTTAGAACAGCGTTATCGGAACGCACATTTAAAATAATTTTGCAGAATGTTGATGAAATTATTACGGCCAAAGAGCAGAGTATAATTGCAGCTATGCGTTTGGTTTTTCAATATTTAAAAATAGTTATTGAACCTTCTGCAGCTGTGCCTTTAGCTGCTGTACTGGAAAATTTAAGCGTATTTAAAAACAAAACAGCAGTATTAATTTTTTCAGGTGGTAATGTCGACCTGGCAAATCTTCCTTTTTGAGGGGTAAGTCGGTATTGCCTTCAGGTTTGGGATATAAACACAACAAGATGAGCAAAATATGCAGTTGAGTACTTTAATGTAACGCTACTCTCTGTAATTCAAATTGAAATTCTCTTAACATGAAATAGGCAAAGTCGGAGAAGTACGTCTTTTTCCTGGAGATATATTAATCGTAGAAGGTCCAGACTATACCGTAACGAAATGTAGCTTCGTTTGAAGTATAATTTGGTGCCAGAAAATGGTTGGCAGGTTGGGTTATTCCGTAATTCAGGTGCTCATAACGCAAATAAAAACGCAGTCGTTTTATCTCAACATTCCAAAAAGCTCCAACAAAGGGATAATTTCCAATTAATTGCTCATTTTGTGTATGAAAGGTTGCCAGTGCAGGTGAATATGCGGGGCCATAATACTCGGTCCAGTAATAAGTGTCTACCCCTAAGTGAAAGCGCATATGACCACCTGTATCTTTAAAATATACTTTAGGGGACCAATAAAGCGCTGCGTAACCTGAAAACAGGGGCAGAGGCAATACTTCTTTATTACCTGTTTGCTGGTAATAAAGTTGCGTGTTAAAACCGAACGGTCCAAATTTCAGTACTGATTTAGCATAAACATCAAGCACGGTAAAAGCCGGTTGATACTGATCGGGCATTGCATCATTATTGAAATAAATATAATCGGACAATACATTAAAATGTGTACCCACCCTGGTTTTTAAACGAGGATATGCCAGACTAAAATGGAAGGAGCTTTGTTTTAACGGATTAAAAGTGTTTACCCATCTATAATGATTTGAATTATAATGTGTTAGCAAATAATCGCAGGTTTCAATTTTCACCAAACCTTCACCTTTAAGTTCAAACTGGTTAAGTCCGCGGCCAAACTTTTGGCTGATAAAACCATCAAGTTGCATGTCGGCCATACGATACCCGCTTATAAATAGTTTGTAATTCCCCGAAAACTTAAATTTCTCGCCCTTAAGCCTGTATATTCCGGCTTCAAAGTAAGTGCTTTTTAAGTCGTGGCTTTTTGATTTATCATTAAGGGTATCTTTATTAAAATAATAGTAATCATTATAAACCGTACCATACCCGAAATAAGCTCCCACAAAGGGATAACTTCGCGGATTCTCTTCAAGATTAATCCTGAAATTATTATTTCGGTAGAAGTAATAGGTGGAGTCGAATGTGGCCCCGCCATTATAGTTATTTTGGTACAACCACAAAGAATCGCCAATGGCATTAGTATAAAAGTCGTTTTCGTCTTTGTAAATGCGTTTTGATTTTTGCCTGTTTAGGGTGTACTGCAAACTAAACCAGTAGGCTCCAAGGGCTGATGAATCCGGCACATTTGTTTTCAGGAAACCAATTTTTTGATCAAAAAATAACTGCCGGTCTTTTACATAATTTGAGCCTCCGGTTAGCCTCACATTTATTTCACTGGGCGAAATGGCTGAATCAACAATCCAGAATTTATCGGTTATTCCACCATTTTCCTGAACTTCAATGCGGTTAAAATCCCAATTAATGTGTGATGCCAGCCTTCCTTGTGTATAAGAACCCCCAATGCTACCTGCATTATTTCTCGATTCCTGATTGATAAAGTTACCCTTACCTGTATAGTTTTTAAAGCGAATAAAGGCGTTCAGGTATTTATTTACATTTTGGGTCTGAAGAATTTCAAGGTTCTGTTCTTCCTTTGGCCCCATGTCGACTTTAAAAATGGTAAATGGTTTTTCTACATTATAATATTGCATGTTTTTACTTAAAAACATGTAAGGTGTGAATGATTTTAAAAATATAAAACCGGTTTCAGGGTTGGGTTCTGAAAAAATATTGGAATTTACCGCGCTGCCGGTATTGCCTAAATAACTGTTGTTTATGCTGTTGCGATACGCAGGATGATTAATTTGTAAATTGACTAACGAACTATCATAGCTGTTTACTTCAAGTTCGTGTACATTTTGCGAGTAATTCCAGAATCGGACAATATGAGTATCGGGTACATTAAAAAGATGTCCGTAAAATGAATAATAAGTAGAGTCGTTACCTCCTGTAGTTAAAAAATCCCATTTGCTTTTTTTTGAAGGAGCTGAATCGACGTTAACTGAATCCTTTTTTTGAAGTATGCTATCATTAATGGCAATACGAATTGAATCAGCCACTAAATGAGTAGTATCTGAAATCAGGGTAGATGCCGGGGCGATAGAATCGGGTTTTTCCTGTGAAAGAACCGGTTTGACAACTCCTGTAAATAAGGCAGTTATACCAAGTATTATAAAGTATTTCGGCTTTTTTAACATCGGGCACAAAGATAGATATTTTTTAACCTGAGCCACATGCGGTGCAAAAATTTTGCCGAAATGCTAAAAATTAAAAATTCTGTTTTTTAATTATTCTTTGCTGATAGGTTTTATTTTTTGAATAAATAACCAGGGTATAAACTCCATCATCCAACGAGTTTAAGTATAGTTGATTATGTTTTTCAACCATATTGTTCTTATAAAAAACAGTACGTCCCGACAGATCGTAGATTACAATTTTTGTATCGATTCCGGGTTCAACATCAAAATTCAATTCATCTTGGAAAGGATTGGGATAAGCTTTTATACTGTTATCAGACCTTTGTGTTTTAGAAATACCTGTTGGGTAATACGTCAATCCATACCCATAATTAAACAGGGCTTTATGGTTATTTAAATTAGAAACATTTATGGGCACATCGTCGAACGATTCAGGCCAGGTGTGTGATAATTTTCCGGTAGGAGCATAATCGCCCACCAAAACATCAGCTATCCCCGAACCGCCCTCAGAACCGGGCAACCATGCTGCAATGAAAGCATCGGAGGCATTGAGTTCCGGCCTTATATCAAGTGGGCGACCCGAAAATAAAATGACTACCATTGGAATGTTTTTAGCCTTTACTGCACTTACAAGAGCTTTATCATCAGCGGATAGCTGGAACCCATTGCTACCGTAACGATATAAATCACCACCCGACTCAGCATAAGGTTGTTCGCCAACAACTACCACTGCATAATCGGCATCGGGAAGGCTGTTTGCACTGTTTGAATATACTACGTTAGTACTTCCGAGAGCATTTTTTAAACCTGCGAGAATGGTGGTACCCTCGGTTGTTTTACCAAACTGCCCCTGCCAGGTAATTGTCCATCCGCCACACATGGCACCAACATCATTACCTTTAAATCCTGCAACTAATACTTTTGAATTGTTTTTTTTAAGAGGCAAAATTCCATTATTCTTTAACAACACCAATGATTCGCGGACAGCCCGGCGACCTACTTCACGATGTGCCTGGCAGCCGACACTGTCTATAAGTGTGACCGGGGCTGTGCTGTTTTCGAACAAGCCCATTTGAAATTTAACTTTTAAAATTCTGCGTACAGCGTCATCAATTCTGTCTTGCGACACTTTTCCTTCATTTACCAATTCGGTGAGCAATGTTATAAATTGAGTGTAGTTATTGGGTTGCATGGCCATGTCGACTCCGGCATTAATCGATTTTTCGATAGCCGTTTTAAAATCATCGTCCACCTGGTTAATCCCGTTCCAGTCGCTTACAACAAATCCATCAAATCCCAGTTCAACTTTTAATAAATCAGTCAAAAGGTCTTTTCGTCCATGGCATTTTTCACCATTCCAGCTATTAAAAGAAGCCATTACTGAACCTACGCCTGCTTTAATAGCAGCTTTATACGGGGGCAGATGTATTTGCCTTAATTCTTCTTCCGGTAAAATGGTATTACCTTGGTCAATTCCATTTTCTGTTCCGCCGTCGCCTAAAAAATGTTTGGCACAGGCCAAAATCCGGTATTCTGTTCCCAGTGAATCCGATTGATAACCCAGTACCGCAGCTTCAGCCATACTGTCGACCAGGGTTGTGCTTTCTGAAAAACCCTCATAGGTTCGTCCCCAGAATTCATTTTGGGGAACAGTAATGCAGGGACTAAAAGTCCATTCGGGTCCTGAGGCACGAACTTCCATGGCGGTAATCCGGGTGATTTCCGTTACCAGCTCAGGATCGCGGGTGCAGCCCAATCCAATATTATGAGGAAAAATTACAGCATTTACCAAGTTATTATGGCCATGCACGGCATCAACTCCATATAAAATTGGAATACCGAGCCGGGTTGAACGGGCCATCTCTTGCATGGCATTATACATATTTTGCCAGCCTTCCACAGTATTAGGATAAGGCACACTTCCTCCACCACTTAAAACAGAACCCAGATAATAGGTTTTAATATCTTCCAGGTTTGAGTTTTGAACACTGCCCCTTTCGCCCTGAGTCATCTGACCGATTTTTTCTTCCAGAGTCATTCGTTGTAACAGGTCTTCAACGCGATCATTTATGGGTGCTTTGGGATCGAGATAAGTTTGTGCCTCAGTTTCTAGAGTACTAAGCAGATTTATACTCAGGATAATCCAGATAATTGTTTTGATTTTCATAGTTATTAAAGGTTTTATTTCAGTGTAAAATTAGAGTTTTGATTTGTAATAAGTTGCTATTCCCCATACTTATAAATCCAGTAAATATTTTTTTAGGGAATCATTCAGTGGAATATCCAGCTTTTTTCGGAGTCGATACCTCTCATTATCCACAGCTTTAGTGGTTTTTTGCAGCAATTCTGAAATTTCTTTGGTTGACAGCCCCATCCGAACATAAGCTGCAATGCGTAATTCTGTCAGAGTCAGATTAGCCTGTTTGCTTTTCAATGAGGTCATAAAGTTATTGTAAACCTTATCGAGCCGGGGTTCAATATGTTTCCAGTCCTTAACCTCATTAACTTCCTGGTCAATTTCATCCATAATTTCAAGAAGTGTTGCTTTATTTTTTTCATCAACTTTATTTACCAGGCTGTTCAATCGACGCCGGTGTTTCAATAAGGCACGATTACGGCTTAAAATATTAAACGTCTGGTTATTAAGTTCCGATTCCAATTTCTCTTTTTCAAGAACCACAATTTGCTGCTGGTGTTTTTCTTTTTCATTAAGAAATTGTTTTTCCTTGATATTCATTTTGTTACGGTACCAAACATAGAAAATTAAAATTACAATTATGCCAAGAATCAATTTAAACCATGCCGATTGTACAAATGATGGAAGTACAGTTATTTGAAGTGTAGTTTCTTCGTTGCTCCAGACTCCATCGCTGTTTGAAGCTTTAATATGAAAAGTATAACTTCCCGGATCGAGGTTTGAGTATGTTGCGTACCGGCGCTGCGCATCTGTGGTTTTCCATGTTTTTTCAAATCCGTCAAGTTTGTATTTAAACCTGCATTTTTCTGGTAATGTGAATGTTTTGGCTGCGAATTCCAGCGTAAATATTTTATCGAGTGGTGAAATAACCAATCGGTTTAAATAATTGATATTTTTTGGCAATACTACTCTTCCATTAATGGTATCTCCAATCTCAATAACTTCATTTTGGATACGTAAACTGGTAAAAAATGCTTTTGGTTTAAACTTTATATCATGGATGCTATCGGGATTAAAAATATTGAGTCCGTTGGTAGTTCCGACCAGAATGTTGCCGTTTTTAAGCCTACACAGAGCTTTTCTGTTACATACAAATCCTAATAATCCGTCATCTTTAGCATAATTTCTGAATTTTTTTGTCTTGGTGTTGAACATCGATAAACCATAGGCGGTACCAAGCCATATGTTGTTGTCATTGTCTTCCACAATGCTGTAAATGATATTACTGGGTAAGCCGTTATCCATACTGTAATATTCAATTTTTTGATTTTTTTTATCATATCGGTTTAATCCTCCGTTTACCGTTCCAATCCAAATAATACCTTTGCTATCTTCATAAATGCATTTTACATCATTGCTGGAAATTTTTATGTTTTCCGAAGGTGTTATGGATGGATACATCTGTCTTGTTTGTTTGTCGAGGATGTTTACTCCTTTGCCTTCAGTACCAAACCATAAATCGCCGTCTTTATCTTCCATAATGCTCATGACATTATCGTGATTAATGCGGTTGTAGTTATCTGTCCACGGACCATAATGGGTAAAAGTTTGTGTTTTAGGATTAAAAAGGTCAAGACCTTTCCCAAGCAGACCCACCCAAATTCTGTTTTCAGAATCCATAAGAATATCCCAGACATGGTTTGATGCTATATCTGTAGAGCTGTTGCCTGATAAGTATCGGGTAAATTTGTTTTTTTCAACATTAAAAATCATCATTCCACCCATAAAGGAACCTAATAAAATATTTCCTACATGATCTTCTGTAATACTCACTATGCGGTCGGAGCTTAATGAATTTAGATTGTTTGGTTCATTTTTATAATGAAAGAGATGACCATCACTACTATATTGGTATAAACCATCACCATCGGTGCCAATCCATATCCGACCTTTTGAATCTTCAAAAATCGCCGGTACTGAAGTTCCTATGAACGATAAATCCTTATTATCAAATGAAGTTAGTGTAGTAAACTTAATTTGGTTCGGATCAAGGTAATTTACTCCGTCGTTAAAGGATCCTGCCCATATAATATTTTGATTATCAATACACAACGAATAAATAATATTACTATTAATACTGTTGAGTTTTGCAGGATCTTTACTAATGCTGGTCATTTTTTGACTGGCTAAATCGTATTCATAAATGCCAAAGCCATCAGTGGGTATCCATAACTTATTATATTTTACAATAATCTGCCCATTTAATAAGTCAGTATTTAAATTGCTGTTTTTAGGGGTAATAATTTTTGAGGCACCTGTATTTGGATTATATTTTATTAAGCCATGAGAAAAAGCTGAAATCCAGATATTTCCTTCCGGGTCTTCAGCCAGGAATTTACGATAATCGCCCATTAAATTTTTGTCGCGTACATAATGAATAACTTCAAAATTTCCTGAATCGGGATTAAATTTGTAAATCCAATGGTCACCGGTGGCTATATAAATATCGCCCTTTTTAGTTTGAATAATATCAGTAACATAAAACTGCGATAGATCGATGCCCTTGCTTTTTGGAAAATAATTGGTAAAATCGTTTGTTTTAGGATTGAAGTGGGCTAAGCCATTGGCTGTACAAATCCAGAGTTCATTATTGTGTAGGAGTTTTATATTATTAATTGTATTATTTGGCAAACCGTTTTTTGAGCGTGATGAAGTGTAATGTTTGAAACATTCTTTTTCCCGGTCGAAAAGATTTAAACCTCCCCCTAAAGTTCCAATCCATAAATTTCCTGAACCATCTTCATTAATGCAGTTTACTTTATTAACTGATAGTGATGTAGTATCGTGTGGATTGTTTTGGTATGTTTTAATTTCAGTACCGTCAAACCGGTTTAAGCCATTACTGGTAGCAAACCACATATAGCCCTCATGATCCTTATAAACCCATTCAATGGAGTTGTGGGCCAATCCATCCTCAATCAGAATTTGGTTGCTTTTATAAGTGAAATTTTGTGAATAGATCAGACTGGAAAAAATAAGAAATATTGATACCAACAAAGAATCTTTCATAATTGAGGAATTAAGTTTGAAAAATTAAATATGAAAAACTTCAAATTAAATAACAAATAATCTCTAAAAAAACACTTAAAATTACTTTTAGAAATAATTGGCAAATATCGTAAACGACAATAAAACAATCAAATAAAATCAAAATAGATTATTGAGAAGTTTAGTTTTAATTATTGTTATTACTCAATGCTTATTTTTTTTATTACTTGCAGTCATCAAATTATTATGAGTAATACTTTGATTTGAGTAATTGATTTATTTACTCGTAATATATTCGATAATTTACTCAAATATAGGTTTAATTTAATCAAGGTTAGTGTTAAATAGGTTTTGTTAGCAATTCAAACCTAGGTACTACCTCACATTATGTGGGGTAGTATTTCTTGCAATAATATAATTTGGATAGATTAAGCAATATTAATTAGTAGTTCACCCGGACCCTAATTAAATGACAAAAAGTATGATAAAAGATTTTCCTTAAAACTCAAATATTTAATTTTACTATTAATTCTTATTACCATGTTTAAAACCTATTTTACAATTAGCTGTATAGCGATTTTATTTTTGGCATTTTCCGGATTAAAGGCGGGGAATTATGCGCCGCGAACACCTTTATCCCCTGCAGACAGCATGACTGCCTCAGGGAAACGGGTTTATATAACCCAGCGGTTTAATTCAGAACCACCCAGAATTGATGGTGTGCTTGATGATGATTGCTGGAAAGAAGGATTTTGGTCGGGAAATTATTTACAACAAACGCCTGTAGAAGGTGCAAAGCCTTCTGAAAAAACTGATATTAAAATTCTTTACGATGATAAAAATATATATGTAGCCATAAGGGCTTTTGAAACAGACGTAAATAAGATAGACCGGCAACGGGGACGACGTGACGATTTTATTGGTGATATTATCGGAGTTTGTTTTGATTCCTATTACGATAAAAGAACCGGTTTTGAATTTGATATGACGGCCGGCGGAAGCAAACTTGATGTCCAACTAAAAAATGATGGCTGGGACACTAATTGGAATGCGGTTTGGGAAGGTAAAGTCGGTATGGAAGATTCTGCCTGGATTGCTGAGTACAGAATTCCTTTAAGCCAATTACGATATAGCGGAAACAAGGAACAAATTTGGGGATTGCACTCGTGGCGTTGGATTAATCGCAATCAGGAAGAGGATGAGTGGAACCTGATACCCCGCGATAATCCAGGTTTGATGCGTTCCATTGGTGAACTTCATGGTATTAAAGATATACCTAAATCGCGCAGAATAGAGTTGCTGCCCTATACTTTGGGTCAGGTTAAATTTTCTGAAAAAGAAATTGGTAATCCCTATGCCACAGGATTTGATAAACGAATGACATTGGGTGTGGATGCAAAAATTGGAATTTCCTCTGATTTTACGCTTGATTTAACGGTGAACCCTGATTTTGGTCAGGTTGAAGCCGATCCTGCTGTTTTGAACCTCACAGCTTTTGAGACATTTTTCGAGGAAAAACGACCTTTTTTTCTGGAAGGGAAAAATATTACAGATTTTGATTTTGGTGAGGGCAATCTTTTTTATTCGCGACGAATAGGTCAAAGCCATAATTATCAACCGGAACTGGATAGTGCTGAATATGCCCAGTCCATCCAAAATACTGCTATTTTGGGTGCTGCAAAAGTTACCGGAAAAACAAAAGATGGATTATCAGTTGGAATTATTAATGCTTTAACTGCAAAGGAGACCATTAAGAAGAGCACTCCGGAAGGTGAAGAAAAATTAGTTGCTGAACCCTTATCTGACTTTTTTGTGGGGAGGGTACAAAAAGATATTAATGGAGGTAATACTTTGATTGGCGGGATAATAACCAACACATCACGAATGATAAATGAAACTTATTTGGAGAATATGCCCGAGAGATCTAACACGGGTGGAATTGATTTTACACATAACTGGAATGATAAGAAATATTTTATTGATGCCAAAGCAGTATTCAGCCTGGTAAAGGGAAGCAAACTATCCATCGCTACACTGCAAAATTCCTCAGCAAGGTATTTTCAACGACCTGATGCTGAGCATTTGCATCTGGATTCAACATTAACAAGCTTTTCCGGGTATGGGGGACAGGTAACTATTGGTAAAAAAAGCGGTGGAAAATTCAGGTATAACCTGCATTTGAATTTTCGTTCGCCTGAACTTGAATTAAACGAAATAGGATTTTTATCAACCGTCGATCAGATTATTCAGGTGGTGAACACAGACTATGTGGTAACCGAACCCAAAGGAAATGTAAGGGAATACAGTTTGCACCTGGGGCAAACCAACGTATTTGATTTTGGAGGCCAATACCTTAGTTCGTCAATAAATTTTAACAGTTATTTCAAGTTTGAAAATATGTGGTATTATAATATAAGTTATAACAGATATTTTGATCAAACGGATACGCGGTTATTAAGGGGTGGCCCGGCCATATATACTCAGGGATTTCATTGTGCCTCGGCATCATTTCATTCCAATGAGTCATTAAAAGTAAGTTACGGTTTTAATTATCATTTCCATATTTTCGATAGCGGGCTTTCCAATCAAAATGATTTTTCACCCAATATTACCTGGAGGGCTCTTCCTTCACTTAAATTTTCTGTAGACGGGAATTATTCTTTGTTAACAAGTGGTTTTCAATATGTTGATGATAACTATGCTGATAAGTATTTTATGGCATCACTTTACCAAAAAACCCTGGGATTAACGCTTAGAGTAGATTATACCCTGACTCCTGAATTAACTTTTCAGTATTATGGGAATCCCTATATATCAGTAGGTGAATATTCTCAATATAAAATCATTACGGATGCCGACTCTAAAACATATGACAAGCTTTATCATCAGTTTACCGATAATGAAACAGCGTACAATGCTGATACAAAAACCTATACTTTTTCAAATGTGGATCAACAATTTGAAATTGCCAATCCCGATTTTAACTTCCAACAATTCAAATCGAATTTTGTAGTGCGTTGGGAGTACAAAACCGGATCAACTTTTTATTTTGTATGGAGCCATGGCCGGTCACAGTATGATGAAATAACCAATATGTCGATGCGGGATAATATTAATCACCTGGTTGGTCTTAAGGCTGAAAATTTATTTTTAGTAAAATTTAATTATTGGCTTTCTCTATAAAATATTTAAGAAATAGTGGTTTTTAATTAAAAATATTAAGCAAACCGAATAAAAAATTATTATTTTAACATATTTTATATGGACACCTTATTTTTTTTTATTAATATTGACGCGAAATTTCTCGACCAATTATTAATAAAAAAATAAAATGGCGCAGGATCACAGCACTTTAGTTAAGCAAAACTTTGAGCAAAAAGCAGCTGAGTACGACGATTTTATGCAAAAATGCGTACCAGACTACTTTGAAATGTTAGATATTCTGGTTAATGCCATACCCTTTGATTCGGAAAGTGAACTAACTATTTGCGATCTGGGAAGTGGTACTGGTAATGTTACGGCTTTATTGCTTAAAGCTTTTCCCAATGCAAAAATAAAATGTGTAGATATTTCTCCTACCATGATTGACATGGCAAAAGCCAAATTGGATGGCCCAAACCTATCGTTTGATATTGCTGATTTTAATAATTATGTATTTACTGAAAAATATGATATTATTATTTCAGCACTGGCTTTGCATCATTTGGCAACCGATACCGATAAAAAGAATTTATACCAAAGTATTCATAATGCGCTTAATAATGGCGGCATTTTTTATAATGCCGATTGGGTTATTGATGCTTCAGAATCTCTTGAAAATAAAAATATGGAGCTATGGAAAGATTGGCTGAGGCAGTACCATAGCGAAGAGGAGCTGATGGAATCGGTAATTGACCGCTATTTTGAAGAAGACAAACCTACCAGCATAACAAATCATATTATCTGGTTAAAAGAATTAGGCTTTAGACATGTTGATGTTATATGGAAAAAGCAAAAAGGTGCTGTATTTGGTGGATTTAAGTAAATAAATATTGTTAATGTAACTTCAAGGTCAACTACAAAAACAGTTGACCTTTTTTTGTGTCATTCCTAAAACTACATTATTTTTAGTGCAGTTTAATCCAAATACTATAATCATGAAACAGAGATTTTTAAAAACTGCTGTTATTAGTTGTTTTGTAATTTTTTGTTTTACAGGAATTCCAAATCAATTAAGCGCACAAACAAATAGCACTTATTCTTTTATTGTGGCTGGTCATGCTTATGGTGCACATTCCGGTACCAATATTGGACTGCATCCGAATTTGCTGGAATCGCTAAATGCTGGTTATGACAGCACGGTTAGTTTTTTTGTTTTTACTGGCGATATTGTAAATCAAAGTACCCAGGAAAGCTGGGATCAGGTTAAAACAGAGATGGATGGGTTTGGTTTACCTTATTATTATGTAATGGGAAACCATGATAATAATTTCATTGGGAATGAAGTATTCATTGAAAAATATGGAAGTACTCATTACGCATTTCGGGTTGAAAACGAGTTGTACATTGTTCTGAACAGCACAGAATCCGATCGGTCTATTTCGTCGACTCAACTTACATTTTTAAAAAATACACTGGATACTACAGACAATTCGGTGAAGAATATTTTTATATTTTTTCATGAGATTATCTGGAACAGTCATGAAAAGTATAAAGGGGTGAAATCCAACAGCCGCTCGCGTTACGACCAAATCATCGGGCACTCAAATTACTGGACTGAAGTTCATCCTATGCTTTTACAATATCCCGATAAGGATTTTTATCTGATTGCTGGTGATGTAGCTGGAAATACCGATGCCATACCTTGTTTTTATGACAAATGGGATAATATTACTTTTTTGGCTTCAGGCATGGGCGAGGTGGTTGATGAAAATTATCTGTTGATTAAAGTAATTGATAATGATAATGTGGCTGTTAAGGTGGTTTCATTGAATAGTGAAATAACTATGAACGATATTAAATATTATTCGGTGCCGGAGCAACCTCAACAAATTTATGGCGATACAATTGTTGATTCGGAAGGTTCAAGTTACAATTACTCTGTTGATGAAGTGTATAATGCTGAATCATATATTTGGGAATTACCTGAAAATGCCACCGGAAACAGTTCAACAAATACTATCAATGTCGCTTTTGATAACCTGTTTAGGGAAGGTGATTTAACTGTTGAGGCTTTTAAAGAGGGATTTGGAAGCAGCCCTAAAACCTTGATTGATATTAAATCAGTCTCACTTTCAATTAATGATCAATTCAGCGGGAAATTAAATTTTAATGTGGCTTTTGAAAATGAAACCTGTAAAGTAAGGATAGTACCAGGCTCAAATGATAAGTTGACTTTCTCTGTATATAACCTGATGGGTGCAAAAATTTATACTGATGAGTTGTTGGTAAAGCCTGGAGTGGAGCAAACCCTTGAAACCGGAAATTTGACTTCAGGCATTTTAATTTTTGAACTAAAGGGGAAAAGGGAACACAGGGTTAAAAAAGTTTTATTTAAAACCTCCCTGATATGTAAGAACTAATTTTACAACTAATATTCTTAATAATAAAAATGGGCTTCCAAAAATCAGGAAGCTCATTTCTCATTATAACTTTTACTTTATTCTTTAACAATTCTAAACATTTGATTAGTCTGATCTTTAGTTATTTGTAAAATGTAAACGCCCTGAGAATACATACTCATATCAATTTGTAATTGTTCATTATAAACCTGTTGGTAATTTACCAGTTTAAGACCTGAAACATTATAGAGGGTAATTTGTGCACCCTGTAAATTTTCGTTTAACCGGATATATAAATTTTTATCAGCTGGATTAGGATACACCTGAATGTCCGATTTAGAGTCATTAACTGCTAAAAATCCGCTTTTGGCTTTGGTTCTTGTGCTTATAACGCTTATAACTGATTCATTTCCGGTGGCATCAAAAGCGCTCACTCCAAAATCATATCCTGTACGTTTGGTAAGTCCTGTAAATTGATAGGAAAGATTCTGAACTGATTCCACAAACTGACCATCCAGGTAAATATTGTAACCCGCAACAGCTATATTATCGGTTGAAACATCCCATGTTAAATCAGCCGTTGTGGTAGTAGTACTCACTGATAAGTTTGGGGGTGAAGTTGGAGCTTCAGTATCATTGCCGGCAGAGACTGCCCTGAATTCGAGCCAGTTTAAATTAAATCCTCCGGCACTGGCAAAAACTCTTATTTTACTGGTTCCCGAAGGTAAATGGATGAGGTCTGATGAAACGGTAGTCCAGGCTTGCCAGTCTCCAGTTGCCGGTATAGTAGTGTTGCTCAGGGTATTGGAGCCGGCATCCTGTAATTCAATCATTCCGCCACCACTCATGCTGGCTGTCCTGAAATCAACAATAAAATCGCTCTCTGAAGATGTGTTAACCCAGTAATCCATCCAATCGCCGGAATCAATCCAACCTACGTTTAATCCTCCACCTACATCAGCGGTGGTTTCGGTTTGAACTCCAAATTGGGCATCATAATTTTCTGCTTCAACAATTCCGGGAATATCCTGAAATGTAATGTCAGTGGTTGAAACACTGGTTGAGGTAAAACCAGACACATTTCCGCTATAATCACGGGCAGCAACCTTAAATGAATAGTTCGTTAACGCATCAAGCCCCGACACATTATAATTGTGCCAAATGGTACTGCCAACTAAGGTGTTATCTTTATAGATATCATATTGTTTAACGCTATAATTATCTATTGAGGGTTCCCATGTAAGGGCTACAGATGATGAACCGGGGACACCTGAAACTGAAGGAGGATTACCCGGAGCTTCGGTATCGGTTGGGGCATTGTACGAATACATTCTTACATAATCAACAAGCATTTCAGCTGAGGTGAGTTTTCTGTCAATCCGGCCTCCCCAACTTCCTCCCATGGCAACATTCAGTATCAGATGAAATGGTTTATCGAAAGGCCAGGCAGCGTAACCGGTGTGTTCATTTTCAAAAATGAAATAGTTATTGTCATCTACAAACATTTTTAAAGCATCAGGAGTCCATTCAATGGCATAAACATGATAAGCAGTGCTATAATCAGGAACCAGTGTTTGAAAAGTAACCTGTGTATTAATGGTATGATTGTAACTTTCGGTATGGCATGAAGCGTGGACAACACCCGGATCAAAACCAACATGTTCCATGATATCAATTTCGCCACAGGTAGGCCAGTTCCCGTAAACCCAGTCAGTTGGGAGCATCCATATTGCAGGCCAGGTACCGGTTCCTTCGGGTAAAATGGCCCGCACTTCAATTCTGCCATACAACGCATCATGTTTACCGGCAGTTTGTAAACGGGCCGATGTCCACGTCCAACCATTGTAATTGTCTTTTAATGCAGCAATGGTCAAATGCCCATTTTCGACATAAGCATTTTCAATTCGATCGGTGTAAGCCTGAACCTCGTCGTTTACCCAACCCGGAGTCCAGTTTTCCATGTTCCAACTGGCTTCATCAGGTGAACCAGTGTAATTAAATTCGTCGCTCCATTCAAGAGTCCATTGCGCATTAACTGATATATACGCAAAAACGATGAAAACAAAAAATAAATGTTTCTTCATAGTGGTTGATTTTAATATTAGTATTGGTTTAGAATCAAAATTATGAATTTGGGGACAAGCCTATGTTCAAAATTGTACAATTATGTTCCAATATTGTACAGTTAGTTTTTTATTATCCTCAAAGTTTTGAGCAGCATTAAATAAAAATCAAAACCTCTTAAAAATCCTCATTAAATTTTTTTAAACGACTATAAAATACCATTTGGGAGTATATTGCTCAATGAAAATTTGTGCTAATCATTATATGCTAATAAATTACACTTTGAAATTTAATGACGGTTTCTTAAATTTGAGAGAAACGATACCGGGAGGGGTCTTTTTTGCAAAACATTAATGGGTTCCGGTATTTTCAATTGACAACCACCTCAGTGTAGTAAATATTAATTAAAATAAACTTTATGGATCCTATAAAAGTAGGAATAATTGGATTTGGTTTATCGGGAAAGATATTCCAGGCACCTTTTTTACAGGTAAGTGAAAATTTTCAAATTGTCAAAATATGTTCAAGCCGTAATAAGGAAATAAATGAACTGTATCCTGAAGTTGAAATAGTTACTGATGCTGATCAGATTATTAACAATACGGAAATTGAACTGGTAGTGGTAGCATCACCAAACACCGAACATTTTTCACAAGTTGGAAAGGCATTAAAGGCCGGAAAACATGTAATTGTTGAAAAACCCTTTGTGACCAACCTTGAAGAGGGTAAAAAATTGATTGATCTGGCCAACAGGCAGCAAAAAATACTTGCTGTATTTCAAAATCGACGATGGGATGGTGATTTTAAAACCGTTAAGGAAATTATTGAATCAGGAGCTTTGGGTAACATTTCAGAGTACGAGGTTCATTTCGACCGGTTTCGTCCCGAACATGATATGACAAACTGGCGAAGCCACGATTTACCGGGTAGTGGTGTCTTTTTTGATTTGGGTCCCCATCTTATCGATCAGGCATTGACTCTTTTCGGAATGCCAAAAGCGGTGTTTGGCGATGTGCGGATCGCACGAAAAGAGGGAGTGGTTGACGATACTTTTGAAGTTATTTTATACTATGAAAAGCTTAGGGTAAAGTTAAAAGCCGGAGTTATAGTAAAAGAATTGGGCCCTCATTTCATCATTCATGGAGATAAAGGATCGTTTATAAAATACGGCCTCGACCCCCAGGAAAACCTGCTGAAAAATGGTGCATTGCCTAAAGGCGATAGTTGGGGTACAGATGATGAAAATCTATATGGAATTTTAAATATCGTTGAAAATGGGGCAGAAGTCCGCAAAAAAATTAAAACCCAACCAGGGAATTATATGGGCTTTTTCGATAATGTTTATCAGGCCGTTCGACATGGAGATTCTTTAGCGGTTACAGCCCGTGAAGCTTTAAATGCGATTATAATCATAATTACAGCGTTGGAAAGTTCAAAACAAAAGAAAGTAATAACCTTATAATTTTTAATATGGAACCAACAAACAATAACGAAATCAGTCGTCGTAAGTTTATCAAAAACATGGCGATTACTACGGCCGGGTTCACCATTCTACCCAGCTATGTAGTCAGTGGGTTGGGGCATAAAGCGCCCAGCGATAAGTTAAACATTGTAGGTGTTGGAGTTGGAGGCCGTGGAGGGGGCGTAATTAAAGAATTGCGCTCGGAGAATATTGTTGCGCTTTGCGATGTGGATTGGAAATATGCAGCGGGTACTTTTAATGAATTCCCGGACGCTAAAAAATATTACGATTGGCGCAAGATGTTTGATGAGCTTAAAGATAGCTTTGATGCTGTGGTGGTCGGTACACCTGACCATACGCATGCCATTATTGCATTAACCGCTATGCAGATGGGCAAGCATGTATATTGTGAGAAACCCTTAACCCACGCGGTTTGGGAATCGCGCCAAATGACAGAATATGCACAGAAATACAAAGTAGTTACCCAAATGGGAAACCAGGGGAACTCAGGTGAAGGCATCCGTCAGATTTGTGAATGGATTTGGAACGGCGAAATAGGTGAGGTAAAAGAAGTACATGCCTGGACTAACCGGCCTATCTGGCCGCAGGGCTTGGAAAGGCCAACTGAAGCACAAACTCCGCCAGATACCTTGAAATGGGATTTGTTTTTAGGTCCGGCAAAGGAACGTCCATATAACCAGGTTTATCATCCGTGGAATTGGCGCGGATGGTGGGATTTTGGCACAGGCGCATTGGGTGATATGGCCTGTCATATAATGGATCCTATCGTGAAGGCTTTAAATTTAAAATATCCCACCAAAGTTCAGGGAAGTTCAACCATGTTCAATACCGAATCGGCACCTGTGGCTGAAATGGTTCAGTACGTATTTCCTCAGCGCGATAAAGTTATGAATGTAAATATGCCTGAAGTTAAGGTTACATGGTGGGATGGAGGTATGCTACCACCACGTCCTGAAGAACTTGCCGATGGCGAAATGATGGGCCGCGACGGAAATGGCGGAACTTTATTTATTGGAACCAAAGGCAAACTGATGTCAGGTTGTTATGCAGCTAATCCTTTTATTTTGGGAAGAGAAAATCCTGACGTGCCTAAAGTTTTAAGGCGTATTGATGCGGGCCATTATATGGACTGGGTAAATGCCTGTAAATTGGGATATAATACTGCCATGGAAAAAGACCTGATGCCAAGCTCAAATTTCTCCTATTCAGGACCACTGAACGAAACGGTGGTTATGGGAGTGGTTGCAGTACGTTTGCAGGACTTAAAACGTGAATTACTGTGGGATGGAGCCAACATGAAATTCACCAATATTGGTGATAATGATCAGATAAAAGTGGTAAAATCGGATAAATTTGCTGTAATTGACGGACACCCACATTTCGATACCCGGTATGACACCGTAAATGCCAAAGCTACTGCCGAAGAATTGATTAAACATACCTATCGGCAAGGATGGTCAATTTAGTAAGAAACATTTTAAAACCCATAAATATGAAAAAAACAGTTTTTATTGTAGTTATTGCCTTGGCTTTTTCATCATTTCAGAGAATTGTTGGTCAGAATAAATTGACCAAGGATGAAATTGCAGAAGGCTGGCAATTATTGTTTGATGGTAAAACCATGGATCAATGGAGAGGTTATTGTAAAGATGAGGTGCCGGGTGCCTGGTCAGTAACTGAGGATGGCACCATTCACGTTGCAGGATCGGGAAGAGGTGAAGCCGGTGCAAACAATGGTGGTGACATCATTACCCGCCAGAAGTTCAGTAATTTTGAATTAAGCCTGGAATGGAAAATTTCTGAAGGTGGTAATAGTGGAATTTTCTATCTCGCCCAGGAAATTTGCGGTAATGATTCTACGCCAGGCGATCCTATCTGGAAATCATCGCCTGAGATGCAAATACTGGACAATGCTAAACATCCTGATGCTAAGCTTGGCAAGGACGGAAACCGGCAAGCCGGATCATTATACGATTTAATTCCTGCCAAACCTCAAAATGCCAAACCCGCAGGTGAATGGAACCAGGTAAAAATTACCGTTTATAAAGGGACAGTGGTTCATTGGATGAATGGTGAAAATGTATTGGAATATCATTTATGGACGGACGACTGGAAAAAAATGTGTGCCGACAGTAAATTTGCCGAATATCCAAATTTCATAAATACAGCCAGCGAAGGTTACATAGGGTTGCAGGATCATGGTGATGACGTTTGGTTCCGGAACATTAAAATCAAAAAACTATGAGTGAACTAAAATTACTTTTATTAGCTGTTGTTGGCCTTGTTTTTTGTCAATTTTCAATGGCCCAGGAAGAAGCTGTTGAATGTGATCAGCCTATTCGTATAGCCTTGCAGACCTGGTCGTATAATAGATTTACCTTTGAGGAGACGGCCAAACGTGCAGCTGCCCTTGGATTTAAATACATCGAAATGTATCCGGGGCAAACCATAAAAGCCGGAAATGATGCGAAAACTGGTTTTACCATGCCGGGGTCTGATCGTGAGCTTATAAAATCAATTCTTAAGAAAAATGGTTTACAGTTGGTTCAATACGGTGTGGTTACCTGCAATACAAAAGAAGAATGGATAAAACTGTTCGATTTTGCTAAAGCAATGGGTATTGAAACCCTGAATTCTGAACCCGAATTTAAGGATTTTGATTTACTGGATTCCTTAACCCAGGCCTATGTAATTAACATAGCCGTACATAATCATGCTACAGGTAATCGGTATTGGGACCCTCAAATTGTTATCGATCATATTAAAGATAAAGGTTATGGCCTGGGTTTTTGTGCCGACAACGGACATTGGATGCGTTCAGGCCTCGATCCGGTGGAGATGCTCAAAAAAACCAAAGGAAGGTTAATAACCATGCACATTAAGGATATGAACGAATTTAATAACCTGGATGCACACACAGTTCCTTTCGGGACCGGTGTTTTGGATACTGAGGCTTTTTTGAACGAACTAAAAAGTCTTCATTTTAACGGGGTAATTACCATTGAAAACGAATACGATTGGGATAATCCAGATCAGGATATTAAGACGACGCTAAGCTATTTACGCGAGCATTTAAAGCCGAATGAATAAAAGTAGCTTGAATGTTAAAACCTGTTCGCTAGAAAAGCAATGGTAGAATTTTGGATAAAACATATGTTAAATTAAAATGTTTGGCTAAGTACAGGCTTCAATTTCTTCGATCTCCCCTGATTAGGGTAATCCCGCCAATTGGCGGGAAAAGGGTACTTATTATATATATTTGTTTTAGTACCCTTTTCCCTGTAGGGATTTTCCCTAAAAGAGAAAAAAGCAATATAATGACTTTGTCAGTTTAATCAATCGTTTATCTTTAATTTTAACTAAACTATGCATTTCTGCTAAGGTAATACCATGTAATCCAAATAGCTGAGTGGAAAGTGAGGTATGCTTGTGTATTACAGAGAGTCAGACAATAATATATAAATTGTACAGAAAAAAACTCAAAAACATGACAAAACTAAAATCGATAATTATAATTCAAATTCTTTTATTCATGACTTTATCAGGCTGGAGCCAACATAAAATTGGCATTTTCGATAGTAACACCGATGTTGGAAACTGTAAAAACAAAGGTACTTCAATGTATAACGAGGCTGATGGGACCTATACCATCACCGGTTCAGGTACCAACATGTGGTTTAACGGCGACGAATTCCAGTATTTATGGACAACCCTGCAGGGAGATTTTATTCTGCGGGCCGAGGTTAAGTTTGTGGGTAAAGGCGTAGTTGCTCACCGCAAAGTGGGCTGGATGGTGAGAAATCAACTGGATAGTAATTCACCCCATGTGAATGCTACGGTTCATGGTGATGGTCTGACCTCATTACAATATCGGGAAACCGTTAACGGACAAACTGAGGAAATACGGTCAACGGATTCGATGCCCAATGTAATTCAGCTGGAGAGGATCGGCAACGCCTTTATCATGTCGACAGCGAAGTTTGGTGGTGAATTTACAGAGGTTAAGCTGGATTCGCTTCCACTAGATAACGAAATATATGTAGGTATTTATGTTTGTTCGCATGATGCTGATGTTATTGAAAAAGCTATTTACCGTAATGTGAGAATTGTACGCCCGGCTGATGCTGATTTTATTCCTTATAAAGAATATATTGGTAGCCACCTTGAGGTAATGGATGTTGAAACAGGCAACCGTAAAATATTGTATAGTTCGGCTCATTCCATCCAGGCACCAAACTGGACTCCCGATGGTAAAACGTTAATTTATAACACCAAGGGTCATTTATACAAATACGATTTGGAAAGCGGTTCCATCACTCATATGAATACCGGCTTTGCCACCAATAACAACAACGACCATGTGTTGACTTTCGATGGAAAATTAATGGGCATCAGCTATCACGATCCCGGCAACGGAGGCAACTCGGCTGTTTTTTATTTGCCGATTGAGGGCGATTCGGTACCCGTAAGAGTTACAAAACCCGGAATGCCTGCATCGTATCTGCATGGTTGGTCGCCCGATAAAAAAACCATGATTTTCACTGGTGACCGGAATGGCCAGTATGATATATATGCTGTGGATGTTGCCTCAGGAAAGGAAACGCAGCTTACCAACTTCAAGACCCTTGATGATGGTTCGGAATACAGTCCTGATGGAAAGTACATATACTTTAATTCGGTACGAACCGGAAAAATGAAATTATGGCGGATGGATCCCAATTGCAAAAACCAGACCCAATTAACATTTGATGATTATAACGACTGGTTTCCTCATGTAAGTCCCGATAAAAAATGGATAGTTTTTATTTCGTTCCCGAAAGATATCAATCCGGGCGATCATCCTTTTTACAAAAATTGTTTGTTGAGGCTGATGCCTTATGAAGGAGGGACACCAAAAGTAATCGGATATATTTACGGAGGTCAGGGAACTATCAATGTTCCTAGTTGGTCGCCCGACAGTAAAAGAATTGCGTTTGTTACAAATACAAAATTGTAAAACCGGAATAATATAATATAACAGGGCTTCCCGAAAACACCCTGCAGCTGCAGGGTAATAAACTTTCGGGAACTCCGAAAAGCCCATGCAGTGGTGCAACAAACTTTCGGACAACACGAAAAGCTCATGCACCTTTGAAACAAACTTTCGCGGGTAGGCGAAAAACCTAATCGTTTGATCCCACAAAATGTCTCAATTTATATACCGGATAAATTAAATTGAAATAAAATACTAAATTGTAGTACCAAAATTTTGAGAGTTAAATGAAGAATGCTCCTAATTTTTTATACACGGTTCTGGCTTATATGTTTTTATATTTTTTGACTATCGCCAGTGTTTTATTTAGCCTGCTTTTTTATGTGTTAAAGTGGGAAAAAGCCAAGAATGCAGTTAATTACCTATGGGCCCGCGGATCATTTATGCTTATTGGCAAACGTCTTCATACTGAAGGGTTAGCAAACTGTATTAAAGGGAAAAAGTACATTTTAATGGCGAATCATACCAGTTTGTTCGATATCTTGGGAATTATGTCGATTTTTCCGGGAGTTGCCTGGTTTGGGAAAGAGTATTTGGTTAAAATACCAATTTTTGGGACGGTGTTACGGGGGATAAATTATGTTCCGATGAAAACAACCGATCTGAGAAATACTAAGGAAATGGTTAACGGTCTGATTAAAAATACCAATAATCACACAGTGGCAATTTTTCCGGAAGGGACAAGAACTATCACCGGGGAATTAAGCAAATTCAGAAAAGGGTTTCTACACGTTTTAAAAGCAAGTGAACTTGACATTCTACCAGTCAGTCTTATCGGTTTTTATGAATTTAAGCCCAAAAATCGTTTTTATTTCAGATATCGGGCAAGGTTGACAGTTAAAATTCATGAACCCATGTTTTATTCTGAATTGAAAGAATTATCCGACAATGAAATAATAAGCCGGGTTCAGTCACGAATTGAATCGGTATTACCATCGTATAAAACTGCATAATTATGGAAAATTCTACTCAATGGGCATTTATTATAAATCCTGTTGCCGGAAGCGGTTATCCACTTGAAGTTGAAAAGGAATTAATTTCCCAGTTGAGAAAAAGAAATATTGATGCACGACTGGTCCGAACGGAAAAGAAAAACCATGCCAAGATACTGGCTAAAGAACTTGCTGAGCAGGGTTTTAAAACAATTGTTGCCATAGGTGGCGACGGAACTTTTAACGAAGTGGGAAGTGCCTTAAGTGAATTTCCTGAAGTTATCGTAGGGCTAATTCCTGCCGGAACCGGAAATGATTTTGCTCAAATTATTGGTGAGAATGAGCGGTTTACCGAAAAAGACTGGAATATTTTCTTTGAAGCAAATACCCGAAAACTTGACGTTGGCCGTTGTAACGGAAATTTGTTCTTTAACGGAATGGGACTGGGATTTGATGCACAGGTAGCCTCTGAAAATTATATTACTCCCGACCAGGTTAAAGAGCGAAGCAAAAACCTTTATGTGTGGCACATTTTAAAAAATCTGCTGTTTTACCGGGAAAGAATCTTTAGAACGTCAACCAATGGAACCATGCACGAAACTCTGGGTTTTATGAATACCATTTCAATCGGGAGAAGATTTGCAGGTGGCTATTTTGTTACACCCAAAGCAATAGCAGACGACGGATTATTCGATGTTTGCATGGTTGCAAAGGTTAGCCTGCCTGAGCGTCTAAATATTTTATTGAAAGTACCTAAAGGAACACATCTGGGGCATAAAAAAGTGACCTATTATACTACCAATAGAATGGTTATTGAGGTGAATAAGGAATCGGCATATCACCTGGATGGAGAATTGTTTTTCGATACCCGATTTGAGATTGATCTGTTACCGGGAAAATTAACCATCATCTATAATCCTTACGGAGACCATTTTTTTGGGGGTTCAAATTGAAATTGAATGCATAAAACCTACATCGCTTTTTTTGACCTTGATGAAACCATTCTGGCTGTAAACAGCGGAAGAATCCTTATTAAAGAATGTTACCGGAAAGGGGTAATGTCGCGAGGCGAATTATTAAAAGCTTACTGGCTTTCCATTTTATACAAATTAAAAATCAAAAGCAGTCTAAGCTCCTCATTATCGATGATTAAATGGCTAAAGGGTACCGAAGCAAAGTTTATGCAGGAATTTACCGGCGATGTGGTTGATGATTTGCTTATTTCTTTTGTACGACCTGAAATAAAGGAGGAGATTAATAAACACCGAAAGAATGGCGGCAAAATAGTAATGCTTTCTGCCGCACTCACCTTCATTGTAAAACCCATTGCAGAATTTTTAAATTTCGACGATTATATTTGTTCCAACCCGGAAATTGAAAAAGGTTATTATACAGGCAATCCCGACGGGCCGGTTTGCATTGATGACGAAAAGGAAATACAGATTCGGGAATATTGCCTTCAGCATAAAGTGGAATTACCGGATGCCTGGTTTTATGGGGATTCGTGGGATGACAGGTTTGCCCTGAGTATTGTAGGTCATCCTGTATGTATTAATCCCGACAGGCGTTTATTGAAACTTTCCGGGAAAAAGAACTGGAGAGTGATTGAATGCCGTGAGCCTGCCCAACCGAATTAATATCCATTTGGACCACATGATGATTTATTTTTTCCTTACAAATTGCACAAGGCATTATAGTTGAAAGTTCAAAATTGTAAAATATAGTTATAATTGTTAGTTAATTAATACAATAAGGCCGATAAGTTTTTCTATTCCATACAAATTTAATATTCTGGAAAAAACCGGGGTAATTATTAAAAATAAAATTCTGCTTATGGTATTATAAAAGGATAGTTTTATCATTATTTAGGAGTGCTATTTATTTGCAAACCGTTGTTTATTCATTATTTAACTATTTTGTTTCCCCTTTTCTCTTAAATATAAATACAAGGGTAGTGAAGAACTTAACCCAACCACAAAGGTCAAAATCATAAGCAGAATATTCCTTATGAGATGTTTTCCTTTTGATTCAAAAAACATAAATACCCAAAATACCGCCACGCTGATAAAAACCTGGGAACCAAAATTTGCTGCGGGATTCGTTCCAAAAACTCCGTGTATAAAGGCATTGGGGTCTAAGTTATTTTCATTCAAAAATTGAATAAAAAAGTAGGTCGGTATTATGGAACCCACAATAAATAGTAAAAGGTAAACTAATTTTAAATTTTTCATGGTTATAGTTTTTGGTTTATTTAACAAATGCCCATGCAAAGTGTATGTTTTTAGTCGCATGATAGCCTCGGCAAAAGGCAGTAATTAATGCAGATTTGCTTATCGTCCATTTATATTTTATTATGATTTTTTTCGCTTCAAATTACTGGAAAATCCTGCTGTTTGATACATTTTTAATACCAAACCGTCTGGCTCTGTCAGGTGTTTCCACTAAAACATATTTTAATTTTCGATATTTATTTTCAATTCCGATATTATAGGGAGTAACATATAAAGTGTCATTGTATATGGTGTATTTCCCTACTATTCGTTCAATTACTTTTCCGCTATCAGCATAGTTTGTATAAAAATATAAATCGTTAATTAATTCTATATTGTGGTATCCGTACTTTTTAGCTGCATGGAATTCAACCCGATTATCCGAGTTTTTAAAATCCAAATAAAAACCAGTAGCTTCACTTTGTTCAGGGTTCTTTTTTTTATATTCAACCTTAACTCTGTTGCCAATGGACTGCCTGGGGAAACGCACTCCAACGCTTTGTTTACAGGCATAATCTTTTCCATTTACTGAATACACATATGTTATTTCATCTAAACGACCTTTAATTTTTGAAAGTTTGAGTTTTTTAACATCAATTATTTTTCCTGTTGTAAATACGGTAACCGTGCTGTTATAAAATGCAAAAAGCGTTACCGATGTTAATACAATCGCCAAACCGGTAAGAGCAATAAGGATGGTTTTTCGTTTTGCGGCAGTCATATAATTAATTTTAGGTTAATAATTTGTTGCTTTAATTACTATATAACGTTGGCGATAGTCATTATATTTTTTTTACTTTAAATTTCCATCGTTTATCACAACCGAAGCATTGATAATAGGTTTTGAAAATCGGTAAAAAAGCATGGAATAAAAATACTCCGATAATCGAAATAATACTTATCTGTCTTGCTTTACTGATGTTGTCGGAGGCGCAATATGGGCACGTACCCATTTCATCTTTTGAAGCTAAAACGAATGTCTCTGTTTTTTCTTTCTTTGCATTTTCAGTAATAAATCCCCCTCTCTTAAGAATTCTTACAGCCCCCTCTAAATCGTCTTTTTTCGTTAAAACTTTAACTCCGCGAATAGCATTCGAATAAAAATTTTTAACCTGGGCAGTCATATCATCACGAATCATAGTTTCAATCCCTTCCGATTCCAAAACTCCTTTGGCCATATGTGCTTCATGAGGTTGAATAAAGGTTATTACAGTTTGCCAGTCTTTCATGGGTTAAGATTTTTATATTATGTAATTTTGATGAAATATAATGATATTTTACTACTATTTTTCTTCCTTGACTATGCATTTTGGGTGCCGGATTAAGTTGAAAGTTAATTTACCAGTATCTCATTTCAAATAGCATCAAGTTTATTTGTTAAAAAAACCTTGAGTTTAGATTTGCCATTGCGCATCAGGGTTTGTTACCACCCGATATTTTGTCTTACTGTCTTGAAATCTATTGTCATTGTTCAATAGTTTTCCAGTGTCCGGTCTTGTCGCTTCCAATACGTTCTATTTTTCCTTTTGCTTTAAGTTCTTTTATTTTCCGTTTTGCTGTACTTAAACTTATCTTTAATCGTTCGCTAATTTCGGATGCTGTAATTTTGTTGTTATGCTTTATCAAATAAAATACAGTGTCATTTTGCTTTTTTACAGTGTCATTATGCATTTTTGCAGTGTCAGAATATTGAACATGTATTTCTCGGTTTTTCAGCAAATGATTTTCACCAAGCAATAAATTTGAAAGAAAGCAAATAAGAAATTTTTCTGTTTTATGAATACCTTTTGATAAATCTTCGTAGTTGGCTCGCACAAGTGCATTGCGAAAATACGACGAATGTTCTGCAAACAAATCGTTGTTTGCTTCTTTAAAACCAAGTTTACGAAGATATTTGATTAAAAAAATGGCTGTGGTTCTTGTGTTGCCCTCTCCAAAAATGTGGATTTGCCATAAATAGCTAATAAAGTGCGCTATGTGTTCTATAATTTCATATTGGCCTAAACCTTTGTAACTAAATTTTTTTTCTTGTTCAAAATCGTATTCCAAAGTAGCTTTCAAGCTCTCGGCACTCCCATACAAAACCGTTTCACCATTTAAAACCCATTCTTGTTTAGTTATATTATAATCACGTATTTTGCCTGCGTGGCTGTAGATATTTTGAAATAGCCTTTTATGAATGGTAAGGTATTCGATAGGTGAAAATGTAAAGGTTTGTTCGGTCAATATTTCCGTGATTTGTGCCGAAACTTTGTCAGCTTCCTCGGTTCGGTTTTCTGTGTCTTTTGCAGGGTGTTGTTTATAATAACTATCAATTCGCAGTTTTACCTCATCAATAGAAATGTTGCCTTCAATGTTTTGCCTGGCAGTTTCGATCAAATAGTCAGAAGGTTTTAGCCCATCTATTTGTTGTAAGCCGATAGCAGTTTTCCACACTTTTGCTTTTTCAGCTTTGTTTGGTTCACCTTGCCGAATATATTCATCAAAATTATCCATATTTAAAACTACATTTTTTAATCGGACAATTCCTAATTTCTCACCGAAAAACGGACTTCATTTCTGATAACTTTTATTCTGGACCATTTTAGTAATTTTTTTATATAATGCCGGTGCTTTACTAACCAAATTATAAGTCGGATCAGGTTTAGTGATCCTTACCCCGATTTTGGCAGCCAGCCGGATTACAGATTCAAATCTTTAGCAGATATATCAGCCATGGATCTAATCTTTAATGCAGCGGATATTGTATCCATCCGTTAAATAGATGCTGTCGCTCTCGAAGCGACCAATCTGGTTGGGATAATAGTACAATTTTCTGTAGAAGGTATAGTTTAAACCGGAACTGGTACTACACCAAAAATAGCCAAAGTAACCACGACAACTTGTACAATCACCTGTTATACCATCGTGGTATCCGCCTGGCAATGCAGAAAAACCAAAAGCATCCGTGCCATTCCCATCACCTTGCCAGCCACTGGTCGATTTTAGTTTCAAGCCTTCGTCGGTTCCGCGCCAACCTGTTTTGTCTGCTTCTTCCCGGCTCATCCCAACAAACATTTCCAGAGTTTTCCATTCTTCATCGTCAGGCAAGTGCCATCCGGTGGGGCAGGCGTTTTTGGCTGCGTTATAAGTATATAGTGCCCCATAAGTAGTGGCTTCACCATTGGCGTTGTTATTGTAAAAGCAATATGCTGCGCGTTGGTACTGGTTATTTAAGTTTATCCACGAACTACTGTCGGCAACTAAGGTTATTTCGGTGCCATTGGGGTAATGTATCGCCCTGAGATTTTCAGCCATCCATGTCTGATCCCCAATAGTTACGGTTTTGTAAATATTGCCGTCAATATCTGTCAGTGTGTTATTGTGTTGGTCCTTTTTTGAACAACCCGGAATAGTCAAAAGCAAAACGACTACAAAATACCTGAGTTTTTTCATCCTGCTTAATTATTTGAATATATGTTGCTAATATTTAAACAGATACAATTTACGAAATTTTAGATTACTAAGGTATTCTTTAACCGGTTCAAATATTTTATTTCGAACCCGATTTGGTATTATTCTTTTGTTAATTGAATTACCGGCTGAGGCATTTCTAACATATCTTACATAATTAAACACATATTGTACAATGCCTTGCAGCCCGAAATTGGGAAGATATCTACAAAACTATGAAGTTATAATTTTAGTATTTTTTGAATTTGAAATACATTTTTATTTCTAATCAGTTTAAACAGATAATTACCGGGTTTTAGATCAGAAATGTTAACGGTGAGTTCCTTATTATCAATGGTCCCCGTTTTAAGAATCTGCCCGTTTATATTAACCAATTCATAATTAAAAATATAATTTTGTTGGTTTTGAATCTTTAAATAATCTTGAGCCGGATTCGGGAATATCAGTATATCCTGTTCAATTTTTGTACGCTTATTAATACTGGTGGTCGCTAAACTATCCCTTAACTCCTTGATAGCTTCATATTGTTTGGGATTGTTAACCCAAAATTGATCATCGCAGGTATCCAGTTCGGTGCAATGAGCACAGGTGGGAATTTCCTTTGCTTTTGCACAATGTTGTACCGTACAGTTATAAGTAATCGATTTACAACTTGGGCATTGATTATTATTATACCAGGAGCAGGTATTGTCGCACTTCAGGCCACAATATCCAACCCATCTCCATTCGTCGGCAGGATTAGCCATAAGTTTGATGCTTGAGCCTATCAAAGAAGCTCCGGCTGTTAATGCCACGCATTTTTTTAAAAATGTACGTCTGCAATTGTTATCATTTGTACTCATAATTAAAAGTTTGGTTAGTAGTTCCTATAAATTCTATATTTTATAATTGCATGGTTTATTCAACTAAAATTTTTTTTGTTATTATTCCTTCGCTGGTATGCAGGGTAAACATATAAATCCCTTTTGATAATCCATAAATGTCAATAGTTTCAGAATTGAGGTTACCATGTTTAATTAATTTTCCACTCAGATCGGTTAGTATATAGTTTGCTTCAATTAATAAATTTTCAGTTCCCTTAATTTGTATAGATTTTGTGGCGGGGTTTGGAAAAATTGCCAAATTGTTATTCGAATTTAAATCATCAATTAAAGTTGCTTGTGTAACAGTTAGCGTAAAAACACATGAAACACTCGCTCCGGCTGTATCGGTGGCTGTAATTTTAATATTAAAACTCCCGGCCTCAGTGAGAACTCCTGAAAGAGTTTTGGTTTGTGGATTAAAGCTTAAGAACTTGGGAAGATCGCTGTCATTTTTTAATGATGCTTTGAATGTTAGTGTTTCGTTGCCATCATCGTCGAAAAAAATACTGTCAGGGATGGTATAATTTAATGTATTTCCGATAGTATCAGTTATGTCTGGAATTTCAGATTTAACATAGGGAGTGTAGTTTGTTTTTTTCAATTTGTCAATTATTGATGCACTTATCCAAAATATGTCAGAAGGTTTACTGTTTTGCCAGTTTTCTCTTCTTGTAAAAAACAGATACGTATTGTCGGGAGAAACATTCGGGTACATATCCCATCCTGTTGTATTTATTGTTGGCCCCATATTTTTAGGGTTGGTCCATGTATTATCATCTTTTTTATAACTTATATATAAGTCTCTTTTATCGGGTTCTAAACCGCCTTCCCTGTCGGAGGCGAAAATTAAATAGCTTTCATCACGCGCGATAAAAGGGCAATCGTCTCCTCTTACAGAGTTTACAGGCTTCCCCATATTTACTGTAGTTTTATATTCCCCATCTTCAAATTTTGAGTAGTATATATCTAATTCCCCTGATGTCCCTGGCCGTTTTGATGAAAAAAATAAAGTATTGTTTTCCGAAACAGAAACCTCAAATTCAATACTTGAACTGCTAACTGGCGAATTCATTTTTTCCGGATCAGTCCAGCCATTATCTGTTCTTTTGCTCATCCAAATATTTACCGGCGGATATTGTGGTCTCGATGATGTAAAGAAAACTTTAGAATTATCATAGGAGTATATAGGAGTAAGCCCATCACCTGATGATCCTAAAAATTGTGCCTTTTCCGGTGTACTCCATTCCGTACCATTGTACCTAACAACCTGAATTGAAAAATTATCCCAATTTGTATTTGTTGTACCAAAAGCAAATTCCTGCCCATCGGGTGAAAATGCAATGGATTGTTCAAACCTGTTTTCCAACGAAATAATCCCGGGAGCAAATATAAGGGCTGAATCCCCCGGAGGTGTTAGTCCCAAATACAGACTGTCAGTTGGGATGGTCTGCGATAAGCCAACTTTACAAAATATTAATATAAAAATTGCCGAATGAATTTTCATTTTCGAATATTTTTTATTGATAAATTAATTTTTTTTTCAAGGCATAAATTTGATTAAATTGACCCAAAATAATGTTTCAAATGTGTTTTAAAGTTGTTTCAAACCTGATTTAACTTTGGCGCAATGAGAACTCGTCATTATATTTGAATGCCATGGATATTCAATCAGACATATTAAGCAAATGCAAAGAAGAGATTATTTGCAAATATTTAGGTAGTAACGTATTTAAACTAAAACATACTGATTTTTTAAAACTATCTGATGAAATATTTAATACTACAAATATATCTATCAGCATATCTACCTTAAGAAGGATTTTTGATGAGGACTTCAGTGGATATCCCCAAGTTTCGACGCTTGACGCATTCGCGAAATATTTAGGATATAATGACTGGAAAACCTATCTAAAGGAGAATAATACTTCCAAAGAAAAAGGACGGCAAATTCATAAAAAAAAGTTTATTTCGGGTAAAAAAGTAATAGTTGGAGTTTTAGGAACAATATTCATAATCCTTGTAATACTTTTTTTGCCCCGCCTTTTTAAATCATCTGAAACAAACTATGATAATGTTGAGTTTTCGTACGAGGATTTTGATCACACCGAAATGCCGGTAACGGTTTACTTTAAATATAACCTGCATGGAATAAAATGCGACAGTGCCAGTATTCAACCCTTAGGAATGGCAACCTGGGAAAAAGGAGACGAATTTTCAATTGACCCCGCGGATTCAATTGCCTCCTATTCGTATCTATGGCCGGAAACTTTTACTGCAAAGTTAGCCGTTGACGGGAAAGTAGTTAAACAGTTAAAAATTGAGCTGGTAACCAATACCTGGAAAGCTGCTGTATCGAACATGAAAAATAACTTTTATGTAAAATATTTTGATGATAAGGAAATCTACACCCGGGGGAAGCTTGCTTTTTCAGAAAATGTATTGAATAACAATACCTTTCCGAAGAGTGATATTGAAAGGATTTCATATCATCTTTTTAAAACTTTTAATGATATTGATGGTGACTCTTTGCATTTTGATACCCGCATAAAAAATTTTCCTTTGATAAGGACAGAAAAGGGGGGTAATACAACAGTATCTCTTTTTTTTGAGAATGCCAATATTCATGTGCAATTAGCTATTGCTAAATCCATACAGGGAGAAAGATTAATAATTGCTTTTAACAAATATTTCACATCAAAAAAAACCAATCTGTCTTTTTTGTATCGAAACCTTGAAGAGTGGAATACAATTGGAATTGAAACGCTTGATAAAACATTTAAATTAAGTATTAACGACTCCCTGGTTTTTGAAACCCCTTATGATGTAAATCCCGGGAAATTAACCGGTATACGCTATCTTTTCAGAGGCATGGGTGAAGTTGATTATACAAGGTTTTACAATCAAAAGGGCAAATTAACAGAAGACTACGAGTTCGATTAATTATTGCGTTAATTCTATTAAATTTATAAGGATACTTTATAATTCAATTACGCCTGTTATTCAATTGCAATCTTTTTGCTTACCACTTTATTAAATGTTTTTATGTTTAGCAGATAAACACCTTTTCTTAAAGCTGAAATATCGATTGTTTCAGATTTTAAAACCCCTTGTTTCACTATTTTACCATATATATCTGTTATTTGATAAGTCTCGTATCCGATCAGGTTATTTGTGAATATTTGGATGGATTGGCTGGCGGGGTTGGGGCAAATGCGCAGGTCTGACGGTGAATTTTTCCCTTTAATTGAATTGCCTGATGATGCATCTCTAACACATCTTACGTAATTAAACACATACCGAACATCGCCTTGTGGTCCGAAATAGGTTGGGTAATCTGAGGGGTTGCCTGATTTTGGATCGCTTCGTTGTGCTCCGGCTCCATGAACATCCATTAATGTATTGTTCATTTTCCCCTGGGCTTTTCCAAAAGCCACATAAACTGCGGCAGTATATGGGTTTACACCATCCAAATGGGATGTGCCAGTCCAGAAGTAGGGGTATTGTCCCGGATTTCCATCTGGATCATTAATTTCTGTAGCGGAAAACAGTGGATCGATAGCCGGTGAATGAGTTACTTCGGGGCATCGGGTATAATCAACCAAACTTTGGAGTTCCTTGGCATTAGGCAGCCGCCAGTCAGAATATCCCACCAGGGTTAAACTTTCGGCATACAATAATGCATTTTCCCAGTCGCGTGAGATTCCATCATCGCTTTGTTGCCACATTAACCCGGTGGCTTTATCGGTTATAGTTCCATCGCCATTATCAACAAAATTATTGATCCCGTAATGGGTATTGCCCCGAACCATCCGGAAATACATTTTATTGGGATTATTGTTATTTGAACCGGGCATATATTTCGGATATCCCTTAATTCGTCCATCAAGGAAGTTAACACCAAAAACCGTTGAATCGCCTTTCATGGTAGTACCCTTGTATTGTGTAGCCGACCATGTTTGGGCATCAATAAGTCGCTCGCCAATAGTAGTGTCGCCCCGTGGTTGGTTGAAAAACAGGGAGTCGAGAAACATTTTGTAAGGAACTTCCCCATTTACCCTGCCTGAAAATAATATAAGGGAATATAATTCTTTAATGGTTGGGACCCTCCAATCGGAATACCCGGCCAAGGTCATGGTATCTGCTTTAGCGAAAGCATCACTGTATGAGATTTTGTAGCCCATATCTTGTTGCCACATTAACCCGGTTACATTGTCGGTTGAGGTTCCGTTGCCATTATCGGTATACGAAGGCTGATTTCCGTTATAACATGCATCCTGACCATAAAAAGAATCACCAGGATTCGGAGCCTCAATGACTGAGGTGTTATTGTAGAAATCGGATTCGCGAGTATCCACGATGGGATAAGTAACCTGGGCATGAATACTTAAGGTGGAAATAATGAAACTAATCGCGATAAAAGACTTTAATTTTATTATGTGAATCATCATTTAAATTTTTGAACAAAGATATCGGATAATTTTATTTTTCTATTAATCCATCTTTGCATAGACTTAAATGTCTGGGTAATTTCAATACATGGCTTAAAGCCAGCAAGCTCAATAAGGTGCTGGCCAAACACCAGGTAAAATTGCACCATTTCCTTATAATTTTTTATTAAGATCTCAATACTTTTAAAATAGACGGGGTAGGAACATAATTCTTATCCTCTTCTTTTCGGACCGCTAAAAAGAAATCGCATTTTGAACAATTTTCAATTTTCTCGACAAACGATCCCTGAACTTCACCGCCACAAAATGTACCGGCTATAACCCAACAGGCTCTTCCGCCGTTTTTCCCATTATTTAATCCTGAAGTTTTTGCCTCGGTTGAGGCTGGACAAACACCCAATAAAGCAACATTTTTACCTCTTGGTTCACGTCCACAATTTTTGAATTCCCAACAATTTTGTGCCATGTTATAATCTTTTTATGTTAAAAGTATAATTACGTAAAACGAATTTTTTGGGTTTCAATACGCTAGCGATCTTACATAAGGCTGTATGGAGTGTAATATGTTGGAAAATAGTTACATACGATTGTTTTCCAACATAAATATTTTCTTTATTGACCTGGTAAGTTTATAATTATTGGGGAGTTGGTGCACGATACTTTTTATAATTGCTTCCTTTTTTATTTTTTCATGGTACCCTTGTTTAGAAAATTAACATGCCACGACAAACTTTCTTCAATAATATGAGGGGTTTGCTTGCCTGGAGAAGTAGCTAAAGCGCGGCGATAATATTCTTTTAGTACTGGCCTGTAGTCAGGGTGAGCACAGTTTTCTATTACAACCTTAGCTCTTTCTCTTGGAGCCAAGCCTCTCAGATCGGCAAGTCCCTGCTCAGTCACAATTATCTGAACATCATGTTCTGTGTGATCCACATGCGAAACCATGGGTACGATGCATGAAATATCACCATTCTTTGCCACTGAGGGTGTCATAAAAAATGAAATATACCCGTTTCGGGCAAAATCACCTGAACCACCAATTCCGTTCTGGATTTTGGTCCCCATAATATGGGTTGAGTTTACATTTCCGTAAATATCGGCCTCTATCATGCCATTCATGGCCAAACATCCCAAACGGCGAATAATTCCCGGATGATTGGATATCTCCTGGGGTCTTAAAATGATTTTTTTGTTGTATTCATTCATATGCTGGTTTACCTCTTTCATAGCATCAGGGGATAATGAAAAAGCAGTAGCTGAAGCAACGGTCAGTTTTCCGGATTTCATCATGTCGATCATGCCATCCTGAATAACCTCAGTGTAAGAGGTAAGGTTCTCAAAAGGACCTTCGTTCAGGCCATTAAGTACGGCATTGGCTATATTGCCAACGCCTGATTGCAGCGGAAGCAGGTTTTGTGGAATTCTTCCTTTTTTAACTTCATGTTCCAGAAATTCCAAAATATGACCGGCTATTTTTTTAGAATTATTATCAGGAGGACTAAAGGGTGAATTCCTATCCGGAGCATTTGTCTCAACAATGGCAATAATTTTATCATCAGGGACTTGAAAATAGGGCACACCTAACCTGTCGGTTGGCTTTACAATCGGAATGGGAATTTTATTTGGAACACTCAGGTCGCGATAAATATCGTGCATTCCTTCTAATTCTTCGTTTTGCCAGGAGTTGACTTCCAGAATTACCTTATCAGCATAATCAATCCATGTAAGGTTATTTCCCAGGGATGAAGAGGGGACAATGGAACCATCTTCTTTTATTTTGGTGACTTCAATTAATGCAACATTTAGTTTGCCCAAAAATCCGTTTCTAACAAAAGGGGCTACATGCGACAAGTGGATGTCGGTATATTCCATTTCTCCGGCGTTTATCTTTTTTCTTGAAACCGGATCGGATTGATATGGAAGTCTTAAATTCATACCATCTACCATAGCAAGTGCACCATCCAGTTCGGGGGCGGTTGAGGCACCTGTCCAGACTCCAATTTTAAAGTGTTCACCTTTTAAGCTTGAATCCATAATTCTTTTGGCAAGAGCCAGCGGTACAGCCTTTGGATATCCTGAACCGGTAAAACCGCTCATTCCTACATTGTCATTTGGTTTTATTAAACTTGCAGCTTCTTCTGCCGACATTATCTTCCCGTGTAATGATTTCTTTCCGATTCTGGATAGGTCTGCCATAGTTATTACTTTTTATTAGTTTAAAATAAATAACGGCTAGCACTTTTATAGGTGCACCATTTTACTCCTAAAGATAAAAATTACATTCTATTTTGGTTCATATTGCAAACCTTTTACAATATGATACTGAACATTAATTTTTTTAGGAAAGTGCTTTTTTAGAAATCATAAAATTGAGATTAATCCGCCCAGGCAATCTGTTTGGGCGGATGGGAATAGGTGGCAAAACAATGCTTTAGCGTATTTGGCGTAAAGCCATGCGCAGGGACATTTACCCATGAACTCCACCAACCGGTTATCCGGCAACTCTTACTCTGTTTTTAACAGTTTTCCTTTTATTTGTCCCTTATCGGATGAAATTACATAGAAATAAACTCCATTTTTTAACTCGTTGCCCTGTAAGTCTTTTCCCTGCCATTCAAAACTTTTATTCATATTATTAAAAGCCTGGGAGTATATTAAGGAACCCTCGATAGAATAAATTGATAAATGTACTTTTAATGAAGAAAAGCTGTTATTTGTAAATATAACATTAGATTTAAACGGGTTAGGATAAGCAATACAATTCAATCCCTTATTTTCATCTATTGAAGTTACATCATTTACAACGAGTGAAATATTTTTCTCGAAAAGCGGATCGGTATTGTGATAGGAATATACACTAATGGTAATATTATAGGTTCCAGGATTTAAAACATCAGCTTTGGCCTTATAGCTATAATTCAGGCTTTGAGTTGGTTTTACAAGCCTTTTGTTAAATGATATGAACTTAATATTGCTTTTAGAATCGTCTCCTTCAACCGTGCATGTTATAGTTATGGAATCGCAAAAATTCGATTTATTTAAAATTGGATAGGCTTCGGTTAATTGCTGGTTTTTCTCAATAATAATGGTTTCTTTAATATCATTAAATTCGATATCGGGTGCAAGGTTTTTAACCAAATAGGGCTTATAGTTTATGGCATACATTCCATCGTTTGTTCCCAGAAAAAGTGTATCACCCGAAACAATTGGATATGCTTCGGGTGCATTATCTATAAACAGCTGATTGATAATATCGCCATTGTTACAATTAACAAAATAAACCACCCCTGTTTTATCCGTTACATAAGGATCTGAACTATTCATTATCAGTATGCTGTCGTTTACAAATACAGGTTTTGTAAAAAACACCCCTTTTACATTTATACTCCAAATAGCATCGCCATTTTCTACACTTAGGCAATGAATTTTATCTGAACCCATTGTTGATCCTATTATTACATTATCCTTATAAAATACCGGCGTTGATGGCAGGAAAGTCTCAGCATCTGTATATTCCCATCTGGCATTTCCTGTTTTTATATCCAGAGGGCTGAATATATTATTATAACCGCCAATAAATATAGAACTGTCTTTTATGACAACATCTGATACCAGAGACCCGTCATGAAGGGGTGAGTTCATTTTGTGTATCCATATTTCTGTTGAATCGGTTAATGAAATAGCGTAAACGTGGGCACCATAGTCACCAAAATAAATAATATCATTAAGTATTGCTGGTTTGGTCCTGATAAAATAATTATCAGTATTATCGTAGGTGAATTTTATTTTATACTGAAAAACCAGTTCCCCTGATGAAATTTTGACACCGTTGAGATTACCCCATTCATCACCAAAGTAAGCAACATGGTTATAAACTAAAGGAGACGAATGATGGTAACTTGTTGGGACTCCTGGTTTGCTTACTTTATCTGAAGCTACAAAACTCCATAAAAGATCACCGGTTTTTGCATTTAACCCATATAATTTGTTGCCCGATTCCAGGCAAATAGTGTCATTCTGCATGGCCGCTGTTGATGTTATATTATTTGCTGTTTTAAAGCGCCATATTTCTTTTCCGTTTTTAATATTTAGTGCATAAAAAACACTGTCCATACTGCCACAATAAATTACAGAATCATTTATTAACGGGGCATTACAATATGCTCCCGAACTAAATTTCCAATAAGTAAAATCGGCAGGTACTTGCGCAAAGCCAACAGGTACAATAGTTAGTAACATTAGCGAAATGCCAACTGATGTAAAAAATATTTTTGTCCTCATAATAAATATCTTAAAATGCAGGACAAAAAAACATTCTTTTGATGTTTTAGTTGTTCCAAATCATGATTTGGAACTTCTTTTTCTTAAAAAAACACTAATTTTTAAGACTGTTTTTATATTCAAGAGGAGTACACCCAACAACTTGCTTAAAGCGGATATTGAAAGTAGTTTTTGAATTGAAGCCTGATTCAAATAAAATGTAGAGCATGGTTTTGTCTTTGTTTTCAGGATCCTTTAATAAATTCATGGCATACGAAATTCTGTAAAAATTTATATATTCTGAGAAATTCATGCCTTTCAACTTGTTTATTACTTCAGAAATATATTTTTCCTGAATATTTAATGCCGTTGATAAATTTTTTAAACTTAATTCCGGGTTTAAATAAGCGGCTTTCTGCTTCATGTAAAACTCTAAACGTTCCAGTATTTCATTAGAAACAGAACTGTTTAAAGTGGAATTTTTATACTTTTCAATAGTGCTGAGCTTATCTGTAATTGTCCTGAAAACAATGGCGATATAAAACAGGATGCAAAAAAATATTAGAAATATAAAGTTGCCAAAGAGAAATTTATGATCAGATTGAATGTGCATAAAGTTTATCATCCGGGCAATAAAGCTTGATATTAAAAAACCAAAAACAGCAAAATTGATCCATCTTTTTGATGAGCTTAAAGTCTTTATTTTTGAAAAATGGATTATATACATAAAAATGGCTGCAATGCTATAGCCTAATATTAGAATATTGAATAAGATGTTCAGCAAATTGTCGGTGCTTTTTTGTATACATGTAAATAAATGGTCATTATAATTTTCGAATACATTGAAATGTTTGCCAACTAAAAATATAAATGCCAGGAGTGAAGGAATAAAGTGAAAAAGAGTTTTTGCCCTGAATTTGAATTCAGGAATAATTAATGAAACAACAAAAAGATAATAGAGTTGGCCCCATGAAAAGCAAAAGGAGGTTAACAACAGAAAAAGCATACCGCCTGGTGTTATTAAATAACAGAACTCAACTGCAATTTGGGAAATAAAATATGCGGCTAAAAACATATTTGATTTTGTGTGTCTTCCAATATGTAACAATAATATTGTGAATGAAGTAAGGACAAAGATTATTAAGATAGAAACCGTTTTTACAATATTTATATCCATCCTGATCCAAATTGCGATTGTACAAATTTATATAATTGATTTGTAAACGCTTTGTGTATTGATTTTTTTGTGAATTCTTAACAAAAAAGGCGTAGAACCGGACGAATAATTAAGAAACCGTTTTTGTTTATTTGTGATCAGCGAATTGCCACCAGAACATGGTTCCAGCCAGACCTATAAAACTTGTTGCTGATAAAATTAAATAACTTATAACTTTTATTTGGTATGGAGGGACACATAAGGAACCTGGAATTGACCATGGAAAATAGGGCCCTAATCCTACTAATCCAGTAAAATTGGCCATAATCATGGTCAGGATTATAATACCTATTGAGAGCAAAAATCCCCGGCCATAACTTGCAAAGAAAGCCACAGGAGTACATAATAATATAGTTAACAATGAAATTTTGGTAAAGGTGGATACAAATTGTGAAAAGATTTCACCAGACCATCCTGTGATTCCTGCCATAAACCCGAAAAAGAGCCCGGAAATAAAAAAGGTAAGGGCTAGCAAAACACTCCATATTATCGTAACAATAATTTTTGATACCACTATGAAAGTACGTGATACAGGTAAAGCAATAATATCTTTCATGGTATGGTCAGTAAACTCCCGGCCAAAAACCCAGGTGGTAATAAATCCAAAACCTACAATGCCAATTCCTGCAATGCCCTGGGCCAGGAGTGTAAAATAATTTTTCCAGTTGGGTTCACCAAATTTTAGCAAGGAGGCTTTTGTGCCTATCATTCCCATTTTTTCAGCCAGTTCGGGATGTTGTTGCACAAACACAATTAATCCCATCATTATTGATACAAATACAAAAAACACAAATGAAAGCCAGAATATTTTTGATTTCCTTACTTTCAGATTTTCTGCCCAAAGAGTTATTAATATACTTTTCATTTTTTATACTCCTTCTGTTTTAATGGTTCTTAAAAAATAGGTTTCCAGATCTTCTTCTACTACATTTAGTAAACAAGGCGGTACTTGGTTATTAACAAGAAGCGTAGCAATAGATTCGGGATGTTTGATGATATTCTCATTTTTAATCTCAATCATTTTATCTGCTGTATTTTCAAACGCGATACTGTTTTGCTGTAATACAGACATGGCCAGTCTGTTATTTTTTGTATTCACCCTTAAACGCTTCTGGCAAAGGTTTTCCAGTTGCCGGGTATCTAATTCCTGTATTAAAGCGCCATTGTGTATAATACCAATACGGGTAGCAAATCGTGAAATTTCATCCAGGATGTGACTTGATATAAAGATGGTTACTCCTTGGTTTTTTGCCAGATCAATGAGTAACTCCCTGATTTCATAGATTCCGGCTGGGTCAAGTCCATTGGCCGGCTCATCAAGTATCAATATGCCCGGGTGGTGAATTAATGCTTTGGCAATTCCCAATCGTTGCGCGTTACCCAGCGATAAATTTTTGACTTTCCGGTTGGCGTATTCGGTCAGTTTTAGTTGATGCATTATGGAATCAACGGCAGTCCTGTCATCTATAAATCTTAGCCTCTTGATTATTTCAAGGTTTTCTTTTACAGTAAGGTTGGGATACGAATAGGGAATCTCAACGAGGTATCCGGTTTCTTTCCATAATTTAGTATTACCGGCATGCACTTTTTCACCATTAATAAAGGCTTCACCTTTGTCCGGCGAAATCATCCCGAGTAACATACGGATAGTGGTGGTTTTTCCTGCACCGTTAAGTCCTAAAAAACCATAGATTTCGCCTTTATTTACATTCAGCGACATTTCTGAGACAGCCAAAACATCCTTAAATTTTTTGGTTAGTTTTTCGGTTCTGATTACTGTATTCATTTTATTTCAATTTTGTTGATTTCATTAAAATACTCAACAAAAATGCATTCAATCAAAATGTAATAAAAGAGAAATGAGCCTGATATGGACAAAATGAAAGGCGAAATGGCCCTCATGATGGTTTAGTTTTCCGATAACCAGTTTAAGAAATCGGTAACTTTATTCTTACTTACGGTAATGGTTTCTTTAAACGGAATGATAAGGCTTAATGAAAGTTTGCGGGCAAAATACCTTGAAGCTTCCCTGATGGATTTGCGATTTATTAAAAATTGTCTGTTAACCCTGTAAAAATAATCAGGTACAATGGCTTCAATGTTTTCGATAGTCTGGTTTAAGGTATATCGATGATTATTAAAAGTCAACAGGTATGTTACCTCATTTTCAATATAAAAAACAGCGATATCATCAAACCGGACAGGAAGTACTTTATCTTGTTTATACACCAGAACTGAGCCCTTCGATTGCTTTTTTTTATTTTCAAACAATTGAATAATTTGATCGAGATTAGCCAAATTGCCAGATAGTTTATCTTTCAACCTAAGATATTTTTGAAAAGCTTTTTCAATAGCCTTTTCGTCGAAAGGTTTTAATATGTAGTCTATCCCGTTTGCATCAAAGGCTTTTAAAGCATATTCGTCGTAAGCCGTGCAAAAAATAACAGGGGTATTAACAGATATTGTTTTAAAAATTTCGAAACATAATCCATCACCAAGCTGGATATCGCTAAAAATAAGGTCGGGTTGTTCGTTTTTCCCTAACCATGAAATTGCCGAATTTACAGAATACAAAAAGGCTGTAATTTGGGCATCGGGAACTACTTTTAATATAGTTTCAGCCAGATCCTCAGCGGTTAAATGTTCATCTTCAATGATCACTATTTTCATCTTGTAAAATTTTAATGCTTACTGAAAAATCCGAATCATCCGATTTAATTTTAATTTCGTTACCCGATATTATTTTATACCGCTCCGAAAGATTGGTCAGCCCCATACCTGAAGAAGGCTCATTGGTATTTTTTTGCTGTATATTATTGCTTACGGTAATCCATCCATCCTGATAAATTAATTTAATAAATAAAGGCGATTCAATGGTAAATGCGTTGTGCTTAATGGCATTTTCAAGGAGTAACTGGATTGAAAATATAGGTAAAATACCTTGTTGTTCTTCTTCCGGGATTGCGATATCGAAATGAATTGCATCTTTAAATCGTATTTTTTGCATTTCAATATAATCCAGGCTCAGTTTCAGTTCATCTTTAAACTTTACAGTATTAGCGTTGTCGAATGAAACCGAAGCTCTTAAAAAATCAGAAAGACGTATAAGATAAGCTTCGGCATTAACGGGTTGTTTTTTGATTAATGTTTTCAATACATTCAGGGAATTGAACAAAAAATGAGGCTGTAATTGTTGTTTGAGTTTTTGATTGGCAGCCTCAATGTTTTTAATTTTCAACCTTATATTTTCCGATTCTATTTTTGTTTTATTCTCCAGCAACAGCACTAATTCCTGGATTATAAGAACTATCGTATTGATTGAACCTAAAACGAAAATCATGATCAGAATTAAAAATAGCCAGGAAGTATATTGTAAATAATCAAAGTTAACAGGTTGAATACCAAATTCTTTTATTTTCCAGTTTAGAATTCTCTGCACTTTTTCCGGATCATTCAAGATAGGATTGTTTATTAATCGTATCGACAGCAACAGCAATAAACAAACGAGATAACTCCCTATATACCTGATATTGTTAGTTAATGTTGTTCTTTTTTTCTGGTAATACAAAAGGGCAATATTAATCAGCCAGATAAAAAAGACAAAAAAACTGATTCCTGTAACCGTTGAACTTAGCAGTTTAATTAAAACTACGCTGTTAGAGTTTATGTTGCCTATTATGGTGCTAAATACATAAACCGGCCCCATGGTTATTAAACCAATGGTAATAGATGTATAAACAGCTACACGGAATAGTTTTTTTATTGGAATTACAGTATTCATTATTACAAAAGTAAGTACTACCAGCTAATTATTTCATAATATTCTGGTTGAAATGGACAATTAACAACTTAAAATGGAAAATATTGAAAAGCAGCACTTTTTTTATTGGAATTCCATTCGGTGGTTCCTAATAATTTACCGTGCAATATTACTTCTGCTATCATGGTTATTTTATTTTTTTAAGCCTTTTCCCGATTTCTACTAAAATTTCCTGCTCTGTTAAAAACAGCCAATTATCCATTTTTATTGATTTTAAGTATTAAAATATTAATAAATACGAATAAATAATATTAATAACTATTAATATGTTATAAGTTAATGGCAAGCATATCAAAATTCAAAATTTTATTGTATTTAATCAGAATTTAAAACGCACCTGGAATTTCACTTCCGATTTTGTATTACCGTTTATTTGATTTAAACCTGAGCCAATAGCTTGGGTATCGGCATACCAGGTTTGTGCTGCTTTAATCCAAAAATCCAGCTTTTCAGTTAATTGATAATGGATTAAAAGGTACATTCGGGTTCCTTTATTGTAAAGGACTGGTACCGAATAGCCATAGAGTACATCATTTTCATAGATATAAAACCGCGTGTCCCAGGTTTTAGCATCAAAAACGGCGTATCGAAGGTATGCTGCCAGTTTCTTATCGGCCGGTTTATAAATAATATCCTGAGCAATAAGGAACCCGATATCAGAATCTTCTCCGGGTTTATTGTAGCTGCTTGCCTCAATCCGGCTTTTTAATTCCCATTTTTCATAGGGTGAGTAAGCAAATTGATAGCGAAAATTGGTTTTTTTTGCCTCAGCCAGTTTGGCAATTCCATCTGTTCCGATATCGGTATTTTGTTCTTTAACTGCCTGTTTAAAACGAAAATACATATTCAGATTTTCTGATGCAGTATAATCAGCCTGAACCAAATATTCATTTCCTTTCGAAGGTGAATCGGCCGAACTGGTGATAAACGGAAACTGGTAAAAGTCATAATAAGCTGAAATTTTCCAGTATTTAACCGGGTTCATCTCGCAACCCAGGTAAAAGCCCTGTTCATTTTGGATGCTGCTTCCTTTGGCAAATGCATTGCTGTACAAGGCCTGGTAATCTTTCGCATAATTATGGTATAATACTGATGTTCGCACCTGCGATGTTAATTCCATAAGAGCTCCTGCCAACAATGCTTTTCCGCCATTTTCACTCATAGCGGCCTCACTGAATATATGCAGGGCTTTAAACCGCAATTCCATGTCGGCACTGGCATTGCTATTGGCTGAACCCTTGAATTTGAATGAATTTTCAGGGCTATCTTCAGGTTTATAGGGTTGGTTAAATCCATAATGTAAACCTGACGTTCCTATTCTGAAATTCCGGTACTGCCAGTTGAGGTTGGCACCGTAAACTGTTTCTTTTACGGCATCCTTATCTTCTGCCTGCCCAGGAGTACCATGTATTCCTGATACCTGGAATGAACTGAAGTATTTTTCATTGAGAGAATCATTAATTATTAAGTTGGCATCAATATTTTTAACAGAGCCAAATACTGAAAGTGTTACGCCTTTCAAACCAACCATTAAGCCACTTCCCCTGAAAAAACCATTTTCGTCGGTTGAACTGTATCGGTTAATTCCCTGGCCTCTTTTCCTGATGCCCATAATGTTGGATGAAGTTGCCAATCCCGAATTTGATCCCAATACCAGTCCCTGACCAAACTGTGCTTTAAAATCGCCGATTACAAAGGTTTTTAGAAATTCTAAATCACTGATTTGCAAATGGGCTGAGTAAAAATCAAATCCATAAGGCTGGTTTTTATCAAACATGGATTCACCCGGGTCTTTTTCGGCCGTAAATCCCCATTGTAGTTTCTTCTTGTAATTAAAGGCATACCGGGTGTAAATGTGCAATGTATTTCCAAGGTAATAATTGTTAGGCGATGCCTGTCTTATAGAATCAGAAACAGGATAATATCCGTTTTGCTGTTCAACTACTGATGAAACCCGGCTAATCAGCGTGTTATTTCCGAAATCCAATTGTTTTTTCAAGCTTACCTTTTTCTGTTGTTGAATAGGTGCCAAACTTACAAATGGTAAAAGTTGACGGATAGTATTATAATTCAGGCCTTCTACCAATTGTAATTCATAAAGGCTGGTCATGCCACCGTTTTTATGGATATAATCCAACAGGCTTTTTACCTGGAAATCATTCAAAAGCCATAGTTTTTCAAGATCATCGGTATTGGCCTCGTTCAAATTTAAAGGGTGTTCCAGATAATAATATAAATCATCGGCAATTTGATTATAATCAGCCTCAGCTTCATTTTGTTGGGCAATATCTTCGATTAAATCTTCAATTACGCCGGGATCGGTGCGGGTTACCTGGCTAAATGTACTGTTACCGAAAAGAATGAATACTGCAATAATAAACCCCGGAGCCTTTGAGGGACAAATTTTTATAAAAAATCTTCTTGATATTGTACGCCGGTGTTTATTCATAAGTCACTATCCAAATGGATGAAAAAATTTCCTGAACCTTATAATTGAAAAAATATTCAGTATTAAAAATGAACCTACGAAAAACAGGGTAGAGCAAACCGTGATAAAAGTAAAAAGCCCGATGCTCAAAATAGTATAGCTACTTATCAGTCCGATATTTTTTGAAATATCAAGATTAAAGATTAATCCGATGGTATTTATTATAAGGAGCAATACAATAATGGCAATCAGCCCTGTTAACATGCTTCTGATATCTGAAGGGCTTAACTCCATATGCGTCGAGATGCTCAAACTTAAATAAATGAAAACCCAGAATTGCCAGCTGTTAATGTTTTGATTTGAAAACAGACCTGACATAAACTGACCGGCAGTTTCTAAAATGGAATTAACCACTTTCGTCAGGTCTGTGCCACCAACCAAAACCTGTTTTGACGATATTAATTTTAATACTATTGAATTATCGGGAATAAGGTATTTTATCAGAAAAAACATAACAACAGAGCCAAAGATTATGGGTCCCAGACCGATAAAAAAATTACCTATGTTATGCCAGATGTTGTGTGGTTTATAAGAGTGATTTACATATCCCAAACTTCCGTTTTTTGCATTTGGGCTAAACAATTTAATTTCAGTAATGCGATGACCAAATGGGATACAAAAAATAGCATGTCCTAATTCATGGACAGGGGTACCAATCCAACCCGTAAAATAAACATCAGCTTTTTGTCCCAGGCTTTTTACAAAGGTTACCCGGGTAAAGCGGGCCAGTAGGTAAAGCAGTAAACCAAACACAAACAAAACACCAAATACGGCAACCAGTTGGTTCAGCGTTAGAACAACAATGAGTTTTAAAAAGTGGGCAGTTTTATCAATGTATTCCATTGGGATTAAAAGCTGTATTTAAATGAAATTTGAGAGGATAAAGGCAGCGATTGATGCGTGGTTATGGCGACATCGGTAGTTAAATGATTTAAGGTATAACCCAAACCCAGGCTAAACTGGTTCGGGTTTGTTAAAAAGCCGGTACGCACAAAAAGATGGTCAATAATTTCGTACTGAATACCGGACTTAAACCGGATAGGCTGGTCAACATCTTTTTCTGATTCAGCAGTCACCAGAACCTGTTCGCCGAAATAATAACCCATTCCTAATCTGAAAATGGTTGGTACGCGTTTGTCGGCATAATCCTCCAGCTTTACCCTTCCGGGATTGTAAACATGAACACCGATGTAAAGCTTTTCAACCGGTTTGGCAATTAAACCCAACTGAAAAATAAAGGTACCTTTATAACCATAATTTCGTGATTGTGAAAAGTATAAATAATTAAAATGGACAGCTGTCGAAATGAATTGTCCTAAATTTCGGGCATAGCCTAAACCAAAATTATTTTCGGAATAATCAGAGTATCCAAAACGGTAACCATTAATGGCAAAATTTCCGGATTTTGTGGGCAATACGGCACCAATTGATTGTTTGCCGGTTTGCCATAAAAAATAATTATTTTCGTAACTAACGCCAATCTCAGGCGATTCAATATCAGCCAACCCAGCCTGGTTATTGTACAAGGCCCAGAAATCGTACAGCATTACCGAAGCATTTCCAATACCGGTAAAACTTCCATTTTGAGCAAAACTCATAAATGAAGCATGTATCAGAAAAGTGATAACTAAATTCCGGAAAATTGGTTTCACAAACTTGGTTAAATTTTAGATTTAGATAAAGATAAAACGAAGCTTGATGAAATCAAAATTTAATTAATTTCAGAAAGAAAATTTACGTAAAATACTTAACAATAAAGCAGTTACAATAGTGT